>CAZUWX010000063.1:0-19095 GCA_964624205.1 uncultured Chitinophagaceae bacterium
GCCGTAAATGCTTCGTGACCGGGTGTATCCAGGAAGGTGATGTGTTTTTCATTGGGCAGGGTCACTTCATAGGCGCCGATGTGCTGGGTGATGCCACCGGCTTCCCCGGCTACCACTGTGGCGCTCCGGATATAATCGAGCAGCGAAGTCTTACCGTGGTCCACGTGCCCCATGATAGTGACGATGGGCGCTCTCGGACGAAGATCCTCTTCATTGTCTTCCTCTTCCATTTCCTCCATCTCCAGTTGGGTCTCCATGTCGATGAATTCCACGTCGTAGCCGAACTCGCCGGCCACCAGCTCGATCACTTCTGCATCCAGGCGCTGGTTGATAGACACCATCAGGCCCAGCCCCATACATTTTCCGATCACTTCTGCATAACTCACATCCATCAGGTTAGCCAGTTCGCTTACGCTGATGAATTCGGTCAGTTGCAGCTTGTTATCCTGCAGTTCATCCCCGCCGGCATGCTCGGCCATTTCATCCCGCTTGGCGCGTCGGTGTTTGGCTTTTGTGCTTCTGCCTCTGCCGCTTCCGCCTGTCAGTTTCGCCTGAGTTTCCCGGATCTTATCCTGTATTTCTTTTTTGTCGATCTCTTTCTGTTCCCTGGGTACGAAGGGCGAGCGTTGCGGCCTGCCGGGCGCCGGGCGGAAATCTCTCCGGAAGTTTCCTCCGCCTCCTGTCTGGCCACCGCCACCCCGATGCTGATCTCCGCCTTCCCGGCGTTTGAAGAGCTCGGTACGCTGTACAGGAGCATCTTTCCGCTGTATCGGGATACGTTTCCGCTGCCGCTTTTCGTCTCCCGAAGGCCGGTGTTCGCCCTGGGCGGGCAGTTCAATCTTACCCACTATCTTCGGACCCTCCAGTTTTTCGGCCCGGATATTCGTGATCACCGGCGCAGCTTCGGGCTGCCCGGCTTCAGTTACTTCAGCTCCCGGGGTTGGGGTCGGTTCCGGAGTTTGGGGTTCCGGTTGGGTCTCCGCCTTCGCGACCGGCTGTACCGCTTTATCCGGCTCGGGTTGCACTTTGGCTGCCTGACTGGTTTTCGGTTCCGGGGCGGCCGGTTTCTTTTTGACACTCTTTTTGGGACGGGTAGAAGAATCTATAGTCGAAAGGTCAATCTTATCTATTACCACCGGTGCTTCTATATCAGGTGCATCTATTTTTAGGTGTGCTGTTTCAGGGAGTTCTTCTTCCGCTTCGGCGGCAGGCTCCTGAACCGGCTTTTCTTCAATTTCGGGTTTCACCTCTGCTACTACAGGCTCTTCGGCCGGCTCAGGAGGGGCGATCTCCGGAGCGGCTACGGGCTCAGCCTCGGCTGGGGCCACCACTTCCGGAATCTCCGGGGCCTCTTCTTTCGGCTCGGCCCTGGAACTCTTTGCGGGCTTGACTTCGGGCTCTTCCTCAGCCGCCTTTTTCGATTCCTTCTTAAACAATATAGCCTCGTCTTCCTTCCTTTTCCTCGTTTCCACAGTGCCTTTCGGAAGATCGATCTGGTCGCTTTTCAGCTTGGCCACTTTATCGCTCTGAAATTCCTGCTGCAGCGAACGATACATCTCTTCCGTGAGCCGGGAAGTCGGCTTCAGGTCATCCTTGCTAAACCCCCGGGCCAACAGAAAATCCACCAACGTATCTTTCCCTACGTTGAATTCCTTGGCGGCGGCCATCAATCTTGGTGTTGTAGTTTCTGCCATTCGTTATTTTAAGACAATTTTTTTGATCGTTCGCTGTCTGATCGCTTAATTTATTGCAGTTCCTGCCATCTTATTGCACTTTATCACGCTTCTCCACCCTGCCCTGCTCATCATTCCGTCTAAAAAACGATCATTCGCTTTCGAACTCAGCCTGTAATATTTTTCTGACGTCCTCGATAGTCTGAATCTCAAGGTCGGTTCTTCTTTCCAATTCTTCAGGAGTGAGGGCCAGCACGCTTCTTCCGGTATCGCATCCGATCCTTTTCAGTTCATCTATGATCCACAGATCGATCTCGTCGCTGAATTCTTCCAGATCGATATCAAACTCCTGGGGTTCGCCTTCCGAATCGCGGAACACATCGATGGTGTATCCTGTCAATTCCTGAGCCAACTTGATATTTACGCCTTTTTTCCCAATTGCAAGGGATACCTGGTCGGGTTTTAAGTAGACATTTGCATGTTTTCTTTCATTGTCGAGCTCCATGCTGGTGATCCGGGACGGAGTGAGGGAGCGCTGGATCAGCAACTGGATATTGTTTGTCCAGTTGATCACGTCGATATTTTCATTCTTCAGTTCCCGCACGATTCCATGGATACGGCTTCCTTTCATCCCCACGCAGGCGCCCACCGGATCGATCCTGTCATCGTAAGATTCCACCGCCACTTTGGCTCTTTCGCCGGGTTCCCGGACGATCTTTTTTATCACGATCAAACCGTCAAATATCTCCGGCACTTCTATTTCCAGCAGTTTTGCCAGGAAAGTGGGAGAAGTGCGCGACAGGATGATAACGGGTGAATTGTTTTTCAACTCGACCTTCTTCACCACCGCGCGTATGGTTTCTCCTTTTTTAAAGTAGTCCTGCGGGATCTGCTCCGATTTCGGGAGGATCAGCTCGCTGCCTTCTTCGTCCAGCAGCAGGATCTCTTTTTTCCAGACCTGGTACACTTCGGCGCTGATGATCTCACCTTCCCGTTCTCCATATTTTTTAACCAGTACATTCTTTTTAAGGTCGCTGATACGGCTGGCCAGCGTTTGTTTGGCAGCCAGGATAGCCCGGCGTCCAAAATCCATGATGTTCACCTCTTCATACAACTCCTCGCCCACTTCAAAGTCGGGCTCTATCCGGGTCGCTTCGCTATAAGCCACCTGGGCCAGGGGATCTTCCACGGTGCCGTCTTCCACGATCTCCCGCCGCCGGACGATCTCGAGATCCCCTTTTTCGGCGTTTACGATCACGTCGAAGTTTTCGTCGCTCCCGTACTTTTTTCGGAGCAGTGTTTTAAAAACGTCTTCAACGACCTTCATCATTGTAGGCCTGTCTATGTTTTCGGCTTCTTTAAAGTCCTGAAAAGCGTCGATTAGATTTATACTGGCCATAAACTTCAATTTTGATTCCTGTTTCCCTGGAACAGGAGCTTTTAAAATACTATTTGAATTTTTGTTGATTTAATTTCTTCCAAAGGGATATGATGCTGAATGATTTCCTTTTTTTTGTTTTTACCCCTGGTCTCTTCCACTGCGATGCCGGTCTCAGTCGCCTCCTTCAACACCCCATCGGTTCTCCTGCCGTCCTTCAAAGTGACTTCCACCTTCCGGCCCAGGTTCTTCCGGTATTGCCTGAAGAGCTTCAGGGGCTCATCCAGCCCGGGTGAGGAGAACTCCAGCGAAAAATCCCCGCCAGGGAAGAGGCCTGCTGTATCGATCGTTTTATATAGCTGCCGGTTATACGCCGCGCATTGTCCGATCGAAATCCCTTTGTCCCCGTCGACAAATACTTTCACATTGTTCGTGGGGTGTATTTTTACGTCCACCAAAAAGTACTGCGGGTCTTCTACCAGCATATCCTCTACCATCCGCTCAACCGCCTTTACTTGTGTTTCTATTGTCATGGGGAATAAAATAAGGGAACGCTTCCGTTCCCTTCTATCTTTTCTTTCTGCCACGGCAAAGGTAATGTAATTGACAGATTACTTCCAAACAAAAATCAGCGGGAACGGCTGCTGCTGTCGCTCACCGGATCTCTTCAAAATCGATATAGTCGCCCGCTTTCGGCCTGGCAGCAGATTTTTTAGGTGCAGGACCACTCTGGCCGGGATAATGCTGCCGGCCCGTGGGGCCATACTCTCCTTCGCCAGCCTGGTATTGGCTGCGCCCCCCCATCCGCTCATTAAAATCTTTCACCTGGTCCTTCATGTGGCGGGTAACCCGAAACAGAGGGATCAGAAAATTGAATATAAAGCGAATGAGGCAGTAAATCAGGATCGTACCGACTATAAAGCTTAACATGGTCGTAAAGTTACGTGAACCGTCGAAAAAAATTTGTTAAGAGACGGGCTGTTTTATGAGCAAGAGCTATGCGGAGCACGGCTGTAGCCCTCCTGGTGGCATGAATGCGGGTTTGGCTGATGCTGATGCCGGAGTGGCCGGCGGACTACCGTGCACCCGTACCTATGCCAATGCAGGTGACCCGGCGCTGCTCAGCGGCTCATTTCAGCAGGTGGGGTGCAATAGCCGATTCCCATATCTCATAGCCCTTTTTGTTCATATGAAGATCGTCTTTCAGGAACAATTCCTGTTTCGGGCGTCCCTGGTCGTCGAGCATCAAAGTAAAAACATCAACATAGCCCGTATTGGAATAGCCGGAGAGAAATTCCCGGATGAGTGAATTGGCTTCCCGGTATTGCGGGAGTAGCTGGGCGCGGCTGGGACTTGGTTTCATCGACACATATAAGACCTGCGGGGCATCCGGGCTCTCGCCGCGGATGATGCCAAACAGCTTTTTGAAACGTTCGAGCACCTCTGGCACCGGCACTCCCGCAGCAATATCGTTTTCACCGCAATAGATCACCACCTGGCGCGGATGGTAGGGTAGGATAACATCGTCTGCATACCGGATCACATCGCTTAGCTGGGAACCGCCGAAGCCCCTGTTGATGATCGTATGGTCGGGGAAATACTCCTGCACATCGTGCCACATGGTGAATGAAGAACTTCCCACGAAAAGGATCGCGTCCGGCGGAGGAAGAGATTCCCTGTCGGCTTTCTTGAATTTTTCAATGTCCTGATAGAACGGCGGCCGGTCTGTGTCCTGGGCACAGGAACTCAACACAGAAAGGCTGACCGCAATGGTGAACAGCAGGCGGAACGGCATATACACGGTTTGAGTCAATCTACTTTAAATACGGGCTTTCGAAGCCCAATTTCCTCAAACCGTTTTGAATATCCTCGTTTTTCATCAATAATTTCCACAACAGGCCGGTCCGGTAATTCTCAATCATCACTATGATGGGCCCCTGATCGATGGCCAAATGTGATTTTGCATACCAGTTTTCGGTTTCATTGAAAGCGTCCACAAAGCCGTATTCACTCCATATCTTATCTCCGAGGTCTTCATAAAAATGTCGGAGGGCCTGCATGGAATATTCCGGGGTATAGGGGAAGGAAGACAGTGCGGCGGTGGGTGTGATCACCCCCAGGTCGTTGGTGGGAGAATGCGCACTGTAACCCTGGTGGTTGTCGCTTGCTGTGAGCCCCCAGCAATTTGCCCCGTAGCCCTTATAGTGATTGGGATTACGTATACAATGTTCGCGGTTGATGAGCACGTGGTTCCGGTTCAGTTCCCAGTAATCGGCATACTGGTCTTTCAAACCGCGGGGGTCGATACCCAGGAAAGCGTAATGGGCGAAGAATAACGGTCCCCCATAGTCGAACCCTAGGGGCAACGTAATGCCATAATATTGCCGGCCATTCCTGAAATGGTTACTGTTGGCCCAGCCATTGTGGTACACTTCGGGCGTGATGGCATGGGTAGGCGAAGCAGCCGCCAGTATATAGGTGATCAGGCACTCATTCCAGCCGCGTATCTCGTGATTCATGGCCCAACCCTGGTAAGGGCTCCAGTGCCAGAACAGGACGCTCATGCCTCCCCGCGTGAACCAGGTCCAGTCGGCGTCTCTCCACAAGCCGTTGACAAGATTGCGCAGCCGGGTTTCTTTTGCGTCTGCACCACTAAAGTACTCCTTCACGCAGAGCAGGCCCTGGAACAGGAAAGACGATTCTACGATATCGGCCCCGTCGTCGTTCCTGCTGAATGGAATGGTCTTCCCCGTAGCGCCGTGAAGCCAGTGGGGGAACATGCCATGGTAGTGATCCGCTTTGGACAAAAACTCCACGATGGTAAGCAGTCGTTCGACTGCCTGTTCTCTTGTGATCCACTTTCTTTCGGTTGCCACGATGATGGCCATCATCCCGAAACCCGATCCGCCGGTTGTGACTACTTCCTGGCCATATCCATAGGCATCGTTGCTGCGTTCGCGTGCCAGGCCGCTGACGGGATGACCGAAGTCCCAAAAATACCGGAAGGTTTGTTTTTGCACCAGGGTCAGCAATTCCTCGTCGGAGAGTGGTGGAGCGCCGGGAAGAGAATCGTTGCCATTCGGGTCCCCGGGTGGGGGTGTATCTCCCATACCGCCCTTTGAGCAGCTACAGCTTGCGCAGACCACCAATAAAATAATGGCAAATCGTTTTATCATATTATAGAATGTCTTTTTATCATTTGATCTATCGATTCGAATAGTTCGTCGTTTATCAGTGTATTGGTGATGTTAACAGGTGTTCATAGCGAGGGTCTTATCATGAGGTCGTCTTTTTTATCGCGATTGTCTTTCCAGTTTATACAGGGCGGCAATTTCCTGGGCGCTCAGGGCTCTGTCGTATATCCTGAATTCATCTAACTGGCCGGTGTAGTGCAGCATCCAGCTCTCTGGTGCATTGTAGGGAGCTCCCAGGTGGTTCTGATAGGCGCCGATCAGGAATTTGTTGGCGTCTTTGAACTCAAGCGGCCCGAGGGGGGTGCCGGAAATCGCGTCGCCGCTGGCTTTCCGGTGTACGATATCACCATCGCCGCCGGGTGAGGGGTCGTCAGGCAGATCGGATTTGTTACCGCTAATATACCGGGCGGCCTCGGAAGTGGTGGCGTTATAAGTGAAGACCACATGGCGCCAGGCGCCGTACATATCATCGGGCCAGTATTTGTCGCCCGGGTCTATCCAGTGTTCTGCGTTAGGTACGGAAGGTTTCTCAAAATGAAGCTTCAATTGCATTTTATTGTCACTCCTGTTATTGCCTTCGATCAGAATAAAAAAATTACCCCAGAAATTTCCGTCTTCGCGGCTCAGCATAAAAATCGACTGGGCTCCGCCCTCATGTTTTGGGGTGTTGATCCAGCAGGCAACGGTGAAGCTGGAAAGTCCTGCTATGGCGCCGGGATTGTCGTAGCTGATAAACCCGTCGGCACTCCCCTGGTAAGCCTGGCCTTTACGGCCTTCCACAAAACTGACCGTGCCGTGCACGATGCCGCCGGTGATGGTGCCCTTACTATCGTCTGTATTTCCGTCGAAAGGGAAATAGGCGACGAGATTATCCGGCGCTATTTCGTCTGAGTTCACATAGCCACCCGCAATCGGAGGCGGATCGCCCGGCTTAAAATCATCGTCCAGTTCAGGCTTGGTGCAGGCAAAAAGCACAAGCATGCACATAATAACGGGAACAAACAACCGTAGCATACGAAGTGCAGACCCCGGCCGATATATGCCGGCCATTTGCGCTGCTTTTCCCGTCCTGTTGAAAATATTCTGGCTCATAGCACCTTTTTTAATTAGTTAAGCGTTTTAAACATCTGATCCTATTGCCGCACCGTATTGTCGGTTTAATATCTCATGATAGTACTCCATCGCGTGATTCGTCTTTTTCCGGGATCAGGATGTTTAGTATCCATTATTCTGTTCCAGCCTTCCGCCGCTGAGGTCGATCTGGGATTGGGGTATGGGAAACACCTCGTGGGTGCCGTCCACAAAATTTTTGCCGTGGGCGCGCAGCACCGCACCGGCACGGCCCTGTCGCACCAGGTCGAAGAACCGGTCCTGTTCCATGGCCAGTTCCACTCTTCGTTCTTTCCATATATCCTGCTGGGTGGCGGTGGCGGAGTTAGGCAATCCGGCGCGATTCCTGATTTTATTGAGGTTGAGCAGGGCTTCGTCCTCATTCCCCAGTATGGCGGCTGCTTCGGCCCGCATCAGCAGGATCTCGGCGTAGCGCATGATGCGGATATTTTTCGGCTTGGTGTCTTTACTGCCGGAAGTCTGCATCGATTCCTGGAGGGCGCTGTGGTATCCCTTATAATTATATCGGGAGTTCTCCACCGAGTCCTGCGAAGGGATCCGGAAACCATCCCATAACACCGTACCCGGGCTATTTTCGGGCTCAGTAGGTTGGATAAAAATAATTGTGCCTTCTCTCCTTTTATCTCCCGGTTCGTAGGCACTAGCCAGATCCTGCGTGGGGTTATTGAACCCGAAACCGAGGTCGTCCCAGCCGCCTTTTCCGCGGGGCCCCTGTCCGTTGCTGAACAACCTGCTCACTGCGTCCTGTGTGAGGTTGATACCGGTCTGCACTTCGAAAACGGATTCCGGATTATTATTTCCGCCCGTGCCGCCAACCGGATTTTCGCGGAATATGAGGTTATAGTCGCTCAGGGTATCACCGTTGTTCTTCACGAGGGAGTACAAGCCGGAGTTGATCACTTCGCCCGTCAGGTCAAAAACCTCCTGCCACTCGCCTCTATACATGTACACTTTGGCGAGCAGTCCCTGCGCCGCTCCTTTGGTGGCGCGCCCTACTTGTGCACCCTCGCCTCCTTTCACCGGCAAGTTGCCGGCTGCGAACTGGAGGTCGTCCAGGATCACGCCGTAGATCTCATCCACGCTTGCGCGGGTCTGGAATTCATCGTTGTTCACCTCATTTGCTGCGGGCACGCGTGTAACCCGGGGCACCCCGCCAAACAGGCGGACAAGATTAAAATAGTACATGCCGCGGATATAGTGCACCTCTCCCAGCAGCCGGTTCCGCGTCTGCTCGTCGAATGTTGCCTGTTCCAGCTCACCAATGGCCATATTGGCGCGCGAGATACCCTTATAGTAGCCCAGCCAGAGGTTGTTGACGATAGAATTATTCGGGGTGGCGGTAAAATTATCTATTTCAGCAGCCGGCGGGAAATCGGCGGGGGTACTCCCTTTGTCGGCATCGTCGGAGGCGACGTCCACTGCCATATAATACTGAAATCCTACCGTGGTGGGATCGAAGGATCCGAGATACAGCGAATTGTACACTCCTGTAACCAGGTCGTTTGCCGCGTTCGGATCGATCAGCACCTGTTCACGTGTGATCTGTCCCTGCGGGTCAACTTCCAGGAAACTTTTGCTGCAGCCGGCTGTGAACATCAGCGAAACGATCAGCGCGGTGGAAAACATATGCTGCAGGCTGATGCGGGACTCAATGATTAAGAAGAGGTGAATGCCTTTGGGGCGGCTGCTTTTGGGCAACCGGCTGTTGTTACGGAAGTGAATGCCTGGGAAGGATGGAGTGTTTATGAAGGATTGTGTGTTCATGGCCGAGACTTTTTGGATTAAAAGCTGAGATTTACGCCTAGTGCCCATCTCCGGGTGGTAGGATAAGTATTCGTGTCAACGCCGGCGTTCAGCACGCCCGGGTCGGTGGCGGAGTCGGCGGGTGGCATCAATTCCGGCGTGAAGCCAGTGTAGCCGGTGAATGTAGCCAGATTCTGTACGGTGGCATACACCCGTAGATTGGCGGCATGTATGGCAGACAGCACTGTTTTGGGAAGGGTGTAGCCTACAGTCAGGTTATTGATCCGGAAAAAGTCGCCTTTCTCCAGAAAATAAGTTGATGCCGGGAGTTTCCCGAAGGAGGCTCTGGGAACCGTGGTATTCGGGTTGTCGGGTGTCCAGCGTCGGGTAACCTCTTCGGTCTCGAGATTATCGCGGGGGTCGGTGCCGCGGAGATTTTTCTTGCCGTTGTAGATTTTGCCACCTGCTGTGCCGTAGGTGCCGATGCTGAGGTCAAAATTCAGGTAGTTCACGCTTGCGTTCAATCCAAAACTGAGCTTGGGCAGGTAGGCTCCGAAATACTGACGGTCGAGGTCGGAGATCACCCCGTCGGGTTTTCCCTCCGGACCATTTATGTCGCGATAGATCAGGTCTCCGGGTTGGGCGTCGGGCTGAGCGGATCCCGCGATCTGTTCTTCGTTTGCAAACACGCCTATTGTTTCGCGCAGGTAAAATGCACCGATGGGTTGCCCGTTATCCGATCTCGTTGTGAAAAAATCGCTGATCCTGCCGCTGAACAACGCCTGCCCGCCGTTCAGGTTGAGCACACGGTTACGATTATACGCAATATTACCGCTGACGCTGTAGCGCCAGGTTTCCCCTACATCATCGTTCCAGGTAAGGGCCAGCTCCACGCCTTTATTTTCGAACGTGGCTGCATTGGTGGTGAACAGGCCATCGTTATCGCCGAGGATACCGGGGACATTCACAAACACCAGTGCATCCTTTGTCTTTTTATGATAGTAGTCGATCTCCCCGCTGAGCCGGTTATTGAAAAAAGCAAAATCGAGTCCGATATTGAATTCGTCGGTTATTTCCCATTGTACATTTTCGTCGGCGAGTTCGTCGAGCAGGATGCCGGTGGTTTCAGTGGGGGGCGTATTGAAAAAGTAGGGGATGTTAAGGCGTGCCACGGGGAGGTAGGCAGTGGTGGAGATCTGATCGTTTCCCACTTTTCCGTAGCTGGCGCGGATCTTCAGGTTGTCAAAAATCTGCTGGTTGTCCATGAAAGCCTCCCGGCTGACCACCCATGCCACGCCGGCGGACGGGAAATATCCCCAGCGGTTGGCCTCGGCAAAGCGGGAAGTGCCGTCGGCGCGAAAAGTAGCCGTGAGCAGGTAGCGGTGATCGAGGTTATAATTCAGCCTGGCAATATAGGAATTGCGCGACCACAGGTCGCCCGAGCTTTCGTTGGTGCCTCCGATGGGGGTGCCGGTGTTGAGGAACCACTGGCTTTTGTTTTCCGGCACGTCAAATCTTTTTCCTTTAAGCTCGCTGAAGCGATATTGTTCGGCGGTGGTGCCGACGAGCAGGGTAAAATTATGGTTGCCGAACGAGCGCTCTGCCGTCAGCGTGTTATCCCATACCCATTTGCTGAAATTATTATTCGTGAGGTCGAGGGTGGTGCGGTCGCGGAATTCGTTGCCGCCGATCTCGTTGAATACGTTGCCCGGGCCAGTGTTCAGGTAGGTATATCCAAATTTTGTATTGCGGTAGAAGTTCATGTCGATCCCATAGCTGGAGCGGAACGACAGCCAGTTGACGGGTTTGACATCCAGCATCACGGTGCCCTGGAGGCGGTCGCCCAGCCCGTTGTCGTAATTCTTTTCCAGGCCCAGTATAGGATTGCCGACGTTATTGCTGAGGGAGGTATTGCCATACAGTCCGTCCACTTTCCCTGGCACATAGGGCGCGGCGCGATAGGCCTTATTAAAGGCATCGCGGTTCACCTCGTCGAGGTCGGTGCGGCTATAACTTACCAGGGTAGAAAGTTTCAGGAACTCGGTGAACTTGTATTCGTTGTTGGAGCGCAGGGTAAAACGATTGAGCTTATTGGTAAGCAGCAGGCCTTCTTCGGAGAGATAGCCGGCGCTGAAAAAATAATTGATCTTTTCTCCACCGCCGGAGAAGGAGACATTATGATTTTGCTGAAATCCCCGGCGCAGCACGGCGTCGTACCAATCGGTGTTATAGCCCTGTGCCAGTTGGGCCTCGGTAACCAGGCTATCGCCCGTTCCATAATAGATGTTGGCCTCATTCAGATAGCCCGCGTACTGACGGGGGCCGGCCATATTCACGAGATGAGCGGCCTCGGTTATTCCCACCACACCATCGTAAGCCACGACCATCTTGCCGGGGCGGCCCTTCTTGGTGGTAATCAGCAGCACGCCGTTAGCTGCCCGCATGCCGTAGATAGCCGTTGCCGAAGCGTCTTTCAGGATATCCATCGACACGATGTCTGCCGAATTGATATTGCGAATATCATCGGTGATCACGCCGTCCACCACATAGAGGGGGTTGGCACCCCCGAGCATGGTACCGGTGCCGCGAACGCGGACGGTAGGCAGGGTATTGGGCTGGCCGGAGCTAATGACCTGTACGCCGGCGACCTTACCCTGTATGGCTTCTGTGGCCGTGAGTACGGGTTGTTTGGCGATCTCTTCGCCTTTTACAGAGGCCACTGCCCCGGTGAGGTCAGTTCGTCGCTGGGTGCCGTAGCCGATCACTACCACTTCATCCATTGCGCTGGTGGAAGACACCAGTACAATCTCCAGGACGGTGTTGGAGGGGGTGATCGTTTCTTCCTGCGTGATAAAGCCCACTGATGAAAACACAAGGATGGCGTCGTTGGGAACGGTGATGGTGAATTCGCCCTTCTCGTCGGTGCTGGTGCCGATGGCATTACCTTTCACTACCACGGAAACTCCCGGGACGGGCTCTCCGGTAGTGGTTACCACGCGACCGGATACATACACTTCGCGGTTGGCCGGGGATGGGGGGGCGTCCTGGGCATACAGGCCCGGGGTGCTGGCAAAGCTGAGGAACAGGGTTACCAGCAGTGCAGCGGAGCCTGCGGAAATCCCAGCGGGGAAAACTGTCTTTTTCATAGTCAAGTTAACATTAAATGTTAGCAAATAGGTCGGGATCGCAGAGCTGGAAACCAGCTAGCCGGGCAGGGGGATGCCACTGTAATTAGTAGAGTTTGGGGGCAGGGGTTGATGAAGGGTGAGGCCTGACTTTTTTCGCGATGCCGCGGTAGTTAGTAGAGTTAGGGGGTGGGGTTGATAAGGGAGATATCGTCCAAAACACGTTCTTTTCCGGAGCGGTACAGTAACAAGACCAATTTAACCGCTGTTATGCTGCCTGGGCAGCTTAAAAATAAAATCCCCCGACATTTCGCCGCCGGCGTTTCGATCAGGAACGGACTGGGGTCGGGGGCTTCAAACTAGATTTCTTCTTTTCTTCAAAATAGCTATTTTTGCACTCCCGTATAAAAACCGGTTCAGGACCCTTAGCTCAGCCGGTTAGAGCATCTGACTCATAATCAGAGGGTCGCTGGTTCGAGCCCAGCAGGGTCCACTTGAATCTGAGGTAACTCTTTACGAGTTACCTTTTTTTATTCCACCAAAACCTTGCTGGTAGCAGATTTCAGCGGAATACTCCTGTTTTATACTTACTGCACAGGAGACCATTCAATTTTTCATAATACTTACCTGACATGCTCCAAAATGCAAATTTGGGTCAGAAATGGGTCAGATTTTGGGTCAGAAATTAAAACAAAAACAAGGTGAAATCAGCATTGAAAACAATGCAGGTAGAATTAGGCTAAGGTGGCGATATAAGGGGAAAAGATACCCTTTAAGCCTTCCCTATGCTTACAGTCCTGAAAACATGCACTTTGCCACTTTAAAGGCTGCGGAAATTGGTAACTACAGGAGTTATAGCTGCTAATCCATTAGCAGAAGTCAAAAGAAAGCGAGAGAAACAGAAAAAGAAGTGTTCAAGACGGGAGCCGTTGACAGAGGAAGAAATAAGCATCTTTCTGGATGCGATCAGGGAAAATACCTACTGTCATATATTTTCACCTGTTAAGCACTCTTATTATTATCCTTTCTTAAAGTTCATCTTCCACACAGGAGTAAGAAATGCGGAAGCTATAGGGTTAAAGGTAAAGCATGTTGACTTTGTAAATAAACAAATAGAAATTTCAGAAGCATTTGCAAGAACCCCAAAGGGTACACACCATGCAGCGAGAATAAGCAAGGAAACTTCAGGATTGAATACCTAAGAGTTTACGAGCAAAAGGCACACCAAATTATTCATGACTCGGGCTAAAAGTGGGATTTTAAGGTACATTCCGCCCGAAAGTCAGGCATATTCGGGCTAAATATATAAATTTTAAGTACTTTTAGCCCGTATGAAACATTCAACTATGCTGATAACAGGCAGAAGTGAGGAACAAAAGATAATGAAAACGCTCCTTGAGACAAACAAAGCGGAGTTTTTGGCGATGTATGGAAGAAGACGGGTCGGTAAAACATTTTTGATCAGAAACGTTTATGGGAAGGAGATCGTTTTTCAAATGACCGGTATTGCCAATGCAACTACAATTCAACAGCTAACTAACTTTTCTACCTCCCTAAGGGCAGTTGATCCGAAATTTTCCGATGATAAGCTTCCCGAAAATTGGATGCAGGCCTTTGATATGCTTCGGTCTTTTTTAGAAACCATAAAGGGAAAGAAGAAAGTTGTTTTCTTTGATGAACTTCCATGGATTGATACATCGCAATCGGACTTCATGCCGGCTCTTGAACATTTCTGGAATTCCTGGGCTTCTAATAAACAGGATGTGATACTTGTCGTTTGTGGATCTGCCGCATCCTGGATGATCAGCAAACTGATCAACAACAAGGGAGGATTGCATAACAGAGTAACAAAGAGAATAAAATTAAGGCCTTTCAGTTTACGGGAAACAGAAGAATATTTTAGAATCAAGAATATTATTTTAGACAGGTATCAGATTATCCAACTATACATGGCTATCGGAGGCGTACCGTTTTATTTAAATGAAATCATGCCGGGAAGAAGCGCTTTTCAGGAAATAGATCGGCTGTGTTTTACCGATGGCGGAGTGTTGGTAACTGAATATAATAACTTATACCGTTCCCTGTTCAATAGTCCGGAAAGACATATAGCAATTATAGAGGCATTAGCCCAAAAGAATAAAGGACTTACCCGCGAAGAGATTATTAAGATAAGTGGACTTAGTAATGGCGGCAATACTACAAAAGCGATAGGCGATCTGGAAGAAAGTGGCTTTATCACCAAAACATTTCCTTTTGGGAAAAAGATAAAAACAAGCCTGTATCGCCTCACCGATCAATATTCTCTCTTTTATCTCAGATTCATGAAAGATAAAAGAGCATTTGGCGAAGGTTCATGGCTAAGCCGGATTGATAGTCCTGTATGGAGGGCATGGAGTGGCTATGCATATGAGAATATTTGCTTTATGCACATTCTGCAGATAAAAAAAGCGTTGGGCATTAGTGGTGTTTATACGGAGATTTCCTCCTGGCAACATTTTGAGAAGGGTGTTCAGATCGACCTTCTAATAGACAGAAGAGATCATGTTGTGTCACTGTGCGAAATTAAATTCTCTAAAGATCCCTTCACCATTACTAAAGCATACAGGGCAGAACTGGAAAAGAAAATATACATTTTCCGCTCCGAAACGAAAACCAGCAAATCCGTTTTTCTGACCTTAATCACTACTGTCGGCCTGGAAGAGAACAAATATTCCCTCGGATTTGTACAAAATGTAATTACTATGAGAGACTTATTTTCCGCTTAAACATCTCGGAAAATATATGGGGATTTATGATTGCGACGACGAAAAAAAAGAGTTTGGGGGTGGGTGAGTTGGTGATGCAAGTGACGGCGGTTGATTCGGTCGTATCGATTGTTGGTTTTTTTTCCTCCACGATAAAGATATTGGGTGTGTCGGCGGAAGGGATGGTGGTTGATTGGAGGGGAGAGCGGAGGGGTGCCCAGATTAAAAAAACGGGGGTGTAAAAGCCCCCACAAACTCACTTCATATGAAACACACATTTGATGATTTGGTATCGGATCGGGTTAGTACCAAAGAGATACAAAAGCAGATTGCGGAGAATCCGGCGTATAAAGATGAATTAAGAAAGCAGCTTCAGACTGCTTACAACTGCCCTTGACAAAAAGGGTGAGCAGATCAAAATGTTGGAACGGGAGGTATCGATGAAATTGCAATTGGCTGAGGTGTCGAAGGTGGTTTCGCTTTCCTATATTGCGAAGACGTATTTTGGTAAAAGCAAAGGGTGGTTGTATCAGCGTATCAATGGTTGTACTGTCAATGGGAAAGCCGCTGAATTTACCGCCGAACAAAAAAATCAATTCAATGTTGGCCTTCGGGATATAAGCAAAAAAATTGACTCAGTCACGGTTTCGCGATTTTGTATTGCACGCCCCTGTATTTGAGCCAGTACGGGGGCATTTTTTTGTATGGACGTATTTTTATTTTCAGTATATCTGTTGAGATTTTAAATTATTATACATCAGCCGCTCTTTTTCCTCATCATCTAATTCAGTACGATCAAAATCTATGTTCAATATGTTTGTCACTTCCAATCCCCGATACCTTGCCTCTCTTCCTTTGATAAGAAAATAGAGAAGGGCAATATCAATTAAGGAAAAAATTAGTAATAAGATAGTTATCGGCAAACCTTCGTTCTTCGCTATCACCAATACGGATGCAGCAATCAGAAGGGTGATAAATGTAATGAGGCATTTGATGCTTCTATTGGTTATTATTTCCACCTCCGAAATGTGTTCTTCAAATCTTTCCTTTACCTCCGATAAAATCAATTTGTAAACGGGTATTGGTAATTTTCCCCAATCTTTTATTGGTAGCTTATTTATTTAGTTCAATTTTCCATAAATCTACTATTTTTCGGTTATGCCCGCCTATTTTTTCTTTGTATTCAGTATATAACTGCGGCAACGGTAAGGGCCGTGCTGAAGAGGGTTAGAATTAGGGCAGCTCGATAAAAACGTTGTCGGGAGGTTATTATTGCTTCCATTTTCTTCATTCGATCCTGATACCTTATTATTTCATTTCTGTAGGTGAGGGCAAGAAGTTCTGTATAACTATGCTCGTTATTCTTGGGGCGAGTATTGCCAAGTCTTTAGGTTATTCAAAAGGCCTGATGGCTGAGGCGTTAGGTCATGAGTATAGACGATGATTTTTCATCTTCAATTTTGGTGGTTGTTTAGCCGTATCCGAGCACTCTACTATAGGAATATAAGGAAATAATACCTAACTTTGGGCAGAAGTATATTTAACATATATAGGGAATAACGCCGTAACGGCCACCCCCTCACCCAGTTTCCAGGGGTGAAAGTACATCTAACTATACGAGAATAGTCCAAGCATCCACTTCTTCAATCTCCAGTACCTATTTCCTCCAACTCCAGCATCCACTTGTTTCGAACCCCAGTATCTATTTACTCCAACTCCAAGCATAACTAAATCAAAGCCGACGGGCATGAGACATTTATTTATTTTTTGCCTTTTATTTCTCTTTATCCTCACAGTATCTTTTGGCCAAACGCCGATTGCGCATTGGAAAATGGATTCCAATTGTGAATTGAAGGATGAGACAAACTCACCAGCAAATGGTGTTTTGATAAATGTGAATGGAGGTGTTGATGAAGGGCGAGCAAATTTAGTATTTGGCGATTCTCTCGTATCGTACGCAGCGGTTGGCGTTGCGGGGAAAATGAAAATATCGGGCGACTTTTCCGCTTCATTTTTTATAAAAGCAAAACAAACAAACGGGACAGTCATCCGATTTGGGAATTTAATTGATATTCCTGTTTTTTCCATACCCTCCCTTCATTTAAACCAGTGGCAGAAAGTAGCTGTTGTTTTTCAGCTGAATTATTCTCAAACACAATCAGTGTATGAGTACTACGTTGATAACGTAAATGTTGGTCAACGGTTGATTCCAAAACAGTCACATGACTATTTTAATTCTATTGTCAAAATTGGCGACGGCTTCCTGGGCTCTCTATTTGATTTGCGTCTTTATGATCGTATTTTAACAGAAGAGGAAATTTTGACACCCGTACTTCCCGCGACCCTTGAATACTTTAACGCGAAAATCCGTGGAGCATATGCCACCGTGGCATGGAGAACATCAATGGAGGAGGGTGTTTCGGGATTTGAAATTGAACGGTCGGAAGACGGAGTGGACTTTAAAAAAATTGGCTGGAAAGACGCGGTTGGAAAACCAAACAATTATGTTTATGATGATTTCATTCCAGCCACTGAAACCTTTACCTTTTATCGTTTGCGAACTGTTGATGTAGACGGAGTATCTGATTATTCAAAAATTGCGAGGGTATTATTGCCTGGGCGATTAAAAATCTATCCGAATCCGGTTGTGTCTGTTGTTCACGTCCCTTATATGGGGAAAAAGAACATTTCGGATATTAAAGTCTTCAATTCCTTTGGAACCGTCTGTTATGAAGGGAAAGATCCGCGTTACCCCATCAACCTTTCCCACCTTCAACCTGGCGTCTATTTCCTCCTTATCAAGGAGAGTGGAATAGAGAAAGTTTCAACCTTTATAAAGAAGTAAAATTAACAACACTAAGTGCAAGAATATGAAAAGGGTTCATTCATTCGTACTATTTCTCTTTACAACGACATTTTGTTTTTCACAAACCATTTTTGAAAATACCGTTCGACCGAGTTCTACGGATTCAAATATAGGCGCATTGCCGGGTAACAATGACGGAAATTTATCGCATTACTTTTATTCGGGGGTAGATACCATGCACACCCTTGTTGTCTTTCTTCACGGGACTTATCGCTCTCCCGCCAACTATACATATATCATGCGTGAAATCGCGAAAATGGGATATCATGTTATCGGGTTGAACTACCCATATAACCCTGCTGTCAATCCAATATGTAAAGAAACGGGCGATGTAACCTGCCATGACCGGGCAAGACGAGAGGTTATTGACGGGATTGATAGGCATACACAGATTAACGTAGACGCGGATAATTCAATCTTAAACCGGTTGTCGAAACTGCTTCAGTATTTATCTATAACCTATCCTGCGCGGAATTGGGACCAATTTGATGTTAACGGAGAAATTAAATGGGAAAATATTATTGTCTCAGGCCATTCACAGGGTGCATCATTGGCAGCTATGATTGGACTGGATTATCCGGTTAAGAGAGTGGTGATGTGGTCGGTTATGGATTTTCTAAACAATGGCTCTGTTCCAAACTGGGTGGACAATAGCCAGAAGAAGGATAAATTGTATGCCTGGATACATCCAAAGGATGAACAGATTCCGTTCGAAAAGGCATTGATTGGATGGGAAAAATTGGGGATGATGGAAAACGGTATGGTAAATGTAGCTTGCGCCCTTTCTCCCTATTCAGATTCACATATTCTTTACTCAACTCTCACGCCACCTTCACCGCTCGGCGATCGCTATCACAATGTAATTATTGACACGTATCTTAACACCTCACCCGAATACCAAACACAGATTACAGAGGTGTTAAAATATTTTTTTAGAAGGTGATAGCGCCCCACCAATGTTATTCCTCGAGGATGTTCACCAAAGTAATGGGATTGTCGCCCAATGAATACAGGGGAAAGAAATGAGCTCTCACGAAGGCAATGGTGTGCTGGTCACTGCCCAGCAGGTTGTTATGCCAGATGCCGATCATCAGGCCGCTCACCCGTTTTACTGCTTCATAAAAGCTAACCAGCTCCGCATAGACCGCTGCGGTGTCTGATCCAGCGCGTAAGCGGTATGGGCGCTTGGAAGAATCATCCTGATAAATTGTCTGGTGAGGAAAAGGTTTATTTGACTAATA
>CAZUWX010000064.1:0-15876 GCA_964624205.1 uncultured Chitinophagaceae bacterium
TAAACAAGATCTGGCCTAAAGCAAAAAGCACCCACAGCACCACAATGATTATCGTCGTCAAAGAGAAGCCGCTGAATAACTCTTCCTGACCCAGATGGAAAGCATCCAGAACTGTTGTTGGGGATTTCAGGAAAATAATAACGGGAAGAGTCAATGCGAAATGGGCGATGACTAATGGGTAGTTGATGTTATCGAGAAACTTCGGCAAAATCCGGTAGCCGATCACTGCCAGCAACAGCGGTGCTGAGACGATCATTTTCTCGGTTAAATACTTCGGAAGGACATTGACCTCCGAACCCGAAGTGACCGGGGCCAGGAAGCCAAATGACAAAGGAGACACCAGCAGCAGTAACAGCGCTAAAAAAACAAAAAATGGGATATAAAGTTGCCTCATATGCTAAATATTAGTCTTAGATGCAAAATTGAAAGCTAATTCACTTCACCCCCTGACTTTCCCTAACCGCCCTGAACTCCGATCCCTCCTTCCATTGGGGCCATTTTGTTTCGAATGCCAACCGCCTGCCAACGGAAAACAACAACCGAAGATCACGCACGGCGCCTTCCAGGTTCCAGTCGTCCGTTAATTCATCAGATGGACGATGATAATGCTTAGCTACAAAACTATCCTTCAACTGCTGTCCGTATGCTTTACCCTTGCCCACCACGTCAATCCCACTGCCTGCATAGAGCGCGGGAATTCCTACTTTCGCAAAATTAAAATGATCGGAACGAAAGTAGCCGCCCGTTTCCGGTGTGCTTTCGCCCACCACATATGCACCCTGCTTTTCCGCTTCTTCCCTTAGATAATCCTCCAGCTCCGATTGCCCCAGGCCTACCACTACCACGTCGTTGGTTACGCCGAAATTATTCATTACATCAATATTGATCGCCGCCACCGTTTTTTCAATAGGATAAACCGGATTCACTGTGTAATATTCGGAGCCTAATAACCCCTGCTCCTCAGCCGTAACAGCCAGGAACACAACCGTTCGCTCCGGCGGGGTCGGTAAACTGTTGAAGGCCCTGGCCAGCTCGATCAACCCGGCAGTTCCCGACGCATTGTCCAGTGCACCGTTGTAGATGGAATCACCGGTCGCATCGGGCACACCTACCCCAAGATGATCCCAGTGCGCCATATACAACACCACTTCATCAGGCTTTTCCGAGCCTTCTATCCTTCCCATCACATTCATGGATTTGTCGTACACAGCCTGCACCCGCATCGATGCAGAAAAGCCCATATTCAGGGGAACAGCCTTGAACCCCCGCTGATTCGCCTGTTCAAATAAGCCGGCATCCAGGCCGGCCGCGGCAAATAAACGCTCCACCACCGTGTCTTTAATCCATCCGACGGCGTCGCAGAGGCTGACATCTTTTCCGCGGTTGTCCAGTTGCAGCCGGGCCGAGTTAAACCCATTTTGCACCACCGTAAAAGGATAGCCCGCCGCCGATGTTCTGTGAATAACCAGGCATCCTTTTGCGCCCTGTCGGGCTGCTTCTTCAAATTTATAGGTCCACCGGCCATAATAGGTCATCGCTCTGCCTTTAAAAAGCGTTGTATCCTGGTTCCAGAAACCAGGATCGTTGACCATCACCAGCACAATCTTCCCCTTTACATCAATATCCTCATAGTCGTTCCAGTTGTACTCCGGCGCCACTACCCCGTAACCGGCAAATACAACCGGGGTGTTATCGAGACTGATCTGCGGATCCGTTTTGTCTGTCCATATCACATAATCGTCCGGGGCCTGCAGTGAGAATTTTTTTCCCGCAGCGTTCACCTGCAGCGAGGAGTCGGCCATCGATACGATACTCACCATTGGCACTTCCTGCGTGTAGCGGTCTCCGTTGCCGGGCTTGAGTCCCACGGCCCTGAATTGCCGCTCCAGGAAATCCACTGTCAGTTTTTCTCCCGGCGTGAAAGGCATACGTCCCAGAAAGGAGTCGGACGACAGCACAGCTATATTGCTGCGAAGACTGTCAACACTTATCGCGTCTGCCCCCCCTGTGCGACCGCCACAAGAAAACAATAAGCCTGCGCAAGAGAGCAAGATAATTACGGTCAGTGCCGGGAAAGCATGTCTCAGCATACAAAAAGTTTAGGTGCACATGAATGTAAATGTTTTTTCGTTGACAGCTGGGTCCGGCGGCCGTCCACCATCTTCACCCCTGGTTTCCGCCGAGTTTCGTTTCCAACACCCCCTCATTTCCCGGCAGGTCGAATGCGACTACCCTCACCAGGGCGCCTTTTAGCTGTTTATTCGGCTCGGTGGCGGTATACACCCAGGTATCCGTATCGCCGGATTGGACTGCCTCTCCCTCTTCCCACACATTGCCGGCAGGGGCCAATAGCTGCACGCGTACCCTGTCTACTCTGAAATCATCCACCGCCTTTATCCGGATGGAGTCGCCCGGCAACCCAGAATAGCCAGAAACATCGATCGACTTCACCCTGGGTGGCGTATAGCTATCCCGTACGGCTAGATTCGTGGGAATCTGGTCTCCCTCTACCGCCATCGCATACAGGGCGTAGAGCTCGGCATTGTCCCGCACTCGTTTCGCATACGCTGTCCCCCGGGCAAATTTGTTGCGCAACTCCCGCTGCTTTTCGGAAGGCGGCACATCGCTCTTTTTAGGGGCCTTGGCTATTACGATCTTCCCCGATTTCCGTCTGCGGAACACCATGTTCCCGCCGACTTTCCCGCTGAATCCCGCAGCAAATAGATTTTCTATTGTGATGGCCATAACTAAAGTATTGATTTAGTGAATAATATAACGCTAGTGTTCGGCTAGTGTTCGGCTGATCTCCGGCTAGTCTTCGGCTGGTCTTCGGCTGGTCTTCGGCTGGTCTTCGACTAGTCTCCGGCCAACGTTTGGCTAGTCACCGATCAATCACCGGCCAGTCTCCGGCCAATCTTCGGCTTTGAATATACGTAAATTCGCTTAATCCTGAACAATTATTTACACATGGATCGCCCCCCGAGGCCAGGCTACAGGAAAGATTTTACCGATCCTATAAATACCAGCGTCCATCCATAAATACATCGAAAAGTCGCGAAATACGTGAAAGAAAAAAAAGTAAAGCCGACGATATTATTACCCACCGTCTGCCGTTGACGAAATTGCGAACAGCTATTCGATGTTCAAGAACAAGGAAGACAACTGCGTAAAAGTAGTGCTGACCCCCGGGCGCTGATCATTGCGAAGGATTTGCGAGGCGGTGCCCTGCGATATAAGCTGCAGGAAATATTAAAATAGGCAAAGCTCTTAACATGGCGAGATAGATCCCCTACCGCAGTTTCTTCTCTATAAAATATGAAACCATTTCTCCGGCAAACTCCTTCATCTCGCCGGCGTTATTGTAAAGCTTGCAGTTAAAGCGGGTCAGCGTTCTTATACAATAACGACCCTTGCTGTCATATCCCTCCTCTGCGCCGGCTATCACAAAAGAGCTACCCTCCTGGTTCTGCGACCCTGACATCGTATCCCAGCCATCCCTGTTCTCATCCATAAAAAACAGGATAACACCATCACCATTGTTCCTGAAATCCAGGTCCCTGCAGGGTTGGCCACGAGGGCCGATATAAGGGTAAGCGCCCACCTTAAGAAAATCCCTGACATCAGCTACGGTACTGTTGGCGTAGTCATATATATATTGCTTCTGCAAGGAGATCGCACCCTTTGGCTCGGCATCGCCGCCTGAGACAAAGCTACTCATGGAGAATGTATCTATGCCCGAGTATGCAAACGCAATATTATCCGGGCCATTGCCCTGGTGGTTAAAGACTTCGTATTCGACCCCGCCGAAGGTGATCTTAAAATAGAGATCAGATGGAACTGCTTCCACTTCTACGTCGCGTTCCAATACATGCACCAACTGATGGAAAGCCGTGGAGTCGCGTGGGAAACTGAATACATAGTTACCCGGAGCATCCGGAACTCCGGAGCCTTTCAACGTAATTTCCTGGCTGCCGGTATCGGTAAAAGCTCCGGATCCGGAAAAGAAAAAACCGTTGACGGTGTCCGTCGAATACTTCCAGTTGCCGGCTTTCGCAACCTCCACTTCCGCTTTTATGCTGACGTCTTCTCCCAATGCCACTCCCACCCACAGTCCGCCGTCTACCTTCAACACCGAGCAATCGGCATCGTCGGCGGTGATGGCGAACACGGCGGAAGAATCAACAGGAAATTGTCTAAAGTCCTCACTGGTCTCTTTCTCACAGCTCAATAGGAATATAAATAGACAGCAAGCGAAAATGGAATAGGGGGCAGACATCTTCATAAAATAAGTTTGTACTAAAATATACATTCTAGTTTATATTTAAAAATGATCCCTTGGGCATCCGCGTTCTACCTTCCTTAGCCCATGCCGCTGGGAGGGATTCCTTAACAATCCGGTAATAGAGAGCCATTATATTTGCGGATAGACAAAAACAGGAAAAAACTTGTGCATAGGCAAAGCGTTGAACTCAACCGGGAGGCAGAACACAGGCGAGGCCTTGCAATGAGGTAGGAGTTAAATGCGGGAAGGTGCGGAACACAGCCGGTAGATCGAAACCATATTGCTAACCATTTCGTCCGTTATGAATAATTCAAGAAGAAAATTTATCAGGAACAGTACGCTGGTGAGCATGGGATTCCTGGGATTAAGCAATTACGCCATCCGCGCAACAACCCAGGGATTTCCCCAGGATGTATTTGGTTTCGGGCCGATGGAGCACAGCAGTGATAATATCCTGGCGTTACCAAAGGGGTTCTCGTGTAAGGTGATCTCGCGAAAAGGCGACCGCATGAGCGATGGATTCCTGTCGCCGGGAGCGCATGATGGTATGGGTGCGTTCAGCGGAACGAATGGAAAAATAATCCTGGTTAGAAATCATGAATTATCACCCGGTGACGACGAAAACGGTGCATTCGGAGCAAAAAATGAACTGCTGAGAAAACTGAGCCGCGATAAATTTTTCGATTTTGCAAAAGGAGAGCGTATATGCCACGGCGGCACCACCACAATGGTGTATAACGAACAATCTCAACAGGTAGAACAGGAATATCTTAGTTTGATCGGAACGATACGGAACTGCGCCGGCGGCATCACGCCCTGGAATTCCTGGATCACCTGCGAGGAAACGGAACTGGCAACCGGCGACGAGAACGGAGCGCTGGAAAAAAATCATGGATTTAATTTTGAAGTCCCCGCTACAGCAACAATCGGCCTGGCCAATCCCCTGCCAATAAAGGAAATGGGGCGTTTTGTGCACGAGGCAGTGGCCGTGGACCCACAGACCGGCATCGTGTACCAGACCGAAGACATGGGTGACAGTATTTTCTACCGGTTTATTCCCAACCAGCCAGGTCAGTTACATAAGGGAGGAAAACTACAATGCCTGTCGATCCCCGAATGGAAGGGGGCGGACACCCGGAACTGGGAAACACTGGATACCACGCCGTTTCCTCAGAAAAAATCGTTTAAAGTCGCATGGCTGGACCTGGACGACGTAGAAGCACCCGACAATGATCTGCGACTGAGAGGGTATGAGAAGGGCGCTACTCGTTTCGCCCGTGCAGAAGGCATCTGGTACGGAAAAAATGAACTCTATTTTGCCTGCACTTCCGGAGGCAGGAAAGCACAGGGCCAGATCTTCCGGTACACGCCCGGCAAGTATGAAGGACAGCCCCGGGAAAAAGAAGCACCCGGCACCCTCGAATTATTCCTCGAACCGAACAACGTGGATACTTTTCAGTCCTGCGATAACCTAACTATTGCACCCTGGGGCGATGTGGTGATCTGCGAAGACAAATCAGACCCCCGCGTGATCGGGATTACTCCGCAGGGCGACACCTACGTGATCGCTAAAAACATCGGCTACCGCAAATCGGAATTCGCAGGACCCGTGTTTTCACCTTCCGGGAAAACGCTGTTCGTCAATATTCAGACGCCGGGCCTCACACTCGCGATCACCGGGCCATGGGATAAAAAGATCAATGGCATTTAAGGACTATCTACCGATGATCCTTCCATCACACATTATTTCGTACGTGTTTGTGTAAGATACTACTATGACCAGCATCGATGGATCATTACCGTGACTATTTACCTGAACTTTTGGATCCTGGATTTTTAAAACGCTTATCGGCAAAATCCAGGTATGCCAGCCAGTCGTACCGGGTAACATCGTGTTTCCCTGCCCGGATATGGTAGCCGATATCGTTCATGATGGGCTGGTGGATGGCGGGTGGCGTGTCTGTGGGCAGGCCTTTGAGGCCATAGAGTTCGTATACCGGGCCGGCGTGATAGGCGCTGAGGTACTCGCCCTTGGGATCGGCCCAGCGGTCTTCTTCGGCGCTGGCTACATATACTGCTCTTGGGGCCATCAGTGCGATCAGCTCGTGCTGGTCGACTGGCAGGTCCTCTTCGCGTCCGTGGTAGGCATTAAGAGCCGGACAGAACCAGGCCGGCTTGATAGAGCTCACGATGGCAATTGTTTCGCCGTATTTGCGCCGCGACAAAGCAGCGCCGCCTTCACCAGAGTTATTAGAGATGACGATCTTAAACCGGGTATCCTGTGCTCCTGCCCATAGGGCCGCTTTGCCCTGGCGGGAGTGTCCCATAATAGCGATGCGCGCCGTATCTACGCGCGGTTCGGTGGCCAGGTAGTCAACGATCCGGCTGGAACCCCAGGCCCAGGCCCCGATTGCCCGCCACTCATCGGGTGCATCGCTGGTGGAATCATAGCCGGGAAAAAGTGAAACGATACTGTGATCTTTCAAGCCGGGTTTATCGGGGAAAATATCATGGTAGCACATGGTAGCCACGCCATAACCGCGGTCAATGATATCGTCGTACGACCACCGGCTTGCCTGGCAGCCCCGCTCCCAATCAGGATGACCCTGAGCCGTGGCCAGCGCGAAATTTTTAGAATAGAGAATGGTGGTATCCAGGGTGGTGCTGTGGTTGCCTTTAAAATTATAGCCGACAAACATGGGCGCCTTCTTCACGCCATTGGGCAGGTACAGCAACAGCAGCGCCTCGAGAGTTTTTGTGCCGTTGGTGAACAGGAATTTCACCTGCCGGCTCGTCGCCTTACCGCCCAGCGCCAGTGGGTTTTCGGTGAGCACCTCATAGCGGACGGCTATGGGGTTGGTGGGAGTGCGCCCGTACATATACGAGCTAAACAATTCGAGCAGCTCCGGCCGCCGCTGTTGTTCCCACTGCGCTGCGGTGGTAACCGGCTGGCTGCTTTCGGTCCGGAGCAGTTCCGGAAGCGTATAGGCGGGCACCTTCGATTCGTCGTAGTTGACGTCTCGCTGTGCCCAACTATTAGCACTGGCAAGCGATAACAGAACAATAGTCACGCTGAGCAGCTTGTAATGGATTGTCATTCTCCAAATTTAACTAAAGCCGGTCGAAATTCAATTGACGAGGATTTATTGTTCCTGCCCGGTAGCATTTGTTTTACGATAACCATATCCGTGAAAGCGGTACATTCCGCACCGATCTTAGTTGTTGGTGTGAGATGATCTAAAACTCACCTGGCTAGTAAGCTTGAGATCGAATAGTTGGGCCACAAGTTCTTTTCCCGTGGCCCCGGTACCCCCGATTACGATCGCTTTAATAACTTTCTCCTTTGATTCTTCAATTGAAATGCCTCGTTGAGCAATCGATCTGCTCCTCCTAACCCTCATGCCCCCCACCCCGCCGCACTTCAAATACATGCAATAACTGCGGGAATAGCGCGTCCATGGTTTCCTCTGCACCTTTAACGGAACCGGGAAGCGTGAGCACCAGCGTATTTTTAATAAAACCAGCCACCCCTCGTGATAACATGGCGTGCCGACTACGCAACTGACCATAGCTGCGCGCCGTTTCCATGATGCCCGGAATATGTTTTTCGATCAAAGGAGCTACCGCTTCGGGCGTTACATCCCGCGGCGAGAGGCCCGTGCCACCGGTAAAAAGAACCAGGTCGACCGACGCCTCCACTAATTCCCTTATCACAGCCTGAATGGCTTCCACCTCATCGGGAATAACCCGGTACACCTCACACGCCAGCTCATTTTTTTCTAACCTCGCTATGATCGCCTTACCTGAACCGTCCTGCTTTTCTCCCCGCGCAATCGTGTCGGAACAGACAATCACCGCGCATCGAAGCGAATCCTCGCTGCCGCGCTTATGACCCCTACCCTCACCCGCTTTAAGCGCTAAATCCGTCCCGCTGCTTGGGCCTGCCTTGCCCTCAGCATCCACCTTACCCCGATCTGTCTTGCCTCCGGACTTGCTGACCAACCTGATATCCCTTATCTCCACCTCCTTGTCGATCGGCTTCAGCATATCATACATGACCAGGGCGGTTATCGCCGCACCATGCATGGCTTCTACCTCCACCCCCGTTTTATAGATGGTGTGCACCTCTACCGAAATCACAACCGACAACCCTTCTATCGCATAAGTGATAGACGCATATTCAACCGGCAGCGGATGACAATCGGGAATCACATCACTCGTTTTTTTGATGGCAAGCAAACCCGCCGCCCGCGCAAATTCAAAAACATCGCCCTTCGGCACCTTCCGCTGCTCGATGGCGGCAATGGTCTCCCGAGCCGAAGTGCTGACTACCGCCGTAGCTATCGCCTTACGCAGACTGAAAGATTTATGCGTGATATTTACCATACTAACGATTTATTTTCCAACGACTGGTTTTATCCTTAAATATTTCCTTCCCCCATACGGGTAGCTCCGCCTTGATCCGCTCAACAGCCTCCTCACAGGCATCAATAGCTGCTTTCCGGTGCGGGGACGAGGCAAATACAAACAGACATATTTCGCCCACCCGCACGGTACCCAGACTGTGATGCACGTGCAAACAGGTCAACGCGTGTTTTGCAAACAGGTCTTCCCGAATAACCTGCATCTGCTGCAGCGCCATGTCGGCATACGCCGTGTATTCGATCGCCGCCACAGTGCTGCCGCCGATCTCATCCGCCCTCACCTGGCCGAGAAAAATGCTGTGCGCGCCAATCCCCGTTTTCCGGCTGTGGTTTTCAATGCTCGCCCCAACAAAATCTGCCGAGATGGCCCCCTCGATGAAAATATTCTTTGGCTCTTTTTCTTTCATTCCCATTATGTTTTCCAGTGTCAGCCTCCTCCCCAATACTATCCCGATTTTCCGGTCGCATCCTAATTTACTTTGCCGTTTACTTTACCAATGCGCATCTGTCGTCAGCAACCACTGTTGATCTTCTCCATTCCGAATCATTCGCCCGCTAATACACTTAACACGCTGGAGACGCGGATCAATGGTAAGTTCTTTTCGTCACATTATCCGCCTGCCAGCCCCTTTAACCCGCTCGCCAGGGTATACAATTTTTTAGTCCCTCCCAACCGCTCTCTGATCATCAGCGCCGCCTGCATGCTCCTTACGCCCGACTGGCAAAAAAACACTATATTTTTTTGATTCGTATTCACCAGCACTTCCAGTTCGCCCGGCAACTCAGAAAGCGGCAGGCTCAGATGGGCAAAGCCGACCAACGGCTCTTCGCCTTTCTCCCGCACATCCACTAGCAATACATCACCACGCGTGGCAAGTCCGTCAACCTTCCGCACGTCAGCGCTGCCAGCCACGTCCGCAACAGCAAACTTCCCGCTCTCATGCGTAGCAGATCGATCAATGGGACTCCCCCGCACAAGTTTCCGAAATACCGCAGCATCCATCACCTCAACACCTGCCGGTGCACCGGAACACCACCACTCGTAATCAGTCTGCATAAATATCTCGCGGTCTGCAGGCATGCCCTCCGGCACCGCAGTTCCATCTATCCTGAAAACAAAACTTTCCGAAGTCAGCAGATTATACGTGAGCAACTGGTTGAGTAACGGACTGCCTATCCCGGTGATCAGCTTCACCACCTCCACCGCCTGCAGCATCCCGATAACACCGGGCAGCAGGCCCAGCACCCCTGCCTCATTACAGCCAGGAGCCTCACCCGCAGCAGGCGGCACCGGGAATAAATGCCGGTAATTAGCCTGGTTGCCTTCCGCATCCCGCACATTGAACACCGCAACCTGCCCCTCATACTGGTATAAGCCGCCGAAGACCAGGGGCTTGTTCAACAACGCGGCAGCATCGTTAAGCACGTACCGCGCCGCAAAATTATCCGTGCCGTCAACCACGATGTCATAACCGGCGAGCAGCTCCAACGCATTACCACTGTTTACGCGTAGGTGATGGGAACGAAGCAGCACGTTAGGGTTAAGCTGCCGCAACCGGACCTCCGCGCGCGTCACTTTTGGCATCCCTATGTCGTCCATGGTGTACAGCACCTGGCGATGCAGATTACTCAATTCCACCACATCATCATCCGCAAAACCGATCTCCCCAACACCCGCCCCGGCAAGGTATTGCAACACCGGGCAACCCAGGCCGCCCGCACCTACCACCAGCACCCGCGCCCCGCGCAGTTTAGCCTGGCCTTTTTCGCCAAAACCTTTTAAAGAAAGCTGACGGCTATATCGTTCGTGTACAAAAGACTGCTCCATACCCTATCCTCCTGAAAAAGGCGGCAACAAAGCCACCTCCGCATTTTCGGTGAGCACTGTGTTTTCCCGCACCAACTGCCTGTTCACAGCAATGGCATATTTCTTCGCTTTGAATTCCGGATATTTTTCGCATAAGGATTGCTGCAAGTCGTCCGTGTCCACAGCCTCTAATAGAAACCGCTCTCTCCCCGTTATCTCCGCAAGCTGACCGAACGACAGAACCTGTATCTGCATATGCTCCCGTTTTAAAGTAAAGTTCCGGACATTTTATTTAATTCCGCCGGTTTGTTCCACTGACTTATCCCAATGCCCTATTCTGCCTCTACCGCTGCATTTCGTTGATCGTTCCATCGATTTATTTTATCACCTTACTCCAATTCCGCCGCTCAATTTTACTTCCTCCCCCACTCACTTCATCGGTTTGTTCAACCGTTCTATTCACAATTCACTCATCCCTTATTCGGTTGATTTATCCTATCTACCTTTTTCCCTCAGGTGAATAATAATTTATACGCGGCAAGCATCAGCACCACCGCCAGTACGTTTTTCAGGATACGCTGATCGAATTTCAGCGCACCGAAATACGCGCCGAAAAGTCCACCTGCAAATGCAACCCCCACATACAACAGCATATCGGTAGTAAACTGCACGCCCCGCGTCACCTGCCCCGCAAGCCCGGATAACGAATTGACAAAAATGAACAGGGCGCTGAGGGCAGCCGTTTGTTTCTGATCGGTCCATTTCAGCAGCAAGAGCACGGGCGACAGAATGATGCCCCCGCCAATGCCGATCAAACCCGAAAGAAAACCAATGGATCCGCCGATGCCGAGCGATAGTACGGTGCGGGGTGGTCTCAATTGTGATGCCGACGTATTCGGGAAGAACAAAAACCGCACGATCGGAATCAGCAGCAAAACACCCAGCACTCTTTTGTACACCGTTTCGTCCACATCCATCGCGCCACCTACAAAAGCCAGTGGTATGGAAGCCAGCACAAGCGGAATGAATATCTGCTTCCGGAAATACCCACCCCGGTAAAACTGTATGAACGAAGTGAGCGATACAAACAGGTTCAATAACAAAGCAGTAGGCTTCATCACCTCCGGAGCGACCCCATACAACGCCATCAACGCCAGATAACCGCTGGCCCCCCCATGGCCCACGGAAGCATAAGCAATCGCAATTACAAAAAGTAATACATAAAAGATTTCCATCCTCCTTTTTTAATCTGCAGTCAGCTATAGCATCCTCGTCTTTATTTCTGCAACCAGGTGTACGTTACCCTAATGCCCGTAATTATCCTCCCGCCCAAAACAACTGCTATGCCGGCAACATATACACCCGCACGGTATCGCCGGGTTGATAAGTTTCCCGCCCCTCCTCCAGTCTCGCCAGACAATTGGCCTCCGCAAAGGCAGATAGTCGAAAGGATTCCTGGCCGGAAAGCAGCGTCACCTTCCCCTCCGCAACTCTGGCTTTCAGAAAATGTGTCAACCCGGGTGGTTTGCTATAACCCTCTGTCAGTTCCGCATTGATAACCTGCACCATTCCCGGCTGCTGCTGCATCACCTCAATGGCAGGCAATACATATAAATAAAAACAGGTCAGCGCCGAAGCAGGGTTGCCCGGGAGACCAAAGACCAGCGCTGGCTTCCCCTCGCGCTGGGAAGACTGCCCCGGCTTCTGATCCCTCCTGCCGAAATATAAAGGTTTGCCCGGCTTTTGTTTCACCCCATGAAATTTTTTCTCCACCGAACAGGCTGCGGCAGCCTCCGCTACAAAGTCGTAGTCCCCCACGCTGACGCCGCCGGTCAGCAGCACGATCTCGCTTTCTTCCAACGCAGTCCGCAACACTTCACTCAACGATCCCAAATGGTCTTGCGTGGTAACAATCCGTATCTCCCTGATACCCGCTTTTCGTAGCGCGAAGCCCAGTGTCACGGAATTGGATTCATACACTCCACCGAACCGCAAAAGCTGTCCGGGCGATTGTAATTCAGTACCCGTAACTACGACAGTGACTCGTGGAGGAGTAAAAACCGGCACCTCGGCTATACCAATACCTGCCAAAAAGCCCGCAGCGCCGGGCGACAATAAGCTTCCCGCCGGCAGCGCCCTGGCACCCTTCACTATTTCCGCCCCCCGCTGGCGCACATTTGCACCGAACTTTATCAGCCCGTCCGTGATGGTCAACCGGCCGTTCTCCACCACTACTTTCTCCTGCATCACCACGGTGTCGGCCCCCTCCGGCAGCGGCGCCCCCGTAAATATCCGGGCAGCCTGGCCCGCTAACAGACGCAAAGGCCGGGCGGCTCCCGCAGCCATTTCCCCTACAACCTGCATCACCTGGCCGCAGTCGGAAAAGGCAAATGCATACCCATCCATGGACGATTGCGGATAAGCCGGGATATCGGTATGCGCATACACGTCACCCGCCAGCGTCAGCTCCTGCGCCTCAATAAGCGGCATATGCCTTACGGAGGAATGCCACAGATTTTCCAGTATTATTGATTTTGCTTCGTCAACAGCAATCATACCCAATTTTTATCAGCCCCCGATAGTGATCATGCTCCGGTTCTCAATAGACACCGCATCAATGCTTTTCAACGCAGTAGTAAACTGGCCGCCCAATTCTTTTGCCTTGCCCATTATATTCTGGTGGATTAGCGGCAGCACATCGCGCCCCTCCCTGAATGGGGTCAGCAGATCCGTCTCCCCTTTTGAAAAGAGGCAGTTTTTCAGCTTCCCGTCGGCCGTCAGCCGCATCCGGTTACAACCCGCACAAAAAGGAGCGGTCATGGTGCTGATAATACCAAAACTGCCGGCGTGCCCATCGATCCCATAACTTTTTGCTGTATCATGGATGCTCCCGGTCAGTCGTTTATAGTTGTACCGAGCACCAATAACTGCCAGGATCTCGTCCAGTGAAACCACTTTGTTGCTCGTCCACCTGTTGCCGCTGAAAGGCATGAATTCTATAAAACGAATGTGCACCGGAACAGCCCGGGTCCACTCGATAAAATCATTTATCTCGTTGTCGTTGCAATCTTTCATTACCACCACGTTTACCTTCACATGAAAACCCTTCTCCACCAGCAACGCAATGTTATCGTGAACTTCCCGGAATAAATCACGGCGCGTGAGCAGCAGAAACTTATCCCGCTGCAGCGTGTCCAGGCTGACATTCACGGAGCGAATGCCCGCGTCTTCCAGCACCGGCACAAATTCGTGCAGTCTTGTTCCGTTGGTAGTAAGCGTCAGCTCCACCGGTAACCGCGACACCAGAGATATGATCCTCCCCGCATCTTTGCGAACCAGCGGTTCTCCACCGGTAAGCCGGATCTTCCGTACCCCCGCCGACACAAATATTTCAGACAGCGCCAGGATCTCTTCGGCCTGCATCAGCCGGGAAGATGGGGTAAAATCGTAGTTCTCTTCCGGCATGCAATAAAAACACCGGAGATTACAATTATCGGTAAGGGATATACGCAGATAATCGTGCACCCTGTTGTAATTGTCTACGATCATAAAATCTTTATCCATTGTAAATATGAACGAATATAAACCTATATCCACACATAAAATTGACGTCTGATAGGCGCTTAAATCGTAATTTTGAGAATGGCGCCGGTCTTCATGCATCAACGTCATTTTGTATTGGTCGCCTAATCGTTTATCACTTAATCTTTGCACCCTGGATAAAGAGGATCTATACGGGATTGCGCTGTGTGGCGGGAAAAGCAGCAGGATGGGAAGGGACAAAAGCCTGATCTCCTATCACGCAAAAGCGCAATGTTATGAAGTGTATGAACTGCTGCTGAATTTTTGCAGCAAAGTGTTTGTTTCCTGTAATGCGCAACAGGCGGCCACGCTGGATCCCGCCTATGAAAAGCTGGAGGATTTGCCGGTTTACGCCGGTACCGGGCCGGCAGCAGGCGTGCGCACCGCTTTCAGTAACTACCCCGGGCGGAATTTCCTGGTGATCGGTTGTGATTATCCCTTTCTCACCGAAAAAGAGATCCGCCGTTTCCTGGCGAATATCCGGCCAGATGCCCTCGCAACGGCTTTTTTCGATGAGCGGGAACAATGCTATCAGCCCGTGCTGGCCTGGTACTCGGCTGAAGCGGGCAGCCAGCTGCTGCAAGGGTTCGGAGAAGACGGATTGGGGGAGCAACCACTCTCCCTGCAATCTTTCCTGAAAAAGATAAATGCAGACCGGTACTATCCGCTGGATCCCGCATCCATGCTCAGTATAGACACACCGGCAGCCAGTGTCGGGGCGAAACAACGGCTGAGCGGCGATCACCAGAACGCTGATGGAAAACAACCTAAAGTCGCCACATGATCACCGAGCTAAACTATTTTACGCACGATTCCCTGAAACGAGAAACTGTTCGAACGCAACGATATCACCAAATCAAACTACCAAGCCATCATCCCTTAAAATGGAAAACAACCTGAACGCCACCATTACGATCACCCGGATGCAGTCCGGTCGCTTCTCCGAAGCCCCGGATCAGCTCGCAGTGGAAGAACCCCTGCAGATCCAGTTGCTATATGGGCCTTCGGGAAAAGAACAACAGAAAAACCTGGCCATCACCATGCGCACGCCAGGGCACGACGAAGAGCTGGCAGCCGGGTTTTTATACACCGAGGGGATCATCGGAAACAAAGAACACCTGATCCGGATCATCGCGGGCGCTTCGGGAGAAAACACGGTACTGGCCATTCTCGATAGCGGGTTCATGCCGGAGCTCTCTACGGCCGACAGAAATTTTTACGTGAGCTCCAGTTGCGGCGTGTGTGGGAAATCCAGCATCGATGCCGTGCGGAGAGTGACCCTGTATCCCGCAACTGAAAAACCGATCCGGGTGGCGGCCGAGATACTGCACGCTCTTCCCGACGCCCTGCAAAATGAACAGTTGGTTTTTCAACGCACCGGGGGACTGCATGCATGTGCCCTGTTCGATACAGACGGAAATTTCCTGCTGCTGCGGGAAGACGTAGGCAGGCACAACGCCCTGGATAAGATCATCGGATCCGCCCTGTTGAACCGGCAGTTGCCGCTCGACGAAGCCATCCTGCTGCTCAGCGGCAGAGCCAGTTTTGAGCTGATCCAGAAAGCAGCCGTGGCAGGTATCCGGATCATTGCCGCCATCGGCGCCCCTTCAAGTCTGGCGGTTGAACTGGCGCGAGAAGCAGGCATCACACTCATCGGATTTTTAAAACAGGACCGGTTCAATATCTATACAGGTGCCAAACGGGTCATAGCAACCATTGAAGAACAAAATAGGAACGAATGAAACGAAGCATGATAAATTCTATCACACAATGGAACGTTT
>CAZUWX010000064.1:15976-18750 GCA_964624205.1 uncultured Chitinophagaceae bacterium
GTTTACGCGGAGTTCCATTCGACCATTGAAAAACAGAAATGAACGAATGAAACTACGTATCAAAGGCAATTCACTTCGCATCCGGCTGTCCAAAACAGAAGTAAACCTGCTTTCCTCCGGATCCACCCTGGAAGACGGCACTTCTTTCGGCAAGAGCCGTTTCGTATATTTGGTACAGCCTGTGGAAAAAGGTGACGCGCTTTCCGCGAGCTACGAAGAAGGAGTCATCACCCTGTACGTGCCGCAGTTGCTGTTGCAGGGCTGGCCCAACAATTCGGTGGTTGGCTTCGACGCCTGGATGCCGGTGTCAGAATCCGGGCGTCTCTACCTGCTGCTCGAAAAAGATTTTAAGTGCCTCGACGCAGACGCCACCATTGAAGACCAATCCGATTACTATGACAACCCGGACAAAACCTGTTAGCCATGAACGACGACGCTAAGCCTACTAACAATAATACCAAGTCCGCCAATGGCGGGGGAACACCCGTGAGCGACAACAGCTCGCTAACGGACAACACCACACCCATGCCCGGATCCGAAAATCCGGAAGAGTTTACCGGCCTGAAAAAAGGATCTATAAAGAAAAATGCAGCCGGCACCCGCGCCGTGCTGGTGAGTATGAAACACGTTTTCAGCGAAGCAGGCGTGGCAAGAGGACTGAAAGCACTCGGTGCGCTGAACCAGAAAGGCGGCTTTGATTGCCCGAGCTGCGCCTGGCCCGACCCCGACGACGAACGCTCGGGGCTGGGCGAGTACTGCGAGAACGGGGCAAAAGCAGTGGCAGACGAAGCCACCGCCAAAAAGCTTACGGCCTCTTTTTTTGCCGAACACTCCGTAAAAGAACTGGCAGAACTGAACGACTACGAGATTGGAAAGAAAGGCCGCATCGCCGAACCGCTTTACCTGCCGCCCGGTGGCACGCACTACCAGGCCATCGGCTGGGATCAGGCTTTCGAAAAGATCGCCGGAGCACTGAATGAGCTTGCCTCGCCCGATGAAGCCGTGTTCTATACCTCGGGCCGCACCAGTAATGAAGCCGCCTTTCTCTACCAGCTTTTTGTAAGGGAATACGGCACCAATAACCTGCCCGACTGCAGCAATATGTGCCACGAAAGCAGCGGGGTGGCCCTCGGCGAATCCCTGGGCATCGGCAAAGGCTCCGTTACCCTCGACGATCTTTATAAGGCCGAAGTGATCATGATCCTTGGCCAGAATCCCGGCACCAACCACCCCCGCATGCTTTCCGCATTGCAGAAGGCGAAGGCGAACGGAGCCCTGATCATTTCTATCAACCCGCTTCCCGAAACCGGCCTGATGGGCTTCAACAATCCCCAGCAACTGAAAGGATTGCTGGGAATGGGAACCGCCCTCACTGATGTCTTTCTGCAGGTGAAGATCAACGGCGACATGGCCCTGTTGCAGGCTATTGAAAAATTGCTGGCCGAAGTGGAGCAAAATGAACCCGGAACCGTATTCGATAACCCGTTCATCCAGCAAAACACAGTAGGATACGCGGAATGGCTGGAACATATCCAATCCCAGTCACTGGAAGAACTTGCTTCAGCATCCGGCGTGCCCCTGCAGCAGATCCGCGAGACTGCCGACCTGATCAAAAATAAAACGAAGATCGTGGCCTGCTGGGCCATGGGTCTCACCCAGCATAAAAATGCGGTGGATACCATCAAAGAGATCGTGAACCTGTTGTTGCTCAAGGGAAGCATCGGAAAACCCGGCGCCGGCACCTGCCCCGTCCGCGGCCACAGCAATGTGCAGGGCGACCGTACCATGGGCATCTATGAAAAACCCTCCGTCGCTTTTTTAGAAGCGATCGAAAAATGTTTCGGGTTCCGGCCACCCGCCCATCACGGCTACGACGTGGTAGAATGCATCAAGGCCATGCACGCAGGCAAAGCAAAAGTATTCATCGCCATGGGCGGAAATTTCCTCTCCGCCACTCCCGACACGGGTTACACTGCGAAGGCGCTCACCAATTGCGGGCTGACCGTACAGGTGTCTACCAAACTCAACCGGAGCCACCTGATCCACGGCAAAGAAGCCCTGATACTGCCCTGCCTGGGCAGATCCGATAAAGACATTCAGAACGGAAAAGAACAATTCGTATCCTGCGAAAACTCCATGGGCGTGGTGCAGTCTTCCCAGGGTGTGTTGAAGCCGGTTTCGGATCACCTGCTGAGCGAGCCTGCCATTATCTGCCGGCTGGCCACGGCCACCCTCGGCAAACGCAGCAAAATAAACTGGACCAAATACATCGGGAACTACGACCTGATCCGGGACGATATCGAACGTACCATCGGCGGGTTTGAACAATATAACCAACGCGTCCGCGAGCCGGGTGGCTTTTACCTGCCCAACTGCAACCGCGATGGGAATTTCGGCACGCCTTCCCAAAAAGCACACTTTAATATTGCCACGGTGTCAGTGCCCCTGCTCACAGCAGACGAACTGGTTATGATGACCATCCGCAGCCATGACCAGTTCAATACCACCGTTTACGGGCTGGACGACCGGTACCGGGGAATTTATAACGAACGCCGGGTGGTACTGATGAACCAGCAGGATATCCATAACGCCGGGTTACAAAATGGCGACATCGTGCACCTGTATAATTTTGATGGCGGTGTGGAACGCGTTGCCCATCGCTTTATCGTAATGGCTTATCCGATCCCTGAAAAATGCTGCGCCACTTATTTCCCCGAAGCCAACGTGCTGGTGCCCGTCACCAGTGTGGCGGATAAAAGCAATACCCCCTGCTC
>CAZUWX010000065.1:0-18590 GCA_964624205.1 uncultured Chitinophagaceae bacterium
GCCGGGAGAGCGAAATGCATTTTTTATTTTGAAATGATATCCCCTTATAGGGATGACGAAGATCAATAATCCGGCGATATATTACCCTAAAGTGGTATTTTTTTCCCCTCGTTTATCCCATAGCTTTGGCTCTTTTCACCGAATCTTCATCAATATCCGGGTAAATGATTCGCCAGCCATCTGCAAATACTAACGAGCGCTTAACGAATACTACCGATAAGGGACAGCAGCAGGGTCCCGATGCCCGGCCAATTGCGCCGCTGGATGTTCAATTGCCTGCAATCGGACTTCCCAAAGGAGGAGGCGCTATCGGCGGAATCGAGGAGAAATTCCAGGTGCATACGATATCGGGAACCTCCTCGCTGTCCATACCCCTCCCTTTTTCTATCTCCCGTAACGGAAGCTCGCCGGGCATCGGCCTCGTGTACAGCTCCGGCGCCGGCAACAGCCCCTTCGGGCTGGGATGGACACTTGCTGTTCCCTCCATTAAAAGAAAAACGGCAAAGGGAATTCCCCGGTATCGCGACGAGATCGAGTCCGATATTTTTGTTCTCGGAGGAGAAGAGGACCTCGTCCCTCTGCTGGTCGACGATTCGGGAAATTATAAAAGACATGAAGAGAAAAAAAACCTTAACGGCGTTGTTTTTACGGTAAAACAATACCGGCCCAGGATAGAAAGCACCTATGCCTGTATAGAAAGGTGGTGCAACAACAACACAGGAGAAACACACTGGAAAACTATTTCTCCCGATAATGTACATACGGTCTTTGGACTTACTCCCAATAGCCGGGTCTCCGATCCTTCCGACGTTTCCAAAATCGCAGAGTGGCTGATCTCACAGACTTACGACGACAAGGGAAATATTTCTTTGTTTGAATATAAACGGGAGGATTTCGCTGGTGTGCCCCGGACGATAGCGGAAAAGAACCGGATCGGGAATTGCACCCAGCTTTACCTTAAGCAGATCCTCTACGGAAATAAAAAACCCTGGTACGCCGGCGACCCGATCCCCACCCCGGATCCTGACCCAGGTACAACTCCCACACCCGTGGCACCCGGCTTCCTGTTCCGCGCGGTTTTTGACTACGGAGAGCACAACGATGCCACACCCATTCCTGAAAATATCCACACGCCTTCCGCAACCTGGGCCTGCCGCAAGGATGCATTTTCTTCCTATAGGTTCGGATTCGAAATGCGTACCTACCGGAGATGTAGAAGGGTGCTGATGTTTCACTGTTTTGAAGAAGAGCTCCCCATAAGCCCCTACCTCGTAAAGTCCCTGGATCTTATTTACAATGACGAGCTAAACTATACCGGCTCGCAAAGATCGGAGGAGGGTTTTTCTTTTCTTGTTGCGGCAAGACAAAACGGCCACCGCTGGGATGAACAGGCGGGCAGCTATTCTACCCGGTCTCTCCCGGAATTGGAGATTGTTTATCAGCAACACGAATGGAACAGCCAGGTGCACCGGCTTTCGGAAGATAGTGCGGTACACATGCCCGCCGGTCTGCAGGACAAGGGATATCTGTGGGTCGACCTTTTCAGCGAAGGCATTTCGGGAATTTTGACGGAGCAGGGCGATGCCCTGCACTATAAACACAACCTGGGTAACGGCGTATTTTCCCCGGCCCTGCCCGTGGCCCCAAAACCTTCGTTCGGAGGCCTGGCCCGCGGAACCGTTGCCCTGCTGGATCTGAATGCCGACGGCACAAAATCGCTGGCTCACCTGAACGTCGAACCGAAAGGTTTCTTTAAAATAGATGAAGACGAGGAGTGGCAACCACTGCGCTATTTTTCCTCCATCCCCAACCTGGACCCCTCCGATACCAACATGCGTCCCATAGACCTTACCGGCGACGGCCGCGCGGATATCCTGGTATCCGGCGATACGTCCTTCCATTGGTATGAGGGCCTGGGCGAAGAGGGCTTCACAGTCGGCGGAATGCTGGCGAAAGAAGTAGACGAGGAGAAAGGCCCCGCTATCGTTTTCTCAGATCTTACACAAAGCATTTTCCTCACCGATATGACGGGCGACGGACTGATGGATATTGTGCGCATCCGCAACGGCGAAGTGTGCTATTGGCCCAACAAAGGATACGGTCGTTTTGGAGCCCGGGTTGCAATGGGAAATGCACCCCTGTTTGATCATCCCGACCGGTTTAATCCTTCGTGGATCCGGCTTGCCGATGTGGACGGCTCGGGAACTACCGACATCGTGTATCTCGGGAGAAACGATTTCCGCGTGTGGATGAACAATAGCGGCAACTCGTGGAGCTCTCACCCCCATATCATTTCCGCATTCCCGCCGGTGCATAACCTGTCAGACGTCGCCGTGCTGGATTTTCTGGGGCAGGGTACTGCCTGCATCGTGTATTCAACCGCGTTGGGCACCAGGCCGGTCTGGTATATAGACCTTATGAATGGTAAGAAACCCCATCTTTATACCAGCCATAAAAACAACTGCGGCAAAGAGGTATTTATCGAATACCGCTCTTCGACACAGTTTTATCTGGACGACAAAAAGCAGGGTAAAAAATGGATCACTAAACTGCCCTTTCCTGTACACTGCGTGAGCAAAGTCCGTACGGAAGACAAGGTCCGGGAAACCGTTTTTACCTGCTCGTACAAATACAGCCACGGCTATTACGATAACGAGGAGCGCGAGTTCCGCGGCTTCGGGCGAGTGGAACAACTGGATACGGATTCGTTTTCGAGCTTCAGATTGAACAGCGCCAGGAATGTTGTTTCGGAAGAACTGCATCAACCCCCTTCCAGAACGATCACCTGGTTTCACACGGGTGCGTATATCCGTAACAGAAAGATCCTGCACCAATACGAGGAAGAGTATTTCCGGAACCCCGCATTTTCCGAATACAACATGCCCGATACAGCGCTTCCGCCTTCATTAGCCGGCCAAGATCTGAAAGAGGCGCTGAGGGCCTGCAAAGGCATGGCGCTGAGAATTGAAGTGTATGGCACTGATGACGCACCGCAAAAAGATTTCCCGTTTTATGTGTCACAGTCGAACGGAACCATACGCCAGGTGCAACCCAGGGCCCTGAACCGGTTCGGGTCTTATCAGAAGATTTCCGGAGAGACGATAACCTACAGCTATGAACGGAATCCCGCTGACCCCCGGATTGCTCATTCTTTTGTGCTGGAGACCGACGAGCTGGGGAATATGCTCAAAAATGCAGGCGTGGTGTACAAAAGGCTGCAGCGCCCATCGGGCAACCAGGCGATTCCCGATAAGGTGTGGGAGCAACAGAATACCCTGCACGTAGTGTATGGCGAATTTTCCTACACCCCCGATGTGGTCACGGAAAATGTGTACCGGTTAAGAGCCGGTTATCAGACAAAGAGTTACGAACTCGGAGGGATCGATATTCCCAACGGGCAGTATTTGAGCACAGATGTTTTAAAGAACCATATCCAGGCCGCTACCGAAATATTATTCGAGGAAGAATTCAGTTCCGGTGCTCAGAAGCGGCTTTCGGGGTTTGGGAGAAAATATTTCCTGAAAGATGACCTGTCCGGCCCGTTGAACCTTGGGGAGCTTTCTACCCTTGGGATCGTTCATAAAACCTATCAGCTCGTCTATACCACCGGCCTCGTGAATAAATATTATGGCGGCAAGGTGGATGATCCGCTGTTGTCGGGCGGCGGATATGTGCACCTGGAAGGAGATGCACACTGGTGGGTCGGTTCGGGAGAGTTTATTTTTCCTGCTAACCCGGGCGATCATTTTTATGTGCCCATCGGCTCGCGGGATATTTTTGGTAATGAGGCGGGCGTGAGCTACGACCCACATTGCCTGCTCATCGAAAGCGCAACGGATGCGATGGGCAATACCGTTCAATCGGTTAATGATTATCGGGTGCTGGACACGGTTATGCTCACCGATGCAAATCTTAACCGCAGTGCGGTAGCAATAGATGAACTGGGACAGGTGATAAAGTCGGCCGTAATGGGAAAATCGGGTAGCCCTGACGGAGACACTCTTGACGATCCCACAGCCCGTATTGAGTACGACTTATTTAACTGGAAAAATAACAGCCTGCCGAATTATAGCCATGCTTTTCAGCGGGAACAGCATGGTGTTGCCGGCACCCGGTGGGTGGAAAGCTATGCCTATTCCGACGGCAGCGGCTCGGTGATCATGACAAAGGAGCCTGCCCCTCCCGGAACAGCCAGGCGCTGGAACAGCGATACAGAGGAAGTAGAGGAGGTACACGCCGATCCCCGGTGGAGAGGCAATGGCAGAACCATCTTTAATAATAAAGGTCAGCCTATAAAAAAGTACGAGCCTTATTTTAGCGCCACGCACGAATACGAAAAAGAAAGTGCCCTGGTGGAGTCCGGTATTTCCGCCACCCTGTTCTATGATGTGCAGGGAAGAAATATCAGAACGGAATACCCGAACGGCAGTTTTGCGAAGATAACATTCACCCCCTGGTGGTTTGCATCTTACGATGTGAACGACACCGTCAGGGAGAGCCAGTGGTATGCCGATCGTGGCAGCCCCGATCCCGATAACGAACCGGAACCCACCGACCCCGAACGGCGGGCGGCATGGCTGGCGGCAAAACACGCCAATACGCCTTCCCGCTTTCATATGGATGGGGCAGGTAAACCCCTGGTAACGGTTGCCGACTACGGAGGCGGTAAAACCACTGCTGTCTTTGTCGATTCAGACCCCATGGGAAGGGAATCCCGCAGCTATGATCAGTTGGATCGCGAAATTTCCTACGGCGCCGCAAATATTATCGGATCACCGATCTACAGTAAAACGGCCGAGAAAGGAGAGAACTGGATTTTTTCCGACGCAGCGGGGCGTTTGTGCCGGACCTGGAACAACGATGCCCGGACTTTCCGGTTTGAATATGATGCGCTCCACCGCCCGGTGAGCTCTTTTGTTGATGAGGGGAACGGTGAGCTGCTGTATAACCATATTGTGTATGGTGATATTTTCGCGGATGCGAGCAACAGGAACCTCGTTGGGCGGGCCTATCAATTATATGATCAGTCGGGCGTTACCACGTCTGCCGAAATTGATTTTAAGGGCAACCTGCTGAAAGCGGAGCGGAAGCTGGCTAACAACTATAAGACTACCATCAACTGGCAGCCACTGCACGGTTTGAATACGGCCGCGGCTATTTCGCTCGCCGCAGCTCCGTTTCTGGAAGATGAAACCTTTACCTCCTCCACGCAGTTCGACGCACTGAACCGGCCCGTGAATGTGGTGCTGCCCGATCAGTCGGTTGCCGTTCCGGAGTACAATATAGCGGGTGGACTGGAAACTCTTCAGGTAAAGCTGAGAGGAGAGGGAGCGTTTATTGATTTTCTGGAGAAGCAGGAGTACAATGCCAGGGGCCAGCGTCTGTATGCCCGGTACGGCAATGGGTTGACGACTTCTTATTACTATGATCCGCTTACGTTGAAGCTGAACAGGATCACCACGCAACAACAAGGCGCCCCCCCGGAAGATTTTTTGCAGGATATCTCCTACACCTTTGACCCGGTTGGGAATATTGTGCACGTGAGAGACGATGCACAACAGACCTACTTTTTTCAGAATACAGTAGTAGAGCCCGAAAACAGGTTTGTCTACGATGCGCTCTACCAGCTCATAAGCGCCACTGGACGAGAGCATGGGTCGGCAGGCGCCCTGCAAAGAACAGATGCGGATGTTCCTTTTTACGGCCAGCTCCCTCATAACAACGACCTGAATGCGGTTAAACAATACACCGAAAATTATACCTACGACGAGCTGGGGAATATACTTCGTTTACAACACCAGTCCGGTGGAACAAACTGGTATCAGCGATACCGGTATCAGTATCAGGACGATCCCGCCAATAATACGAACCGGCTTCAGGCGGTTAGTATGCCCGGCGATACGGAAGCCGGCCCCTTTTCGGGTGCGCATCAGTACGACCAGCATGGTAACGCCATTGTAATGCCCCACCTGGCATCCCTGAGCTGGAATTTTATGAGTCAATTGCAGACGGCTGATCTCGGAGGAGGAGGAAAGGCGTACTATGTTTATGATAAATCCGGACATCGTATTCGTAAAATTATAGAGCGGCCCGGGGGAAAGAAGCTGGAGCGTATATACCTGGGCGTGGTGGAGATTTATCGAGAATACCAGGGCGGCACTAAAAAGCTGGAAAGAAATACACTGCGTGTTGCCGATCACGCCGGAACTATTGCCCAGGTAGATACAAAATTGATAGACACAGATAATGCAGACCCTGGTAATGCTTTACTAAAGGATCTTGTGAGATATCAGTATAGCAATCATCTGGGTTCCGCAACAATGGAAACGGATGAAAACGGAGTAATGGTTTCTTATGAAGAATACCATCCCTTTGGCACAAGCGCTTTTCGTATTCATAAACCGGGAGTGGATATAAGTCTGAAAAGGTATCGGTTTAGCGGTAAGGAGAAAGACGAGGAAACGGCTTTCTTCTATTTCGGCGCCCGCTACTATGCTCCCTGGCTATGCCGCTGGATCAGTAGCGATCCGGCCGGTTTTGCAGATGGGGTCAGCCTATACGTGTATTGCAGGAATAACCCGGTGATGGTCAAAGATCCCTCCGGGATGGAGGGGAATCCGGATTTGGTTGCTGCCACCCCCGATACCGAACGGCTGCGGGATCCGGCCCGCTCTGAGGAGGCCAAAGCATACCTGGAGCGGGTGTATACTTCCCGTTTGCGGGACGACCTGCGCGGCACCAACCGGTTTGTGATCGACGTGATGCATTTTGATAGTAGCACCCGGCGGTGGATAGTCGACGAGTTTCATGTTGAATCGGTTGGCAGCAGCGATGATCCTCCCCCCGCGGGTGAGGCCGGAGGCCAGGAGGGAGGCATAAAAGGCGGCGTTGAGAATGGGGTGGTAACGGCAACACCGCCAACACCGGATGGAACAACGTCAACAGAGGGTTCCATAGACGGTGTAAGCCCCGACGGATCGCCCGACGGATCTGTGGATGGAAGCCCTGACGGTTCACCAAACGGCAGCCTTGATGGCTCCCCCGACGGCTCTCCCAATGGGAGCGTTAATGGTAGTCCCACCGGCAACGGCTCGGGGGGCGGACCACCCCGGGAAAGGACCTGGTGGGACAGGGGCGGTTCGGTGATCCTTGCAGGCGCCCTGTTACTTGCCGCCGGGTTGTTCACCATTTTCACGGCGGGAGCGGGCACACCCTTGCTGATTTTAGCCATGGGCTATATGTCGGCTGCCGGTGGGGTAATAATGCTGGGTGGTGGAATGGGGTTGATGGGGGCATCTTATTCGGGCTATACTACAGCCGAAGAGGACAGGGCCGTTAGCGAAACGCTTCATGACGTTGGCGCATTAAGCTCTCCGTTTGGTCTTGTTGGCGGGGGTGTCGGTTACGCGATCGACGGAAGAGAAGGCATGCGTACGGGGGCATTGGTAGGTAATGTTACGCACCTGGGCCACGGCCTGGCGCGTTACGGCATGGCCAGGGCTGCGAGCGGATCCGCAAGAGAACTTTCCTCCGATGCAAATCTTGTGAACAGCATGAACACCCTGCGGCCAACGGTTCCGGCCGGTAATGCGGTAATCGGCAGTCACGGTACCTCCGGCGCTTTCCAAACCACAGCAGGAGCGATGGCGCCGATAGCCGATCTCGCGCCCACCATCCAGGCGGCGCCGCATGGCTCGGTGACTATACTGGCTTGTAATGTAGGGCAGGATGCCGCCGCCGCTCAGGCGCTCGCCAATCAAACCGGCAGAAGCGTTCGGGTATTCAGCGATATTGTGGGAGCCAATAATTTTAATCAGGTGTGGACCTACGCTCCCACCGCAACGGGCTTAACGCATTCGGGTTTTACAACGGGTACCACCTTCCTGCCCCAATACCTCAGCCCTTTTCTTAACCTTTCGCCCAATATAGCGGCGCCGGCGGCCAATATCAGTTCCGAAGCGGCAAGGCCCAGATAAATTATACAAACAGATTAAAACACAGATCATGAAACAGTTGCTTTTCCCCATCCAGCTCAGAGAAACTTCTGCCAGGGTACAATACCTGCATATTGCACTTGCAGCTTTGGGTATGCCGGTAGATGAAAAAGAAAAACTATCCCGTACCGCAGGAGAAAGCACGCTGAAGATCATTCGCGGCCTTCAAAGCAATTGGAACATTAAAGTGGACGAATCGGTTGTTTTAGACGCCGTTACGGCAGCCACCATTGAAAAAGAACTCAGAGAAAGAGGGATACTTGAGGATAGCTGCCTGTTTACGGTTTCGGGATACGTACGTACTGCCGATGGATATGCGAAATCCAAAGTAAAACTCGTGGCTGTTGACGTCGACCTCAGAGGCGCTGCCATTTACCGGACGGTCGGCACTTATGCGGAAGTGTTGGAAAATGCAGGGTTCGAGCTGCTGGGAGAAGCGGCCTCCGACAGAAACGGCCAGTACGATTTTTCTTTCTATTGCGACCAGTTCAAAAATGCCGAACGCGGAAAAGCAGATGTGGTGGTTTTTGCTGTGAAGGAGGATGTCATATATGGAAGATCCAGGATGGTGAATGCGGCGGACTACAGTGAAACGGGGGAGGTGCGCGACCTGGATATTATTATTACTGAAACCGGTACCGGAACGGAGTATCAAAGAGTGATGGCGGCGCTGCAGTCATTCCTGAAAGAAAGCGGCGTGTCTTTGCATGAACTGGCTGCATCCAAAGAGCAAATTATTTTTACTGCCAGTGAACTGGAGCTGAATCGCGCCATAATTGATGTGGCGGCAAGGGCGCAGGAGATCATTGTGAAGGAAGATGATCGTCTTTCTCACGAATTGTTGTACGCACTGGGAAGAATGCAGCACCCGCTGTTACTTGCCGACCTTAGCAAAAAATCAGGAGAGGAGTTGACGAAAGCCATCGAAACCGCCGCCGCAAATAACATTATAAAACAACACGACCCGAGAGAAGTCCAGGCTTTTCTGGGTGTGCTGGCCAAAAAAACGGGGGAGGCTGCACTTGACCAGCGAAGCGCTTATAATAAGGTGAGCCTCGATGAAGTGCTGTCTCATGCACTGCCTCAAAAAGAGCTGCGCACCAGTTTTATTCAACTGGTAAAGGATTTCCCGGGAGAGGCAAAGGATTTCTGGACAGAGTTTCTTCCCGCACAGCCCGGTTTTAAAGAAGATCCAAAGCTGATAAAAAACCTGCTCCTTACCCAGCAGCTTACCATGATCACGGGCAATCACCAGTTGCTCGTAAAAGAGCTGCAAACAAACGCCAACCTCGAATCTGCTACGGATTTGCTGAGATTTACGGATCAGCGCTGGCAGGAAATTATAAAAAAGTCCGGGCTGCCCGAAGAACTGGAGAACACGGAGGCTAATGTTAAGGAGTATGCAACGCAGATCCGGCATATGCTTGATGCCGCTTATCCCACCCAACGTATCGCGTTGATGCTGGAAAATAAAGAGCTACCGGTTAAGGATTCCCTGTCAACAGCCATCCACGGTTTTCTTACCCGGCATGAAAATTTTTCTTTCACAGCATCCCGGGTCTTCGATTTTGAAAAAGAGATTGAGGATACGGCTACTGAAGACAAGCAGGCGGTAAAAGACGAGCTGCTGCGTATGCAGCGCGTTTTTCAGGTCAGTACGAGCCCCGAAGTGATGACTGTACTGATGAAGCACAACATAAACTCCGCACACGATATTGTGTCCACGCCGCGCATGAGTTTTCTGCAGATGTACGGAGAGGAATTGGGCGGCATGGATACCGCCTACGCCGTTTACCAGAAAGCAGCCTACATCAGCAACCGGGCCGAAATGAATGCGGCTGCCCTGATGGAGATGTCACACAGCTCCATTCCCGAATTTGCGATGTCAAAAGGCGATTATGTGGCGATCATGGAAACGATCGGGAAAAAGATCCCCAACTATACCCAACTGTTCGGAAGTCCGGAGATCTGCGAATGCGGACACTGTAAATCGGTATTCAGTCCCGCCGCTTATTTTGTGGACATCCTCCGTTTTCTCTGGAGAGGAGTAAAAAATGCAGATGGTAAATCACCTCTCGAAATGCTGGTGAAGCGCCGCCCGGATCTGTTATACCTTCCGCTGACCTGCGAGAATACCGATACCCTTATTCCTTATATCGACCTCGCTAACGAGGTGATGGAGTTTTACACCGTGAATGGATCTGTGGATAATTTCAGGGGATTTGATACCGGCGATGCGTCGGCCGCCGAGCTGCGCGCAGACCCGCAGCACGTCAACACGGAAGCCTACAGGAAGCTAAAAGACACATTATACCCCTTCTCGCTGCCCTATCACAAGCCGCTTGACATGATCCGTATCAGCAGCAGTCACCTTAAGACCGGCCGGCACGAGGTGATGAAAACCATGCAAAAGGAATTTTCGGAAGAAAATAAGCGGGCGATAGAGGCGGAGTCCCTAAAAATATCTCCGGAGGAATATATTCTTTTTACCAAAGAAGACTTTACCGGGAATCCGGACACAAGAGCCGTGCATGAGTTTTATGGATACGGCTCAGGAGCGCAGATAGAGGCAATGGCCCAGGTTCCGGTATTCCTGGAACGATCGGGAATTCAGTACACCGATCTCACTGAACTGCTGAAGACGAAGTTTATAAACCCCCACCAGCATATTATTGATCTTATTCAGGATGTTTTCAGGAACAGCACGCTTTCTCCCACTCAGGTCTACGACCTGCTTAAACAGATAGACGATGGATCGATAAACCCGGCTGATAACGCGGCATTAATGGAGGCCCTGACCGCGGCGGATATGACCGCTGAAGGCTTTAGGGAATATGTCCAGGCTCATTTTACGCACTTTAACGAGGCGATCACACTTTATGAGCCCAGCTCCAAATGCGACCTTGATACAACAGTACTAAGGGTGCTGGGTAATGTGTACACAGGAAATACTTCCTCGGGCATAAAAGCGGAAGACTGGTCGGGAATTCACCGTTTTATCCGTTTATGGAAAAAGCTCGGATGGTCGATTCACGAAGTGGACCTGATGCTGACGGCCCTGGGCGGCACTGACATAACCCCCGCACTGATCGGCAATCTCTCTGCAGCCACAGCACTGCATAATGAATTGAGGCATCCGCTGAATCAACTCACAACCTTTTGGGGAGAGATCGATACCTACGGCACAAAATCACTTTATAAAAAACTGTTTCTTAGTAAAACAATTCTTACCCTGGATCCCATATTCGCTCCCGATGAATGGGGGAATATTTTGCGGGGAACAACCGGAGTACTCGCAGATCATGTTCCTGCCATCCTTGCCGCCTTTAAGATATCTCAGGAAGACCTGGAAGCCATTCTGAAGGTGGCCGTTGTTACCGAGGGGGGCAATCCGCGTCCCCTGAACCTGCAGACGGATAAACTCAGTCTCCCTAACCTGAGTATTCTCTATCGTTATACGGATTTCAGCAAGGCGATGAAATTTAAAATTCCTGAATGCTGTACGCTGCTTTCCCTGTTTAATGCCTCCCCCTTCAGTATCTATAGTGTGGATGAAGATCAGTTTAAGCAGGTAGATCCCGCTGCTACACTGGCGTTTTATAAGCTGGCGTCTTCAGTCAAAGCAACCGGATTTAAGCCTGCCGTGCTGCAGTATATTTTTTCAGGGAGCCTTCCCGCGGAATCCTCACTGGGGCTGAGTACGGCAAAAATAAGGCAGACGGCAAAAATTATCCGCGACGCTTTCGGGGCAATAGATCAGGATCATCCCGAAAATCCTTCCTTACCCGTAACGGCAGATCTGATCAGGAACAAGCTTGCCCTGACCTTTCCCGATGATATAGTTACGCATTTCATCGATATTGTGGAAGGCAATACCTCCTTCGATTTTATTGCGGGCAATAACCTGACTATTGATATTCCCGCTTCGCTTGCTGAAAAATGCAGTTATATAAAGGCGAGCGGGCGGCTTACGTTTAAGGGCATTATGACGGATGCCGAACGTACTGCGCTTAAGGCGCTGCATGCAGACGGGGATTACCACAATGCAGTAGACCGGCTCTATGCCATTCCGGAAGATTTCCTGAGACAACATTTTAACGGTGTTTTTGCCGATATCAACGCAGCCGTAGCCTTGTTTATAAACAGGCCCGCACAGCCTGCGCCAGCCGATAGCGACCGGAAATGGGCACATGTTTACCGGCATTATGTTCCCCTTCTTAAAACAAGGTTGAGGGAGGATGCCATTGCTCAGCACCTCGCAGCTTTAACCGGACTGACCGAAGATGCAACCCGCTTGCTGATCGGTGCGGATATGCCGAACCTGCTGACTAACCTGGCAACAGCCGGCGCTTCCGCCGTTTATTATGGCGACACTTCATTTACGAGCGAAGCGTTTCAAAGAACCGATGCTGCCATTGATTTCCGCTGGGATGTTTCCGGACCCGACGCTTCTGTTCCGGCCAACGCCTTTGGCGTGCGATGGGAATCATTCCTCGCGCCCCCCGCTACAAGTGAGTATACACTGCTGGTTGGTGTTACTGAGCCCGACGAAACATTCAGGCTCTATCTTGATGAGGCGATGATCCTGGAAAAGCCCGCAGGAGATACTACACTAGAATGGGAAATACAGGTTCCGTTGAATGCGTCGGAATTACATGTGGTACGCCTGGATTATATTCAGAACAGCGGCGCTTCGGGAATAAGGCTTTCCTGGAAAACGGCAACAACGGCACAGGAAATTGTTCCTGCAACTGCACTGTTCCCTGCTTCACTAATCACATGGTTTGCCGGGTTGGCCGTGAAATATCATAGGGCGGCACAGTGTGTAAATGGTTTTGGTATCAACGCAAAGGAACTCGACCATTTTACCAGGTATAGCGCAAACTTCGATGGAATCGACTGGAAAACGATTACTCCCTTACATTGGATCCGGATGAACGACTACGTTTCTTTACGGAAATCTGTTCCCCTTGCACAGGCCGATCTTATCGATCTCTTCAAAGCCGCTAATACGGTGGATCCCGCTCCCGCTCTCGGGGAGCTGATTACGGTGCTTGTATTAGCCACCGCGTGGGATGTAGTTAACGTCACCTATCTGGTCACTACACATTTCGGGTTGGGGACGGCCGACTTTAAAAATGAAAAGGCGCTTGCGCGTATCCATAAGGCGATGGTGATCATCCGGAGCTCCGGTATTTCCGCGGCTGCCGTAGCACGATGGGGAGAGGTGCAGTCCGACTTTGACGAATTGAGTGAAACAGCGCAGCAAATTAAGAGTGTGGTGAAAGCCAAATACGAAGAGGAAGATTGGCTGGATGTGGCGGCTAAGCTGAGCAACGCCGTCAGGGAGAACCAAAAGCAGGCGCTGATCAGCTATCTGTTGGTGCAGCCCGGGCTCCGCGCCTGGGGTGTGAGGGATGCAGACGCGCTATTTGAGTATTTTTTGATCGACGTGCAGATGGGCTCCTGTATGGATACCTCCCGTATTGTACAGGCCACGGCGGCAGTGCAGCAATTTGTGAACAGGTGTTTACTAAACCTGGAAAGCAAAATGACGGGGAGCAGTCAAAAGGGCGTTTCCCCCGACGCCATCGACACGGAACGGTGGGAATGGATGAAAAATTACCGGGTATGGGAAGCTAACCGCAAAGTCTTTTTATATCCCGAGAACTGGTTGGAGCCGGATTGGCGTGACGACAGGAGCTCCTTCTTTAAAGAGCTGGAATCCGAGCTGGTGCAGAATGATATCAACGAAAGAAGCGTGGAGACAGCCTTCCGGAATTATCTTTCCAAGTTGAACGATATTGCTAACCTGGAGGTATGCGGCATGTTCCAGGAGAATGACGAGCAGGGAAAGCTGAACCAGGTGCATGTGTTCGGGCGCACCCATAACGCTCCCTACCAGGTGTTTTATCGCACCTGGAATAAATACATGAAGTGGTCGGCCTGGGAAAAGGTACAGGCGGATATCAGGAATGTGGAAGACGGCGATTTAAGCGGTGTGCACCTGTTACCCTTTGTCTGGAAAAAAAGACTATTTCTTTTCTGGGCCGAGCTTATCGAGAAAAAGGAACCGACGGATTCGGCAAAAAATAAGTCGGCCAAAGCTGCTTCCGAAAGCGGTACCCTTGGCGAGCTTGAGCCAAGAAAATACTGGGAAACCCGATTGGCCTGGACGGAATATGTAGATGGTAAATGGACCCCTAAACAATTGAGTAAGGAATTTATTCATCAGTATGTGGGTATCATAATTCCTACTGCATCGCGTATTAAACTTGTTGGAAATATTGACGCTGCCAACAGGCTTACCATCAATACACATTGCGAGTTCGACGGGGCCTGGGTTGAGCTCGGGTCTTTCCTGTTAACGGATATAACGTCTACGATCCAGACCTTTAAACTAGTTGCCGCTGATAATCCCTATTATGAGAGCAAATGGCCCGGCTATGGCCTGTTGTTTATGAATTATAAAAAGAAGGGAAAACTTTCTCTACTGAACGACGATTATCTGAAAAACTCCGTTACCCATAAATTGCTGCTCTCTCCCGAAAGAAAGAACTATACGCCTAAACTCAATGATCCCTTTTTCTTCAGTGATGCAGCAAAGACCTACTTCGTAAGGCCTGTGAATATCCAGATCTTTAATACCATACGTTTTCCGGAATATCTCCTCCCGGTAATTCCTAGATTTGTGGACGATAGTTATTTTACCAATCCGCAGCGTGTTCCGAAGGTCGGCCCCGACGACCTGATTCCGCATGGGGATCTGTTCAGAATGCCGAAAGATATTGTAGACGCCAGGATTTCTTCGTTTGAGCAAACGCTCCCTGCAGAAACTGTTGTGCTGGAAGGGGCAGTTACTTTACGATCGGCACGGTCCGGGACATCGATCGCCGGAACCGCCAGCGACACACAGGTTATTTCCGGCGGAAAAAACATGGAGTCTGTCACATTCGGACTTAAGCAGATCGGCACGGTTGGAGCCGCATTCTCCGGATTTGAATTTGAAATATTTCCGGAGAAATGGAAATGGAATTACCGGTGGGACAAAGGGTTGGAGTTTCATACTTTTCATCATCCCCATTCCAACAGCTATGTCACGCGGCTTAACCGTTATGGCATGGATGGCCTGATGAGTACCGATACCGCATTGTTCTTTAATGACGGCGGATCGGTATTCATAAACAGGTATAATCCGAACTTCAACTCCGGATTGGTGCAGAAGCCCGGAGATTTTGCGAAGCGCACCTATTTTAAAGAAAATATTTGCTTTGACGTGTATGGTGCTAACAGCATCTATAATTGGGAATTGTTTTTCCATGCGCCCATGTATATTGCCACCCGGCTCAGTAAGAACGGAAAGTACAAAGAGGCGATGGATTGGTTCCACTATATATTCGATCCCACCACCAATGCTGTTCCCTTACCGGGAGAAAACAATATATCGCGTTACTGGAAGGTGCAGCCATTTAAAGCTACACCCGCTGAGAATTTGGAAGACTGGTTCCTGAACCTTCAGCCTAACAGTAATCCGGCCACGGAGAATATGATCGTCGGCGAATGGGCCGACAAGCCTTTTATGCCGCATCTCGTGGCGCGCAACAGGCCTATTGCCTACATGAAGCATGTAGTGATAAAGTATGTTGAAAATCTGCTCGATTGGGCCGACTCGTTGTTCAGGCAGTTCACCAGGGAGAGTGTTAATGAAGCGCTTCAGATCTATGTAATTGCAAATCATATACTCGGACCAAGGCCTCAGTTCGTGCCCAAGCGGGGAAAGATAAAGGCGGAAACCTATTCCTCTTTGCAGGCGAAGCTGGATGATTTCTCCAATGCTATCGTTCAACTGGAAAACCTTTTCCCTTACAGCAGCGATGTTCCGGCCACGGCGGAATCTACCGGCCCGAATATTCTCGGGGTGGGAGAGTCGTTGTACTTCTGTATTCCATCAAATGAAAAGCTGATGGAATGTTGGGATCGGGCGGCCGACAGGCTGTTCAAGATCCGTCACTGTATGGACATTAACGGGGTGGAGCGCCAACTTGCGCTCTTTGCTCCTCCCATAGATCCTGCGGCGTTGATACAGGCGGCATCACAGGGCCTGAGTCTGGGGAGCATACTCGCGGATCTGAGCAGCCCGCCGCCCATCTACCGGTTCACCTTCCTGCTACAAAAGGCAAATGAGTTTTGTGCAGAAGTGAAGTTCCTGGGGAACGCATTGCTTACGGCCCTGGAGAAAAAAGACAATGAAACAATTGGCCGCATGCGGTCCACCCACGAGCGCTCGATGCTGGAGCTAATCACGGGTATCAGGGAAAGGCAGGTGCTGGAGGCGAAAGCCAGCCGGGCTACGCTGGAAAAAGCGCGCGAAACGGCTCAATTCAGAATGGAGCATTATAACGACCTTCTCGGCAATGAGGCTGTTACGGTGCCCGCAGTTGCAACGTTGCCTGCAGAGATCGGATCCGAGAGTACGCTTCCTCCCGACAGTAGTTTGCCGGTGCTTGTTCCCGATGTTGACCAGAGTCTGGTTGAATCCGGAGAGTCGGGTGTTAAGCTCATTAGTAAAGAGAAACAGGAGCTGGACCTTGGATTGGCGAGTATGATCGTTCAGCAGGTAGCAACGGGTATCGAAGGGATTGCCGGAACCATGAATTTTATTCCGACTTTCTCTGCAGAAATTGAGCCCTTCGGTTGCGGGATGAGTATGAGTTTCGGGGGCAGCAATATCGCCGGAGGAATGTCGGGAATAGCCAAACTTCCCATGGGAATTTCTGCTTTGCTGGGATACATGGCCAACCATTCTGCAAAAATGGCCAATTATATCAGGCGTGAGCAGGAGTGGACTTTCCAGGCGAATATGGCCCTTAAGGAAATCGTGCTACTGGAAAAACAGATCACTGCCGCGGACATTCGTATCCAGGTGGCTGAAAAAGAATTGGACAACCACCTTAGGCAGATTGAAAATGCCAAACAGGTGGAATTGTTCCTGCAGAGCAAATTCACCAACCAGGAACTGTATCAATGGATGAAGGAGCAGCTCTTTGCCGTGTACAAACAGTCGTACAATATGTGCTACGATCTGGCAAAAAAGGCGGAAAAAGCCTATCGGTATGAAACCGGTAATGAGCTGGCTTCATTTATCCAGTATGGCTATTGGGATAATTCTTACCAGGGGCTGTTGGCGGGTGAGAAAATGCAGCTTGCTTTGCGGCAGTTGGAGAAGTCGTATATAGAAGAAAACAAGCGGGATCTTGAATTGCGTAAGAACGTTTCGCTGGCGTTTACTAACCCGCTTGCATTACAGGAGTTGCGGCAAACCGGACGTTGTTTTGTGAGTCTTCCCGAAGAACTCTTCGACCTGGATTTTCAGGGTCATTATTTCCGGCGTATCAAGGCAGTGAGTCTTTCGATCCCCTGTATTGCAGGGCCGATGACAACCATAAGCTGTTCCTTACGCCTCGTAAAAAACACCGTTCGGATAAACACTTCTATGAGTGAGGATGGGAAATACGAGCACATGAACGATGAGGGGATTTGGATAGACGACGATCGTTTCCGGAGCAGTAATGTGCCCGTGCAGGCCATTGCCGTTAGTCATGCTCAAAACGATACCGGCCTGTTTGAGCTGAATTTCCGGGACGAACGGTACCTTCCTTTTGAGGGCGGTGGCGTTATCAGTGAGTGGAAGATTGAGCTCACCGCTGATGAAGACCTTCGTCAGTTCGACTACAACACTATCAGTGACGTGGTTATGCACCTCAACTATACCGCACGGGAGGATGCCGGTCTGTTCAAAAACAAGGCGGTGGAAAGTATCAAGGATTTTTTGACCAATGCCGCAGAGAACAGCAAGCAGCCGCTGGTCAGAATGTTCAGCGTACGGCACGAGTTTCCGTCCGACTGGCATTCGTTCCTTTATCCTTCGGCGGGCACCGACGACCAGCAGATACGCCTGCAGCTTAAAAGGGAACATTTCCCATTCTTTGCCCGCAACCGGAACGTTGATGTGATGAAGGTGGAGGTACTGGCCCGTGCCAGGAAAACCGGCGACTATCATTTGCTGTTCTCGGCCGTGGATACGGGAGGTGATCCGCTGAACGCGACGCAGTTGGCCATGCCGCAGAACGACACCTATGGCGGCATGCAGAAGTTGACCATGAGCGGTACAGTGGGGGGCATCAGCATCGAAGACATAGATGCTTTCGCGCCGGTAGGCATTAAGCTAAAACACAACAGCGCTGTTGATTTCAAATCGCTGGAAACCGATCCCGAAGAAATGCAGGATGTATTCCTGGCGATTCATTATAAGCTGAGTGATTAGGAGTGCTGGATTTAAGAAAGAAATCCTGGGCGACCGGGCGTATAGGTTACCGGCTGATGGAATTTGTCCAGGATATTAAACCATACCAGCATCCCGGCGGGCCCCCTGCATGTCGCAATAGACCCTTTGAGCGCTCGTTGCGCTCCACTTTGACCCCTTTGTGCTCCCTTTGGCTCCCCTATTCCTCCTCTTTGGCTTCTCTGTTCCTTCTCGGATTTCAAGGGGGAACAGAGGAGGCAAAGAGAACCCAAAGAGAACAAATCATGAACAAA
>CAZUWX010000066.1:0-1664 GCA_964624205.1 uncultured Chitinophagaceae bacterium
GTTAATGAGATCAGGAACAGGGCCGGAATGCCCGATGCGCCTGAGCTTACCCGCGATCTGGTCCGCCGGGAGAGGGCCGTGGAGCTGGTGTTTGAGGGACTGAGATTTTTTGATATCAAAAGATGGGATCTGGGTGCTACATTGCTGAATGGTCCGGTGCGTTGCAGCAGAACGGGCACCGTGAACGATACCACCGGCGAAGTAGTTTGGGGAGACGGATTTTTAGTACCGGAAAGCTGGCAGTTTATTCCGGAAAGAAAGTATTTGCTGCCCATTCCCCAGTCGGAGATCGATATCTCCGGATGGGCGCAGAACGACGGGTATTGATCAGCGTTATGAGCGGTAGTGTGGTTTGAAAGACACTTTGAGCGTTTCAGATTGGAGCGCTCAAAGTCGTCCGCTGAATCCGGTGGGAGTGGGGGAGGCGTTTCGATGCAGGCAATTCTTCACTAAAAATAAATTTTCTTATGCGTTTTTTTATTGTGTTATTGTTTTTCTTCGGATGTGCGTCCCCCTCCTCCCAAACGGATACTTCGGATTCACAGAATAGTCCCGATGGGGATGGATTTATTAACCTGTTTGATGGAGAGACCCTTAACGGTTGGGAGGGCGACAGCACCTACTGGCGGGTGGAAAATGGCAATCTGGTGGGAGAAATTACACCGGCCACGTTGTTAAGCCGCAATTCTTTTATCATCTGGCGGGGTGGGGTAACCGAGGATTTTGAATTGAAAACGGATTTCAGGGTAACTGAACGCGGCAATAGCGGTATTAATTATCGCAGCGAGGAGGTGCCGGAAACACCCTATGCACTGCGAGGTTACCAGTGTGATATAGACGGCGGCAAGAAGTACACGGGCAGCAACTACGAGGAACGCGGCAGGACAACGCTTGCTTCTATCGGGCAAGCCACGGTGTTGAACACTCCTGAGCAGTGGCCCGATTCGATGAAAGCCCATGTTCAGAGCAATTTTTGGACAAAGGCGGAACCCGTCCGGTCGTTGGGTGACCCCGACGCATTGAGAGCGGGTATGCGAACGGACGACTGGAATGAGTGCCATATCATCGCCAAAGGGGGCGTGGTCCAACACTACATCAACGGTGTGCTGATCTCCGAGGTAACCGATAATGACACCGTAAACGGAAGAAGGAGCGGGCTGCTCGGCGTGCAGGTGCATACCGGCCCACCCATGAAAATCGAATACCGCAATATGCGGCTGAAAGTGCTAGACTAAAACATCTTCTTTTCTCGAAAAATAGGCGGGAATACTAACTAAAACAGTTGGCGGCCGGGAAGCAACAACACATCGACAAAGTTGTGACGCCCGGAGAATAACTCCGTTTACGAGTTGAAAGCTACGGCTTCCTGGAATAAATCAAATTATAATTTAAATGGTGCAGAAAGAGCATTGTTGCTTAAATATTGGAAAGGCGCTGATAGTGATAGCCGTCTTGTTTTTGGGAAGCTGCCGGGATACGGAACCAGACCTGTCCAGACCGGATGGCAGCAGATTCAATAAAGTGGCGCTGGCGGAGAACCTTGACGAACCCATGCAGTTTGAAATATTGAAAGATGGCAGGGTTTTATTCGTAGAAAGAAAGGGTGCCATCAAGTGTTATCATCCTCGTACAAAACACACGGAACTGTTGGCGCAGGTGCCGGT
>CAZUWX010000066.1:1764-7143 GCA_964624205.1 uncultured Chitinophagaceae bacterium
TCAAGTGTTATCATCCTCGTACAAAACACACGGAACTGTTGGCGCAGGTGCCGGTTCGCCATACCTTTGGCGACAGGCAACAGGAATCGGAAGACGGTATTCAGGGTATCCTGCTGGATCCCGCATTTGAAGAAAATGGATGGGTGTACCTCTATTACGCTCCGTTCGAAGGCCCACCCAGGAACAGTTTGATTAGGTACAAATGGGATGGGGGAGCGATGGACCTCAGTAAGGCCGACATCTTGCTGGAAATTCCGGTCGATCCCACGGTGTGCTGCCATGTGGGCGGGGGTATGGTATTTGACACCGCCGGTAATCTTTTGCTGGCCACGGGCGAGAACGCGCAGATCGGTGAGTTCTCGACGATCGACGAACGGCCGGGGAAGGAGACGGGAGACGGCCAGCGTACTTCGGGGAACACCGCGGACCTGCGCGGCAAGATCCTGCGGATCCGCCCCGAGCCGGGCGGTACGTACAGTATTCCCGAGGGCAACCTTTTTCCACCGGGAACACCGAAGACCCTGCCGGAGATTTACACGATGGGCAACCGGAACCCCTGGCGCCTGAGCGTAGACAGTAAGACCAACTGGCTGTATTGGGGTGAAGTGGGCCCGGGGGGCGGACGCGATGTGGAAGGGAGAGGCCCCAGAGCGTATGACGAATTTAATCAGGCCCGTGAGCCGGGTAATTACGGCTATCCCTATACGATAGGAAATAATTTTGCTTACTGGAGGTACGATTTTGCAACCGGCATATCGGGGGAACAGTTTGACCCGCAGCATCTGGTTAACAAGTCGCCCAATAATACGGGGCTGGAAGAATTACCTCCCTCGCAGCCGGCGTTTATATGGTATCCCTATGCTGTTTCTGAAGAATTTCCCGAGCTGGGGAGCGGCGGAAGTTCTGCGGTGGGAGGTCCTATCTACCACCGGTCCGATTTTAGGGATCCGGAACGACCTTTTCCTGCTTATTATGAAGGGAAATGGTTTATCACTGATTGGGTCAGGGGATGGATCATGGTGGTTACCATGGACGAGAACGGCGACTATCAATCGATGGAAGAACTTGTGCCCGGCCTTAGCTTGAATGGAGCCATCGACATGGATTTTGGCCCGGATGGCGATCTTTACATATTGGAGTATGGAAGCAACGGCACCTTCAAGGGAAATCCGGACGCCAGGCTCATCAGGATCGAATACAACAGTGGCAATCGTGAGCCGGTTGTACAGCTATCAGCCGATCGAACCAGCGGCGCGGTTCCTTTTACGGTAGAACTATCGTCGGAAGGGACAGTGGACTACGATAACGATGCGCTAACCTATGAATGGACCATCGCGTCTCCTGATGCACCCACACGGACACTTAAGGGTGCGACAGTTTCCGTCCCGTTCGCGGAGCCTGGTAACTATACCGCTACCCTTGTAGCGACGGACCGCCACGGTGCGCAGGGGAAAAAAGAGATTCGTATTGTAGCAGGCAATGAGCCGCCTGAAGTAAAAATTGATCTCAACGGCATGAACCGGACCTTCTTTTTTCCTGACACCACGATCCAGTACACAGTGAGGATCCGCGATCGGGAAGATGGCCTTTCCGGCGAAGAAGCGCCCGACCCCCGGCGGACGGAGATCAGCATAGATTATATTTCAGAAGGCAATGTGGGAGAAGCGTTGACGCCGGGCTCAAGACTGCCTGGGGGTACTCCTGCATACCCGGCAATTCTCGACCTGCTGGTTAGCAAGACCGACTGCAAAACCTGCCACCAGGTAAACACATTGTCATTGGGCCCATCCTTCTTCGAAATAGCAGAGCGATATAAAGGAGACAAGACAGCTCCCCAAACCCTTGCGAAGAAGATACTGGAAGGTGGAAGTGGCAGATGGGGTGAGTCGACCATGCCTGCACATCCTGTGCTGCCAGTTACGGATGCAACCGCAATGGCGCAATATATCCTGGAATTCGCGGCAGATAGCAGCAACCGGCGGCAGGCGCTGCCATTGAGCGGCACCTATACGATAAATCCTGTGGAGGAGAGGGGTCGCCGGGGAGTGGTTGTTTTCCGGGCGGCATATACCGACAAGGGAACAGCAGAAGCTCCGCCATTACAGACGCAGGATGTTGTGGTATTGAAAAGCCCCTACGTGCCCGTGTCGCAAATAAAAGAGATGAGCAACGCCTCCTTTAGCCGGGCAATCGACCTGGACAGGTCCAGCATTTTTCTGGATACTCGCGATGCCTGGATCAAACTGAAAACTATTGACCTTACCGGCATCGGCCAGCTCAAGATCGGCGCCACCGCTTTTTTCCCGGGATCCGCCGGAGATAAGAAACCCGAAGGAAGTGTTCTTGAAATAAGGATCGACTCACCGGAGGGCAGGCTGATCGGTAAAACAGCAGATACAGCCCTGACGGTGGGCGAACCCATTTTGCTGGAAATCGAGCCCACGGAGCAGGTGCATGATCTGTATGTAATATTTAAGAACCCAAATAAAGAGGAGAACGCAGGAAAGGTGAGTATCCGGGGCATCGAATTTCTTTTGCGGCGGTAAGTAGACCTACCCGGCTATCATTGACCTGGTTGCAAGACTAATAAGCCACCGTGAAGCGCTTGCGTATATGTTTCGGGTTTTCTAGCTCATCAACAATAGCCACCGCGAGGTCTTCCACTGAAATGATACTTTTGTTGGCCTTGTCAAATACAGGGTTCTCCAGGCCTGTCCGGTAAGCGCCTCTTTTTGTGCCTGAGGTGCCCGGGTGCATTTCAATGGCAGGGCTTAAAAATGTCCATTCCAGTTCCTTTTCTTCTTTCAGGATATTTAAATAATCCTTTGCGGCTGACGCGCCTGGTTTATACCCCTCCGGAAACTGAGGTGTGTCTACAAGCTGCACTCCCTCAGCGATAAATAAGCTTCCCGCGCCCCCTATTACAATAAGACGCGTTATGCCCGATTTTTTGACGCCTGCCTGGATTGTTTTTGAGCCCTGCAGGAACTCATTGTAAAGATCGGGGTTGGTCCATCCTGCATTGTACGCACTGATAACAGCGTCGTGTCCGGTCACGGCATCCGATATTGCTTTTTCGTCCAATGCGTTTGCCGAAACAGCAGTGACTTTGTCTGCCGCTTTTACTTTTTCGGGGTGGCGAACGATGGCTGTTACCTGGTGGCCTCTCTGTAATAATTCGTGTAATACGGCGGTTCCGACAAATCCCGACGCGCCTATTAATGCTACTTTCATTTTATTTTTTATTTAAATGTTTAACGGGAAATAGAAAATTCCGGTTGCTGCTTTATATCAACCCGGCCGGGTTTTGCCATTTTAGCATGCAACAAGCTGTCCATCGAATATTTGCCGCTCCCTGCAAATAAAAGCACTACATAGCCCAGCAGATAGAGTGATGCCGATTCTTTTACGGGAAATGGATCCGCCGCATGAATGAAAAAAATGACTACCACCATGGTAGTGATCAGCGGGATTACCGCTATCCTCGTTGCACAACCTATTAAAATAAATACCGAACAAAGCAGTTCAGCAAAAATGGCAAGGGACAGCGAAAGCTCCGCACTCATCCCCATCACTTCCGGGAACTGCACCGGAGCTCCCGAAAAAAGTTTGACCAGTTTTGGAATACCGTGTGTTAGCATCATTGCGGATATTCCGATTCTTGCTATCAACAAACCCAGATTGATGGCGTTGGACGAGTTATTTACACTGAATACTTTTTTCACTTTATTTTCTTTTATTGTTTTTAATGGTTTCGTTTCCCGATTGAACATGTTTGGTATTGAATATTTTTTCCGGTTTTTAGTTTGATGTCCGTTTTTGTGGTGCTCAGCAACAGGGCAAAGTTATCGCAGGGCTACACCATAGCCCATTGAGCAAAGGCAATAAAAAACGTTGATATTAATCAATGCTGTTGTGCTGTCGCTGGCTACGTATAAAACGGGATGCAAAAAAAGTATCGGTTTTGGAAAAAATACAGGTTGACCCCGGTTTAGATAACTGTTACATTTACTTCCTTAATTGAACGGTTAGTACCTTTCGCACAATTCGTCTCGGGTGTATGAGGGCATGCTGATCTGTTAACGAAACATATGAGGAAGTTTGTTGATTTATTGCTGATCTGCCAGGTGGTAATGATTACCGCCGGGCATGCGCAAAAGGACGGCTCCGGATCGTTTATGACGCAGGGGGATCTTTCTTTTCTGGAAAACATGACCAAAGACGTGCTGGAGGCTTCGCGCATATACCCCGGGCAGTTCATCTCGAAGGATTTCGGTGCCAATAATACCGGAGGCACACTGATCAGGCCCGGGGGAAGAGACGCCTATCCGTCTTTCTGGATCCGCGATTATGCCATGTCGCTCGAAACCGGTTTTGTATCAAAAAAAGAGCAGCAGCATATGCTGCTACTGACTGCATCAACCCAGTGCGACCAGTCCTGGATTACAAAAGGTGGTAGCCTTATCCCCGTTGGGGCCATTGCTGATCACGTCAGGATCGATAATAGTAAACCCATATATTTTCCCGGCACTTACAGCTATGAGGGACAGGGCACGGTGGAGTGGGGAACCCTTCCGCCGTACTGCGATCAGTTCTTCTTTGTACACATGGCCTACTATTACGTTAAAAATACCGGCGACCGGAAAATATTATTGAAGGAAATAAACGGGACAAGATTGATTGACCGGTTGAAAGCGGCATTTCACATGCCACCGGCAAACAATGACAATCATATTATATATGCCACCGAAGCCATCAGAGGGGTTGATTTTGGTTTCAGGGATGCTATCCGCATTACCGGAGAGTTGAGTTTTGCTTCTATTCTGAAATACCGAGCGGCCAATGAACTGGCAGAATTGCTGCAACTGATCAGGAGCAAGGAAGCGGAGAAATACAAGGAAATTGCCTCAACGATAAAGAAGGCTATACCTGCATTATTTACGGACCGGCGTGGTATGCTACTTGCTTCGACCGGTAAAAGTAATCAACCGGATGTATGGGCAACCGCACTGGCGGTTTACTTGGGTGTGCTGGAAGGAGAGGAACTTGAGAAGACGTGTCGGTTTCTGTCAGAGGCCTATACCGCAGGAACGTTAAGCTATAAAGGCAATATCCGCCATATTCTGACAAGTGACGATTTTAACGAAAATACTGCATGGGAAATATCGCTTGCTTCAAAAAACACCTATCAGAACGGCGCGTACTGGGGCACACCCACCGGTTGGGTTTGTTATGCGATTAATAGAGTAAACAAACAATTGGCTGCGGATCTTGCTAATGAGTTTATTGCTGATCTAAGAGAGAATGATTATCGCAAGGGTGGTGAGTTGGCTGCGCCTTATGAATGTTTTAACCAGTCGGGCTACATGCAAAATCCGT
>CAZUWX010000066.1:7243-17942 GCA_964624205.1 uncultured Chitinophagaceae bacterium
GAGTTGGCTGCGCCTTATGAATGTTTTAACCAGTCGGGCTACATGCAAAATCCGTTGTACCTGACAACGGTTGCGTGTCCCCTGACAGCATTCCGAAAGATTCTTAAGCTTGCCGACCAAAACCTTTAAATGCTTGTCCGAATGCTATCCCTTTCGTGCGGAGAAGGCGCTTAAGGATGGGGCCAGTTCTTCGAGATAGCTATTTTCTGTTTAATTGATGACGTTTGGCCGTAAATACGATGTATCAAAAAGAAGTTTATGTTTTACAAAAAGCTACAAATTATGCGAAAGCTGAAGCTATCCCCGCTAAAGATAATAGCGGTCTTACTAACTGTTATGGTGGCCTTCTCCTGCAGCAAAGGCGATAAGAATGACGATGACGATGATTATACATGTACATCCTGTGCTTCATCGCCTATAGCAGTTGCTGCGAATAACACGATCAATAAAGGGATTTATAAAGGAGTGGTAATCGGTTCTACCGGGGCCCTAATTTTCAATATTCAAAATACTACTAATACCATTACAGGCACGCTGGTGATTGACGGAGATGTGGTTGACCTGACTTGTGAAGCAGTTGACCTGGATGTAAACGCCGATTTTGAAGCATCCTTCACCGGAACATTGAACGGCTATCTTGTAATTATACGTTTTCATGTAGAAAAGAACGGAACAAACCCGACAATCGTTTCTGCGACTATACCCGGGCACCCTGATGCTGTTTTTATTGTAGCAAAAGAAACCTCGGATGCGCTGCTGGAATGTTATGAAGGCAGTTACACCATCACCGGCGACTGGACTGAAGCTGGAACGTATAACTTCTTAGTTCAAAGAAAGGGCGGAGGAGGCACATGGAGCGGTCTCGTGGCAGAAGACGGGTTTCCAGGAGACGCTCAATCGGATACAGGCAATATGTCTGGTAACAATTTAGTTGACGCTAATCGGCTCGGTTTTGGTAAGGATGTTGTTATTGGTACAATCAGCGGGCATACTATCTCCGGTAATTTTGTGGATGTATATGAAGATGATAATGAACAAGTTACGATTACGCATCATGGTAAGCGTACGCTATGATTATTCAGGCCCCGTCAGGGCCAACCAAAGCTTTACAGAGAAGAAATTAATAAGTAACCATATTGCGCCTCATGTAATCAGGCCCAACTTCATCTAATAATTAACGGATTGGTTTCTTGCCCTGCTTTAGGCCAACGTGCAACGTTTTCTGAAGCAGCGGTGGCCATCTTTTCCCTTTTGGTCAGATCCTTCTCATAATTAATTTTCCCCCGATCCTGTGCCGATTCATTACACCGCTGTCGGGATGCTGGTAGTAGCATTCGATACACTATTCCTTCCGTACCCTGTAAATAGTCGGTACCGTGTAGGGTTCGGTCCGCATCAGGTAGTGATCGAGCTCGCCCGTTTTTCCGCCCGTTTTTTGATAGAAAGCTGAAAGGCGCTCTTGGAGCGCCTTTCAGAACTTTCGTACCGCGTAGGGGAATCGAACCCCTCATTCATCCGTGAAAGGGATGCGTCTTAACCGATTGACCAACGCGGCGTTCCCGGATTTGGGACGGCAAAGATAACGGGTGTCAGATTTTCTTCCAAAACTTTATTAAGAGAATCGTAATTTTGCAGCTCATTTTTACAAATAATAAATTTTTGACTATGAGCACAGTAAAAGTCGCAATCAATGGGTTCGGCCGGATCGGCCGCTTAGTGTACCGCCAGATATACCAGATGGAAGGCATAGATGTAGTCGCCATCAACGATCTTACCAGCCCAAAGGTGCTCGCACACCTGCTGAAATACGACAGCGCCCAGGGTCGCTTCAACGAAGAAGTGACTGCCGGAGAGGATTCAATCGTGGTGAACGGCGATGAAATTAAGATATATGCTCAGAGGAATCCGGCCGACATACCCTGGAAATCCCATGAGGTGGACGTGGTGCTGGAATGTACGGGCTTTTTTGCCGATAAGGACAAGGCTTCCGCACACCTCACCGCCGGCGCAAAAAGGGTGGTGATCTCCGCTCCGGCCACCGGCGACCTGAAGACCATCGTGTTCAATGTGAATCACAATATTCTCGACGGCTCGGAAACCATTATCAGTTGCGCTTCCTGCACCACCAACTGCCTGGCTCCTATGGCCCAGGTACTGGACGAACAATTTGGAATACAGGTTGGACTGATGACCACCATCCACGCGTATACGAACGATCAGAACACCCAGGATGCTCCGCACCCCAAGGGCGACCTTCGTCGGGCTAGGGCTGCTGCTCAGAATATTGTTCCCAACAGCACCGGGGCGGCCAAAGCCATTGGCCTCGTGTTGCCCTCGCTGAAGGGTAAGCTCGACGGCAGCGCTCAGCGGGTGCCCACCCTGACGGGCTCCATCACCGAACTCAATACAGTACTGAATAAAAAAGTGACCGTCGAAGTTGTAAATGCCGCCATGAAGGCCGCCAGCAACGAAAGTTTCGGCTATAACGAGGACGAGATCGTGAGCACCGATATCATCGGGTCTCATTTTGGCTCCATCTTCGACGCTACCCAGACCAAGGTGATTACCACGGGCGACACGCAACTGGTGAAAACCGTAAGCTGGTACGATAACGAGATGAGCTATGTAAGCCAGCTCGTCCGTACGGTACATTATTTCGCGGGTCTTATTAACAAATAAATCCGGTGGATTGTAAGGGAAAAACAGGTTTTTTCCCTTTTTTTTTCTGTTTGATGCTATGCGCATAAATTAATTACAGCATGACTAAATTCTCTGGCTACAATTTCTCGGGGAAAACAGCGCTTGTTCGCGTCGACTTTAACGTACCCCTGGATGATCAGTTCCATATTACCGACGATACCCGGATGCGCGGCGCCCTGCCCACCATTCAAAAGATATTGCAGGGGGGCGGGAAGCTGATCCTGATGTCGCACCTCGGTCGGCCGAAAGAAGGCCCCACTGACAAGTATTCCCTCCGGCACCTGGTGCCGCACCTGAAGGAGTTGCTTGGCGGGGTGAATGTTGAATTTGCAGCAGATTGTATCGGAGCCCCTGCCGTTGAAAAAACCGCAGCACTGAAACCAGGTGAGGTGCTGCTCCTGGAAAATCTCCGTTTTTACAAGCAGGAAGAGAAAGGTGACCCCGAATTTGCAAAAAGACTGGCCTCCCTGGGTGATGTGTATGTAAATGATGCATTCGGCACCGCCCACCGCGCACACGCGTCCACGGCCGTGATCGCCGATTTTTTCCCTGCTGATAAAAAAATGTTTGGGCTGCTGATGGAGAGTGAGGTGAAGAGCGCCGAGAAAGTGCTCCGCCATGCAGAAAAGCCCTTCACCGCCATCATGGGGGGGGCCAAAGTATCGGATAAGATAATGTTGATAGAGAACCTGCTGGAACGCGCCGACCATATCTTAATAGGCGGCGGGATGGCTTATACCTTCTCCAGGGCTTTGGGGGGGAAGATAGGGGACTCGCTGGTAGAAGAAGACCGGATCGGAACTGCCCGGGAACTGCTCGAAAAAGCCAAAGCGAAAAATGTGCAGATCCACTTGCCCTCAGATAGCATCATTGCTGATAAATTCGCTGCCGACGCCGCTATCCGGGAGGCTGGTGCGTTGGATATCCCCGATGGCTGGATGGGCCTTGATATCGGGCCGGACACTATTTCGGCCTTCCGGAAAGTGATCCTTCAGTCTAAAACCATTCTCTGGAACGGCCCGATGGGCGTGTTTGAAATGGAGCAATTCCAAAAAGGCACCCGTGCCGTGGCGGAAGCCATTGCCGAGGCTACCGACCAGGGGGCTTATTCTCTTATCGGCGGCGGGGATTCCGTGGCGGCCATTAATCAGTTCGGTTATGCCGACAAAGTTAGCTATGTGTCCACCGGCGGAGGAGCCATGCTGGAATTTTTTGAAGGCAAAGAATTGCCGGGCATAGCAGCCATCAAGAAAGGATAATTCTTTACCTTAACACTTTCATAGATCCTAAAACTTCAGGTATGAAATCACGGAATATTGTAATTATCGCAATTGTTGCAGGTGTGCTCCTGCTGGGTGGTTGTGGTTGCAGTGGATATAATAATATGATATCGCTGGATGAAAACGTGAAGGCCAAGTGGGCGAATGTGCAGAGCGATTACCAGAGAAGGTCCGACCTCATTCCAAATCTGGTGAACACCGTAAAAGGGGCAGCAAATTTTGAGCAGGAAACCCTGACCCAGGTGATAGAAGCGAGGTCGAAGGCCACACAAGTCAATATTAACCCGGGGGAACTAACACCGCAGAACATTGAACGTTTTCAGCAGGCCCAGGGAGAACTCTCGGGGGCACTGAGCAGACTGCTGGTGACGGTAGAGCGATATCCTGAACTGAAAGCCAATCAGAACTTCCTCGACCTGCAGAAACAACTGGAGGGAACGGAGAATAGGATAAAGGTTGCCAGGAATGACTTCAACACTTCGGTGCAATCCTATAACCAGGTGGTGCGGCGTTTCCCAAATAATCTCTTTGCCGGGATGTTCGGGTTTGACGTAAAACAGCCGTTCCAGGCTGAGGCTGGAGCAGAGCAGGCTCCCAACGTTCAGTTTTAACGAAACCTAAGCCATGCGACTATTTCCCCCTTACAGAAGGAAAAGCTTTTTTACCTTGCCTCAGAACAACAGCATCGTGGAGGCGATCAAAGAAGCCGAACAGCGAACCAGCGGGGAAATCAGGGTATATATTGAAAGTCGTTGCCGCTTTGTTGATCCGGTTGACCGGGCGGCGGAAATATTCTGGTCGCTCAAGATGGACCACACTGCAGACAGGAATGCGGTGTTGTTATATGTGGCGGTGAAAGATCACCAGTTCGCGATATTCGCCGATAAAGGGATCCATGACAAACTGGGTAATGCGTTCTGGCGGAAGGAGATAGACGAAATGAGCCGCCATTTTGGCGAACACCGGTATACGGAAGCTTTATTATATGTGATAAAGGACATGGGTGAAGCTCTTCAGCAGCATTTTCCCTATAATGCTCACACCGACCGGAATGAATTGCCGGACGACATCATATTTGGCCAGTAATAAAACAAGGTTTTGCCAATGAAGATATTTGTAAAGATAGCCATATCATTACTGCTCCTGCTGCCTTTACAGGTGCCTGCCCAAAACATCCCGCCCCGTCCCGATCCGCCCCGCCTTGTGAACGACTTTGCCGGCGTACTCTCTCCCGATGAAGTGGCGGCGCTTGAACGCAAGCTCGTGGCTTTTGACGACAGTACCTCCAATCAGGCGGTGATCGTAACGGTTAAGACGCTCGACGGCTACCCCATCGAGGAGTTTTCATTAAACATATTGCGGCAATGGGGCATTGGCAATCAGGAAACCAATAACGGAGTGCTGATCTTGGCTGCCATCGACGACCGTGAAGTGAGGATTGAGACAGGTTATGGCCTGGAAGGTGCGATCCCGGATATCACCGCCAATCGGATCATCACCTACGATATTGTTCCGGCTTTTCGTTCCCGCAATTATTACGAAGGCCTTGACAAGGCAGTGAACTCTATCATTGCAGCAGCAGCAGGGGAATACACGGCACCTAAGGGCTACGGCGATCGCGGAAAGGACAAAGGATTTCCGATGGGGCTGATCATCCCGCTTGTCATCCTCGCCGTCATTCTTTTATCCGGCGGTGGCGGCCGTGGCGGCGGCGGCTTCATGAGCCGGCGTGGTTTCGGCCCTATTATCTTTCCCGGTGGCGGTGGTTTCGGTGGTCGCGGTGGTGGATTTGGCGGCGGTGGTTTTGGAGGGGGTGGCGGCGGCTTCGGTGGCTTCGGCGGCGGTAGCGGCGGCGGCGGCGGTGCCGGCGGCCGCTGGTAGAAGCCGGGCGATAGGCATCTATAAACACACAAACAGCGCGTATCTGCCAGGGGTGCAAACCAGCGCGACCAACTATCTACCGTTCCGCAATCTTCGCTTTAATGTATTCGATCTGGTCTTTCACCGCAGCCTGGTCGGGAACAGCCTGCTTTTTTACCAGTATCCGGTTCAGCAGGTTGTCGATATAGGGCCTGAGCCCATATTCTTCGGGCAATTGTGTTTTAAAGTCTGCGATCAGGTCTATCCCTTTTTTTACTTTTTCGGTATCGTTCAACCGCGTCAGCATATCGCTGAGCGGTAGCAGGAGATTGAATTTTGCCTGCGACAGGGGCATATTATCGAATATGTCGGCTATGCCGTCGAAGGCATTTTCATCGCCTGAATAGATACTCACTTTGGTGAGGGCTTCCAGCAGCTTCCCTTTAACCGGGCTGCTGCCCAGCTTTTTGGCCTCCGCTACCGCTGCAGCGCTGTCCACGCCCATCAAACCTTCCAACGCTGCCCCGGCTACCGAGTAAGAAGAATCCCCGATATGTTTTAGAAATACATCCCTGTACTTCTCATCGCCGAAAGCACCCAGGATATCCAGGGCGGCCGCACGAACCAGCGATTTCGGATCGCTGGAAGCAAGGGCGGCAATAATGGACTCGGTTTCACCCCGGAGCACAGGATCCCGGAGATCCATCTGCTCCATCGCGTAGATGCGCAGCCCGGGGTATTGGTCGTTCAGGGCTGTCTTGATCAGCGTGATGGCTTTGGGGTCGGGCGACTGAAGCGCAAAATCGATCGCTTCTTTCCTGTCGAGATAGGTTCCTGCATATTTGTACTGATGGATAAAATTGTCCAGCGTTTTATGATCGGTCTTTTCGGCGAGTAGGATCTTGTCGCCATCCACGTTCACCAGGTCGGGCTTTTCCGTATAGGCGAATACCAGCGTGTCTACGCTGTGCCTCAGCCATGCCTGATGCCTGATCTTTTTCTCCCCGTGGTAGATATCAACGGAAATGGGCAAACGAAAAATGTTGCCTTCCTGGGTCTGCTCTACGATCACTTTCACATTGCCTGCGTCATCATTATACTGGTAGTCGATCTTCAGCACCGGGTGACCGCTGCCGAAATACCATTGGTTCCAGAACCAGTTCATGTCTTTGCCGGTTACATTCTCGAAGGCGAGCCGCAATTGATGCGCTTCTGCGGTGCCGAACTTATGCTTCTCCAGGAAAACGTTGAGTGCTTTAAAAAATGCGCTGTCGCCTACGTAATTCCTGAGCATATGCAGGATGCGTCCGCCCTTGTTATAGCTTACGGCATCGAACATGGCTTCTTTATCGCTGTAGTAGAATCGGACCAGGTCTTTTTTATCGCTCCGGCTGCGGAAGTAGCCCTGCATATCGGAAGACGCGTGGTCATCCGCCGCGTCTTTTCCGTATTTGTGTTCCTGCCACAGGTATTCGCTGTAGTTCGCGAAGGATTCGTTGAGGGTAAGATTGCTCCAGCTTTCGAGGGTTACCAGGTTGCCGAACCAATGGTGTACCACCTCGTGAGCGATAGTGTTTTCCCATATATTGCCGTCCACCAATTGACGGGCATCCTGCTGGGCACTTTCCTGATGGAGTACAGCAGTCGTATTTTCCATTGCTCCGCTTACATAGTCGCGTCCCACGATCTGGGCATACTTGTTCCAGACATAAGGCACTCCCAGTATCTTTTCAAAAAAACCGATCATTTCGGGTGTATTGCCGAATATCTTTCTGGCTACTGGAGCATACTCTTTTTCTACGTAATAGCTTATTTCCTTGCCTTTGTACCGGTCTTTCACAATGGTATATTCACCCACGCCCATAAAGAACAGGTAGGGCGCGTGCGGCAGGTCCATTTTCCAGGTGTCTGTGCGGGTGCCGTCGGCGTTTTTTTTCTGTGTAACAAGCTGGCCGTTGGAGAGGGTAACGTATTTCGCCGGTACCGTCATGGCTATTTCCTGGGTTGTTTTTTGATTCGGGCGGTCGATGGTGGGGCACCACACAGAGGTTGCTTCTGTTTCTCCCTGTGTCCATATCTGAGTAGGCTTTCCCTTCTCTTCTCCGCGCGGGTTGATAAAATAGAGGCCTTTTGCATCGGTTATGGCCGCGCTGCCTTTGGCATCATACTCGTCGGGTTTGGCGATATAGTCTATATATACGGTGTAGGATTCGCGCCGGGTAAAAGTTTTGCCCAGGTTGATACGCAATATTTTCCCATCGTAATCGAATTTCAGCGTTTGGGTGGCAGTGCCGCGACTGAGGGCCACCTCTTTGATCTCCATGCCCTTAGCGTCGAGTGTGAGGGAGTCGGTGGGATAAAAATGCGGTCGAAGAGTGATCCAGGCCTTTCCGTGGAGGTGGGACTTGTTGTAATCGAATCGTACCTGCAGTTTGGTATGCACCAGATTATTGATCAGCGGAGGACTTTCCCTGTATATCTTTTCCCGGTCGGCTGCGGGTGCTGTCGGGTGCTGGGCGATCGCTCCGGCGGTGCATATTAGCAGGGCCACAAATAAAAACCAATGCTTCATGATCTGAGATTTAAGGAATAAAGATAGGCTTGGCTTTTTTAAAGAAACCCAAAAAAGTATAAGTGGCGAAGAAGCCCTTCAAATGAGTAATTTTGGGTGATCAACAATGCAGAGCCTTTCATGAAGCAGTTTTTTTTCGGTGTCTTACTCATCAGTTGTTGGGTTCAGGCGCGCTCGCAGCAAGACCATTTTATTTTTATCCAGGATGTATCCCGGCAGCCGTTCTATGCCCGGCTGGGCGGGGAGAGCCACAGTTCTTCCGCCGGCGGGCACCTGATCCTCGCTTCCCTCAGCGATTCTGTATACAACCTGTTTGTCGGTTTTCCCGGCAACAGGCAGCCGGAACAGCTGTTCACGGTGGATATTGGGGGGCGCGACCGGGGGTTTGAATTGCAACGGCACACTTCGGGGTGGCAGTTGTTCGACCTGCAGGCGCTGACGGTGGTGAAACCCGCGCCGTTGAGCGAAAGAGAGGGGCGCCCCGTGAAAAAGGAAGATGCTTACTCCCGCCTGATGGCGGGCGTGGTGGACGATACCACCGTACTATATACTTATGTTCCGGATTCGACGGTGTCTGCTGCCGCCCCGAAAGCCAGCCCGGCTCCCGGATCCGGTGCGGCATCTACAGCCCGGCCAGCCGCTCCGGACAGTCCGGGAACAGCCAGTCCGGCTCCTGCAAATGCTGCGGCGCATCCTTCGGCGGGCCGACCTGTGGTGCAGTCGGATAGGGCAGGCGTGCCGTCAAAGCCGGTGGATGCCAATACCAGGGAGGTAGGGAAGGCGAACAAAACCACACAGCCGGAGCTCAGCAATGACCGCACAGCAGTAGTGCAAAGCGATATAACGAATCATCTGCCCGCGGGCGAAACCACCACCAGCCGGCCCCTGCCGGTAACTCAGCCTGTCTCCGGTGTTCCGGCTCCTTCGAATGCCCCCTCGCTGACTACGGATGTGGCTCCGCCAGTACCCATACTGGACAGCCGGGATATTATCCGGTATCGTACTGAGAATCAGCGCGAAGGGAAACTATTCATTTATGTGGACCGGTCAACGCCTGTTGCCGATACCATCCGCCTGATCATTCCGCGCTTATGAACCGATATTTTGCAGAGGTCTGCTACAGAGGCACGCATTATGCGGGTTTTCAGATACAGCAGAACGCCGTTACGATCCAATCGGAACTGGAGCGGGCCATGGCGGTGGTACTACGGCAGGAGCTGCGGCTTACCGGGTCTTCCCGCACCGATTCCGGAGTTCATGCGCGCCAGAACTACTTTCATTTCGACTGGGAGGGCACGCTTGCCGAGGGGGTGGAATATAACCTGAATGCTGTGCTGCCGGCGGACATTGCGGTCCGCTCGCTGCGGAAGGTGAAGCCCGGGGGCCACTGCCGGTACGACGCGCTGGCAAGGCGGTACCGCTACACGGTATACAATCGCAAAAACCCCTTTCTATTCGACCGCGCCTATTATTTTCCTTACCGGGTGGAGCTTGAGCGGATGCAGGAAGCTGCGGCGCAGGTGGTGGCGCATACTGATTTCAGAAGTTTTTCGAAGCGGCGGTCGCAGGTCAAAACCTTCAATTGCACCATATTGGAGAGTCATTGGCAGCGGGCGGACGACTGTCTCGTTTACGAGGTGAAAGCGAACCGTTTTTTACGCGGGATGGTGCGTGGGCTGGTGGGAACTATGCTGCAGGCTGGCCGTGGGAAAATTGATGTGGGCGACTTTGAGGAGATTATACGCGGGGGAGATCCGGCTGCTGTGGATTTTTCTGTTCCCGGTGCGGGGCTTTGTCTCGAAGAAGTGGAATTTGCATCGGGGTACTTTGAGTAACGAAAATATATATATGTCGCTGTATCCCTTTGCTGTGGCAGGTTTCAGTGTATGTGTTCGATAGCGCCAAAAGAAATCTTTGGTAGTAATAGCAGCGGTACTATATTTGCGTCCCGAAAGCAAAACGGCAATAGTTCTTTAAATACAAACAGCATATCAGATCCGGAATTAATCTCAAAAAAAATGACGGACAAACGAAGAAAAAGTTTGTTGATATTCAGAACCTTGTTATCTTTGCAGCCCGCTTCAAAAAACAGCGGTTAGTTCTTAAAAAATCGACAGAAAAAACTGATTAAAACTCAAGATTTTTTTGCCAGAATAAAAAGGTTACTTACCTTTGCACCCCAATCGAAAATTGGGAGGCTGGTAAAGCCTGAAGATCTTTGAAAGTTTGGAAAGCAATAGCACTCTGATTTAAATATCAGGGGTAAGTTTTAGCGACATTAATATTA
>CAZUWX010000067.1:0-4141 GCA_964624205.1 uncultured Chitinophagaceae bacterium
CGACTATAATTGAATGGTTAGGTGGATAAAAAATTCCTGAGTGGTCTCGCGGATCACTAATTCATGCCTTTTCGGATAAAGCATCGTCAACCGCTGTTTCACATTTTCCAGTCCGATGCCCGAGTGGCGCTGTTCTGGGTCCGACTCGTGTTTCCGGTGAATACTATTGTGCACATCGAAATACAGGGTGTTTCCGGTTTCGTGCAGGCTGATCTTGATCCACGACCTTTCCTGCAGGCTGATGCCGTGCTTGAAGGCGTTTTCCACGAATGGGATCAGCAGCATCGGGGCGATATAGGTTCCTTTCAACACGTCCGGGATATGAGATTCTACGGTGATGGTTCGGGAGGTGGCGGTGCGCAGTTGCTGCAAATCCACATAGTTGCGGAGGTATTCGATCTCGCGGGCCAGCAGAATCCTGTCCTGGTTGTTCTCGTGGAGCATGAAGCGCATCATATCTCCCAGCTTCTGAATACCGCTGGACGTTCGTTCCGCGTTTTCCTGCAATGCGGTTCCGTATAAAGTGTTGAGGATGTTAAACAGAAAATGCGGATTGATCTGGGAGCGCAGGAAACTCAAGCCTGCTGATGTTTGCCCGAGTTCCTGCCGCAGATTCAACAGATTGGCGGTCCGCTCCTTTTGGCGCTGGTAGACAAAGTTTGAAGCTACAATAACGACAAGGTTAATGCAGATCCATTGCAGGAAAAATACGCCACCGAAGAATCGGGTAGCGTTTAGAAATATAATTCCGAAAGGGATAAAAATGAGGAAGGATAGCGTTCCAACGAAGAGGAGATATGCGGTAGGTGTATACCGCCGTTTTTCCACCAGCGGCAGCACCCAGTAGGCGTTCAGCGCATAGATGATGTATCCATAGGGTACGGTCGACAGCCAGAGGGCGGCCAGGTTGCTGCTGATGACCCTCAGAAACAGGAAAATGATGACTCCGCCACCCAGCACGATCAGCGACTCCTGGGTGATTCGTCGGGTGAGTTCGTTGCTGCTGCTTCTTAGTACTGTAATACCGCGTTTCAGTCCCTCGTAGGCAAACAAAGTCAGGAAAAGAGCGCAGGATACGCCCAACGATTCTCCACGGGTAAGGTAGGGCCAGAACGCCGCTGTTTGATCCAAGCCTCCGTCCCTCATCCAGACACAAAAGGAAATGCCGATCCAGGCGCAGAAAAAAAGTAAGAGGGTCAGTGCGGCCCCGCCCTCCGCTCTTTTTTTGCGGAACCAGGAAGGCCAGATCCAGCGGTCGAATACAACAAAGCTGCTGTAAATGATGGTGGCGTAGCACATGGCCGAAGGCACACCCCATTCGCTCCAGTGTGCGATGCCGACGCTGTAAATAAAGATCAGGCTGAACAGGAAGATGGCAGTGGCGATGATCAATTCAATGCGGCTCGATTTCATGATGGGGTGATTTTGGGAGTACGATTGTTTTTGGTTAAGCGGATGATTGTAAAAATGCGATGATGGTTTTCTAAAGCGGGTGATTGATAAGTGGACGTTTCTATAATCTGCGTAATTTTTGACAAATAACGTCGATCCGCGAATTAGGTGAGGACAAATTGTGATGAAACAGGCGGGATATGTGATGAAAATAGCAGGGTTATAGCATTTCCTCTCCCGACAGCTGTACTTTCCGCTTTCCAATACCTTGCTGCACTTTGGTATCGGCGACGCCGTCTATAATAGCTATCTCCGCATCGCGGTCTTTTGCGGAGCGATGGAAGTCTACGGACTGCCGGTGGCGCAGGTCGATATCGTAGGCATCCCGGGGGCTCATCAACTTTACGAACACGGGCAGGCATTCGAAGAATATAAAAAGCAGCATGATGAAGGTGATAGACCAGTAGTTGGAATTGTTCCGGGTTCCATCCGCGTTGTATTTAAGATCGCCTAGTGCCGCATTGCGATCGGCAAATCCCGCCCTGTTCACTGCGCTGTCCATCTGGGGGCCGGTCAGCAGTTGTTCGTCGAGCAGGCCTTCGTATTGTTTACGTTGCAGGATAAAGGCCTCCTGGTGTTGGATAGCTGCCCGCAGGGTATCGAGGTATTGTTCCTGTTTCTCGAGGTCGGCCTGTCGCTGCCGGGCATACGGGCCATAGCCGACGATCCCTGAGGTCTCGACGGTTTTTTCACCGAAGGTTTCCAGCTTCAGCTTGAGCCTGTCGGCTTTAACGGTTGTTTCCAGGGAATCGCGCCCGGTTTTCAGCTCTGCTATTTTCCCCAGCTCAATAGTGTATTTGTTCCCAAATGTGGTATTAAGCGTATCGATATGGGCCCGCTGCCGGTTAAGATAGGTAACGCGCAATTGTTCGCGGATCTCCTTATCGAAAACCTTGAGCTCCAACGGCCTGGCGATCACGATGCCGATCAGGATGGCCAGCAGGATGCGGGGTGTGGCTTGCAGGAACTGCCTGAAGGGGGAGGCATTTTTGCTAATGCTTGAAACGATATAACGGTCAAGGTTAAAAATTGCCAGGCCCCACAGCACTCCAAACAGGCAGGCATACAAAAGCGCGCCGCTGCCGCCGCTGAATACGAAATACAGGGCATAACCGCCGGAGAGTGCTGCAAACAGCCCGGTAAAAAAGATGGTGGCGCCGATTCCCACGTATTTATTATGCTCGGCGGGGTATCGTTCCAGGGTAGCCTGGTGTACACCGCTGCACCACCAAAAGAATCGCGTTAGTTTCTCCATGTATATCGGAATGTCCGGTTAATTAGACGAATAAAAAGGCGGATGGTTACAGTCCTTCGCTTCTACAATAGTACAATTTGTGACAAAGAGGGCTGCATGAATGTGATCAATACCGGCAAATATGGGGCGAAATTATTCTAGGACGACCTGCCTTTTTGTCGAGGTACCCGCTTTCTTTCCTGGATCTTGTTCGAAACTTGCTCGAGACTAGTTATGAATATTTATGTTGATTCTAGGTTGAAACTAGGTTAATACTTCGTCCATTCTAGGTTTATAAACGTATAATCTACGGAGGATGAACGAAGAATCAACGAAGAATGGACGAAAATATCCATAATATGCCTCGAACAAACCTCGAGCGAGTCTGCCAGTCGGCCAATGTCCCAGCCTAACTTCATTGGAGCCCGGAGAGCCGGGTCTGCTGAACCCGTAACCCTGCCTTCTTGTCATATAAATCTGCGATCCGGCACCGGACTTTCGGCTGAACTGCCGTTCCCGGGAAACTGCGGCTTACCCCAGGGGCATCGTATTTTTATTTGCTCGGACACACGGAGTTCCTTCGTGCCGAACGAAGGCTACGACGAACATTTCAGGACCAACGACGGTCCTTATTTTTCATCACCGCATGAATGTCTATCAGTTCCTGTTGGAATATTATTATCCCGGGAAGTTCAGGGATCCGATAAGGTTAGGGATGCACTAAGGTGGGCATTCAATAGCTTCAGGTATTCAATAATGTAAGGTACTTATTGATATACTCGTCCTTATATTTTAACCGGTATTGCTGAATGAAACGGGGGTGCTCCAGGGTAATGATCCGGGAAAATAATTTTTCTGTTTTGTTGATCTTGCTCAGAAATACTTCATTCTTTTTTCCCAGCACATACACTGTTTCAGTATCCAGCCCGAATCTGATTTGCTGCCTGAGCGTTTTTATCATAAAGGGTTTCACCGCTTCAAACAGGGAATTGTCGTCGTAATAATTAGCGTTCAGCCATTTGCCCTGTCCATTGGATCGGACAATGGCTAACGGGAAGGGTGAATTGATATAAACCTGGCTGTAGAATTTTTCGACTCCTCCGTATTGCTCGATCATATCGTACATAAATACGGAAGATACTTCGTGCGAGGAAACCGTTTGCATCCGGATGCCGCACACTTTATCCAGCCGTTTGGTGTCGGTGAAAGGAACGCCTGTCAGGCCGGCGCCGTGGCGACTGGGATTGATACCGATCATAAATTTCCTGGGTGTGTTGTCGTGATAAAATTTTCGGTAGAATTGTTCCATCACCTGCATGGTCTCGGGGTTCTCGCGGAAAGGGTTGAGTACGCCAAAACCCTGCGGCAACGGATCAGTGAAATGAAGCTTCCTGTTAAATGAAATAACCTTCTCTGCTATCGTTTTCATTCGTATATTATTTGTTTATTAAGTGG
>CAZUWX010000067.1:4241-16931 GCA_964624205.1 uncultured Chitinophagaceae bacterium
GGCGCGATGGAACTTCGCATAAACGTTTCCCTTGTGTTGAATTTATCATGCTGCGTTTCAACTTTCTGTTTTGCGTCTAATTTATGGCTTTATTGTAAAAGCCTGGCCGGAACTGTACCGTCTGCCCCTCGTCTGCCCCGAAACAGGTTTCGGGCTAATTAATTTAAAAAGTGAGCGACTTATATATTTGACTGATAAATCTTTATCGTGATTCTTACTGGCGGGTAATTAGCAGACCCGGCGGTCGACGGGGCCTGGAGGCCCGCCTGCGGAGGTGGGGAACAGATAAATATATGCGGGGAATAAAATACCGGGGCTTCAAAGCGTTTTTTAGTTAAATTGCTCTGCAGAAGTTCAACTGCTGCTTAATACGATTGCTGTAATGCCTCATAATAACCAACATATTAGTGCGTGGAATGCGCTGCTGAATGGGGAGCATTCGTCGCTGGAGGAGTTATACAATCAACATTATATCGGCCTGCTGAACTATGGAATCAAGCTGACACATCAGCGCGAAGCGGTTCGGGACTGCATCTTCCAGTTGTTTCTAAATTTGTGGGACGGTCATAAAAAGTTGCCGGCCGTCACCAATGTGCGTTCCTATTTGATCACCTGTTTGCACCGTGCCTTATTGACGCAGGAAAAAAAGCGTAGACCCGGGCCGGTGAATGCCACCAGCTGGGAACAAATCTACCCGGATAAAGAATTCTCCTACGAAGAGCACCTGGTTCAGACACAGCAAAATCAGGAGATCAAAACAAAACTAATGCTCGCTTTCGATAAATTGTCTGCCCGCGAAAAGGAGCTGCTGCGGCTAAAGTTTTTTGAAGATTGGGATTATGATGAGATAGCCCGCCATTGCAATATCTCAAAAAGAACGGCATATAATATAGTACACGCCGCTTTAAAAGCGCTTCGAGAGGGTTTGGCAGGAGAATTTTCCGGCAAAAACAAATCCCGGTTTGTTGCTATTGCCTTAAGAAGCATCCTGTTCTGACTTACTAAAAAATTAAAAGGCTCCCCGGGGTAAATTCCGTTTTTTAAAAAAAACTGCCTGATCTAATAGTAAAAGCGCCGGTAAGTATACTCTATACTTTAAAAGCCGACATGAGTTATCTTTCCTATAAGGCGGAAGACTTTGCTTTGGATGGTTCGTTTCAAAACTACTGTTTGGGAAACAACCGGGGCGATATTGACTTCTGGGAGGAATGGTGCGAGGCAAATCCGGACAAGCAGCCTGTGATTCTGCAGGCCAAACAGATGGTGTTGATTTTAAGCGCCCAGACCGAGCAGCAACTCGTCGAAGACAGGGCTCTTTTCCGGACAATTATGCCGTCGCGCACCGGTTCGGAGTTGCCGGCCGTCCGATCGCAGCATGTGCCTGTAAGGAGGTTACGCAGCTATATTTTCAGGGCGGCTGTGGTAATTATCGCTTTTGGTCTGGTTGCGGCACTGATTATCAACAACAACAATAATAATAAAACCGCCGAATCATATACGGCGCGTGAGGTCAGCAATGCCGGTGAAAAAAAGCATTTTTACTTACCCGACGGTACAAAAGTTACCCTGAATGCCGGAAGTACTATCGACATCTCAGCTCAATTTAACAGTGAGGCGCGGGAAATAGTATTGACCGGAGAAGCTTTTTTTGAAGTGGCGCACGACGACCAAAAGCCCTTTATCATTCACACGCATCTGATGGATATCCGGGTACTGGGGACAACTTTTAATGTCAAAGCCTACCCAGACGACAAAATCACTGAAACCTCCTTGCTGGAGGGGTCGATTGAAGTTACGATGAAGGCGAACAGCAAGGAGAAGATCATTCTTAAGCCCAAAGAGAAGCTGATTGTGCCCGCTCCTTCAGCAGTTGCGGCAGCAAAGAGCATCCCCGAACCGGAACAGCCCTTCGTTGTCACCCAAATTACATACAATAAAGCGGACAGCAGTCTCGCCGAAGTTTCATGGACGGAGGACCGCTTGGCATTCAATGATCAAACATTTGAAGAATTGGCAAGGACATTGGAGCGCTGGTATAACCTGAATATTCGATTTGAAGATGAGGCGGTCAGGGATTTCAGATTCACGGCAATATTTGAACGGAAAAGCGTTGCCCAGGTGTTAAAAGCCCTGCAATTATCAAGACAGTTTAAATACACGATTAACGGAGACGAAATAATAATAAGTAAGTAGCCAAAAATATAAAAGGAGAAAATGTTGACGCATTTCCTCCTTTCTAAGTTCCTGAGGTAGTTCTTTTTGAACGGAGCGCTACCTCATTGTAAACTTAAACTTGTATAAAAATATGAAAAAAACGCTACAAAAGCTACGGCATTTCCGTGCCGCGAAGCTTGCCAAAACTGTATTGCGTATGAAATTAACTGCTATACTAATCATTGCATCCTGCCTCCAGGTGTATGCAACAGGTTACTCGCAGGACGCAAAGGTGACGCTCAACTTGCACAACGCTTCCATCAGTTCCGTGCTTAAGTCCATTGAGCGAAAAACGGATTATAAGTTCGTCTACTCCAGTAATTTTTTTCCCTCGGCAAACACCGTGAGTGTAAACGTCAAAGATCGCTATGTCAGTGCTGTGCTTTCGAGCATTTTGCGCAACACGGGGTTTACTTTTAAAAGAATGGACGAGGATCTCATTGTGATCACTTCTACCGAAGGGGCCGAAAATACTGACGTTGTTGTGAGAGGCAAAGTCGCGGATGCCACCGGTGCTCCGCTGGCGGGGATCACGGTTGGTGTGGAGAACACAAACATCCAGACGGCAACAGAGAACGACGGCAGCTTTATGATCAGTGCGCCGGAAAACGGGAGCCTGGTTTTTACGGGCATTGGTTATACCACGGAAAGGGTTGCTATTAATGGTCGGAGTGAGATCAACATCGTATTGAAAGCGAGTGTAAGGGGACTTGACGAAGTGGTGGTGATCGGTTATGGCCAAAGGAAAAGAAAGGATGTGACAGGCGCCGTTACGACGGTTTCCTCCAGAGACATAGCCAGGAGTACGGCCATGAGCCCCGAACTTGCCCTGCAGGGAAATGCCCCCGGGGTTTTTGTGGAATCAGGCGGTGGCGAACCGGGAGCCCGGCCAACCGTGCGGATCAGGGGGGTGAATACCTTTGGATATGCGGAGCCGCTGTATGTGATCGACGGAGTGCCTATTTACGAGGGGGGCGCCGGGGTGACCGAAGGAGCTATTGGCGACATACGATCGCCCATCAATATCTTTTCCAAGTTCAATCCTGCTGACATTGAGTCCATGACGGTGCTGAAAGACGCTTCCGCAGCAGCTATCTATGGCGTCAGGGCTTCCAACGGGGTTATTCTTATTACCACCAAGAGAGGTAAGACCGGCAAGCCGAGGATTGAGTTTTCTGGCTCCCGCACCATACAAAATATCGCTAAAACGATCCCGCTGCTGAACACGCAGCAGTATATGACACTTGCCAAAGAAATTTATAACAACCGGCCGGAGCCCGGTGTGAGTTTTGCACAAAGATTTGGCCCGCTGTACGATGAAAGTAGTAGTCAGTACGTGGGCAATAATCCCACTTACGACTGGGTAGGGGAGCTGAAGAACCGTAATGCGCCGATCAACGATTATAATGCAAGGGTGTCCGGCGGAACCGAAAGCTTCAATTATTACTTCTCTGCGGGCTATCAGAAAACGGAAAGCCCCCTGAAAGCAAATAATCTGGAGCGCTATTCTGTGGCTACCAATATAGAGTCCCGGATCTCAAAATACGTTCAGGCAGGCTTAACTGTTAGGCTTATACAGCAGAAAGGGTTGAACAACACGCAGGCAGATCTGAGCACCATGATGTCTACCATTCCCTTTCAGCCTTTCTATAATGCCAATGAGCCTTATGGTTTTGAGCGGGTGGCTGGGGGGAGCTTTGTGCCGAACCCTGATTACGACCCGGCTATGCTGAACCCCGGAGCTCCTTTTAACTTTTCCCCCGGCGACCCTGCCTTACTATGGGGGCAACAGTCGAGATTCAACGTATTTGCCTTCCAGCACCTGAATTCCAATAGCTATGATTTGTACGACATTATCGGGAACGCCTTCGTACAGATAGAACCGGTGACCGGTCTCAAAATAAAAGGATCGCTGGGCGGGGAATACTACTTCAACATGCGCAAGTCCTGGAACAACTTCGACGCCTGGATGTATTCCCAAACACCGCAGAATCCCTATGCTGCCCAGGATGGTCTGGCAAAAGGAAATTACGGAGAGCGGCAGGGAAGGACGCACAATTTAAACAAGGAATTAACCCTGAACTTCAACCGCAATCTGTTCAAGGACCATAATATCGATGTCCTGGTGGGCGCCCAGGAACAAGTGGGGCAATGGTATGCCAGCGATCTAAGCGGAAATGTAAACTATGCCGATCCTCAATTCCGGGCAATTGCCAATATACCGCCCTACACGCAGGGTTTTGCCCTCATTATGCAGGAAGACGCCCTGATTGGATATGTGGGTAGGATCAGCTACAAACTCAAAGACCGGTATTATGTAGACGGCACACTGCGGTATGATGGATCTTCACGGTTGGCACCGGGATATCAATGGGATAATTTTGCATCTTTTGCTGCTGCCTGGCGTATTTCTGATGAAGGCTTTTTCCCGGAAAATTCTTTTATTAATGACCTGAAGATCAGGGGTGGCTGGGGAAAGCTGGGTAACTATCAGTCGGCCCGCTACTATGCATTTCTCTCGTCCGTGTCGCTCACGCCCGACTATTCCTTCGGATCCGGGAACGGCGACGGATACGGCACACAGTTGCAGGGGGCCGCGCTGCCAAATTTTGCTAACAATACCCTGACCTGGGAAAAACTGCGTACTACCAGTGTAGGATTGGATGCGGTATTGTTTAGCAACCGGGTATCACTCACGGTAGAATACTACAACAAAACCACGTTCGATATCATTCAGTCGGTATCCCTGCCTCCCAACACAGGCATAGAAGTGCCGGCTGATCTAAATATCGGGCAGGTACGGAACAGGGGGATTGAAGTTCAGGTCGGTTATAATGCACAGCTCGGAGCCGTTAACTTTAATGCCGGAGCTAATCTGACCACTGTAAATAATAAGATTATCAAATTGTACGGGGGCACCCCGCTGGGTGATGAATTCGGCCGGATTGAAGAAAACTATTCCATGTTTTATTTATGGGGATTTAGAACTGGAGGGATATTCCAGACGCAGGATGAGATCAATGCATGGAGAGGGCAATATGCAGATGCATCCATCGGACAAAGCAAGGAAAATCCCGGTGCAGGGTATGCGTATGCGCCCGGCGATATGTACTTTCAGGATGTATATGGTGATCCGGAAGACGCGGCCGAGCGATACAGCAAAACACCGGATGGAATCGTGAACAGCAACGACAGAACCTATCTGGGAAAAACCATCCCGGGATATTATTACGGATTCAATGTGGGCGCTAATTTTAAAGGGATAGACCTGAGCGTTTTTGTCCAGGGCGTGGGAGACGTACAAAAATACAATACGATTCGATCGGGCCAGGAAGCCATGACTGGGGTCTCCAATCAATGGGCAACCACCCTGAACCGCTGGACGGAGCAACACCCGTCCGCTACTATGCCCAGGGCCGTATTCGGCGACCCGGCCGACGCAACGCGGTTCTCCGATCGGTTTGTCGAAAACGCCTCCTATGTTCGTTTGAAAAATATTCAACTGGGATACTCCCTGCCCAGACAGTTCCTGACCACACTGGGGTTTGTTCAGAGCTTCAGAGTGTATGTGGGTGCTGTAAACCTGTTTACCATTACCAAATACACGGGCCTGGATCCGGAAAATGACTTTATTCCACCGACGCGACAGATCCAGGTCGGCATCAACGCAGCATTTTAAAACGGGTAAATTTTACAGACAATGAGATCTATCATACAATATATGGTCATTGCAGTAAGTATACTGACGATGATACCGGCATGTAACAAAAGTAATTTAGACCTGCTGCCGCACGGTCCTACGGAACTTTCCTATTTTGTAGAGGAAGGTGATTTTACCAAGGCTGTGATCGGGGTATATGCAAAGATAAATGATGCGTATTGGTTTAGGGCGAGCGGCTGGAATACCACTGTACCCGTCTTTTTACTGATGGGGGATGACATTACCACTACGGAAGATGAAGACTTCGAAACCTTTGGACGGATCGAATCCAGCAACGGGAGGTTAAGCGATTTTTACCGGGTTTGGTACCAGCTCATTGCCAGGGCCAATGTGTTGCTGGAAAAAATTGAACAGGAAGATGGGGTCTACACAACAGCCGGCCTGAAAGAGTATCATAGGGGTGAAGCTTTGTTCCTCAGGGGATATGCCTTTTATATTCTTTGGAACTATTTTGGAACGGCTCCCTTAGCTACGGAAAGGATCACTTCACCCGACCAATTCGCGCCGCCGGGTACAACCGGTACTCAATTGCTGGATCAGGCGATCCTCGATTTTGAGGCTGCGGAGGGGGCATTGCCCGACAACTGGAATGCGAGTAACCGGGGGCGTGTAACCAAAAACTCCGCCCGCGGCATGCTGGGGAAGTCGTTGGTGTTCCGTGCTTCTGTAAACGGCACAACCGAGGACTATACAAAAGCCACTACCGCATTCGATGCCATCAACGGTGTTTCGCTGGTGCCCGATTTTGGAGACAACTTTGCATTTGACACGGAAAACAATAGCGAATCCCTGTTTGAGTACCAGTCTACCCAGGCTTTTGCTTTTAATAACGTTTGGTTGCCGAACGACTTTGACAACGCGATCGGCAACCTGTCTGTTTTCTGGGGCTTTTACGACAATAACAACGGTCTGTACGGAAAACCGCCTTTTTCGGCCACCGGTAAGCTGGTGGCTGCATTCGAGGAGGGTGACCCCAGGAAAGCCGAGACCGTAAATCCCGACGACAATATGGTCAGAAAGTATGTGTCGCGCGACAGATTAGATCAGGCGGGCGTGGGGTCGGTTAATAACCCGCGTATACTGCGATATGCAGATGTGCTGCTACTCAAGGCGGAGGCGGTGTTACAATCCGGCGGAAACGCGGGCACAGCGATCGGGCTGATTAATGAGGTTCGCACCCGAGCGCGCAATATGGCGGGTGGGGGCACCGTGCCGGCGAATTATTCTACCGCGGAAACCGACAGGGATCTGATAATGGATTGGATTATGAACGAGCGGTTCCTGGAACTGAGTGGCGAGGGCCAGCGCTGGCTGGATCTTAGAAGATGGCATATGCAGGGATTGATCACACTGAACAACGATTTCTTTGATTCCAATGCGGCCAGCATGTCTTTTGAAGCACCCAAGCACCTTGTGCTCCCCATTCCGAATATAGAAAGGGATGTAAATCCGAACATCCGGCAAAATACCGGGTATTGAGCGTTCCGCCGGATTCTTGGCGGTGATTGTCTCAGCTTTAGTGTGAGCAGTCGGCGGGCTGCTCACACTTTTACGGTTTATCCTCTAAATATTTTCTATGGGATCTATTATGGTATTATTCGCCGCTCTGTACACTTTGGCCGCTGCTGGTTGCGGTAAGGAGAATAGGAATGGTGCAAATTTTACGCCGGCAGAGAAGCCGGATACGGCAAGGGTGCATAATCTGGTAGCAGACAGCAGCAAAACATTTCAGGTGATAAAAGGATTTGGCGGATTTGGCTCCCGACGGGAAGGCTGGTCTAGCGGGCCTTTCACCAGTGAGAGCTTTGTAACTACCATGATCGACGACCTGGGTATAACGATACTCAGAATGAATGTGCCGACAAACTTTGAGCAGGAAAATGATAATGACGATCCTTTTGTAACCGATCTCGCTAAATTCAATATCAATAAAAATACGCCCGGTCACGATGAAAAACTGGCAGACCATATTCCCTACCTCATCGCGATGAGGGAAAAAGGACTGAAAACATTAATTGCTTCGATATGGTCCCCTCCGGTATGGATGAACCATAATAACCAAGTAAATAATGTCAACCAGAAAAATGAGGCGCCACCTTATACCAATAGTCCCAATACAAATACCAACCAGCTACGGGTAGACAAATATGATGAGTTTGCAGAATACTGCGTTGCATACGTAAAGATCATCCGGGAAACAACCGGCCTGGACGTATATGCCTTGAGCATACAGAACGAGCCCCGTTTCTCACAGTTTTATGCTTCCTGCGTATATAATGGAGAGGCTTTACGGGATCTGATAAAAGTTGTGGGCAGACGGTTTAAAGATGAAAACATTATAACTAAACTTCTTTTGCCTGAAGACGTGGGATGGTATGAGGGCATACGGCAACTGGTAGAGCCGGTGCTGAAAGATCCCGAAGCAAGGCAATACGTGGATATCCTGGCAGTACACGGCTATGCCAGCGACGGGGTGCTGCCGGGTTCTGCCGACGCGGTGACCTGGGAAAATATGTATAATTGGGGAGTTCCGTATAAGATACCCTTATGGATGACGGAGACCTCCGGATATGAAAACACATTGGATGGGGCCATAGACCTGGGCAAAGCCATGTATATCGCATTAAAATACGGAAACGTTTCAGCCTGGCTTTTTTGGACCATGAGCACCACTCAATTGGACGCCTATTCGCTGATGAATGCCGATGGTGTAAAGAGCAAACGCTACTATGTTTCCAAAAATTTTTACAGGTATATCCGGCCGGGTGCGCAGCGTTTTCAGATAGACACCGATGACGAGACCCTGCTTCCGCTGGCCTTTTATCACCCCGAAAACAAAACATCCACTATTGTAATTATTAACACGGATAGTCGCGACAAGACTTTTACATTAGCCGGAGGCGGTATAGCGTCATCTTATCATGCCTATATTACCAGCGATACGAGGGATTGCGAAAGCAGCGGCATCGTACCGTCAACGGAAGTGCTGATGATACCGGCCAAATCCGTGCTGACCTTACAAGCTGGGAATTAGTCTGTTCCCGCCGCGCCAGACCCCGGAAAAACAACGGTAGCTACACGTTAGCAGGTAAAGCATTAGTCCGTTCCTCCTGCGCTAAATGTCCATTTTACATGAGGCGTGTTTCCAACGGAGCGAGTGTTTATTTGCCAATAATCTTCTTGCGGTGGTCCATTCCCCATCTCCGGATTTCAGCAACTACTTTTTTGAGTGATTTTCCGTGTGGGGTGATAGCATATTCCACGGTGGGGGGAAAGGTGTCGTAAACCGTTCTTTTAATGAGTTGATGAGCCTCGAGTTGCTTTAGTTCTTTCGACAGCATTTTGTCTGTAATCCCCGTTAATTCTGTGCTTATCTGCTTAAAGCGTTTATTGCCAAATGATAATGAAATAATGATCGGTAATTTCCATTTGCCGTTCAATACTTCCAGTGCATCTCTTACCGGGATCATAAATGCACTGCATTCTTCGTGCGATATGCTATTTGCGATTTTTGAAGTTGTCATATTGCTACGTTGCTATCCTTTTGGATAGTGCTTTCTCTTAGTTAAATACTATATAAAGTAAAGCGAATATCGTAAATTTGCCTGTAGAAAACAATTTAAGTTATTGGGTATGTTTTTTATCGACAACCGTTAATAATTAGTCTAAAAGTAAGGTATGGGAAACAACAACAAAATGAAGGTCGAAATATGGAGTGATGTGATGTGCCCTTTCTGTTATATTGGCAAGCGCAAGTTTGAAAGATCACTGGCACAGTTTCCGGATCGGGATAATATCGAAATAGTCTGGAAAAGTTTCCAGCTATCGCCGGAATTAAAAACGGATGCCTCTAAAAATACGCATCAATTTCTGGCAGAGCATAAAGGCATGAGTTTACAGGAAGCCAGGCGGCTGAATGACGGGGTGACCCGGATGGCGGCCAAAGAAGGCCTGGTATACGATTTTGACAAGTCGGTGGTGGCCAATTCTTTTAATGCGCACCGGTTTTCTCACTTTGCAAAACGGCATAATAAACAGAATGAGGCAGAGGAAAAACTCTTCCAGGCATACTTCACGGATGGGGAAAATATAGATGATCTCCCGACATTAGTCCGCCTCGGTACGGAAATCGGATTGGATGCGGAGGAACTGCAATCGGTGCTGGAGAGCGATCGGTATACTGATGATGTGTATGCCGACATCAGGGAAGCGCAACAGGTAGGGGTGCGTGGTGTGCCGTTCTTTGTATTCGACCGTAAAGTAGCCGTGTCCGGAGCGCAGGACAGCGGAGTGTTTCTGCAGGCCCTGGAACAGTCTTTTACGGAATGGAAGGCGAATGCAGCCGTCGCGTTGGAAGTGATAGATGGCCCCTCGTGCACGCCGGATGGCGAGTGTTCTTAAGATCGGTGAACGAAATTATCCGGGTGAATGAAGTTATCTATAGCAGACGTGTTAACGGTGTTGCCGGGCGAGCCAGGCATGATGCACTGATGCGTTGTCGAATCCATTCTCATTCCACCCATATTTCATCGATAAAGAACCAGCAGGGGTGCCCCACGCCGTAATGCCAGTGCGGGCAGGTTTTAATAGCCGTTACTTCTGCTTTGATATAACGCGCTTTAACAGGCGTATTGCTTGTGTAGCTGAGGTCGACGAATTTTACCTGTGGGTTTCTGTCCTCTGGATTATCAACAGACTGGAGCGTTTTGTAATCCACGCCGTTATCCGAAATGGAATAGGTTACATTCGAGGGCACTAAGATCCAGGCACCCAACTGGTGTAAAAAATCAGTATGGATAGCTGTAAATTCCTTTTCACTGCCTAAGTCGAGCGTCAGCGTTGCATCCCGGGCTTCCCAACCCACCCATCCCTCGGCAAACGTCATTCCCCCATACAAACCGTCGGTAAGTGCCGATCCCATAGTGGCATATTTTCCGTCGGGAGGAGTTGAAAAGCTGACACTGGCGATCGGTATGGTTTGTCTGCCCGACGGCATATACCGGGTTCTGTACAATGCGCAATAGTCGAGTGGATTATTTCTTCTCTCATTCAGGGTAGGAACAGAAAATAATTTCACCCGTTCTTCGAACAGATCCAGTTTGCGGTTGATGTCGGCTACCTGCATGTTTTTTTCTGTACGGGCGATGTCCAGTTCAGCATACTGGAGGGGTAAACGGGTGCGCCATACTCTTTTCAATAAAATAGAATCTGTTGCCACCGCTGCTTCCGCCCGGTTGAACAATTGGTGGTACCGGCGCATCAACGCAGGTTTTAGCATACCGTCTTTATGTGATACTGGAGAATCGTATATCCATAGCCGCTTACCGCTTCCCAGCAACGCGCCTTCCATCAGCTTAATATATTGATATAAGTAGGGTCCGGCATGGCCGTAGTATCCGTTCAAAAAAGTCTGAACAAGTGAGTCTTCGCTGAGTGTTGTATTCCACATCAGTTTAGACACCAGCCAGGTTCTTAATTCGGCGAAATCACCGCCACGGCTGCTGGCTATTTGCGAAAAATGCATGGTGGTTTTATTCTTGTGAAACAACCGCATATTTTCTCCCAGTACATGGAAGTTAGGGAAGGGTACCAGGTAGTTGTCGAAGTTGATGCCGTAGTCCCAGACAAATATATTATCTGTAATGGCGCTCCAACCTTCCAGTGCCGCTACAAATTCTCTCCCGGATACGTTTTCTGTTAGAGAAACCTCTCTGTCGCAGTCGATACTGCATAACATTATGTTTACATTTTTGGCAGGCTTTACATGGCGGGGCGGTTTCATGGAGTACAAATAAGCCAGCGTGGAGATCTCTTTATCGGGAAACCGCTCGGCGAGTTGGTTCATAAAACGGACGAGGCTTCCGGAAGGCGCTCCTTCGTATTCGTCAATCGCTTTGCATGCTGCACACTGACAGAAAGTATAGTTGCCGTCGTTCTGGCTTACCGAAATCATATGCTTATCCGGACTGGCCTTAAATATGGAGTCCAACCTTTGCGCCACAATTTCCAGCACTTCGGGGTTGGACAGGCACCACTGGCTGGCTTTCCCCGGATGGCGGCGGCCGTTAAAATAGGAATAGTATTCGGGGTGTGTATCGCCATACACTGCCGAAGGGAGAAGGAAATCAAACGTATGGACCCATAGGTTGGCCGCAAATATCTCGCGGGGTGTTTTTAGCCGCATCCAGTCCCGATACACGGAATCTGTTGCCATGGCGTAATGCTGGCTTTGCCTGTACCGGAAAGAGGGTATTTCCGTAAGATCAACCGTAGGTATTTGCAGCGTGGAAGCGGGGGTTAAGCTGAATTCATTTTCTCCCCAGTAGGACACCCCGCAGTAGTGTTCAAGCAGACTCGTTACCGCGTATATTGATCCCCTTCCGCCGCCGGTAACGACGCGTAAAGTATGATCGTGGTGAACCACACGAAATGCGTCTTCCGTCAGGTACTCTTTTGCTATGTCTCTATTCAAACCATCATTGCCGATGATCAGGTCGTTCTTTTTAACACGATCTGCTTGCTGGATCGGCAGGGTGGTACCAGTAATTCTTCCCACAAAATCCTGTAGCAGGCGGGCAGCATCTGCATCTGTGGCATTGTCGGTTGTGAGTAGAATTCTGCCCGAAGGTTTTCCGTTTTTAACTAATACCACCTGTGCGGGCAGTACAGCGTGGAGGCAACAGGCGAATAACAGGATAGTGAGGAAGTGTTTCATGATGGACGTAAATGCGATAAAGCGAATATCGGTAAATAAT
>CAZUWX010000068.1:0-16773 GCA_964624205.1 uncultured Chitinophagaceae bacterium
GTATTCATAATAATGGTTACGCAGCAGTCTTCCGTGATGTTCTTTAACCTTTTCAGTGTATTTATCATATTCCAGTTTTTAATCTTCGGCCAAGCTATTAAAAAGCATATCATATAATACTGACTTTTGTCGGTATTAATCCTGACTTGGCTCCAAATGAAAAGTTAATTGTGAAAGATGGGGCGGGGACGGAAGGATCCAATTGCAGGAACGACACGCTTCTGCAACTATTAATAATTGATATTACAGTCGCCCATTAATGATTCAACAATCATGCCTGCAGTTACTGGGCGCCGATGATCCGGCGGGCTCTCATGGCGTCGGTGGCAGAGCGTTGTTTACTCAGCTCTGCGCGTTGTGATTCCTGGTCGCGCCTGTTCTCGGTAAGTTTTTCCTGCAGGTCGCGGATCTTTTTTTCCAGATTCTTCTCATTGTCTTCCAGGCTCTTCAGCTTTTTTTCGGCCTTCTCCACAATCTGGTCCTGTTCTTTTATCGATACCTCCAGATCAAACGCTCCTACCGAAGGAGCCATTTCATTCAGGAAGGTCCTGCCATCCTCCAGCCGGTAACGATCCTCTGCTGTCCGCAACCCCACATTCTCGTTCGGCCTGCCCACAACAAGATAGACGTTGGAAATATTAGCGTCCTTCCTGCTTTTTCTCTCGACTTTAAAGTAAAGATCGGCGACCTCCCCGTCGGTGGGACTCAGGCGCGCCGCCTTAAATACCTGGAATCCCCGGTTTTTTTGCTCTTTCACGCCCCGCTTGAGCATATAATCCTTCACCGCAGTCTCAACCACCTCGGGCTTGTAAGGCAGCTCAACAACCGCCGCTGTTTTATATCCTTTCTGGTATTCCACTCTGCCTTCGGTAGAGTACGCCTGCGTAAAGCCTGTGGTATGTAAAAAGGCCACGGCCAGTAACACGAGTAGTATTTTCTTCATAGTCTGTTCTTTTAATGGTGGTAAGATAGTGCTGCAAAGATCAGATAAATGAACAAGATGGACAATATCCGTTAATTTTAGCCGCAAAAACACCCAGATTGAGCGGAATCAAAAAACTCGCGGGACAAACCCTCTGGTACGGCGTACCCAATATATTCAGCCGCTTTCTGAACTACGGGCTGACCCTGCTGGGCTTTCGCCTGTTTGATGCGGCCACCACCAGCAACCTTACCCAGGTGTACGCCATCATTCCTTTTCTGAACATCGTGTTCACGTACGGACTGGAGACCAGCTTTTTCCGTTTTGCGCAGCTCACTGATCCCAAAAAGCTGTATAATACCCTCAGCCTCTCAATTGTAGCCACCACCGTGCTGCTCACATCCGCGCTGTTACTGTTCCGGCAGCCCCTCACGGCGTTTTTTGAGCTGGGACAGCACCCCGAATATTTTACCTGGATGATCTGGATCGTCTTTTTTGACACCCTTGCCGTCATCCCCCTGGCCAAACTGAGACTGGAGGAACGTCCCCGCAAATACGCGCTGGTCAACGTTGGCTCGATCCTGGTCAACGTGGCTTTTGCAATCTTTTTCCTGTTTGTGGCCAAAGACGCGCATGAAACGGATCCGGCAGGTTTCCCCGGTACCCTTTATGATCCCGGCATCGCCGTGGGATACTTCATCCTTGCCAACCTTGCGGCAAGCGCACTGAAACTGCTCTTCCTGTACCGGGAAATCGCTACCGTCCGGTTCCGGTTCGACCGTAAGCTGTGGGCGCGGGTATTGCACTATTCCTACCCGCTGATCATCGTGGGTTTCGGCGGCATGATCAATGAGATGCTCAGCCGCGTCATCTACCGCAAAGTAGCAACGGGAACACCGCTGGAGCTGGATCGCGAACTGGGTATTTTCGGGGCGAATTACAGGCTGGCTATGCTGATCACCATCTTTATACAAATATTCCGCCTGGCAGCAGAGCCTTTTTTCTTCAACCAGTCCAAAACCGAAGACGCCAAAAGAGTGTACGCACGGGTGATGAAATTCTTTGTGATCGCATGCTGTTTTATGTTCCTGGTGATCTCGCTTTTCCTCGATACCTGGCAGATGCTGATCGCGTCCAAATTCAAGGAATACGCCGAGGGTATCCACATCGTACCCGTGCTGGCGATGGCCTCCGTATTCCTGGGCATCTATTATAATCTTTCGATCTGGTATAAACTCACCAATAAGAACATGACCGGGGCTTATATTACCCTGGGGGGGGCAGCCATCACCATCATACTGAACATCTGGTGGATCCCCATTTTCGGCTATACAGGCGCAGCATGGGCCACCTTCACCTGTTATGCGTTCATGATGGTGATCAGCTATACAAAGGGGCAGCAGCATTATGCCGTTCCCTACCCCGTAAAAAAGCTGATCGCCTATCTGTCGGTTGTTACGCTACTGTATATCATCCACGAGCTGATCGTGCTGCCCCTGGATCCGGCCTGGCGCGGTTATCCGTTTATTTACTATGGCAGCTCCCTGTTGCTGCTGGTTCTTTTCGGCATCCTGGTGCTGCGGGTGGAAGCCAGGGAACTTCGCCGGCTGCCCTATGTGGGGAAATACCTGTACCGCAGCTAAATACGGAATGTTATAGGGCGACCACCGCATCACCGGCAAACATTAGCTGAACGTCAGCAGCATATGTTGGTGCTGCTGACCTGCCCCCTGCCTGGTAAGGAACAGACACTTCAATTGATAAGAAAAGGGTTATGTGTTTTTTCGTAGCCGATGCTGGTGTTTGCCCCGTGGCCGGGGTACACCTGCACATCGTCGGGCAGCACAAACAGCTTGTTCCGGATACTGGCCAGCAGGGTGTCATGGTCGCCCCCGGGCAGGTCGCTACGGCCAATGCTCATCTGGAACAGCACGTCGCCGGAGAGGAGTAACCGCTGCGCCGCACAGTAGAACGAAATGCTGGCCGGTGAATGGCCGGGGGTCAGCAGCACCTCCAGCTCGTCTGACCCGAGCCGGATCCGGCTGCCTTCTTCCAGGAAGAGCAACTCCCCCTCGTAGGACTCAAAGGGTAGCCCCCATTGCTGCGCCGAGAGCGGCGCCATCTCCAGCATAAGCTTTTCGCCGCGGTGGAGGTGTAAAGCCAGTCCATAGGTTTCCGCAACAAACTTATTTCCAAACACATGGTCGAGGTGACAATGGGTATTTAACAAATATTTAGGCGTAAGTTTATGTGCCGCGATGAAATCAGCTAACTCTTTGCGTTCATGATCAAAATAGCAGCCCGGATCAACGATCGCACAGTCTCCTTCCTCATTGTATAGCACATAGGTATTTTCCTGAATGGGGTTAAAGAGGAACTGTTTGATTTTGAGCATAAAAGGTCGTTAAATGAGGGAAATAGAATTTCACCGATCGTAGGGATTGTTATAACTTTAAAAATATAAAGACCGGCTATGCAATTTCAACAGAATAAGTTAAAGGGAAAAGAAATTCTCACGTTTGCTTTTGCCTTTCTGATGTGCACTATGGGTTATTCGCAGGTGAATACGGTCGAGTTTGGAAAAAACAGGGTCCAGTATAAAAAATTCAAGTGGCAGTATTATCAAACCGATAACTTCAATACTTATTTTTATCAGGATGGGGAGACGATCGCCAAATACGTTACCCGTATAGCTGAAGAGGAATTGCCGGGTATTGAACAGTTTGTGGAATACGGTTTGCAGCGCCGGGCCAACATCGCCATCTATAACACCTTTGACGATCTTCGTCAATCGAATATCGGGTTGAACCTCGACTGGCAAACCACCGGTGGCATCACCAAGCTGGTCAACAATAAAATGATCGTCTACTTCGACGGCAATCACTCCAATCTTCGCAAACAGGTACGCCAGGGCATTGCACGCACCCTGGTGGACAATATCCTTTTCGGCGACGATCTGGGCGAGTTTGCAGCCAACCAGGCCCTGCTCGACCTGCCGCAGTGGATGACCGACGGGTATGTCGGCTATGTAGCGGAGAACTGGAGCACCGAATTGGACGATCAGTTGAAGTCGGCCCTGCTTTCCGGTGAATACCGCAATTTCTACCAGTTCGCCTATGAGAAACCACTTCTCGCAGGACACGCTTTTTGGAATTATATCGCCGAAGTATATAAACAGGAGAATGTCACTTACTTTCTGTACCTGGCCCGCATGTACAGAAACCTGAATGCAGCCTCGCAGCGTATCGCAAAAAAGAAGCTGAAAGAAGTGCTGAAGGATTTTATGACGTACAACGAAGAGAAATATTATGCTGATATCCGCGGCAGGCGCAACTTCCCTAAAGGCACCGTTTCCATTGTCGAGGAAATAAAACATAACAAGGATTTTTTTCATTTCACGGCTAACCCGGCTCCCCGGAGTCAGACCTATGCAGTAGTGGAATACATCAAGGGGAAGTACTACGTAGTGCTCTATGAAAACCTGGTCGACAGAAAAGTGCTGCTGAAAACAGGAATCAAGACCAACGAAAACGAGATAAATCCGAATTATCCCCTGCTTGCCTGGGACGGGAAAGGCACCCGGCTCGCCTGTATTTACTGGGAAGAAGGGAAGGTGAACCTTTTTGTCTATGATATGGTCGCGCGCTTTAAGCGGGTCAAACAGACCATCCCCCATTTTGAGCAGGTGCAGGACATGAAGTTCATGCTTACGCCGAACGACCTGCTGCTCAGCGCCGTCAAAAACGGCCAGTCGGACATCTTCGTGTACAATATCGAAAAGGACAGCTATGAGCAGGTGACCAACGACGCCTATGCTGATCTGGACGCCTCCTTTGTCGCATTCCCTAACAAATCAGGTATCATCTTCTCTTCCAACCGGCCCAATGCATATGTGATCGGCGGGGATACCGGGATGCCGTCGAACCGTTTTAATATTTTTCTTGCCGATAATTACAATAAATCGGAGTTCCGTCAGATCACCCAACTCACCAATATGCAACACGGGAACGCACGCTACCCGATGCAGTATAACGGCGAGCATTTTACATTCATCAGTGACGAGAACGGCGTGTCTAACAGATATGCAGGATTTTTCACAACCCAGCGGGCCGGGCTGGATACCGTGTTCGTGATAGGCGACACCCGCCTGCGCAACCCGGACGACCAGGAGCTGGATTCCACGTTGCGTAGCGCCGGCAAATCAGAGCCGGACTCTGTGTTCGCCTTTTCCATTACCAACGATTCTGCATACGTTTTTCCCATCAGCAACTACCAGAGCGGCCTGCTCGAAACCACCATCGCCGGCGATAACGGCCAGGTGAGCGAGGTGCGACAGGAGGGGAACCTGAAGTTCCTCTATAAGCTGAGAGTGGACGAACGGGCGCTGGTGAGAAGGAATATCAATCCCAAGCCAACGGACTACCGGAACCGGACAGTGACAGAAAAAAAGATAGAGGGAGGGAAAGCTACCCAATACCTTCCGGGCGAGGAAGACAAAAAGGCGGGCAGGCAAGACGTTTTTGAATCAGAGTTCGAACCCGAACCGGGCGATACCTCAACCGTGTTTATGCCCGAAACAGCCATCGTACCGACCACGGTACTGAAAAAAGCCAGGCTCTTCGATTATAAGCTTAAATTCTCGGTAGATAACTTTTCTACGGCGTTCAACAACGATATCCTCATCAACCGTTATGAACCATTCACCGGCTCCCTGCCCATAACCCTGCAAAGCGGCGGCGCATTCAACGGCATGATAAAAGCTTCGGTGTTCGACCTGTTTGAAGATATCCGGTTCACCGGCGCTCTGCGGCTACCCCTTATCGGGGGGCTGGGTTCGGGAGCAGCCATCGGTGGCGGAACCGGTGGTGTGGGCGTATTTCTCCCCGTGAACCAGTCGCTGTTCGACGGAGGCGGGGAATGGTTTGCCCGCGCAGACTACCTGAAGAAAAGACTCGACTATTCGCTGGTTTATTACCGGAAAACCGAGATCGGGGGAGTACAGGGTGTAGGAGGAACCAGTGCGGTTTACGAAGGCAAAATGTTCAGCAACCTGTACCAACTCGTAGTGAAATATCCGTTCGACAGGGTCAAGAGTCTGCGACTGTCGGCAGGTATCCGGACCGACCGGGTAGTGGTAAGAGGCACCCAACTGGACACTGCCACGCTTAAATCGCCCGACCTGAACAAACAGACTTTTGCCATCACACGGCTGGAATACGTACACGACAATACCATCCAGAAAGCCACCAATATCATGCACGGGCTGCGTTTTAAGATATACACCGACGTGAACGCCCAGATCAACAAACCTTCCGAAGGGCTGCTGAAACCCGGACGTTTCAACTTCAACCTGGGAACCGACGCCAGGTATTACTACCCGATATTCCGGAACTTTATCTGGGCCGGGCGCGCCGCAGCGGATTTTTCCTGGGGCAACCAGAAGATCGTGTATTACCTGGGCGGGGTGGACGGCGGGATGTTCCCCAAATATAATACGGAGCCCAGAGCGATCGACCAGGACTATGCTTTCCAGTCGCTCGCCGTCAACATGCGCGGCTTCCGGCAAAACGTGGCGAACGGCAACAACGCCGTGGTGCTGAACAGCGAATTCCGGCTGCCGGTATTTGCGACCCTGTTCAATAAACCGATCAATAACGCCTTCCTGCGGAATTTCCAGTTGGTGCAGTTCATCGACCTGGGATCGGCCTGGAACGGCACTTATGATAAGATCGCAAGGCCCAGCCAGGTGTATCCCGCCAGCCAGGACCCCAATTTTCCAGACGATGTAACCGTCCGATTAAAAGCCGGTGGCATCGGCCCCTTTGTAGGGGGATATGGGTTCGGCGCCAGAAGCACCCTGCTGGGTTATTTTCTCCGGCTCGACGCAGGCTGGGAAATGCGCGGCATCTTCCGCGGCAAACCTATGCTGCATTTTGCTATGGGGGTTGATTTCTGATCTCTTTGATCTGGAACACAAATGACCTATTTTTGCGAACGATGTCGAATCCTTTGCAAAAAACCGTGGGCATCAGTTGCTGCATCCTGCTGTTGTGTATGGCGTTTACAGGAACTGCCCAGTTAAAAATCATTCAAGGTTCCATCCGGGACATTCACAGCGATGAACCCGTCCCCTTTGCCTCCGTTCAATTCAAAAATGCCGGTTCCGGAGGGCTCTCCGATTCAGCAGGCAACTTTCTTTTCCGGTTAAACGACTGGCCCGAGGATACCCTGTTAATCACCTATGTGGGTTATCAGGACTACCTGCTTGCAATCGACAGCGCCCTGCTTTCCCGGGTTGAGCACAACCACCTTCAACTCAACATCCAGCTCGAACGGGGGAAATACGCGCAGGAAGTGGTGGTAAAAAGAAAGATCGACCGGGGATACCTGATGTGGAAAAGAATCGTGCGCCGCAAACCCGTGAACGACCGCTACCGGTTCGACAATTTTTCGTACGAGCTCTATAACAAGCTGGAGCTCGACATTAAAAATATCAACAAAGAGAGGATGCAGGAGATAAAGCTCCTGAAGAATTACCGGTTCATCTTCGACAATATCGACAGCGTAGAAGGTGCACCGATATTACCGGTCTATCTCACCGAATCGCTGTCGGACTACTATTACCAGCGCTCACCACTGAAACGGCGTGAGGTGTTCAAAGCCGTTAAAACCATTGGCGTCAACAATGAAAGCGTCAGCAGGCTGCTCGGGGGAATGGACCAGAATATAAATTTCTACAGCAATTTTATCCCTGTCTTCGATAAACAATTCATCAGCCCGATCAGCGATAACGGAGACGCCTATTATAAATACCAGGTAAAAGACAGCCAGTTCGTGGCCGGCAGAAGACTGATCCACTTCACGTTCACCCCTAAACGCCAGGGAGAAAACACATTTGAGGGTGATTGTTGGGTACACGATACCACTTTCGCCATCCAGAAAATGAATCTCCGCCTCTCCAAAGAGGCCAATCTTAATTTTGTAAACGCACTCAGCCTTATCCAGGAATATACGCTCATCAACGATAGCACATGGTTCCTTTATAAGGATAAATTTGTGGTGGATATTGCACCCTTAGGCGGATCCCGTCTCACCTTTCTCGGCCGGAAAACGACCACCTACAGGCATGTGGCTGTCAACAGCGACAGCATCACCACCGAGCTGGCCAGGAATAAACTGCTGGAAGAAACCGTGCTTCCGGACTCGGCCACCAGCAAGCCCGACGGGTTCTGGGAAGAGGCCCGCCACGAACAGCTCTCCGATTCGGAAGCAGGCATCTATGATATGGTAGACACCCTTTTGCAGATGCCGCAATTCAAAAGGATGCGGCAAAATATCTATTTTCTTACGGTAGGATATAAAGACATCGGCAATTATGAAATAGGGCCGTGGTACAACTGGCTTACCTACAATGCGCAGGAAGGACTGCGCGCCCGGTTCGACCTTGGCACCAACCGGTTTTTCAGCAAACAATGGTACCTGCATGCCTATGCCGCCTACGGCTTTGGCGACCGCGAGTGGAAGTACCAGGCAGACGCCATGTATCTTTTCCGGAAAAACCCCCGCTCCTACCTCAGGGCCTCCTATAAAAAGGACATTGATTACGGTCAGACCTACTACGACGCGATCAGCCAGGATAACATCTTTGCACTCGCAATCCGGAAATCGGGGGTGCCGATTAAGTTCCTGATGACGGATGAGAAAAAGCTGGAAGCTTATAAACAGACACCAAGCGGCTTCTCCGCCACCCTCACCGGAGTAAGAAAAAGCTATGAACCCCTGCGGAACCTTCCCTCCAAAAATGTGTTCGACGACCGTCTGAAAGACGGAGAGCTGGCCAGTTCCGAGCTGAGCCTGCGGTTGCGTTACGCCTATCTTGAAAAATTCCTGGAAAGCACTTTTAACAGGATCAGCCTGGGCAGCCCTTACCCCATTGCAGAACTGAAATATAGCCGGGGATTTTCAGGCTTATTCAAAAGCAGCTTCAACTATTCGAAAATAAGCGCGGGGGTATCCCACTATAAAAAGATACCTCCCTTTGGAAGCGTTTATTATAATGTTTTTGCGGGGCAGACTTTCGGCACGCTTCCTTATATGCTGCTGGACATAGCGCCGGGTAATGAGATCTATTATTACAACATGTATTCTTTCAATTTAATGAACCGTTATGAGTTCCTCCACGATAAATACGCGGGCATCAATCTGGAACATAATATCGGCAACGGAATATTCCGGTTCATACCCCTGATGAAAAAGCTGAAGCTTCGCCAGTTTTACAGCGGAAGGCTGCTGGTGGGCAGCCTTAGTGACGCAAACACCGCCTATAACACGCCACCGGGTGAAGCCTTTCCCTTCCAGTCGCTGAACGGAAAAACCTATATCGAAGTGGGTACCGGCGTGGACAATATCTTCAAATTCTTCCGGGTGGATTTTATATGGCGCCTTGCTCCCACTCCCCTGCCCCCCGAACGGTCAAAAAAATTCGGTGTGTTCGGCAGTTTCCGGGTTTCATTCTAGACATCCGGCAACGATAAAACAGGCGAGCTCCGTTTTTACGGCTGTCTGAAAGCATGGCCCAAAGACCCTTCCGCAAGATCGCCGTACCGCTGCGATTAAGTCCTGCACAGTTACGCAGGTGCCGTTAACAGCATCTGAAGCACAGTCGGCTGGCTTCCTATGCAGGCAGGCTGGCATCGGAAGCCGGCCCCTCCAACCCCTGCAGGATCACTTTACAGGCTTTTTTGATCTCCGCCGCACTGATCGTTAGTGGCGGAGCTATCCGCAGGCACTGCGGGGCGAACAGGAACCAGTCGGTCAATACGCCTTCCCGCACACAATACGCCACCAGGTCGCGGCAGTGCTCCCCGCTTTCGAGTTCAACAGCGATCAGGAGGCCCCGGCTACGTACCGCCACGATCGACGGATGCACGAGCAGGCTGGTAAAAAGCGCTTCTTTCTCTGCCACGGCCGCCACGATGTTCTCTTTATGCAATACCCTAAAAGCAGCCAGTCCGGCGGCGCAACAAACGGGGTGTCCGCCGAAAGTCGTAATATGACCCAACACAGGGTCAACGGCCAGGTTCCGCATCAACTGCCGGTCGGCCACAAAAGCACCCAGCGGCATGCCGCCTCCGAGCGCCTTGCCCAGTAACAAGATATCGGGCACAATTCCATACTCCTCGAAGGCCCAGAGGCTGCCGCATCTTCCGAAACCGGCCTGTATTTCATCGAGCACCAGGAGCGCCCCGGTTTCATTGCAACGGTCGCGCACCGCTTTTATCCATTCCGCAGCAGGTGCATATACGCCCCGTTCCGCCTGTACGGTTTCCATGATCACGCAGGCCGTGTCGGGCCCGATCTCGGCGAGTGCAGCGTCGGAGCCATAATCCAGGTGGAGGATGCCGGGCAGTAGCGGCCGGTATGCATTCCGCCAGTATTCATCGCCCAGGATGCTCAGCGCACCCTGCGTGGAACCGTGGTAGCTCTGATTAAATGCGATGATACCCGTACGGCCGGTCGACCGTTTGGCCAGCTTCATGGCGCCTTCCACCGCTTCCGCCCCGGAATTAGTGAAATACACGGAATTAAGGGAAGCGGGCAGCCACTCCGCCAACGCCTGCGCATACCGAACCTGGGGCGTTTCGATCATTTCGCCATATACCAGTACATGGAGATAATCCCGGAGTTGTTTTTTTATGGCCCGAACTACCTCGGGATGCCGGTGGCCAATATTGCAAACGCTCACGCCTGCAATCAGGTCAATATACTTTTTACCCTCCTGATCCCAAAGGCAACTGCCGCTGGCTTTTTTAACGTGCAGGGCAAGGGGGGCTTCGGAAGTTTGCGCTACGTGCCGGAGAAATAGTCTTTTTGGATCCATAATATATTGTTCACAACGGGCCCGTGTTGCTCATCGTGCTGTTTGGAGAAAACTACCCCCTGACACATGAACTACGGAAGCACAGGTACCGCATTAAGTGCAAAGGTAGCCGATTCGATAAATTCGCTTTCTTTGCCCTTTAACCTAAAATATAGCATATGCCCCTGATACTACCGGTGAAAGGAATCCTTCCCAAATTCGGCAACAACTGTTTCCTTGCACCGAACGCCACGGTGGTCGGCGATGTTGAAACCGGTGATGACTGCAGTTTCTGGTTTAATGCCGTGGTGAGAGGCGACGTGAACAGTATCCGGATCGGACATAAAGTGAACGTGCAGGACGGAGCGGTGATCCACTGCACCTTCAAAAAAACCCGCACCCTGATCGGCAATAATGTATCTATCGGGCATAACGCAATTGTTCATGGCTGTACCGTGCACGACGATGTGCTCATCGGCATGGGCGCGATCGTGATGGATAACGCGGTGATCGGGAGCAATTCCATCATCGCTGCGGGGGCAGTGGTGCTGGAAGGAACGCAGGTGGAGGCCGGCAGCATTTATGCCGGCGTACCTGCCAAAAAGATCAAAGACATTTCCCCCGAGCTGGTGAGTGGCGAAATTCACCGGATTGCAGATAACTACGTGGGGTATGCCGACTGGTTCCGGGAAACAAATTAAGACCCGGTAGCCCGCAAAATGCCTATCCCTGCTCCCCCCTACAAGGGCTGGGTGCATACATACTATTCCGGCATAAAAATCGTTATAAAAGCAGAAGATGCACTATGGCAACACTCCGTAAAATACTTCTCGCCGCCGCTTGCGCAATGATCCTGCTGCCCGTCAGTTCCTGCAGCATCGTGAATAAGGTTTTCGGGCCGAAATACGGCTGCCCGGCCGACGGAAAGGCGTTTGGGGCCGAACGTATCTTAAGTGGAGAAAAGCCGCCCAAAGCAAAGAAATTCCGATCCTGACTGCTGCTCATGTTCCGTAATATCCAACATCCTAAAAACCACCTATATGAGCCTGATTTTGCGTACCGACTTCGGTTGCACCGAAGCAATCATCGACGACGATTGCGGCCTCCAGCGTTTTTATGAAGTGGCCGACGTTCTTTCAGAAGAGCTGGACATCAATTTCACCAGAAAAGAAAACGATTTTGACACCCTTACCTGGGACTTTGTATTCCGGAAACACTTACTGACCCTGCACTATAACATTTATACCGGTATCTCCATTTACCCGCGTAAGTTCCGCGAAGCGCCTAGACCAGACAACGACGCGGTTGTGGAGCTGGCCAAATACCTGGAGGGTAAGCTGCTTATCAGCAACGCCCGGAAATACCTTTCCTGATCAGTATTTTTTGTCGAGACTGTCGAGGATATTCAGGTAGCTGAAATAACGCTCCTCGTCAATATCCTGCTGCTGCACCGCCCTTTTTATGGCGCAGCCGGGTTCATTGGTGTGCATGCAGTTATTGAACTGGCAGTTATTGAGCAGGGCCCTCATTTCGGGGAAATAATGAGAAAGCTCCTGTTTGTCGATATCGATGATCCCAAATTCCCGAATGCCCGGCGTATCGATCAGCCGTCCCCCACCTGGCAGGTCGAACATTTCGGCAAAGGTGGTGGTATGCATTCCCTTGCCGCTCCACCCGCTCACGTCGCCGGTACGGAGATTAAAAGAAGGAAACGCTGCGTTTATAAATGAAGATTTACCCACTCCCGAGTGTCCGCTGATCAGGGTAGTCTTCTCTTTCAGCACTGCTTTTACCTCTTCCAGTCCTTCTCCATTGGTTACGCTGGTCCGGAAAACCCCGTAGCCGATCGCCGTGTACACTTCCCGGAGCCGGTCGAACAGTTGCTGCTCCTTATTTCTGAAAAGATCCGTTTTATTAAATACGATCAGTACCGGCACATGATAGGCTTCGCATGTGACCAGGAACCGGTCGATAAACCCCTGTGAAGTACGCGGTTCTCTGAGCGCGGCGAACATCATTGCCTGATCGAGGTTGGCTGCCACAATATGGCGCTGCATCCGGTTGGAAGGCGCCTGTCTGGTGATATAGTTACGGCGTTCGTGTATCACCGTTACCATGGCAGTTTGGTCGGCATCGTCTTCCAGCGCCAATTCTACCTCATCGCCTACAGCCAGCGGATTGGTGGAGGTGATATCGTCCAGCTTAAACACACCTTTGATGCGTGCCTGATAAACCCGGCGCTCGGTTGTTTTTACGGTGTACCACGACCCCGTTGATTTATAGACAGTGGCTTTCATCGGAGAGCAAAGGTCAGGGAAACTTTTTAAACACTGTGTATCTTAGTAAAACCTCGGCAAGAAGAAAAAAGGCGGCTGCGAGGGCAAACGGCAGAAATCGTTCACTGAACCTTGTCAACCGGGTGATCTCCACGGTCGATTTCTCAAGTTTGTCTATTTCGGTGTAAATGTGCTCAAGGCTCACGTTATCCCTGGCGCGGAAGTACATGCCGCCTGTTTCTCCCGCGATATCGCGCAGCAACTGTTCGTCGATATTCACTTTCTGCCGGCGGGTTGCCACCCGGTCGCCCTCCTCGTTGTGCAGGGGGGTGCTGGCAAATCCTTCGGTCGCCATCCCGATTGTGTACACTTTAACGCCCATCGCCTTTGCGATCTCTTTGGCCGACAAGGGGTCGAGCAAGCCGCCCTGGTCATCGCCATCGGTGAGCAGGATCACCACCCGGCTTTTGGCTTTGCTGTCTTTCAGTCTTTCTATACTGGTAGCCAGGCCGTCGCCAATGGCGGTGCCGTCGGCAAGATAGCCCGTGCGGGCGTTCAGTATCTGTGTTTTCAGGGTATTCCGGTCCATCGTGATTGGGGAGGAGGTGAAGCTTTCTCCTGCAAAGATCACCAGGCCGATCCGGTCGGTAGGCCGCTTATCAACAAAATCCGCAGCCACCTGTTTCATAGCTTCCAGCCTGTTGGGGAGAAAATCCTGGGCCAGCATGCTACCGCTAACGTCCATACAGAGCATGATGTCTATGCCCTCGCCGGTTACAAGCTGTTCGTCGTTCCGGGTCTGCGGACGGGCCAATACCACAACGAGGCAGCTAATGGTCAGTAGCCTGAGTATAAAAGGAAGATGCCTTAAGGTGGTCTTCAGCGACCGGGCATCTCCGAGATGCCTGACGGTGGATAGTTGCATGGAGGCCCGGCTGCCAAGATCTCTGCGGATATACCAGTAGCCTGCCAGCGGCAATAGCAACAGCAGCAGGAATGCGGCCGGATGGGCAAATTCGATATGTTGGAACCAGTTATAGAGCACCGGGACTGAGGTTATCAAGCTTTTTTATGGACATGCGGATGATGGCAAGGTGAGCGCGGTGGTCTTCCGGCGAGGGCCGGAATTTTGCGAATTTAACAAAATCGGCAACGGTGAGCGTTTGTGACAGCTCTAAAAAAGCGGTCCGGGCAAGCGGAAATCCGCATAGTTGCAGCATCAGCTCCTCGTTGGTTTTTTCAGTGGCAGGAATTGCGAACCGGCGTGAAAGATAAATTTTCAGTACATCGTTCATAGCCGTATAATATTTTTTCTCTTCGCCATCTGCCGGAATCCGGGCTGCGAGGCCGGACAGCGCGTTCATGGCTTCCTCGTATGGCGAAACCGGCGGGGCGGGCGCCGCCTGCTGCGCCTGCTTTTTCCTTCTCAGGAGCAGGTACAGGAGCAAAAGAGAAACCAGTCCCAGGGCAAGAAGTGCCGGCACAATATAACGGGGCGGATCGGCGGGGATCTCGACGATGTCTTTAATATCCCGGTAGTCTGCACCGGGGTCAAAAGGGGCCAGCACCACATTCAGGCGTATGCTGTCTGAATAATACGGTACCCCGTCTACCATCACTGAAAAAGGGGTCATCGTCCAGTTTCCGGGTTCAAAACCGGTAATGGACAAAGTCTGCGCAAAGTGTTTGCCGCCGTTACCCTCCAGGGTATCCACAGGCTGGCGGTCCAGCACTTCGAAATGAAAAATGCTATCTATGGCGGGCCATTCAATGGTGGCATCCGGTGGTGCATACACTTCCAGCGAGAAAAAAGCGGGCTGGCCAATCAGGATACTATCCTTGTCAACCAGCGCAAGCACCTTCACCTGTGCCTGCAAACAGGTATGGGAACACAGTAAAAGAAAAAATAGAAAGGCCGGAATATATTTACCTCCATGTCTCATTGTAAAACCCCTCAGTTTCTACTGATAAAAAACTTCTGCAGCACCTTCACATAATCTTCGTTGGTGCTGATATGAAGCAGGTCGCATCCGGCTTTCCGGAAAATGCTCTTACAGCTATCCGTCCAACGGAAAAAGTCGGCCTGGTAATCCTGTCTCACCAATATATCTCCCGTATCGAGCCATTTTTTTTCGCCGGTTTCCGCGTCTTCAGCCACAATCAGGCCGATCTCTGGCAATTCCATATCCATCCGGTCGTACACTTTCACCCCGATCAGGTCGTGCTTTTTCCCCGCTACTTTGAGGGCGTCTTCAAACCCTTCGCCCACAAAATCGCTCAACACAAAGGCAATACACCGCTGTCTGACGAGATTGCTGAATTTGCGGAATGCGCCGCCGAGGTCAGTGCCTTTTTGCCGGGGCTGGAAAGTAAGCAATTCCCGGACGATGAACAGCACGTGCTCCCGGCCTTTTTTAGGCGGGATATATTTCTCGATCCTGTCGCTGAAAAAGATAACACCCACTTTGTCGTTGTTGCTCACCGCAGAAAAGCCGAGCACAGCCCCGATCTCGTTCACCAGGTCTTTTTTGCGGGCGTGAACCGTGCCGAACAACGAGCTCGCGCTGACGTCGATGAGCAGCATCACCGTCAGCTCTCTTTCTTCCTCAAACACTTTGGTGAACGGATGATTAAAGCGGGCGGAAACATTCCAGTCAATAAACCGGATATCGTCGCCCGGATGGTATTCACGCACCTCTTTAAACAGCATGCCCCTTCCCCTGAAAGCGCTATGGTATTCCCCGGCAAAAATATGCCGGGTCAGCTTTTTACTTTTGATCTCCAGCTCCCGGACCTTCTTTATGATTTCTTCCGTACTAAGCATAATATAGGTAGCAGCCCCGGTGTGAACTGCAAAAATGATTTAATCAGGGTACCGGTATTGTATTGAGCACATCGTCGATCACTTCTTCCACTCGCACATTCTCGGCCTCCGCCTCATAAGTGAGCCCTACACGATGGCGCAGCACGTCTTTACAAATACTGCGCACGTCTTCCGGAACCACATAGCCGCGGCCGTTAAGAAAAGCATGTGCCTTGGAAGCCAGGGCTAGATTGATGCTTGCTCTCGGTGAGCCGCCATATGCAATCAGCAGCTTTAATTTCTCCAGCCCGAACTTTTCCGGCTCCCGCGTGGCAAATACAATATCCAGGATATAATGCTCCACTTTCTCGTCCATGTATACCTGCCGGGTCAACTGTTTTGCACGCAGCACGTCCTGTTTGGATACCACACGCTGCACCTGGGGTGTGGAAAGCCCCTGCACATTTTGCCGGATGATCAGCTTCTCTTCCTCTCTGGTGGGATATCCGACAACCACCTTCATTAAAAACCTGTCTTGCTGTGCTTCGGGCAGTGGATAGGTGCCTTCCTGCTCCAGCGGATTCTGGGTAGCCAGTACAAGGAAGGGTTGCTCCAGCGCAAAACTCTCTTCACCGATGGTTACCTGCCGTTCCTGCATGGCTTCGAGCAGGGCACTCTGCACTTTTGCCGGCGCCCGGTTGATCTCATCCGCCAGCACAAAATTGGCAAATATGGGACCCTTTCGCACCATAAACTCGTTTCGTTGCTGGTTATAGATCATTGTGCCTACTACGTCGGCCGGCAGTAGATCAGGCGTAAATTGTATCCTGCTGAAAGCAGCATGCACTGCCTGGGCCAATGATTTAATGGTCAGGGTTTTTGCCAGGCCCGGCACGCCCTCCAGCAGTATGTG
>CAZUWX010000069.1:0-2740 GCA_964624205.1 uncultured Chitinophagaceae bacterium
CCCTGGGCCACCAGTTCCTGGCTCATGCGTTCATTGCCGTGATGGGCCAGGGCGTGAGTAATCTCATGCCCCAATACCACGGCCAGGGCGGCTTCGTTCTGAGTAACCGGAAGCAGGCCGGTGTACACGACTATCTTTCCGCCCGGCATCGCCCATGCATTTACGTCTCTTGAGTCCACAAGATTATACTCCCATTTATAGCCGGCAAGTTCTTCCGATAGTCCCTTTTGCGCATAATAGGCATTGATCGCTGTCACCAGCCGTTCTCCCACCCGCCGCACCATGGCAGCATCCTTATTAGCGCTGGCGCTGACCACGTTATTCTGACTTAGGAATTGCTGGTATTCAGTGGTAGCCATCGACCGGAGCTCCGACTCGGGTAAAATTGCAAGTTGATTGCGGCCGGTAATAGAGTTTTTGCTGCAGGCGAGCAGCACCAGCATAAAGGCTGCAGCAGTTAATAGCTGTTTCATTCGTATATCTTTTGTTTTTCCGTGGTCGAATGGAACTCCGCGTACACATTCTGCTGCGTGATAAAGCTTATCATGTTCCGTTCTATTCGTGCGAAATGAGGTTTGGCAGAAAGACGTTTTTTTGCGGTGGATGGTTGTGTATATGCCTTATTTACGGCAGTCATAGACAATGATGGTTGAGACATACTCAATGGTTCAATACTTATACCATGCTCCCGAAGCGGTAAACACAAGTTCACTCACTCTTCTTCCTCGGGTTCGCCACGCTTGCGCTCCCGCCTCCGATCCCGGTGCTTCAAAATAGGCACTTTGCTTTCGCTTCCGCGTAGCAGCCGGCCTATATTTTTTTGATGGGTCAGTAGCACGGTAAGGGTAACGGCAAGGGCAAAGGCCCGGTATAAAGGCTCCTGCTCATTAAATATAAAGAGGATGAATATCGCAAAAGCGACGCTGGCAAGAATCGAGCTCAAAGAAACAAAACGGGTAAGATAAAGCACTAAGCCGAACACGCCTACACAGCAGGCAGCCACCACTGGTTGGATGGCCAGGATCATCCCAAATAATGTCGCAACTCCCTTTCCTCCGCGGAAGTCTGCCCATATGGGGAAAATGTGCCCCAGTACTGCGGCCAGCCCCAGTCCTACCATAAAATTGGTACGATCCCATTCGCTGGTGAGATAATACGGGAGTAAGATGTATAAACTGGTTGCAACAGCACCCTTGAGGATATCGATAGCCATCACCAGGGTACCCCAGCGCGGCCCAAGCACCCGGAAGGTATTGGTCGCTCCGGCATTCCCGCTTCCGTAGTCCCGTATGTCGATGCCAAAATAGGTCTTACTTAAACATATGGCTGTTGGAAAAGAGCCTATCATATAAGCTATTACAATAAGTAATAGTTCTTTCATTGAAACTGGAAATTGGTGAGTCGGACAAAAATAGGCAAAACAGGCATTAAAAACCAACGTTTTTTAATGCCTGCGCTTGCGAATTAGGCTAATTACTTTATTGCCTGTCCGAATTATTTTCAGATTTTTTGAACTCCGGTTTGGGCATCAGCACTTTTCTGCTGAGCTTGAATTTGCCCGTTTTCTGGTCCAGCCCGATCAGCTTTACTTTGATCACGTCGCCTTCGTTCAATACTCCGTCCATGTTTTCAAGGCGTTTCCAGGATACCTCGCTGATATGCAGCAAACCCTGTTTTCCCGGCATGAATTCCACGAAGGCCCCATAAGGCATCACCGATTTGACGGTGGATTCATATACTTCTCCTACTTCAGGCATCGCGACGATACCCTTGATCCAGGCCAGTGCTTTCTCCAATCCCTGTTTTTCAGGAGAGAAAATGCTCACTTCTCCCTGGTTCCCTACTTCCTCAATATTGATAGTAGCTCCGGTTTCCCGTTGGATCTCCTGGATGATCTTGCCGCCGGGTCCGATCACTGCCCCAATAAATTCCTTGTCGATAAATATCTTCACCATGCGCGGTGCATGTGGCTTGACGTCGGGACGGGGACCTTCGATGCATTTGTACATTTCGTCGAGTATATGAAGCCGTCCCTTCCGGGCCTGTTCGAGCGCTTCCCGCATAACATTCATGCTCAGGCCATCAATCTTGATGTCCATCTGTACACCGCAGATGCCATCCTGGGTACCGGTCACTTTAAAGTCCATGTCGCCAAGATGGTCTTCATCACCCAGGATATCGGTTAATACCGCGTATTTACCGTCTCCCCTTGTGATCAATCCCATCGCCACTCCGCTCACATGCTTGGGAAATGGAACACCGGCGTCCATCAACGCCAGGGAACCGGCACAAACAGTGGCCATGGAGGAAGACCCGTTGGATTCGAGAACATCGCTCACCACCCGTACCGTATAGGCGTAGTCTTCTTTGGGCATCATCTGCCTGAGCGACCGCATCGCCAGGTTGCCATGCCCCACTTCGCGGCGGCTCTGACCGCGCATCATTTTCACTTCACCTGTGCTGAACGGTGGAAAATTATAATGAAGGAAAAACTTCGAATCAACCGATTTAGCTGCACTTTCCACCAACAATTCATCTAAAGGAGTACCAAAGGTGACTGTTGTAAGAGATTGAGTTTCACCTCTTGTGAAGAGTGCCGATCCGTGCGGAGTAGGTAGCGGATCCACTTCCATCGCAAGTGGCCGCACTTCGTCCAGCCGCCGGCCGTCAAGGCGGATGCTCTCGTCGACGATCATATTCCGGATCACCTCCCATTTGAGGTCTTCGTAATATTTTTTAA
>CAZUWX010000069.1:2840-6017 GCA_964624205.1 uncultured Chitinophagaceae bacterium
TCCACCATCATCAGGTTCTTTTCGGTTGCTGCGATGATGAATTCCATATCCGATTTTTCGAGGTCGGTGCGGCTCGGGTTCACGATGAATTCACCGTTCACTCTCCCGATGCGGACTTCACTGAGGATCTCTTTGATCGGGATGTCGGAAACTGCCAGCGCGGCGGATGCCGCAAGGCAGGCCAGGGAATCGGGCATCACTTCTATATCACTGGAAACCAGAGAGATCAATACCTGCACATCGCAGAAATAGTCTTCGGGAAACAAGGGGCGCAGTGCCCGGTCCACCAGACGGCTGGTTAAAATTTCGTAGTCATTCAGCCGGGCTTCCCTTCTAAAGAAAGATCCGGGTATACGGCCGGCTGAAGCAAATTTTTCCTGGTAGTCGACGGAAAGAGGGAAAAACTCCTGCCCTTCCCTGGGTTCTTTATTGGCTACCACAGTGGCAAGCAGGATACAATTACCCTGGCGAACCGTTACGGCACCATCTGCCTGGCGGGCAAGTTTGCCCGTTTCGATGGTAACCATCCTGCCATCGCCAATATCGAATGTTACATTGATAGGTTGAGAAAGCATACAAAAAATATGTTTAATAATTTAAGCTGAGCGAAGAAGCAATCGGCTAAAATAAATATTCCCAAGCGCGGCGCGTTGGGAATAGCTTATTAATTGGATAGAAAGTTTAAAACTAAGTTACAACACATAACAAGATCATTTCCTCAGGCCTAATCTTTCAATCAGGGAACGGTATCCCTGAATGTCCTTTTTGGCCAGATAAGCCAGCAGGCTCTTGCGCTGTCCCACCATCTTCATAAGTCCCAAATGGGTGGAGAAATCCTTCTTGTTTTTCTGAAGGTGTCCGGAAATACTGTTGATACGCTCCGTCAGCAGAGCGACCTGACCTTCGATAGAGCCCGTGTTCCTGGCATTTCCGCCAAACTCTGTGAAAATCGTTGAAACTTTTTCTTTAGTTAAATAAGACATTTAAATTTATTTTAAGATCCTCTCCTCCCGTCTCCATTGTAGAGGTCGGCGAAGTTACATAAATATTTGAATCATAACTGCACAAAGATATTTTTTTTTTGATCCTTTCCGTTTAATATTGCCCGATGTCTTATCAGTTTGCCATAGTAGGTTGCGGTGCCATCGCCAGCCGGCATGCCGAACCGATCGCGGCGCTAGGCAGCCTCGTGGCGGTCTGTGACCCCGACCCTGTAAGACTGGAGGCATTCGTTTCGCGGTACCAGGTGAGGGGCTATGCCGGGTTGGAGGAACTGCTGGCCCGCGAGGCGCCCGATGTGGTGAGTTTGTGCACCCCTAATGGCCTGCACGCCGCCCAGGCGATCCGGTGCCTGGAAAGTGGTTCCCATGTGCTCTGCGAAAAGCCCATGGCCATCTCGGTACAGGACGGCATCGCGATGGTGGAAGCCACCATCCGCACGGGCAAAAGGCTGTTTGTGGTGAAACAGAATCGTCATAATGCACCGGTAGTGGCCGTAAAAAAACTGCTCGACGAAGGAAAGCTGGGAAGGATTAGCGGATTCCAACTCAACTGTTTCTGGAACCGCAGCGCCGGGTACTATTCCGGCAGTTCCTGGCGGGGAACAAACGCCATGGATGGCGGTATTCTTTTTACCCAGTTTAGCCATTTTATTGACCTGTTGTACTGGTTCCTGGGCGATATTGAACAGGTCTCGGGACGGAGGGCCAATTACCTGCACAAAGGCAACATCGAGTTTGAGGACACAGGCGTGGCCGAGATCCGGATGAAAACCGGAGCGATGGGTACGCTCCATTATACCATCAACGCCCGGGGTGGGAATATGGAGGGCTCGCTGACCCTGTTCGGGGAAAAGGGAACGGTTAAGATCGGAGGGCAGTACCTGAACCGGATAGATTTTTTTTCGGTGGCCGGGGAAACCCTTCCTGATTTTGGCCAGGTGAACGGCGCAAACGATTATGGCCATTATACGGGAAGCATGAGCAATCATAAAATAGTGTACGAAGAATTGATAAAAGCGCTGGACGATCCCCGATATGCCGTCATTGAAGCAAAAGAAGCGCTGATGTCGGTGCGTATGATCGAGCGGATCTATAGCAGCTCACCTTTTATTCAAAGCGACGCGCTGTCATGAAACGTGCATGTAAAAATTTTTCATTAAACCCACAGGGAATGAAAATTTTTACATGGTAAGTTTCATCCGGCCACTGAAAAATAATTATGAACGGATGAAGCGGCTATATTTTACGGTTACCAATGATCTCCGGTACGATCAGCGCATGATCCGGACTTGCGGAACGCTTGCCGCCGCCGGGTACCGGGTGACCCTGGTTGGACGGAGGCTGCCCCATTCTATAGATTTGATCCCCCGGGCTTTTGCCCAAAAAAGGCTCAGGTGCTTTTTCACGAGGGGAAAACTATTTTATGCGGAATACAATTTCCGGTTATTCCTTTTCCTGTTGTTCCGACGAATGGATCTTATTTGTGCAATAGACCTCGACACCATTGTTCCCTGTTATCTGATCTCGCGTATAAAACGTGTTCCCAGGGTGTATGATGCGCATGAGCTGTTTTGCGAGATGAAGGAGATCGTGACCCGGCCGATCGTGTACAAGATATGGAAGTCGGTGGAGCGCCGGTTCGTTCCCCGGTTCCAACGGGGTTACACAGTGAATGAGCAGATTGCAGCAGAGTTCGACAGGATGTACGGAGTGAAATACCTGTCTCTCCGCAATATGCCATTACAGAAAACGCTCCACATTTCACCTAAAACTGAGAGATACCTCCTATATCAGGGAGCCGTCAACGAGGGACGCTGTTTTGAAGCGCTGATCCCAGCCATGCGACACGTTGACACAAGGCTGGTTATATGTGGAACCGGGAATTTTTTTGGCCAGGCAGGAGAACTGACCCGTCGCTTTGGGGTGCAGGAAAAGCTGGTATTCCACGGTGCGGTTGGGCCGGAGCAGCTCTGGCAGTTCACAGTGAACGCGTGGGCAGGGATTACTTTGTTCGAAAATCGTTCACGCAGCAATTATCTTTCTCTCGCAAACCGTTTTTTCGACTATATACAGGCGGGTATCCCCCAGCTATGTGTCGATTATCCGGCTTACCGGGAGATCAATGACACCTACGAAGTGGCGCTACTGATCGACACGCCGGATGAAAAGAGCATCG
>CAZUWX010000069.1:6117-11369 GCA_964624205.1 uncultured Chitinophagaceae bacterium
TCGCCCTCGGACCGGCTGCGGCGCTGTGTTGAGCGGTTTCGGCACGTACAATTGATCGCCGACCCTTCCGAAACGCAGATGCAGGAGTTGATAGCCGGGGCTTCGTGTAATGTGCTGCCTTCTTTTAATGCTACGGGTGTTAAGCTGAAACTGATCAATGCCCTGTTCAATGGGCGGCATTGCATCACCAATACGGCCGGGGTGGCGGGGTCGGGATTAGCGGATCTCTGCCATATTGCGCATACCCCCGCGGAATACCGGCAACAGATAAAGGAACTGTATAATCGTCCGCTCAGGCCAGCCGAGGCAGCGGCAAGAGAGCAAACGCTGCTCAGCATATTCAATCCGGTGGCCAATGTTCGCAGGATCCTGGAATGGATGCAGGCTGGCGCCGGAATATAACGTGTGGAACGGGAATGTATCCGGGCCCGTTCGGGAATAAAAGAACGGGTCGACGCTGAAAAAGGAGTGGAGGGGCTGTCTGTTCGGTGGCCGCGAGCTTTAATCGAGAACCGACGCGTTGTCGAACACCCGGCTCCTTTCTGTTTTTACTACCCTGGCCGGAAACTTGCTGATCACGCGATAGTCGTGAGTGGCCATCATGATGGCGGTGCCATAATCCCGGCAGATATTGAATAGCAGGGACATGATCTCGTCGGAAGTCTCGGGATCAAGGTTTCCTGTGGGCTCGTCGGCCAGTATCAGCTTTGGGGAGTTCAGAAGAGCCCTGGCTATGTCAACACGCTGTTGCTCGCCTCCGCTCAGTTCAAAGGGCATTTTAAAGCCTTTTGATTTTAGTCCTACTTTATCAAGCACATCGGCGATCTTTTCATCGATCAGCTTATGGTCTTTCCAACCCGTGGCCCGCAGCACAAATTTGAGGTTGTCATTCACCGTGCGATCGGTGAGCAACTGGAAATCCTGGAATACCACCCCCAGATTCCGGCGCAGATAAGGCACTTTTTTCCAGTCCATCTTCCGGATATCAAACCCAACTACCGTACACTCTCCTTCCCGGAGCGGGAGATCGCCGTACAGGGTTTTTAACAGGCTTGATTTGCCTGTACCGGTTTTACCGACCAGGTAAACAAATTCTCCTTTTTTTACTTCCAAATCTACCTCCTGGAGAATAAGACTCTTGCCCTGGTATATGTTAACGTTTCTTAGCGCAATGATACTGTCCTGCATATTCAATAGGTTAGGACAAAAATATGTGAAATTATCAATGAATCAACAGCGCTTTCCACAGGGCGGAGCCGGGCGCTTAAAAAAAATCCCCGCAGACGAACTGCGGGGAAAATTTCTTCACTGTGTTTAGGGTCGCTTACAGTGGTTCCCAATGTACGGACATTGGATCAGATTGGTTTTTTCACGGACCTGGATAGTCTGTTTTTCATGTTGGATACCTGCTTTGCAGGATTTGGATTTTTTAAACGGTACGGATCAAAATGGACTTGGACTTTAATTGCTTTGACAACACAAAGATGATCACTTTGTGAATAACCTAAAAATTTTTTCCCATACTTTTCCACAATGTTCATAGTAATCTTAAAAATCACTAAAGGCTTTTACTTATAAGTGATATTATTACTATGTATTATTGTCGTGTTTTTACGATGTCTGCCCAGGTAAAAATTCGCCGTTTTATTATACTTTACCATTTTTCCACTATACCTTGTGAGCGGATACCTTCGTTTTTATGGGTATCTATGGACAGTTGTTAGTGTAATGAGACTTGAATATTACCTCTTATGGTTTGCGTTGCTGTTGGGCGGAGGAGAATCACTTGCACAGCAGTATTCTGCTGTCAACGGTTCCAACTATTCCGGCAGCCTTGGGGTTTATAACAATCCCGCTTCCCTTCTTTCCTCTCCGTACAAATGGGACGTTACGTTGCTGGGAACTCAATACCAGACGATATCCAATGTGGTACGTGGCCCGAATTTCCCTTTCTATTTTTCTCCTGATGCGCGCTTTGAGGCGGCAAATGGCAATTTTGTCCGCAGGGTCGATATGAATTATAATATCCGTTTGCTGAATTTCCGTTATGCTCTTAACGAGAAACAAACAATTGCCGGGGGGGTGAATCTGCGCGGATACCTGCAGGCACGTTCGAGCCCGGTTAATTACAACGACTCGGTGTTGGGCCCCCGGAGTTTTCTGCTCATGAACGAAACAAACCGTATTCTGCAGGTGGATATGACTTCAAGCGCCTGGATGGAGTTGTATGGCAGTTACGGACTCACCCTGTTTGATAGGGAGACCGGGCGACTGCATGCAGGTGTGTCGCTGAAATTGTTGCGGAGCATGTCGGGCGCTTTTGTAAGAGCGCGGGACGTGGGAGTGCGCCGTTATGAAGTAGACGACCGCGAATTATACAGGATCGCTGAAGGCAGCGCCCGCTATGGCTACTCGGCCAATCATGGTAACCTGAGCAGGTTTGAGATGGCCGACCTGCTGAAAGACAACAAGCCCGGTGCAGCCATTGATATCGGAGTGGAATACCTGATAAAAACGCAGGCGGTGCCCAATATCTATGATGTTGTTGCGCCCAACGAATACGATTGGAAAATCGGCATATCGCTGCTCGACATCGGGTGGAACAATTTCACGTATAGCGCAGAAAGCCGGAGCGTTGCTTCCCTGAAAGACGAGGTGTCAAGCCTGGCCCTGCAGGAAAAATTCAGCGCCGTAACCGGCGTGATCTCGTTCAACGATAGCCTGGCTACCATCGTCGATCAGTCTGAACCGCTTGAGGGCGATTTCAGCATCATGAATCCGGCCCGCATAGTGCTGAATGTGGACCGGTTTGTGTCGGGAAATTTTTATCTGAACGGGGAAGTATCCGTCAACCTCACCTCTGGCAAACAAGGCGGGTCGGCTGTTACCGAAGCCCGGTTCCTTACGGTTACGCCGCGCTGGGAAACGGCTAAGCTGGGATTTTATGCGCCTGTGCAGTATACCCGCCACGGTAATTTCTGGATGGGAGGTGCAGTACGGGCCGGGCCCCTGCTTTTGGGCACGCATAACCTGCTCAATTTATTTTCCAGGAATCAGTACCTGGGAGGGGGCGCCTATTTGGCCTTTATCCTGCGACCCTCCGAGTTCATAAAAACTGCGCGCGACAAACAGTACGATTGTCCGCCTATTGATTAGCCGTTAAGGAGTATATTTTTTCCCGGATGGCATAGATCACAATTCCCACCGCATTCTTCACGTTCATTTTCTCCTTTATCCGCTCGCGGTACTCTTCCACCGTACGTATACTCGCGAATAATTCTTCCGCTATTTCCCTGGTGGTTTTTTCTTCGCAGATCATCCTTATTATCGCCATCTCTTTGTCAGAAAATTGCGCTTTTTGATGCGGCCCTCCTCCGAACCGGATGCTGCCTACCAATTTGGCCAGTTTGATGGAAGTGGATTTGCAGTAATAAGGTGCGTCCCTGTAAACGGATTCAATCGCATTCATGATCTCCGTCTTGCCGGCGTTTTTAATCAGGTAGCCAATGGCACCGGCCCTCAGCATATCGGTCACGAGATTATCCTGATTGAACATAGAGAGTGCGATCACCCTTATCGAAGGCAGGTGTTCCGAAAGGTATTTTGTGGCTTCAATGCCGTCCATCTCCGGCATCATAATGTCGGTAAGCACAACATCCGGCGTTTCCTTCTTACACAGGCTGATGAGCTCTGCCCCGTTAGCAGCCTCCCCTATCACATTGAATCCTTTTGACTTGTTGAGCAGTGCTTTTAGTCCGTCGCGATATACTTCGTGATCATCTGCAATGATCAGTTTAATGGGAGTATCCATGTGTCAGGCCTTTGGGGAGTTCTATCGTAAAGGTAGTACCCTTTTTCGAAGATGAACTAAGATATAGATCCCCTTTCAGGATATCCACGCGATTGAGGATGTTCTTCAGGCCCGCACCGCTGCTCTCCCGCTGTATTTTTTCTGTGTCAAACCCTTTTCCGTTGTCATGAACGTTGATAAGCAGTTTGCTGCCCGCGTCCTGCAATATTATATTGATCTCCGTGGCGTTGGAATGTTTTACCGCATTATTTACGATTTCCTGGATCATCCGGTAAATGTGTATCTCGACATGGGGAGAAAAGACCATGTCGTTGGAGACGAATCTTATTTTTATTCCCGAGTGGTCGTCAAGATCGTCCAGGAACTCTGTTATCGCAGTGATAAGCCCTTTGCGGATGAGCACCTGTGGCATGAGGTGGTTGCAGATAACGCGGATACGGGCTACAATATCATCGAGATGGTTACCTGCTTTGCCAATGATCCGCAGATCAGCAGGGTTGGTGGTTTCGAGATCGGATATCTGCAGCTTCACCACCGACAGCAGCGGGCCCAGTTCGTCGTGGAGGTCGGAGACAATTCTTTTGCGCTCATTTTCGAGCGCGGTGATCTCAAGATGCAGATTGGCCTGGTGCATCTTTATATGCCGCCGTTGGTTGCGGATAATAGTGAAGATGAAATAAACGACAATGAAGCCGAGAATACCGGCGGCTATAAGAATGGCAGTGAAAATTTTTGTCTCGTTGGCATCCATAATATTGCAAGCGCAAACAACAAATTAACAAAAACGTTCACGAAAACAAGGATTCCAAAGACATTCCTCAGAAATTGATTGCTTTGCGTCAAATCCATCAGGTAGAACGACTCGACCATTATCCGGTAGGTGAAAAAAATAATGATCCCCACGCATATCAGGAACCTGGAGTTGCGTAAGAGATTGCCCTTTTCCTCTACTATAAGCTGGTTCACCTGATCGATGGCCAGAAATACAAACACCACTGCCGATGTAACGGCAAATATTGAACTGAATACATGGATTCTTCCGAAAACAAGATTTTCTACTATCCAGATGCAGACCATGGTGCTGAACAGCGCGGGGAATACCCATTTCCTTCTTTTGAACCCACCCCAGACCTTTATTTGGAACAGCCAAAGGCAGCCCTCCACCAGATTAAGCATGTTGGTGCTGATCGCATTGCTGTTATCCGACATGATCAATAGCGTGCTGGCCACTTCATTAGCCAGCGCCGCTATTGTGATAAAGATAAAAGGCCGATAGGCCCGGTTTATTTTTTGGAACCGTATCAGCCCTATCGTGGCAGCGATCGCAATGGTATAGCTGCCAAAGAGTACAACGCCGTATGGAAGCATTTTTTATGGGTTTAGCGGGCTCTGCTTGCCGCATATCGGGGGGCAACGCTGACCAACATCCTGTATGCTGGCT
>CAZUWX010000069.1:11469-14383 GCA_964624205.1 uncultured Chitinophagaceae bacterium
GCTCTGCTTGCCGCATATCGGGGGGCAACGCTGACCAACATCCTGTATGCTGGCTCCGCCGTTCAGCCCATTTTTTTCCGAAGGTAGCATATCCTCATTTTCTGCATTCACGCCGACAAACAGGAGCTTGATATTCTTTTTTTCATCCATGCCGTAATAGGCGCGGATCGATACACATCCCTCCTGCCCCAGCAACTCGTCGAAAGCCGACCGGCCGAATGTTTCAGCCCTGGCAAGAATATCGGGGTTGTATTCCGGTTTGAGGATGGCAACTTTCTCCTGCCGGTACCGGGTGGTCATCTCGACCGCTTGTTGTAAGGTGATCCTGTGGCCGGATCCCTGAGTAGACGTTTCAGACATGATGATACGATTTAGTGAAAAAATGGATTTGGACGAAATTCCAACCTATTTCTCACCTAAAACACCGTAGTTCTACGGTATTTTTTCCCGTAGTTCCCCGGTGTTCCGGAGGCATAAGGAAGGCTATCTTTGTCAGGCACATGTACCAATAATCATTGAACCATTCCTAAGAAGGGAGGCAGCATTAAGCTGCCTTTTCTTGTTTAATGGCCAGACAGTTTATTAGTTCGTATAATCATACGGATTAAATGAAAATGTGTATAAATATACGTATTTATTAAAGTTTCGTATATTCACACAAACTTATGGGTATGTTGCACGCCGTAATTACGGGCGATGTCGTGAATTCCACCCTTTTGCCGGCCCCCGACGAACAGCGGCTGCTAAAGGCACTGGAAGACATTTTATCTCCCTATATTTTTGAATTTTACCGGGGAGACAGTTTCCAGGCTTATATTGAGGATCCCTACCAGGCGCTGGACATTGCCCTGCTATGCAGGACGGCGGCTATAGGGATGGGATCAGGCGGACTCAAAGCGCCTCCGGACCTCAGGATGAGTATCGGGATCGGCGCTGTGTCGCAACCGGTAACGTCCCTGGGATTGGCCAAAGGAGAAGCTTTTCTGCTCTCCGGCCGGGCCCTGGACAGGATGGAAAAGACGGAGCGGCGGTTCCTGCTCGTGGCCGCTGATAAGATGCCGGCATTGGCTTTGCTGCTGGTAGCTGATTACCTTGACTTGATCTATAGGGGGATGACTGCAAAACAGGCAGAGGTGATCCTGGAATTGTTGAAAGGTAACAATCAGCAGCAGACCGCCGATATACTGAACAAGTCGAAGAGCACGATCAGTCAGCACGTTACTGCAGGAAAGTGGGATGAGATTGAAAAAGTACTGGATCATTATAAAAAACTGATAGAATTGATATCCGCATGATGATAGCAGAAACATGGCTGGTTAAACTCTTGCTGTCGCACCTGCTGGCAGATTTTGTTCTTCAACCCCGCAGTTGGATCGAGAACCGCAGGCTGAAACATTTCCGCTCACCCGGCCTCTACCTGCACGGCTGCATTGCGGGTATCGCGGCGTTGTTACTCATCGGCTTTGCCTACTGGCCGGTGGCGGTGGTGATCTGGTTGTCGCATACGGTGATCGATGGCTGGAAGTCTTACCGAAAAGATACTATCGGCTGGTTTGTGGCAGACCAGGCACTGCACCTGGCGGTGATAATTGGCTGCTGGGCGTTTATTTTTATCCGGATGCCGGATATCGGGGCTGCGGTTGACCGGCTTGCAGCTAACCGTGCGGCGTGGATCCTGGTGCTGGGCATCGTTTTCCTGACCACGCCGGCGGGGATCATGATCGGACAGATGACACGAAGTTGGAGAGAAAAGATCGAAAACGCAGAGAGCCTGGCGGATGCCGGCAAGTGGATCGGGGTGATCGAACGGCTGATCGTACTTATCCTGATACTGGCGGGGCAATATGCCGCGATAAGCATCCTGATCGGAGCAAAAGGCATTATTCGCTTCAACGAGAAGGATCGCCCGGAAATAAAGACCGAATATCTCGTGATCGGTACGCTCATTAGTATCGGAACCGCCATGATTGTGGGAGTGGCGATAAAATATCTCTTACAACTGGCAGGATAACGGAGTGCTGCTGAGAACGGGTTTCCTTATGCGTTGGTGCGGATCATAAGGTGCGCGCGGGGCTGATGATATGCTGCAATAGTTCGGGCTCATCGGTGGTGATAAAATCGACCCGCTGCCCGGCGAGCCATTTTGCAGTGGTTTCGTCGTTCACCGTCCAAACGTTCACAAATAGTTTTCTCCGATGGGCGTCGTTTATCCAGCCCGCGTTATTTTTCAGTATGCTGAAGTGATAATCCAACCCGTCCAGTTTATCTTCCTGCAATTGTTGCGGGGATTTGTCGCCGTTTAAATAAGCCACTGCGGCTTTCGAATCAATTTGTTTCACGGTTTTACAGGCCGCATAGTCAAATGCGATATAGTCTACCATTTTCCGCAGGCCGATGCGATGAACCGTTTCAACACATTTTCGGGTGAGCTCCAGCGTATGTTCGCGGCCTTTCTGCGAGGTCTTGATTTCAAGGATGAGCCGAGTCTTTTTCTGGCCTTTGCCGGCATTCAGATAGGCTTCCAGTGTGGGCAGGCTTTCGCCGTTGGGGTGGCGAAGGTACAGCAGCTCCGCATAACTGTGGGCTTCAATGGGCATGCCCAGGAAATTAGCGTCGTGATTAACCACGGGGATACTGTCGCGTGTCATCCATACGTCAAACTCGCTGCCGTCACATTTGAGCTGTATGGCGGCTTTCAGTGAAGCGATGGAATTCTGCGGCGCGCCGGTGTTTTTCCAGGCGCCGCGGTGGGCGATGATCCCGGGGCTGGTGTGTTTCTGTTGGGCCAGCACGTCGGCGTTGAATAAACACGCAGCACAGAACAGCAATATGATGGAGAATGTTTTGTACATGCGCTCACACTTAGTTAGCTTTTTCCAGGAACTGTCTCAGCACGTATTGCAGGATGCCACCA
>CAZUWX010000069.1:14483-16529 GCA_964624205.1 uncultured Chitinophagaceae bacterium
CACTTAGTTAGCTTTTTCCAGGAACTGTCTCAGCACGTATTGCAGGATGCCACCATGCCGGTAATACTCGATTTCGATATTGGAATCGATCCTTGCAATTGCGTCGAAGCTGATCTTGGTGCCGTCGCTTCTTTGGGCAGTTACCTGCACCTCTTTCAGCGGGCGTAGCCCACCGGAAATGCCGGTTATACTGAAGGTCTCATCGCCGGCAAGGCCCAGTACCCCGGCCGATTCACCCGTTTTATACTGCAGCGGCAGCACCCCCATTCCCACCAGGTTGCTGCGATGGATCCTTTCGTAGCTTTCGGCCAGCACCGCCCTGACACCCAGCAACAGTGCGCCCTTCGCTGCCCAGTCGCGCGAGGAGCCGCTGCCGTATTCTTTTCCGGCCAGCACCACCAGGGGCGTCTCATCCTGCCTGTATTTCATCGCCGCATCATATACGGTCATTTCTTCTCCCGTGGGAAGATAGCGGGTGTAGCCTCCTTCACGGGAAGATAACGCGTTCTGGATCCGCACATTGGCGAAGGTTCCCCGCACCATCACCTCATCATTTCCGCGGCGTGACCCGTAGGAGTTGAAATTTTCGCGTTTTACTCCCTTGCTGAGTAAATACTGACCGGCGGCGGACAACTCGTTGAACTGCCCGGCGGGCGAAATATGGTCGGTGGTGATGCTATCACCCAGCATCAGCAGCACCCGGGCATCATTGATGTCGCGCAGGGGCTCGGCGTGGTCGGTGATATTATAGAAAAAAGGAACTTCTTTAATATACGTGGACGTTTTTTCCCAGATGTACAACTTCTCTTCCGGAACAGGAAGGTTGCGCCATACCTCGTTCCCCTCAAAGATCTCTTCATAAGTGCTGCCGAACTGCTCGGGCGAGAGCACGCGGCTCATGATCTCGTGGATCTCCTCGTCTGCCGGCCAGATGTCTTTCAGAAAAACCGGCTGTTGGTTAGGGTCAAACCCAAGCGGTTCGGACGTGAGGTCTATGTCTATCCGGCCGGCAAGGGCGAAAGCCACCACCAGCATCGGAGACATTAAAAAGTTCATTTTTACCTGCGGGTGGATCCGGGCTTCGAAATTCCGGTTGCCGGAAAGTACCGAAGCGGTCACGAGGCCGTGATCGTCGATAGCTTGCGCAATATAAGGAGGCAGGGGCCCCGAATTGCCGATGCAGGAAGTGCAGCCGTATCCCACCAGGTGGAACCTAAGGGCTTCCAGATCGTCCAGCAGATCGGCTTTTTCGAGATAGTCTGTCACCACCTTGGAGCCGGGCGCAAGCGAGGTTTTTACCCAGGGCTTAACGGCTATGCCATGTTCACGGGCCTTTCTGGCCACCAGGCCGGCGCCGATCATCACATGCGGATTGGAGGTATTGGTACACGAAGTGATCGCGGCGATCACAACAGCACCATCTGAAACGTTGAATTTTTCGTGGCCTACTGTGACCCACACGGTTTTTGTGCCGTTCTCCTCCTTCTCCTCGATCTTTGTTTCCGGTGGCATGGGAGGGGCTGATTGTACGGGTTGGCCGCCGCCTTCGGCAAACCAGCGGGTGAGTTGCTCAATCGGCTTCAACGTATACCTGCGACCGTAATTCTGATCCAGCAGGTCGATGAATGTTGGTTTCAGGTTTTTCAGGAGGATCTTATCCTGCGGCCTTTTTGGTCCGGCTACTGTAGGCTCGACAGTGGAGAGATCCAGTTCCACAACATCGGTATAAGTGATGTCTTCCGTGCCCGTCCGCCACAACATGTTCGTTTTACAGTAATCTTCCACGAGCTTGACCTGTTGTTCGCTGCGATTGCTTTTTCGCATGTACTCCAGCGTTTTATCGTCAACAGGAAAATAAGTGATGGTGCAGCCGAATTCGGGCGACATATTGCCGATCGTCGCCCTGTCGGGTACCGTCAGGTGATCGAGTCCGGGCCCGAACACCTCGACAAATTTTCCTACCACTCCATATTTTCTAAGCAAGGAGGCAATGGTCAGTACCATATCTGTAGCCGTCGCACCCAGGGGCAGCTTGCCTTTTAACCG
>CAZUWX010000070.1:0-16323 GCA_964624205.1 uncultured Chitinophagaceae bacterium
TTTTATCCGCCGGCTGCACGGTCTATCCGTTATGCGGCTGCCCAGAGTTATGGCACCACAAAGAAGGCTGCCCGTTTCCGAAGCAGCCTCTTTTATTATATTCAGCGGATACCTGTCGATTAGTAATCCATTCCGCCCATGCCGGGTGCACCATGTGAGTGCCCGCCAACAGCTTCTTCTTTCTTCGGCTTGTCTGCGATCACACATTCGGTGGTCAGCAGCATGCCTGCGATAGAAGCAGCATGTTCCAGTGCAACGCGGCTTACTTTGGTAGGATCGATCACACCGGCCTTGAAGAGATTTTCATACACTTCTGTGCGGGCGTTGAAGCCATAATCGCCTTTTCCTTCCCGGATCTTCTGTACCACGATAGAGCCGTCGATACCGGCATTCGAGGTAAGGATACGAAGGGGTTCTTCGAGGGCGCGGCGAACGATCTGAGTGCCGGTCTGTTCGTCGGCGATCTGTCCTTTCACTTTGCCGGCAAGGCTTTCGATGGCGCGGATATAGGCCACTCCACCACCGGGAACAATGCCTTCTTCCACAGCAGCCCTTGTTGCGTGCAGCGCATCGTCCACGCGGTCTTTCTTTTCCTTCATTTCAATCTCAGTGGCGGCTCCGATATACAGTACCGCTACGCCACCGGCCAGTTTGGCAAGGCGCTCCTGCAATTTTTCGCGGTCATAATCGGAAGTAGTGTTTTCCACCTGGGCCTTGATCTGGTTCACGCGGCCGGTGATTTCACTTTTTTTGCCTTTACCGCCAACAACGATCGTGTTGTCTTTGTCTATGGTAACGGATGCAGCCTGACCCAGCGAGCTGAGGTCTGCGGCTTCGAGTTTGTGACCCAGCTCTTCACTGATCACAGTTCCGCCGGTGAGGATCGCGATATCGGTCAGCATTTCCTTTCTCCTGTCGCCGAAACCGGGGGCTTTCACAGCAGCTACCTTGATGGTACCCCTTAGTTTATTAACCACCAGGGTTGCCAGGGCTTCCCCTTCGAGGTCTTCTGCGATGATCAGCAACGGACGACCGCTCTGGGCTACTTTTTCCAGTACCTGCAGAATGTCTTTCATGGCCGAGATCTTCTTGTCGTAGATCAGGATGTAAGGGTTCTGCAATTCCGCTTCCATTTTTTCGCTGTTGGTAACGAAATAGGGAGAGATATACCCCCGGTCGAACTGCATGCCTTCCACTACATCAACAGTAGTATCGGTTCCCTTGGCTTCTTCCACGGTGATCACACCTTCCTTGCCTACTCTTGCAAATGCCTCGGCGATCAGCTTACCGATCGTTTCGTCGTTGTTGGCAGAAATAGTTGCCACCTGCTGGATCTTTTTGCCGTCGCTGCCCACAGTCTGGCTCTGGGCCCTCAGGTTGTCTACAACCGTAGCCACGGCTTTATCAATACCCCGCTTAAGGTCCATCGGGTTTGCGCCCGCAGCCACCATTTTCAGTCCCTCTGCAATGATGGACTGGGCCAGAACAGTGGCAGTGGTGGTGCCGTCGCCAGCGATATCGGCGGTTTTGCTGGCCACCTCTTTCACCATCTGTGCGCCCATGTTTTCGATGGGATCTTCCAGTTCGATTTCCTTTGCAACGGTAACGCCGTCTTTAGTAACGGAAGGAGCGCCGAATTTCTTTTCAAGAACCACGTTGCGTCCTTTCGGACCAAGTGTTACTTTCACGGCGTTAGCCAGTATATCAACGCCTCTCTTCATCTTATTACGGGCTTCGATATCAAAAAATATTTGTTTTGCCATAGTATGTGTTAATTAATTTGCCCCATCCCCATAAAGGGTGCTGAGGGAGTTGTGAATGTTATGCTTGTAAAAAAATTATTTTCCATCCGGGGTACAATCCCCGTGGGAGCAGAACGGCTTAGACGATCGCCAGAATATCACTCTCCCGCATGATCAGCAGATCATCACCATTGAGCTGTATCTCGGTACCCGAATACTTGCCATACAGCACCGTATCCCCTACTTTCACAGTTACGGGCTCGTCCTTTTTGCCGGGCCCGGCGGCTAGAACCGTACCGCGCTGGGGTTTTTCTTTGGCGGTATCGGGGATAATGATACCACCGGCGGTCTTTTCTTCCGCCTTAGCTGGTTTCACAATTACCCTGTCGTGCAATGGGGTAACCTTTAACTTGTTAGCCATAGTTTCGCAATTTTTAATTTAATAGTGATGATTTTTTTTATAACGCTTACTGCCGTCGAAGTTAGCCGGCGCCAAAGGTATACTAATTCCATACCAAACGGGGATTAAGGTCATTTTTTCAGATTTTTAACCCCGGCTGTCAGATTCGCTGCGGCCGGGCTGCAGATGACCGAATAAGCAGTGTCAATTTTTCAGCCGGCGGGCAAATTTGGTGTCCGGCTGGATACGAATCAAAACTTTGGTTTAGCTTTGCCGCCCTAAGTTCTTATTATTATGATCAGCAGAAGAAATATCCGGGTTAAAGTGATGCAAACCCTTTATGCGCTTGAAACCCAGGAACGACTGATCTCCTCCGGCGATGCCGCCCGGCAGTTGAACAGGCATTTCGATCAAACCAGGAAGCTCCTGCTTTGTCTGGTGCATTTCCTGACCGAAGTGGCGCGGTACGCGGAAACCGACGCCCGGCAAAAAGCGTCCAAACACCTCCCCTCCCAGCAAGACCTGGCGGTCAATACCAAGATCGCCGGTAATACCCTTGTATGGCAGATCCTTGAACACCCCTCCTACCTGCAGGCGCTCAAGGACGATAAACCGCATCTGGACAACGATCCCGAACTGGTGAAAAAACTATACGTGCAACTCACCGGCACCGATCTTTACCAGCAATACACCGGCGTCCTCTCCCGGAACAGGAAGGAGGAGAAAGACATGCTCGAATTTATCCTGAATACGGTTATGCTTCCTAATGAAGCATTCACCGGTTTTGTGGAAGACAGGTTTCCGAACTGGGATGATGACGCCGAAATGGTTCAGCAATTGCTCAACAGCTTCCTGGCCCGGCCTGCTGCCTTCAATTTCCAGCAGCTCATCAGCACCGAAAAGCAGTCGTTTGGCCAGGAACTGGTCCGTACCACGATCGAGAAAAAAGAGCTGGTGATGGACTATATCAAACCGAAACTGAAAAACTGGGAGCCGGAGCGGATCGCATTGCTGGATATGCTGCTGATGCGGATGGGGGTTTGCGAATTCCTGTTTTTCGAGACCATCCCGCCAAAGGTGACGATCAATGAATATATCGACCTGGCAAAGGATTACAGCACCCAGCAAAGCGGGCAGTTTATCAATGGTATCCTCGATAATATCCACAAGGATCTGGTGCGGGAAGATAAAATGCATAAAGTGTCTTTCAAACAACCATGATTGCGCTGCTTTGGTTAGATTTGCACAAAAATCACCGATGCGTATCACCCTGCCACTGATCGCTATTGCGACTGTCTTTTTAACCGGCTGCGGGCAAAGCAGCCCCGCTGCCGACGCAGCCGGCGGCACGATCTCCATTCATCCGGAAAAGGGCATCGAAACCCGCCCCCTGACCACCATAGAATGGATCGACTCGGCGAGGAATTTCGGAAAGATCGAAGAAGGCCAAAAACTGGCGGTAACATTCCGTTTCCGGAATTCTGGGGATAAGCCGCTCGTTATAGCGTCGGTACACCCCTCCTGCGGCTGCACGGTGGCCGATTTTCCCCGGCGGCCGATCGCGCCCGGAAAAGAAGCAGAGATCACCGGGGAGTTCGACAGCAAAGGCCGTGTCGGTTTGCAACACAAAGACCTGACCGTGCACGCCAATACGTCGGCCGGCGTTCACCGGCTTTCTTTCGAGGTGAACGTGGTGGCAAAAGAAACCGCCACCAACCGTTAATCCAATTATGTATTCAAGCGTATCATTTTATTTATCAAACCCATAACAATGACACTATCAGCTATCTTTTTACAGGCAAACACATCTTCCCCTTACGCATCCATGATCTTACTGGTGGGAATGGTGCTTGTTTTCTGGTTATTCATGATCCGCCCCCAGGCCAAAAAAGCAAAGCTGGCCAAGCAGTTCCAGGAAAATATGCAGAAAGGTGAAAAGATCGTTACCATTGCCGGCATACATGGCACCGTGAATAAAGTAAACGAAGACGGCACCATCATGCTCGAAACCAGCCCCGGAAGTTATCTGAAGATAGAAAAGAGCGCGATTTCCATGGAATGGACCAACCAGTTGAATAAACCTGCTGTTCCCGCCAAGTAATATCATCTCTTCATTTCCCCTGCCCGGTAGCTGTAATGCCGGACGGAAGGAATAAATTCCAGTTATCAGGTGATGCCCCTTAAGATCGGCATAACCGGAGGCATTGGCTCCGGAAAAACCACTGTGGCCCGCATTTTCGAGGTCCTGGGGATACCGGTGTATTATGCAGATGAAGCGGCAAAGCGGATCATGAATGAGGACGAAACCGTCAAGCGGGAGATCATCCGGCATTTCGGGACTGCATCGTATTCGGAGGGCCGGCTAAACCGGCCCTATCTCGCCTCCCTCGTTTTTGCGGATAAAAAAAAGCTCTCGGTGTTGAACGCGCTGGTACATCCCGCCACGATCCGCAACTCCAATCAATGGATGAAAAAGCAGACAAGCCCCTATGCCCTCCGCGAGGCCGCCTTGATCTTCGAAAGCGGCATACAGGGGACGCTCGACTACGTGATCGGCGTTTCCGCGCCGCTGGAACTGCGCATTAAAAGAACCATGGAGCGCGATAAGATCAGCCGGAAGCAGGTAGAAGAAAGGATGGATCGCCAGATCAACGAGGCCGTCAAAATGCGACTGTGCGACTTTGTGATCTTCAACGACGACAAACAGGCAGTGATCCCCCAGGTACTAAAGCTTCATGAACAGTTAAAGGATATTGCAGGCACCGCAACGCGCTAAGGCCTGTTTTGCCCCTTATCCTTCCGTTTTTACCGCAGCCGGCTCATGGCTTCGGAGATACGTTTCAGCCCCCCCTCAATCTTTTCCATGCTGTTGGCGAAAGAAAGCCGGATACAATTGGGTTCGCCGAAAGCGCGGCCGGTGACGGTGGACACATGCGCAGTGTTCAGCAGGTGCATACACAGGTCGTCTGCATTGGCAATTAACTGGTCACCATCCTTTTTACCGAAATAAGCCGATACGTCGGGGAACACATAGAAAGCGCCATCGGGCTCGGCAATACGTACTCCGGGAATGGCGCGCAGCAGCTCCAGCACCCGTTTTTTACGGGCCTTGAATTCTTCCAGCATTTCCCAGGTAGGAGTGAGATCCGATACCAGCGCCGTGATGGCTCCCCGCTGGGTAACGGCAGTTGCGCCGCTGGTGATCTGACCCTGCAGTTTTTCCGCCCCTTTCACCACAGCCGGATGAGCAGCCAGGTAGCCAAGCCTGTAGCCCGTCATGGCAAAACCCTTGCTCAACCCATTGATAATAATGATACGGTCTTTCAGCTCTGCGAACTGGGCGATGCTTTCATGCTTGCCAACGTAATTAATATATTCATAGATCTCATCGGAAATAATGAAGACCTGCGGATGTTTTTTAAATACCTCCGCCAGGGCAGCCAGCTCGTCGCGGGTGTACACGCCCCCGGTGGGATTGGAGGGGGATGAGAAAATAAACAGTTTTGAGCGGGGCGTGATAGCAGCCTCCAACTCGGCGGGGGTCAGCTTATAATTGTGTTCGATGCTGGTCCGTACCAGCTTTACCTCACCGCCGGCGATCTTCACGATCTCGGAGTAGGTTACCCAGTAGGGCGTGGGAATGATCACTTCGTCGCCCTCATCCACAACGGCCATCACGGCCATGGCCAGACTCTGTTTGGCTCCTGTGGACACCAGAATGTTCTCGGGCTTATATTCCAGATTATTGTCACGCCTGAATTTAGTGCAGACCGCCTCACGCAGCTCGGGATAGCCTGCCACCGGAGGATAATGACTCCAGTTCTCCTCCACGGCCTTCACAACCGCTTCTTTTATATGCCGGGGGGTGTCAAAATCGGGTTCTCCAAGGCTCAGATCGATCACGTCGATGCCCTGACTTCTAAGTTCGCGGCCCAATTTGGCCATTTTTAGGGTTTCAGGCTCACTGAAACGTTCTAGACGGGAAGATAACTGCATTGCTTTGCTTGCTTTTTTTTGAGATGCAAATGTATCCTATCTTCGCAAACTCTAAAAAATAAACTAAACTCAATGAGAGCACTGGTCAGCATCTTTACTATCTTCCTGATCCTGATATCCCTATACCAGCTTTCGTTCACCTGGTTCGTGAACAAGCACGAGAAGGCAATGAAGGAACTGGCGATCCAAGAAACCAAACGCATTTATCCCGACGCCGACTTTTCCGACGAAAAGAAAATCAACACTACGGGAAGTGATTCGGCCCATGTTTATTACGGCGAACGCCTGGAACACCTGCTGGATTCAACCAAAGACGAGACCATCACCTGGTGGGGACAGTCGTACCAGAAAGCCAAGGAGAGTGAGTTGCTGCTGGGGCTCGACCTCCAGGGCGGCATCAACGTTACACTCGACGTGGCCCTGGATGGATTGATCAAAGGCCTGTCCAATAACGCCAAAGACCCAACGATGCTGAAAGCGATAGCAGACGCGCAGCAGTTAAAACTGACCAGTGACAAAAACTTTATAGACCTTTTCGGCCAGGCGTTTCAATCCGCCAACCCCGCGGGAAAACTCGCCCCGCTGTTTGCCAATACCAGCCGGAATAAATTAAGTATCAACGCCTCGAACGACGTGGTGCTCAGCTACCTGCACGAACAGGCCGTGGCTGCCATGCAACAGACGTTTCAGGTGTTATCCAAACGTATCGACAAATTCGGAGTGGCGCAGCCCAATATCAGCCTTGACGAAGGAAAGGGTATCATCACCGTGGAACTGGCCGGCGCAACTGACCCCGACCGGGTGCGTAAATTCCTGCAATCGACCGCCAATCTTCAGTTTTTTGAAGTGTATACACTCAATGACCAGTTGATCGTGACCGCCCTGCAAAATGCAGACCGCACACTCGAAACCGTCCTTCACAGCAGTAACAAACCTGCCGATTCCTTAACGGCTGCAGCTGATGATTCTGCCACCGTGGCAAGTGCCTCAGACAGCGCAAGGCTGGCCAGCCAGGTGAACCCGCTGTTCCAGGTACTGATCCCTTCTCAGCCTTATCAGGATCAAACCGGCAGGCAGGTGTTCGGTTCCGCCATCGGCCGCACGCTGATCCGCGACACCGCCAAGGTGAACCAGTATTTATCCCTGCCCGCCGTGGCCAGAAATTTCCCCCCCAACGCAAAATTCCTTTGGGGGAAACAGGAAAGGGATGACCAGGGCAAACTGCTGAGCTTCCTAGATCTCTATGCTATCCAAACTATACCCGGCAGGGAAGGCGCCCTGCTCGAAGGCAATGCCATCGAGACCGCAGACCAGAGCTTTGACCCCATGACCAACGATGTGCTGGTCAATATGAGCATGAACACTGCCGGTGCAAGAGTATGGGCGCAGATGACCGAAAGATCGGCCCGCGAAAGAAGACCCATCGCCATCGTACTGGATGATATCGTGTATTCGGCGCCGATAGCCAGCGAAAAAATAGAAGGGGGAAACTCCAGGATCACTATGGGCCGCGGCTCCAGGGGCAACACGCAGTTAATAGTTACAGAAGCGCAGGACCTTGCTAACATTTTGAAAGCCGGTAAACTGGATGCTCCCGCCCGGATCGTGCAGGATCAGGTGGTAGGCCCCACCCTCGGGGAAGAAGCCATCCGGGGTGGTATGCTTTCTTTCACGCTCTCGTTTGTGGTGATCGTAATCCTGATGCTCGTGTACTATAATACCGGCGGTATCGTGGCCAGTATTGCGCTTATTCTAAACCTGCTGTTCACGCTTGGCGTGCTCAGCGCTATGAGCGCCACCCTGACGGCACCGGGTATAGCGGGTCTGGTACTCACGATCGGGATGGCGGTGGATACCAACGTACTCATTTTTGAACGTATCAAGGATGAGCTCAGTCGAGGGGCCACGCATGAACAGGCGGTGAAGCTCGGCTATCACCGCTCGCTGCCGCCGGTGCTCGACGGCCACTTAACCAGCTTAATCACAGCGATCATCCTGGCTGTTTACGGCCTGGGCCCCGTGCTGGGTTTTGCCACCACCCAGATCATCGGTATCATCTTCTCCCTGTTCTGTGGTATCATGGTTTCCAGGCTGATCACCGACGCTTATACGCGGAAAGATCGCCACTTCATCTATTTTACTAATATTTCCAGGAGAATATTCAGGCACGCGAACTACGATTTTATCAAGTGGCGCAAAGTGGCCTACGTGATATCTGCAATCGTGCTGGTGCTGGGCATCGCCTCATTCTTCAACGGCTTTAAGGAAGGCGTGGAGTTCAGCGGCGGACGCAGCTTTGTGGTCCGGTTCGACCAGCCCCAGGATGCAGAGGCTATCCGCGGCGCACTGCAGACCGTTTTTGATGAGTCGCCCACGGTGAAAACTTACGGCCCCGGAGGCAATCAGTTCGACATCACTACAGATTATATGATCCACGAGGAGGGCCTTCGCGCCGACACCGTGGTGATGGCCACCCTGTTCAACGGATTAAAACCGCTGCTGCCGGCCGACCTCACACCGGAACGTTTCGCAGCCGAGAATATACAGGGAACAAAACGGGTAGACGCCACCATATCGGACGACCTTAAGACGGGCGCCAAATGGGCCACCTTCTGGTCGGTGCTGGCGGTTTCTTTATACATATTTATCCGGTTCCGCGACTGGAGATATTCATTCGGAACGCTTTTTTCGCTGATGCACGACGTGATGGTGACGCTGATCGTGTTCTCCTTCTTCAAAGACGTTGTTCCGTTCCCGCTTGAGATCGACCAGCATTTTATCGCCGCGATCCTCACGGTGATCGGTTTCTCGATGAACGACACGGTGGTGATATACGACCGAATACGGGAGTACAGCCATAAGCTGAGGGGGGTAGACAAAGAAACGATCATCAACCGGGCTATCAATGAAACCCTTAGCCGTACGATCATGACCTCGCTGACGGTGTTCCTCACCATTCTTATCCTGTTCCTGGTAGGCGGGGAAGTGACCAAAGGATTTGCTTTTGCGATGCTGGTAGGTGTGGTTGTGGGTGTATATTCGTCTATCTTTGTAGCAGCTCCGATCCTTGTTGAATTTGGTAAGGGCAGGTCGTTGGGTGAGTCTTCGACCACCCAGGCGGCACCGGATAAGAAAAAGGCAGCCCTGGTTAAATAAAGGCGGGGTTGCTTGCAGAACGGGCGCGATCGAGTCATCCCGGAAGAGATGTAACCCATAAAGTATCAGATGAAATTCCTCTCCATCATATTAAGCAGTTTTAAAATGGCGGAGGAGGAATTTCGTTCTAATAAGCTGCGCACTTTTCTATCGCTGTTCGGCGTAACCATCGGCATATTCTGTATTATCAGTGTACTGTCTGTTGTCGGTAGCCTGGAAACAGCGATTCAGAAAGACATCAAGGCGCTGGGGTCCAATACTGTATTTATCGACAAATGGGAATACGGCGGGGGTAATGATTATCCCTGGTGGAAATTTGTGAACCGTCCCGAGCCAAAATCTTCCGAGGTGAGCATCATCAGGGGTAAGGTTCCCGCAGCCAGGCACGTGGCGTTTCAAACCGAATTCACCGAGGCGGTCGAGTACGAAAATTCCGTACTGAAAAATGTTAACTATAGCGGCATTTCCAATGAATTTCTCGATATCCAGCCGTTGGAAATTGTAGTAGGTCGAAATCTGGAGCAGCGCGACTTTGACCATTCCGCCAACGTTGTGGTGTTGGGCAATAACATCGCTACCGAACTCTTCGGCCGGGCTGAGCAGGCCGTAGGGAAAAATATCACCCTGAAGAATGGTAAGATCGTCAATGTGATCGGCGTTATAAAAAAGGAAGGCAAGGGCATCATGAATATCTGGCAGTTCGACGACGTCATCCTGCTACCCTATACGGTGCTCAACCAGATCAGGCCGGAACGGTGGTCCAGCCCCAAGATCATTGTCCAGGGAAAGGAAGAATTGCCCATGGAACTGCTGCTGGACGAACTCACCGGCGCCATGCGTTCGTTGCGGAAATTAAAGCCTTCACAGGCCGATAATTTTTCGTTGAACGACGTCGATTCCTTTAGTAAGATCATCAGCGATCTTTCCGGCAACGTGAAGATCGGCGGCTGGGCGATAGCAGCACTATCGTTGGTAGTCGGGATGTTTGGCGTAGCCAATATCATGTTCGTGACGGTCCGGGAGCGTACGTCGCAGATCGGCCTCAAAAAAGCCCTGGGTGCAAAACGTCCTGTGATCCTCACCGAATTCCTGCTGGAATCCGCCTTCCTTTGCCTTATGGGAGGAGTGATCGGGTTACTGCTGGTATTCATTCTTACCCAAATATTTTCTGCTGTACTGGGATTTCCCCTGTTCGTCCCTGCCGATATCGTTTTAATGGCCATCGGGATTTGTGTGCTGGTCGGCGTATCAGCCGGCATTATCCCCGCCACCATTGCGGCCAAAATGGATCCGGTGGAAGCCATAAGATCGAAATAATCATGTACCCAACTATTCCTTCCATAGAACATTCGCCTGCGAAAGAACAGCGGGAGGGCCGTCTGACCGCGCCCACAACCATTCTCGCAATAGAATCCTCCTGCGACGAAACTGCGGCGGCGGTCTGCCGGCAGGGGGAAGTCCTTTCCAATGTAGTTGCAAATCAGGACGTGCATGCCCGTTACGGGGGGGTGGTGCCGGAGCTGGCTTCCCGCGCACATATGCAGCATATCGTTCCCGTAGTGGACGCCGCGCTGGGCAGAGCGGGAATAACCCTGCAACAGGTGGACGGCATCGCTTTTACTAAGGCTCCTGGCCTGATCGGTTCGTTGCTGGTAGGCAGCCAGTTTGCCAAATCACTGTCGCTCTCCCTCAATATCCCTGTCATCGGTGTACATCATATGCAGGCGCACGTGCTCGCCAACCTCATCGAAGCCCCCCGACCCGTTTTTCCCTTCCTCTGCCTGACCGTCAGCGGGGGGCATACCCAGATCGTGGTCTGCGAATCGCCACTCAAATTGACGGTGATCGGCGAAACCATCGACGATGCCGCAGGCGAAGCTTTTGACAAATCCGCAAAATTATTGGGTCTCCCCTATCCTGGCGGCCCGTTGATAGACAAGTATGCAAAAGCCGGCGATCCCTCCCGGTTTTCTTTTCCCGAGCCCCAGCTTCCGGGCCTGGATTTCAGTTTCAGCGGACTCAAAACCTCCATCCTGTATTTTATACGCGACAGCAGCGCCGCCGACCCGGCTTTCCTGGAGAAGAATATGGCCGATATCTGCGCCTCGATCCAGGAGCGCATCGTGACCATTTTGCTCAATAAACTGAAAAAAGCGGCGCGTCAAACCGGCATCCGGGAACTGTGCCTGGCGGGCGGTGTGTCGGCGAACAGTGGGCTCCGCAGTGCATTCCTGCAGGCCGGGCAACAGGAAGGATGGAATACCTATATTCCGGCATTTGAATACTGCACCGACAACGCCGCCATGATCGCGATCACCGGGTATTATAAATTCCTGGCCGGAGAGAAAGATACGCTGGACGTGCCCGTGAGCGCCCGCGCCGAGTGGTGAGAATGGCGATCTCGGCCGCAGGTGATTTTTTCGACTATCCTGTCAGGGCTTTTTCCGAATAGCAAATATCACCGAGTTGGGTTCCGCTACCTGCATAAACCAATACCCAGGGGTGGTGGCCGAAGATAGGAGCCTGCACGATCAGGGAAAATTTCCATACTCCTTTAAATAGCCGAATGGTGCAGTGATCTGCCCGGCTTTTACCATGGTGGCTCTCTCTATCACAGTTGAGCCGCCGGTTAGCAGTGCGTCTAAGATATATTTCAGCAGTTGTTCACCGAAATAGCGGGAAGCGTCCCGGGGTAATTCGTCGGGCAGGTTGCCGACTGCCATCATATCCACTGATCCGGGCAGATAGGGAGGCGTTTTATAGAAATGCTGCCTGTCGACCCCATACACCGGCTCAGGTATGGTGGAATCGCCGAGGTTGCAGGGCACCGAACCGTCTGTATCGTTGGTGATATCGGCGATGGTTTGGATGCGGAAACCATCTTCCTGCACGTGTTCTTTTTCAAACAGCCGCGGCACGTCTGTATCCCAGTAGGTGCCGTTCATCAGGATATCGGTATGCCGGGTATAGGGATAAAAAAGGGAATGGTATGCCGAGGGATTGTAATGGAATTCTTCGCGCCGGTAGGCTTTTCCGGAATTGGACGCGTACAGGGTGCGACCCTTCAACTGCACAAAAACGGGATAGGTAAAGCGACGTTCCAGGTATTCGTCCGGCTCCACCTCGGCCACTTCCATCAGGTTCATGATCTCCAGAATCCCGCGGGCCACCCTACCCGAGCCCGTAACGGCTATCTTGATGGGCGGTAGCCGTAGTCCGAAATACGTGTGGATCAGGTCGCGGAAGCTTTTTTGTGTATACACCCGCGGCAAAGTATAGGCGCCGCTACGGTTGCCGTAGGCCATTATTCCGTTATGCGCCCCCACCACCCCGGCAAAAAAGCCGAAGCCGAGGATCCGTTGCCCGTCGTCATGTTCCATACACTCATAATCTATCAGCGTGATCTTTTGTTGCAGGATCGTTTGAAAAAGGTGCCGGTTATACTCCTGTTTTTTTCGGGTATGAGAGAAAAACAGGTAGGTCTTCCCGGGAAGCAGGGTTGCCGCGTCCACTTCTTTGATCCCCAGGAATACATCGCAATCGTCGATGTTCTCCCGTACTTCGATGCCGGCCATGCGGTACTCCCGGTCGGAGAAACATCTTCCAGGTGAAGACTGCACCGACAGCTTCACGCCGGGGTAGTGTTGCGCGATCCACTTACACTGTGAGGGCGTAAAAGCCACCCTGCTGTCTACTGGGATCTTGGTTTCGCGGAGTAGTCCGATCTTGATCATGCGGGCATAGTTTGCGTTTGGGCGGCATAAAGATAAGTGCTGGCAAACGAAGTGTAACAGGCCAGATAAGGAGGGATAGGTTTGATGCGTATAGCGTTAGGGTGCTTACACGCAAGCTCACGAATCTGGATTCTACGGGCTTGTTTGATAAATATAGGGGTAGCGCCTTCACGCAAACGCGGCGAAAACGAACCGCGTGGGTACTATTGACTGATCCGGAGACAGGTGTATGCAGATCATGCCGGGGCGATGCTGCCGGCCTGGATTCAGCGGGCTGGCGGATAGTCCTTATCTTTGCGCTATGAAGGTCTGGAGTCAAATATGGAAAATCTTCCGGAAGGTTTTTGTACGAAAAAAGAGCTGTTGCGAGGTTTGATGTGGGCAACGAGGTCGGGAGGGGAAGAACTGCGAAATGATTTGAGGGATCTCTGTGGGGAGGGTTGGGAATGAAAAAATACTTTGCGGCAAAACTGCAAATCCGTAATATTGCCTCCCCTTGCCAGCCGGCCGAAAAAACAATCTTCCTGAAAATCTAAGGATGTGATTGCGTTACCAATCGGAGCGCTTTGTTTTGACGGCTGCGGGAACACAAAAATGCCCAGATGGCGGAACTGGTAGACGCGCTAGACTCAAAATCTGGTTCTCGCAAGGGAGTGCAGGTTCGATTCCTGTTCTGGGTACTAAACAGGAAAAGTGATTATTACTATCGCTTTTCCTGTTTTTATTTTTGGGCAAATCGTTGTTTGTCTGAAAGATACGATTGCTAACAGCATTGAGGCAGTGGCTCGAAAAAACCTATATTGAAGAACAACTAAAAAGAACTCCCCTTGCTAAAGCAATCGGATATGCCTTGCCACGATGGGCTAATCTATCGGTCTACACCACCGACCCGAAGCTGCAGATAGATAATAACCTTATTGAAAATGGCATGAGGCCGGTGGCGCTAGGTTATGCCAAGCTGAGGATTATGTAAAGTATGTGACAAGTTATGTCGAAGTAGCAACGATTTTATGTCACATAACTTTACATAATAAACAGGGCTAAAAGCGCTTGAGCCAATCCAGGAGGTTCTCATTGGACAGCCAAACAGGTTCTTTTCAGGTACAACGGATATGTAAGCCTTTTCAATAGCTTCGCGTTTGGCACGTGAATCAGCCCTTGCATAGATCTCCGTTGTTTGAACTGACACGTGGCCTAGTAATCCAATTTGACTTTCTTGGATTTACTTTCAGACCGCGCCTCGCTAAGACGAAAGACGACAAATTCTTTGTAAGCTTTCTTCCCGCTATAAGTAAAAAGGCTAAGAAGCGAATCAGTGAAACAATCAGGTGATGGAACCTGCATTTGTGGACAACAAAAAGTCTTGAACACTTAGCGGAAATCATCAATCCGAGATTACAAGGTTGGTGGAACTATTACGGTAAGTTTTACAAGACGGAAATGTATCGATTGTTCAAGCGACTAAATCAGCGTCTGGCACGATGGTGTATGCAGAAGTTCAAGACACTGAGCTATCATAAAAGACAAGCATGGCATTACTTAGGAAGATTTGCAAGTGAACATCCTGATCTATTTGTTCATTGGCCTATCGGACTAAGACCACGCAAAACTTTTGATAGCAGGCATCCGCAGGTGGTGATCAAATAATGGGAGCCGGATGCACTGAGAAGGGCACGTAATCAGTTGATTAAGATAAAAATGAATGAATTATTACTAAATATCCATGCAAAATGACTAATTTTACCCCATGAAGCAGCTTGAGTTGGTAAAACAACAGTTGAAACAGGGTGAGGTGTACCGGCGGGCCGACCTGGAGCAATGGTCTACCTCGGTAGATCGCCATTTACAGGAATTGGTACGTGAAGGCATCCTTGAAAAACTTGGGGGTGGATTGTATTATGTACCCAGGCGAAGTACTTTTGGCAAAGCGCCTGCCAGGGACACGGATTTGGTGGAAGTTTTCTTAAAGGATAACCGTTTTCTGATAACTTCTCCAAATGATTATAATGCGTTAGGAGTGGGAACCACGCAGCTATATAATACGCGCCGTGTGTACAACTATAAACGTCACGGCAATTTTACATTAGGCAACCGAACATTCCAGTTTGTCCGTAAACCCTATGTGCCTGACCGGATGACGAAGGAATTTTTGTTGGTTGATCTGGTCAATAATTTAAATGATCTGGCGGAAGATCAATCTGCCGTCCTGGAGAAAGTAAAAGAGAAAGTTCCCTCCATGAATAAGACAGTCTTACGAGAGGCGGCAGATAAGTTTGGAAAGGTAGCCACCCGTAAGTTCTTTAATTCGTTATTGTCATAAAATATGGCGGCAATATACCTGCATGAACATAAAGAATTTCCTGAATTACTTCGTATTCTTGAAGAAGAAACAGACATATTAGCAGGGCTAATAGAAAAGGATTATTGGATCATGCACTGTTTGCATGGATTGAAAACGCAGGGATATACCTTTCAGCTAAAAGGCGGAACATCTTTATCCAAAGGGTATGGTATTATTAACAGGTTTTCCGAGGATCTTGATATACACATTAATCCTCCAGAAGCCCTTGGGATCAATGAAAACCCCAACAACAGTAATCCCAAAAACATTCAGAAGAAAAAAGAGTACTATGACCAGTTGGCAAAGGAAATTAGTATTCCAGGTATTATTGAAATAGAACGTGACACAGCCTTTGATGACGAACGCAGATATAACAGCGGTGGTATCCGTCTGTATTATCAACAAACTACGCAGGCTATTGACGGAGTGAAGCAAGGAATACTGCTTGAAGCCGGGTATGATAATGTAACACCCAATACACCTCTTACGGTTAGTTCATGGGCATATGAAAAAGCAAAGGAGCTTCCTGGTATTGAGCTAATAGATAACAGAGCGAAAGACATTTTGTGCTACGACTATCGTTACACATTTGTCGAGAAACTTCAAACAATTGCCACAAAGTTTCGTAAGGAGATGGTTACCGGCGTAGCGGCAACAAATTACATGCGTCAATACTATGACCTGTATTGTTTATTGGCTGATCCGTCGGTGATCGCATTCATAGCAACAGAGGAGTATCAGGAGCATAAGAAAAGGCGGTTTCCCAACGAGGACTTCGCTATTCCCATGCAGGAAAATGAGGCTTTTCTGTTAAAGGACGACGGATGGCGCGAAAAATTTCGGCAACGGTATGAACAAACAAAGGCGCTTTATTACAAAGATCAGCCTCCATTTGAGGAGCTTTGTAATCGGAAATCACAACTACACAATTTTTGGAAATCAGCAGTACACAAT
>CAZUWX010000071.1:0-15273 GCA_964624205.1 uncultured Chitinophagaceae bacterium
CAAACGGATCCGGATAGAGCAAGGCAGGATCCACTGATCCAGCCTTCCGCAGCGCCCTCACCCGTCCGGTACAATTCATCGAAAAGGTAACATACACTTATCGCCGCCTTCAGTAGCGGCGGACAAAAAGACGTTCGCAGTAGCAGCTACCAACACAAAAAACAGGGCAGGAAAACATCGTCTTCCTGCCCTATCCTATGCGCAACTTTTGTTTCGCTTAGCGAGTTCAATGTGTATGGCGAACAGACGCGCGGGGTTTATGTCCCTTTACGGCATAATAGAGTATATACAGGTAGCCGGGTATCATACATACAAAAAATGCAAGCGAATTATTAAATCCGACAGCCGGTTCTTTCAGCAATGCATATATGATCGGCACCACCGCACCACCGGCAATCCCCATCACCAGCAAGGCGCTGCCGATCTTTGTAAACCTTCCCAGTCCGGTAATCGCCAGCGGAAATATAGCGGGCCACATCAATGCATTGGCCAGTCCCAGTAAAGCGATAAAAACGATCGCAAGGTAACCGTCTGATACATACACGCAAATAGTGAGCAGAATACCCAGTATAGCGGAGTACTTCAGTGCAGCCTGCTGCGAAATGTACTTCGGAATGGTGAATATCCCGATCACATACCCCACTAACATGGCAACCAGCGTGAAAGTGGTGAAGTTCTTTGTTGCGTCCAGCGGCAGTCCAATCGCCATCCCATAGATACCGATGGCATCACCCGCCATTACCTCTACTCCTACATATAAGAAGATACAAATCACGCCGAGCATCAAGTGAGGGAACTGGAACACGCTGGTTTTAGCGGTATCCGCAACTGCTCCATCCTCCACAACCTCCTCGGCATCCGCATCAATTTCCGGAAGGGCGGATCTTTTGATAAAGAGGGCCAGGGCTAACAACGCCACCGTGATCACAATATAAGGTGTGATCACCCGGCCTGCCAGATCATTCAGCAGCCCTTCTTTAATCAACGGATCAGTTTCCGAAATAATATTGGTTTCAAGCGCTGTGGCATCCTTGAGCAGGATGGCGCTCAGGATCAGCGGCGCAGCGATGCCCGCCAGCTTATTACAGATCCCCATAATGCTGATCCGCTGGGCGGCGCTTTCGATGGGGCCGATGATGCTGATATAAGGATTGGAGGCAGTCTGGAGCAGGGCCAGTCCCGCACCCTGTATAAAAAGACCGGTAAGGAAGAGCGGGAAACTGCGCGCGTTTGCGGCGGGGATGAATAATAACGAGCCCACGGCCATCACGATCAGGCCCAGTGCCATGCCATTTTTGAAACCTGTCAGTTTCAGGATATGTGCGGAAGGAATGGCCAGGAAAAAATAGGCCATGTAAAAAGCAAATGTGACAAAGAATGCCTGTACATCTGTTTCCAGTTCGCAGGCGATTTTAAGGAATTGGATCAGGGAGCCGTTCACCCAGGTCACAAACCCGAAGGTGAAAAAAAGGATTCCGATAATGACCATCGCGTAGTTCTGGCCGGATTTCGCTTGAGTGCGTTGCATGTATGGTTAGTTTATTAATAAATTGGGTCGCAGGATAAAAATGCAAACCAGTGTTAAATATATTGCATTAGCCCATTAAAAACTAACATTACGCAATCGTTAGCACCCATAAATTTATTTTCCGCCTTTAATTTTCCCCTTAAAGAGCAGGCCAGGTATTATTGCCCGGGTTCACATCAGGTAAGGTCCGGTCCGGATCAACAACCACTTCCCTGATCCTGCTGGTGGATCGATACATAAATTCCCATTTGCCGCCACGCTGCCATATCTCCACCGGAAGCTCCACCCTACCTGTGTTTCCGTTAGTTTCCTTTATTTCCACGGTCACCGGCATAGGCAGTTTTTCATAATTATTGATCACGATGATAGCCCCGTTAGCAGGGTCGTTGTTCGGGTACTCCACGCCGGATACACCAACGTCTACCTTCCAGTTTTCCAGGAACCACCCCCTCCAGAACCAGTCCAGCGTTTCGCCCGCATGGTTCTCTATACAGTGAAAAAAATCGTAGGGCGTGGGATGTTTATAAGCCCACTGCTCGGCGTAGTAACGCAGCGCACTGTCGAACCGTTCGGGGCCAAGGATGTTTTCGCGTAATAACTGGAGACCGAAAGCGGGTTTATAATACCCAACCATCCCCAGGTTAAAGGGCTGAACTACTTCCGGCACCGTATTGATACGCTGCGATCTTTCATTGAAAAAGGCCCGCGTAAGGGTCTGCGGATTGAGGTCCCGGTTCTTCGAATATTCGCCGTTGTTGAATTTTTCCTGCGCCAGGGTGTTGATGAGGGTGTTCAGGCCCTCATCCATCCAGGCAAATTTTCGCTCGTCGCTGCCCACGATCATCGGGAACCAGTGGTGGCCGAACTCGTGAGAAGTAACTCCCCATAAGGCTCCCTTCGTGGCGCGGGCCGAGCAGAACACAATGCCGGGGTATTCCATGCCTCCCACGATACCCCCAACGTTCACAGCCACCGGGTAATGATAGGGAGTCAAATATTCGGAATAGAATTCCACGCAACCTTTCACGTATTCGGTAGAACGGTTCCAGGCTGAATCGGTGGCCGATTCAACGGGATAGACAGACATAGCAAGCGCCTTTTTACCCCCCGGCAGGTTGATCCGGGCCGCATCCCAGACAAATGCCTCGGAAGATGCCCAGGCAACGTCCCGGGTATCATTACAACGGAATTTCCAGGTAAGCCGCTTCGCCTTCGCAGGCCGGCTGGCAGGATCCGTTACTTCCTCTGCGGCGCGGAGCATCACCGTTTGATCACTCGATCTGGCCGCTTTCAACCGCTGCACCTGTTTGGCCGTCAGCACCTCTTCGGGATTCAGCAGTTCACCCGACCCCACCACGATATGCGAAGCGGGCACATCGATATTATAAATGATGTCTCCGTATTCCAGGTAAAATTCTCCCTGCCCCAGGTAGGGAAGTGTGTTCCACCCCTGTACATTGTCATACACGCACATCCGGGGAAACCACTGCGCGATTTCATAGATCCACCCGTTCTTTGTCTGCAGCCGGCCCATACGGTCGGTTCCATATTCGGGGATAAGAAAGGAATAGCTGATCCGGATGACGGTCTTACCACCCCTCCCCTTCAGGTCGGCAGGCAGGCTGATCTTCATGCGCGTGTCATACACCTGGTGCTGCACCTTCGATTCTTTGCCGCCCTGCACGAGCGTGACGGAATTAATGGCGTAGCCCCCGTCAAACGACTGCCGGTTGGCCCACCTGCCGCCCCGTAGGGGGGTGGTAGCTACGCCCCTCGACTCCTGGTCATAAATGTTCTGATCGAGCTGCAGCCAAAGGAAAGACAGCTCCTGCGGACTGTTATTGGTATAAGTGATGTCTACACTGCCCGAAACTTTTTGATTCACCTCGTCCAGGGAGGCGCTGATCTTATAGTCGGCCCGGTTCTGCCAGTATTTGGGGCCGGGCCTGCCATCGGCCGTCCTGACCTCGTCACCGTAAGCAGGATAGAACTTTGAGGCAAAAGCTTCTTCGGGGTCATAGCCGGCGCTTTGTTGCGCCACAACGGGGTACACAAACAACAACAACCATGCTGCCAATACAACACGAACATTTAATACCATATCCATTTGCTTTAGTGAAATAAATAATATCGCACGAGAGTCAAAAATAGCAATATTCAACAGCGGCGGGAAATTTTTGGCACAATTCTTATTATATATAGTATCTACACCCTGTCTATCCCCTGAGACGTAGTAAAATGCCGGGTTATCAGCAGGAAATCCCCTCCAAACATACTGGTGACCCAAGCATTAAATATTAAGACTTCACTACCATTAAAACTTACAATTATGAAAAGGATTTTTTTAGCGGCAGCATTGGGGTTGGGAGTAGTTATGTTCACCATGGTGGGCAGCGCCGGGCACGCCACCCTTCCCACAGGAGTATCGTTTATGGATACCCTTCCGCAGGATACAACTGTGCCGGACACACCGAGTATACCCGATGCACCCCGGCCGGATGCACCACAACCCGATGCGCCGCAACCGCCGCAGCCTGATGCCCCGCAACCGGATGCACCACAACCACCGCAGCCCGACGTGCCGCAGCCGGATACTGCAAGCGCCCCTTCTTACTAACACCGGTTAAGCAGGAAGGGATAAACGGACCCATCATAATTATAGTCAGGAGGCTGTCTCCCTGTTTGTAAAAACAGGAGGCAGCCTTTTTGTACGTTAATCGTTCAGAGCCCTGGGAATCGCTCCCGCAAATAAACAATGTATCGTTGCCGTCCGCGTATCTGTGCGAGCAATATATTCTTTTCCGCCGCTACGCCGTCCGGCCGCTGCAGAAAATACTCGCGGTCCAGCGAGGTGTCGCCCCGGTGCAGGTAATCGCAGAAATCCTGGTGCTTGTCAAGAAAGAGCAGCGATCGATTCAACTCCTCTGCCCTGAACCGGAGTGCATCTTCTGCGTCTTCCGGAACAAAAAGTTCCGCACTGTAGAGGATGCTGTAAAATTCCACGTACCCGGTGAACAGCGGTTTGATGTTCTTAAAAAAATCAATTTCCTCCTCTTCCGTTTTGAAGCCTGCTGCCGCGGCGAGCGTTGTATCGGCGCTGGCGATCTCACACAGGTGAAAGCAGCATTCGATACATTTCTTCAGATCCTCGTGTTGTTCTTCACAATTCCGGATACCGCTTTCAAGGTTGCGGTACAATCCTAAAAAATCATTCATCAATGAGACGGTTTAAATCAGTTTTCAATCGTACAGGTCACAAACAAATAATTCAACAGACAAGGAGTAGGCGTCGAAAAAAAAATCGTGTTGCCAGGGCTACGCCATGTGCAGAGACTGCCATGGCATCGGCCCACGAGCTAATTTTTTCAGCGATAATAAGGGGATTCGATCAGGGATGCGCAAATATAGGGGGAAGTTTCAAAAATCAAGAGCAAAAACAAAATAGGATGAATACTCTCTTAAATATCTATTTTTATCCTTCAAGTTTCAACCATGGTGCACTCTCTACGCAGCGCGTTTAACGAAACATTTACGCAGGAAAAATACGAAGGATTTCTTCGAGAAATCGACGCGTACTATCCCGGTGCAATTCAATTCAGACTCGCGGAAACACCCGTCTTTGTTCCACGAAATCTCGCACGTGAAATGATCGACACCTGCGAAAGCATTGTCGATTTTGTTCAAAGCGAAGGGTTCATCAGGCTTACCGACCGGGGAATACCTGCTTCCGATAAGGTTTCCGGCGATCCGGGCCTGCCTGGGATGATCGCTTTCGATTTCGGAATATGCACAGACAGCGAGGGCAGACTTTCGCCCCAACTGGTAGAGATGCAGGGTTTCCCCAGCCTGTACGGCTTTCAGTCGGTATACCCCGATATCCTGCGGAAACACTTTGCCATCCCGGACAATTACGCACAGTACCTTAGTGGTTATACGACCGAAACTTACCGTCAGCTATTGCGTGAGATAATTCTCGGCAACCACCGTCCCGAAAATGTGATTCTACTCGAAATAGAACCGGAGCAGCAAAAAACCCGGATCGACTTTTATTGCACACGCGATATCACCGGCATTCAACCCGTTTGCCTCACCTCGCTGATAAAAGAAAACAACGGCCTGTATTATCTGCTGAATGGCCGCAAAACAAAGATCAGCAGGATATACAACAGAATGATCTTCGATGAGCTACACGCCCGGAAAGACCTGCAGCCTGCCGTCGATATCCGCAACCTGCCGGATGTGGAATGGGTTTCACATCCCGACTGGTTTTACAGGATCAGCAAATTCACACTTCCTTTTCTTAAACATCCCAATATACCGGATACCTACTTCCTCAGTGAAGTAAAACAAATACCTCCCGACCTTGATAACTACGTGTTGAAACCCCTGTTCTCTTTCGCAGGCCAGGGAGTGGTGATCAATGTTACGCCCGCCCATCTTGAGAAGATCGAGCAGCCGGCAAACTGGATATTACAGAAAAAAGTGCAGTACGCCCCCGCCATCCGCACACCTGACAGACCAGCTAAAACGGAACTGCGGATCATGTACCTCTGGAAAGACGGCCAGGCCCGGCCGCAACCGGTCATCAATCTCGCCAGGTTAAGTAAGGGAGATATGATTGGCACCCGGTACACCGATAACGATACATGGGTGGGAGGCAGTGTTGCATTTTTTGAGCGTTGAGCCGGCCCATTCCGCTACAGACTAACGGGCAAGTACATATCGGAATCCTATGAAACCCCGGATCCCCTGGTTGGCTGCATAGACGTAGTTGGGGTCGAAACTGAGCGCATAAGGATTATCGGAAGTAGGCACTGGCTGGCCGCTGTTGTCGAATACCACCTGCTTGTCAAAAGGGTCATTTGCCCGGGCAAGAAGAAAGGGCGTACTTTTTGCCGGGGTCCAGTTAAAAATATTTTTGATACCTGCATACAGTTCCAGGTCGGCTGTGACCTTGCCGGAGAATTTGATATTCTGTATAGTCCATGCAGGCGATTTGCCCGGCCGCGGGTCCAGGGCCGACAGTAGCGGCAGCAGCATAGGACCGTACGCATTACCCGTATAATCGATAGCGACTTGAATGGTGGGCACAGTATAAGAAACCGTCCACGTACCCGACCAGCGTTCGGTCAGTAGTTGCCTGCTGCGCTGTTTTCCGCCCTGCTCCTGCCGGCGGTACACGCCGACATCCATAACCGTAAAACCCGCCGTGGCCCGAAAAGAGTGACCCAAACCGTATTCAGCATTCCCGCTGAAACCCGTCGAAACCGAATGGCCGTCGAGGTTTTTATAAATGATCTGGTTGGTGTTCGTGGTGTAGTCGGGCAGGATCTGATTAGTAAAATAGGTGTACCAGGCCGATAGGTCGAACTGCCACCAGTAGTTGGTGCGATAGATCCTTTTCAGATAGTTGAGATTGAGATTATAGCTCCTTTCCGGACGAAGGGTCTCGGCGATCACCACCGCCCTCGCCCCTGTGAGGGCAGCGTGGTCTTCGGTGAAGATATTCACCACCCGAAACCCCGTGCCTGCATTTGCGCGGAGCTCATCCCCCGAAGGCAGCGATAGCTTATAAGCGGCGCGCGGCGTAAATATACTACCATGCCTGCGGTCGTAGTCGTACCGCATCCCCAGCAAGAGCTGCTGGTTATCGGCAATCGTGATCTCATCCTGTACAAAAACGCCGGGTAAAAATATCCTGTCCGGCCTGTCGGATCCGGTCAGGGTGTCGTGTGTGGCGGTGGTGTTATCATTGTACCAGGTGTAGCGTCCCACAACTCCCGACAACAGCACCTGCCGGGATGAAAGCGCCTTCTCCCAGGTAAGCTGGCCAAAACCGATTTGCTGCCGGGCATTAAAAATAGTATTGCCGTAGGCCGACTCATGATCATGCGAATTGAATGAATAAGCAAAAAGCAATTTTTCTTTCACCGGCAACTGATAATTCCCGATAAGCTCCACCCTCGACGTGTAGATGCTCTCTCCATAGATACTATCTCCGCCACGGTGCTGCCGGTTCCAGTTCATCTCCCCACCCCAGCGGTCTTCATACACATAACGGGCGGCAAGGCTCGCGAGGCGCTGCTCTTTTCTTTGCCACGACAGCTTGTTGAAAACCGAGATCCTGTCCTGCAGCGTCACATCGGTAAAATTGTCGCCGTTCTTGTCCACCGGGCGCTGATAGTTGAAATAGTTGACCCCCAGCAGCCCGATCATCTTTTTCCCTGCGTTGTATTTCAATCCCAGATCGGTATTGTATTCCCCCCACCCTGTAGCTGATACGTCGGCCGCAAACAAGGGGGAGGTGGAGGGTGATTTTGTGATCACGTTGATCAGTCCGCCAATGGCTTCCGATCCATAGAGCGATGAAGCAGGGCCTTTCACTACCTCGATCCTTTCCACCAGCGAATTGGGAATACCGGAGAGCCCGTACACGGAAGCCAGGCTGCTGACGATCGGCATGCCGTCGATCAACACCATGGTGTACGGGCCTTCGAGGCCATTGATATGAATATCACCCGTGTTGCAGATATTACAATTCAGTTGCGGACGTACGCCGTTCACCATCTGCATGGCGTCGAACATGCAGGAAGTGGGATTTTTCCGAAAAAAGGAGGGCGTGTACACTTCCACCGGAACAGGGCTGGCAGAACGCTTCAGCGCCCGCATGGTGCCGGTTATCACCACCTGGTCGATAAAATCGTATTGCTCCTGCTTCCCCTGCTCCAGGCTGTCGGACTTCTCCTGGGCCCGCAGCCCGACCGGCAACATCAACCCTACTCCAACTGCGATGATCAGTCCGGCCTTAAAAATAGCTTTATATTTAGTCATGTCTAAACTTATTATTAGACAAATATAATAAATATATTTAGCCATCCTAAAATATATAGACCGCTCGTTCCTGCGCCCGTTCCAGGGCATATTCCGGCCTGGGCAAAGGGGTAAAAGACGAACCCGGGCTAAATGGCGGATCGCCGGTTTGCACTGCGTGAACCATAGCTCCGTGAAACCCGGATAAACCGAAATGAGGCGGATCAGTTGATAAAGCTCCAGTAGATCCCCAGCCGGATCTGCATTCCGGGGTAAGGATAGTGGGGAGAAACGATATTATTATTGGTGAATTTTCCCGTCTCCAGATCGAACGCGTTCAGGTTTTCCACCCGGAGATATGCGGTAAAGGTGCGGATCCGGAAATGCAGGTAAGCCGCCAGCTCGGGAAGCGGCATCTTCATTTGTTCGTCGTTCTGATTAAAGAACTGGCCCGTCAGCGGAGAGTAGGCGTCGGCGTCGTAAGGCGTATAGTAGCGGAATTCAAGTCCGAAGCTGGTCAGCAGGTTCTTAAACCCGAGGGTGCCGTCGTAACCCACCTGGTTGCGGGTAAGCAACAACGGTAGGTTTACCGGCGCCGCACCGGTGGGCTGCTGCAGCACCAGCCAGGTGCGCCAGTTCCAGTTGCCTCCGATACGGAATTCTTTTTCCGCCATCACCTGGATCACATTAAAGAGCGTGGAATACTGCTCGGGTTGCCGATAGTTGCTGAAATAGCTGAAATTACTCATCAGAAAATATCTTCCCGTGAGCTTGAGTTTAAGCCGGGGCAGGTCGATGGAGCCGAATAATTCCGTGTTGTTCTCTTTTTTCAGGTCGATGGGCGTGCCCAGATAAAAACTGCTGAGGCTATCGTACACGAAAGAGGGCGTACGATTCACATTTCCAAAGCCCAGCTCCAGGTAGCCAAGCTTTTGGCTGATCAGGCGCCTTAACCGGAGATTGGCCTGATAATCCCCGGCATTGAGCCCGTTGAGATAAAATTTACCATTAGCCAGGATATCCCATTTCTGGTTGCGCGTTTTATTGCGGTACTCGCCATGAACAAAAAAATTATGGTAATCCTCTTTTTTTTGGAGGCTGTCAAATTTTCCCGTCAGCAGTTGTATGGAGGCGCCCGCTTTAAAAAATTGCTGGGGATTTTTTGCATCTGGAAACTGGTAGAGCGAAAAATCGTTCGTCAGGTCGGTCCAATAGTCCTGCAGAAAAAAGCGAGGGGAATCAAAGGTGATACCGTAGTTGTCAAAATAGAAGGTGGAATCGGGAGTATTATCCGTGAACCGGTAATTGTACGATTTGTAGTTGATGGTGTGTTCGAGCCGGAGCCTGGGATAGAACAGCGGTATCACCGTACTGTCGGTAACAATGGAATCCTTCTGTCCGATATCATATTGTTGCCGGAGCAGAAAGCTGGCATTAGTGTACCGGGTGCCCGTGACGATGTCGCTGGAAAAAAAATTATTAGCGCCGGAAATATTGGGTCCCAGCCGGGTCGGAATAACGGACCGCTGCTCAAATCCGATGCTATCTAGATAGCTGAGGTCGTCCCGTATGCCGCCGTTCTCGCCCGATTGTAACTTATTGCCTACTACGATGAGGAAGTTCTGGTAGCGTTTATTCTTCGACTGGTACCAGGACCCGAACCGGTAGTTATTATGATTGCTGTTCTGATTCTGAAAGGAACCGGGCGAGTTGATCAGCCGGTACTGAAACGAAGCGTTCCAGTTGGGCAGTATATTCTGGGTATGAACGAGCTGAATGATCTGCTCCATCCGGCTCCCAAGCAGATAGTTGATCTCCGAATAGGGGCGGGTGGTATTGTAAAAATGAGTTTCGTCGTCGCGGAAATTATACACGTCGTATGCATGGAAACCGTGGTCCCATCCCGATTCCATCAACCGGGGAAACAGCATGCTCCGGGTGGCATTGCCAACATTGCCGAGGTGGTAGTGGTGCCAGGGAACGGGAAATCTTTTGGTAAAGTCGGTGATACTCGAATCGAACTTGCGCATACTGCTGGTGTCGAGATACCGGAAATTGATCGTGATAGAATCTTCCAGACCCGTGCGATGCTGAAGGCTGTCGCCCCCTCCACCTCCTCCACCGCCGCCCGGCCGCGGAATACGGTCGAGCATGCCGCGGTTCTGACCATAAGACACGGACGACCAGGCCATAAATATGATCAGCAACTGAACGATAATTTTTCCTCTGTTTCTCATGCGCCGATCAAAGTTTGGCTATCAGTTGTTTAAAAATCGATGCAAGTCTGGGCTCGGCCCGGCGGGCAGCTTCCAGCACCTCCTCGTGCGTCACCTGGTTGTCCGCTTCCCGTATGCCCAGGTTGGCGATCACGCTGACCGCCGCCACGGAGATTCCCATATGCCGGGCAGCGATCACTTCCTGCACCGTGCTCATGCCCACCGCATCAGCACCCAGGGCAGCGATCATTTTATACTCGGCCCTTGTCTCAAAATTCGGACCGGTAACCCCGAAGTAGACGCCCTCGCGGAGTGGGATCTTCAGTTCCTCCCCCACAGCCTTCAGTTTGGCAATTAGTTTGCGGCAATAAGGCTCACTCATATCCGGAAAGCGGATTCCGAGCAATTCCTCATTTTTCCCCCTGAGCGGGTTGGGTACCGCCAGCGCAATATGATCGCAGATGATCATCAGGTCGCCTAATTGAAAACCGGCATTCACCCCGCCGGCGGCATTCGATAACAGCAGATGGGTGATCCCCAGTTGTTTCATCACCCGGATGGGATACACGACCTCGGCGGCAGTATAGCCTTCATAATAATGAAATCGGCCCGACATCACCACCACGCGTTTACTACCCAGCCGCCCAAAAATGAGCCGGCCTTCATGGCCTTCCACCGTGGCAAGCGGAAAATAAGGGATCTGCTCATAAGGAATAGCGGCTTCGATCTGCACCTCGTTCAAAAAACTTCCCAGCCCGCTTCCCAGCACGATACCGGTTTCCGGAGTTTGTGAATGAATATTTCGGATGAAGTCGACACTCTCTTTGAGTCGGGTCATGAAAACAGGCATAGGTTGCAAATATAGGAAGCCGGCGCTGAAGCGAAATAAGCGAAAACGAACATTTGTTATCTTCGCAAGATGACAAGATCCCATACCGAAAAGCTGAAAGTGACGTCTGAAACAGGCCGGCTCCGGCGGGTGCTGGTACACAGCCCGGATAGCGGATTAGGGAAAGTAGTGCCCTCAAAGGCGCAGGACTGGCTGTTTGAAGACATTGTACATCTCGACACGATCCGCCGCGCGGAATACGACTACTTCACCAAGATATTGTTATACTTCCTGGACCCCGCCCTGATCAAGGGTCAACTGGAAAAGATCGACGACCCGGCGCAGAACAGAAATTTTTATAAGCCGGGGCATGCAGACTTTTTTCGTTCCGGACAGGTGGTGGAGTTACAGTGGCTGCTGGAAGACATCCTCCGGAAAGAGGATATACGGCTCAGGCTGGTTTCATCGATCTGCGCCATCGAGAATTGCTCCTATGCAACTGAGAATAAATTGCTGGGACTGAATGCCGGTGAGCTGGCGAAGACCTTTGTTACCGGCTCGCCCGACGACCGGCACATGCTTTTTCCCCCCATTCCGAATTTTATTTTTACCCGCGACATCGGCGTGGTGATCAATAACTTCCTGCTACTGAACAAGCCCGCAAAAAAAGCCCGCATCCGGGAAGCATTGCTGGCCAGATATATTTTTTATAACCATCATTTTTTTGCGGACTATCACAACTCGATCCTCGAGCTGCCCGAGACCGACTATCATTTTCTTCTACCGAAAAAGCGCCGGCGCCGGGTAACCCTGGAGGGCGGCGACGTGATGGTGGTAAGTCGCGACCACCTGCTCATAGGGGTCACCGAGCGCACCACCCTTGAAGCCGCCCACCAGGCCGTCAGGATGCTCTTTGAAAAAGACGTTGTCAAAAAGATCACCATCATCAGTATTCCCAAAAGAAGGGACTACATGCACATCGACACGGTGTTCACGCAGGTGAAAAAAAATGTTTGGGTGCTGCTCGGTGCGTTCTCCAAAAAAACAATAAAACGGGAGAACGCCGATGCCATCCAGCGGGAGCTCGAAGGAAACCGGAAAAAAGAAAAACTAAAGATCACACAGTTCCGCAAAAAGGATATCGGCAACCCCCGGTACTTCGACAACCTGGAAGACCTGCTGGCCGATATCAGCGAACGCGACCTGGAGTGTAAGGAAAAGGTACGGTTTATTTATTCCGGCAATAACGAATTCCCTTTTGACGCCCGGGAGCAGTGGACCGACTCCTGTAACCTGCTGGCGCTGAAAGATGGCGTGGTGTTGGGCTATGACCGGAACGACAAGACCATCGAAGCTTTCCGCAAAAACGGCTTCGCCGTGATACATGCCAGTGAACTGATCGAACAACTGGAAGCCGGAACAACGGAACCGGATAAGCTGGAGAACCTGCTCATCCTGATGCCTTCGTCGGAACTTTCGCGGGCCCGCGGCGGGTTCCACTGCATGAGCCTCCCCCTGCTGCGGGACGATCCCGAATAAAACGATCTTTATGCAGACCACTTCACAATTATTGATGATCAGGCCCGTGCGTTTTGCATACAACCGCCAGACCGCAGTAAATAATAGTTTCCAGGTGCCTGATGAGGGAGAAGCGGAACTTATTCATCGAAAAGCTGCGGAAGAATTTGATCTTCTTGTAGCAAAACTCCGCCAACACGAAATGGAAGTGTTGGTGGTGAACGACAGCCCGCGCCCGCATACGCCCGATTCCATATTTCCCAATAACTGGGTTTCTTTTCACGAAGACGGCACCCTGGTGCTCTATCCCATGTTTGCCAAAAACCGGCGTGCAGAACGCAAACCCGCTGTGCTGGAAGCCGTGAGAAAAAAATTCCGGATATCCAAAACGATCGACCTCACCCCCTACGAAGGTCTCGGCAAATACCTGGAAGGAACTGGTAGCATGGTGCTGGACCGCGACAGCCGCATTGCCTATGCCTGCATTTCTCCCCGGACAGATCGCAAACTATTCGGGAAAGCCTGTGCAGAGCTGGGGTACCGGCCGGTCGTTTTTCACGCCTGCACCGACACAGGCGCTCCTATTTATCATACCAATGTAATGATGTGCGTGGCCGACCGGTATGTAGTGATCTGCCTTTCGGCCATTCCTTCTGTCGAAGAACGGGAAATGGTGGCCGCAATGATCGCTGGTTCGGGAAAAACACTCGTGGATATCTCGGTCGACCAACTGAATCGTTTTGCGGGAAATATGCTGCAGGTGGAAAACCGAAAGGGCGTCAGATTCCTTGTTCTCTCTTCCGGCGCGTATCAATCTCTAACGCCATTACAACAACAACAGTTGGAAACATTCAATCCGATCCTTCATTCTCCCCTTCCTACCATCGAGCGCCACGGAGGAGGCAGCGCCCGTTGTATGATCGCCGAAATCCATCTGCCTCCTGCGGCAGCATCCTTACAAGCATGATCAGCTTGCTGCGGCGTTTATTAATTATTTCCTCACCACATACCAGTTATTCTGAATGTCGTGAACAAGCTTATTCGTCTGCACAGCAGTAAACCCCGCGTTTGCTAAATACTCCTTGGTTTTTTCCTCGCCCCACATAGCACCGAGTCCTTCACCACCCTGAGCCAACGATACGGTCATACAATGCATACATGAAATTGTATAAAGAAATGTGCCGATGGGATGTTTTTTATCTTCTTCGAGGTGGCTTGTTCCGCTGATATCCTGCATAAGGTAAATACCATCCGGTTTTAATGCCCGGTAAATTCCCATCAACACATTAAGTGGTTTTCCCTGATCGTGAATTGCATCAAACGTTGTAATAAGATCAAACGTTTCTGCCGGAGCAGATTGATGAAAATCCGACAAGTCTGCCGTAATAAAATTCACGTTCTTTAAGCCATTAGAAAGCGCTTCCGACCGTGCCTTTGAAATAGCTTCCTCAGACAAATCCATTCCCGTAAACTGCGAATCAGGAAACAGGGAAGCGAGCTTATTGACTATCCTCCCTGAGCCGCAACCCACATCAAGCATTTTGACTCCTGCCATCAGTTTTTCGGTCAGCCCCGGAACAAGCGGAAGAATATGGCTTTCGAGGGAAGATAAGACAGACTGTCCGCTGTCTTCGGCCATCACATCATGAAAACGGTGAAATTTCGAATAGGGAACTCCACCGCCATTTTTGAAGCACTCCAGAATCTCATCTTCAACAGCGCCTAATACACCAATATATTGGGTAAACACAGCAATACAGTCGGCCCCTGCTTTGCGGGTTAGAAACGCCGCATGTTCAGCAGGCAGATGATAAACGCTCCCTGCCGCGTCATATTCAACTACGTTACCGGTAACCATTGCTCCCAGCCATTCCCTCACATAACGTTCGTTGAGCTTTGTTTTGTCGGCAATTTCGCGCGAAGTAACAAAATGCATTGTATCCATGGTGTCAAACAGGCCCAGACGGTGGCCCAATGAAATCATGAGCGACAGCGAACTTCTATTCAGCGTGTCAATCAAAGAACCAGCAAAGTTTTCTGCTTTTGTGATGTCGAAGCTCTGTTTGGGTTCCATTTTATCTCGATTTTAGATGTTTATTGAATTACATCATGGGATCGGAATAAATGCACGCTTCCGGCGGTATCGACAACTAAGATATAAAGAATTTTTCTTATGCCATTTCCTTTTATATCAAATCAGTTTTATCTGTTTTGTGGGCGATCGGGGAAAGCATTGAAGAATTGCGTGCACCGGAGACCTTACTGTCTTATTGTCTGCATTGTTCTCCGAAAAAAGGTGCATTGCCTGGCTTCTAACAGGCATCTAACAGGTATCTAACAGGTATCTGGAAGGAACTTTGCGCCTGTAACAG
>CAZUWX010000072.1:0-14640 GCA_964624205.1 uncultured Chitinophagaceae bacterium
CAGGCAGTCGACTGCGTCATTGTTGCCCACCAGTTGTAACTGCGAGAGAATGAACTCTTTGTTCACGTCGTCTGTGAGCCCCTGCAGCCCTTTGCAGTACGCTTGCACCGCAATTTTTCGCTGCGCTTCGTTGCCGGAGCTGGTGACGTAGGAAGAAAAAGCCTGAAGCGCGTATTCGCGGCTGGTATTATCACCCTGGCCGGGGGCCGAGAACCCCTGGATAAGCTGTGTCAACCCTTCCTCGCCGAGATCCAGTAGTGCTTTGACGTTGCGGTCGAGCTGAGTTTTGTTGTCGGCGGGAAACTGTGCCAGCACATCTGCTATTTTGGTGGTCACGGTCCGGTTGGTATTCAGCCCCTGCGCCTGCTGCTGCCCCGGAATCAGGGCAACCAATAGAAAAGATAAAAAGAATAATCTCATAATATGAATAAATGAAAATATAAAAAAGGTTAACTCATCACCCAGGGACCGCGGGCGGGCGGATCCACAAGCTTGTTGGCGGCCTCGTCGCCGATAAATAGCTGGGTCACCGGATCGAATTTCAGGGAACGCCCCAATTGCAGGGCGATCTTGCCCATATTTACGATGGTGCAGGAACGGTGTCCGTTGGATTCGTTAAGTGCAAAACTGTTCCGCGTTCTTACCGATTCCAGGAAGTCTGTGATCTGACGTTCGGGATCTGCAAAGGCAGCAAGCTTTCTCTGAAGATCGGGGATATCGGAACGGAATCCCGGGTACAGTTTGCCCTTGGGGCCTTCTATATAGGGTACGTTCTCATCGCGGCCGTCGCCGTCCAGGATGATCTCGCAGCCGTCTTCATATTTGTACACGATCCTTCTGAACGTGCCTACGGCGTCGGGGTGCTGTTGCTCGGCGTCCACCTCCACCGATACCGGCGAGGTGTCGTCTTTCCCCAGGAAGTATTGAACGGGGTCTATATAGTGCTGGCCCATATCTCCCAGGCCGCCACCGTCGTAGTCCCAGTAGCCGCGGAAGGTCTGATGAACCCGGTGGGGGTTATAGGGTTTATACGGTGCGGGGCCGAGCCACATGTCGTAGTCCAGCTCCGGCGGAGGCGTGGAAGCCTGCAGATTGGTTTTCCCTACCCAGAAAAATTTCCAGTCGTAGCCCGTGCCTCTTCCCACGGTTACCTTCAGGGGCCAGCCGAGCAAGCCGCTTTCTACCAGCTTTTTGATCGGTTTAACGGGAACGCCCATACCGTAAAAAGTATCCTCGAAGCGGAACCAGGTGTTCAGCCGGAATATTCTTCCGTGCTGCTTCACAGCCTCCACTACACGTTTGCCTTCGCCAATGGTCCGGGTCATAGGCTTTTCGCACCAGATATCCTTGCCCGCGGCTGCGGCGTCTGCCGCCATGATACCATGCCAGTGCGGTGGGGTAGCAATATGAACGATATCCACTTCGGGTAGGGTGATCAGCTCCCGGTAATCGGAAAAGGTTTTAACACCCTGCCCTATCTGCGCCGCCGCCTCGCTGAGATGCTTACGGTCTACATCGCAGATGGCTACTACCCTTGTTCCGGCATATCCGATATGGCCCCGGCCCATTGCTCCCACCCCGATTATTCCTTTTGTGAGCTGGTCGCTGGGAGCGATATACCCTCTTCCCAGCACATGCCTCGGCACGATGCTCACCCCGGCAGCAATGGCAAGGGTGTTTTTAAAAAACTTCCGTCGTGAATTGTTGTTCATTGATGACATAAAAAATAATTACCTTTTCCAATATTAAAAACGGGCATAAGTTACACTGTCCGGCTGATATTCCCCGGGGTTCGCCATAAAAAAATCCTGTATTTAGGCCGGTGAGGGTTTGCCTAATCCGACACCGGTATATGTTCAAGATTCGGTGTGAAAACGCGGAACATCAATAACCACGCGATCAGGTAAGCCGTGCCGCAAAAAATAAACATGATATAGTAGCCGGTTTCTATTCGGCCCAGCGCTTTGAAATGGTCGAATAGCAGTCCGGCCGATTTGGAGATGAACATGCTTCCGATGGCCCCCGCCATTCCACCAATCCCCACAACAGAAGCCACCATCCGCTTCGGAAACATATCCGAGACGGTGGTGAAAAGGTTGGCCGACCAGGCCTGGTGCGCCGAAGCCGAAATACCGATGATGCCGATCGCAAACCACATGTTGATAGAACCTGCAGCCTGAGAAACGATCACCAGCAGCGGGAAAACGGCATAGATCAACATCACCAGCTTCCTGGCCTTCAGGATCGGCATACCCCTGGCCCTGCCCAGCCACATGGGCAACCAGCCTCCGAAAATGCTGGCAAATCCGGCAAGAATGTACACCACCGCGATCGGCAGGCCCACTGCGGTTCCCTCCAGGCCGTATTCGGCAGCAAGAAAAGCCGGAAGCCAGAACAGGAAAAACCACCATACCCCGTCCGTCATCGCCTTCCCGGCAATAAAGGACCAGGTCTGACGATACCCCAGCAGGGTTTTCCAGGGGATCTTCACCGGCTTTACCTCCTCCTCCTCAACCACCTCAACCTTGTCTTGGTGGATATAATCATATTCTTCTTTGGATAGTCGTTTTTGTTTGTCCGGGGTCTGGTATTTCCAGAACCAGAATATCAGCCATATAAAACCAATCGCGCCCGTAATAAAGAACGCAGCCTGCCAGCCGTACTGGTAAGCGATCCAGGGCACGGTCAGGGGGGCGAGTATAGCGCCTACATTGGTTCCGGAGTTAAAAATGCCGCCTGCAAAGGCCCGCTCTTTTTTCGGGAACCATTCCGCAACCGCCTTGAAGGCCGCGGGGAAGTTGCCGGCTTCGGTAATCCCGAGGAATGCTCTTACCAGGAGAAATCCGACGGTGCTAGCCACAAACCCGTGGAGGATACACGCGATGCTCCATAATATCAACACTATTGCGTAGCCGATGCGGGTGCCGAGCCTGTCTATTATCCGGCCCGCGATCACCATTCCCACTGCGTACGCGAACTGGAAAGCGATCACGATATTGGCATAATCGGATTCCGTCCATGCAAATTCGTCTTCGAGAATCGGCTTAAGCAGGCTGATCACCTGCCGGTCGAGGTAATTAATGGTTGTTGCAAAAAACACAAGTAAACAGATCGTCCAGCGATAGTTACCTTTAGGGGCAGGGAGTTGGGTTTTGTTCATGCTGATCTTTATTTTTTCGATTTCCGGCACTTGTCCAGACAAGTTCCATATTACAACAAACCAATGCCATTAGCCCCGTTCCGTTGGGCCGCTTTTAGTCTGCTTACTTACACATTTACCACGGCGACCTCTGTTCCGTTACGTTCTGCGGACACATAGCCGGCATAAATAGTAGCGGTAACATCGGCTGCCAGGCTGCTGTTGCTTTCCGCCTGACTGCCTTCCGCCACCGACTGGTAGAACGCATTGATCTCATGCTGATAGCCCGCAAACCAGCTTTCGTCGGGCGAGAGGGAAGACCAGCCCTCCTTGGTTTCTGTTTTTTCTACCACATACACATCCTTAAAATTGGCTTTCTCGGGCGTGTATGCCTGCATGGCGTTGTTGGGGTTGATATTGCAAATGGTCCGGTGATTGTTGGTGTTCACCTCTATCCAGTTATGCACCCCACCCAACACCAGCTCGCTGGCGAACACGTCCGCCAGGGTGCCGTCTTCAAAAACCACGTGCAACTGGGCATAGTCCTCAATATCGGTATACGTTGTCCGCAAATAACCGGCATCCTGGTATCCCGGCATACGGGTCAGCGCATGCGTCCGGGCGGAAACTGACCGGGGGCGTATGGGCACGCCATTCCTTATTCTTCCTTCCACCTGCTTCAGGTATAATGCCGCCCCGAGGGGATGGCAGGCTTTACCGATCATGGAGCCGCCTCCCGAGTATTTCCATTGTCCGTAAGTGGGGGAATGTGATCCGGAGTGCGACTCCCCACCGTGCATCCAGAGGATCTGGGCACCCGTTTTTTCGAGCAGCTCGCGCTCTTTCTGAACGGAGGGTGCATACACCCAGTTCTCAGCGTACATGATCTGACCTCTGCTGCCCGCTTCCGCCTCCAGCATACGGCGTATACTGCTCAGCGTATGTTCCAGTCCTTTTTCCCGGGGAAATGTGTCGCCGTTAAAGTTTGGTTCTCCGCCACCGAAATAACCCGTAAAAGGTTTTTCCACGATCACGTGTTTCTGCCGGCGCAGCGCCTCCAGGATGATGGGCTCATGGCTGATCGGCGGCGTGCACACATGCACCACGTCGGCTTCTTCGATCACCTGTTCCAGGCTGTCGAAAGCCTTTATATTACGCGAAGACGTGAAATTTTCAAGACGTTCCCGGTTGGGCGACCAGGCCCCGGCTATGTCAATCTTTGTACTAAACACCCTGAGCAGTGCATCATAGTGGAACCGTGCCGCAAAACCAGACCCAACGATGCCAGCACGCAATCGTGACTTATTCATTAACTAACCTCTCTTTAACGTTGCCGAATAGAAATAGATTTTTAAAGATAGCAAAGAGCGGCCATCCGGGAGCGAAAAGATGTCGTTAATTTGTGGCCGCAGCGTCCGGCACATCGGCGGGCCTTCGAAATGTATACTGGCTGCCCGCCAGAGCCAGCAGGCCCAACACCATCAGCAGCGAAACGAATACAAGGGCTTCATTTATATTCGGCACATAGGTGTAGGTCATTGCCGCCGCACCCTGCACCGCCAGCAATAATTCATTCAGGAAGATCCCCGTCACAAAAATTATAAGCGCGGCATAGCCGGCCTTTACCAATCCGATCATCTTCTCGGCCACAAGATAACCCAGCAGGAAAAGCGTGATCACGCCCAACAGCACCAAATGGAGATAAGCAATAATGATCGGGCGGAAACCAAATGCAAAAGTGCTGAGCGCCGGAACGGTAGAAGCGGCCTGCAACAGGAGCTTCACCGCGAGGGAAAGCCCCGCCAGCACCAATAGCCATCGGGCCGCCGGAGAAAAGGCAGCGCGGATCTTCGCCCACTGCATACGGAGATCCCGGACCAATAGCCAGCCCCCCGCGAGCTGCGCAAATGCCGACAGTACTACGATCGCATACATCCATACCGGCAGCGGCAGCCAGAGCGCCGACAATACATAGGCCGGAACACAGGCCAGCACAAACAGCAGGAATGAAAGGTTAAAGGAAGGCAGCCGGATACCCCGCCGGTACAAAGCCCATGCAAACAGGCCCATGCACGCAAAGAAAAACCAGCCGTTATATTGAAAATGGAGATAATAGTACACAGAAGCCAGATAAACGCGCTGGTTCATCGTGTGCGACATCATCATGTACGCCAGGTAAAAAGTGCCTGCCGCAGAGATCACGTTGAAAACCAGCGCAGCCTTAAACCACCGGTACGACGGCCGGTCGTCGCCCGCCCGGTTGATATCCCGCCAGAGCACTGCGGAATAAACAAAGGAAAGCAATACCGATATTGTGGAAAAGCTAATCGACCAGGCCCCGTACCCCTGCAGCACAAAACAAATCAGCATTCCATATGCGCTGATCAACTGAAGCCCCAACAGGGTCCGGTACTTCGGAGCAAATCTTTTTTCACCCGGGGGATGAACACACCAGGCCAGTAACGCCATCAGCACAAGCGATATCCAGCCCGCAAAAGCAAAATGAGAATGCGCATGCAGCAGGTGCTTCTGATCTACCCACGGCAGCGAAAAAGCTATCTTGTACCGCATGACCAGCCCCAGGCAAGCCACGATAAACAAATTCCATAACGCCGCCCTCACCCAAAAAGATCTTGTTGCAAACATGGTTTCGGTTTAACACAAAAAAACGAGTATTCTTATCCCTAAGTAATGAGCTGCGATGCACCCAGTATTGAGTTCGCTCAACTCTTTCCTCCCGCATAGCAGTAACCGCTGGCCACACCAGAGCCCCGAACGGGAGAAGTCCTGCATTAAAGGCCCTGCCAAACGCCCGCATCCAAATTAATAATAAAACGGAATACGGCAATGATTTCTCCCGGCTAAAGATGCTGATTATGAAGATATTATTGTATTTTACTGGCAGTAGAGCCGGCGGGCGCAGGGACTTTGAAATGGAACTGGCTTGATTTTTTAGGGCCCTTGTGGAAAATACAGCATGTGATGACAATAATCATGAGCCTGTCTGCGGGATATCAGCTATCGGCTGTAATCCTTATGCATCGGGGTCTGAGACAAGCTGAAACACAGAGGTCATGTCGTTGAAAATCGTTTATGAGTTGGATCATAAAATTTAAATGCCTCACTTATTATTCTTGCACTGTAAAAACACAATCGGTATGAAACAGTTATTCATCATTTTGTTATCCGCCCTCGCTTTTTATGCCTGCGGCGATGGTCAGTCTTCCGCTTCCAACCAACCCAGCCAGCGGCCCATGGACGTCTCCGAGTACGACCCGCACCGGGGAGAAGGTAAATTCGAAAACGTTGAACTGGGCGCAGCGCTCGATGTGGCAATGGCCGCTAGTGGCAAACAGGTACATGAGGTGAAGTGCGCCAGTTGCCATAAGCTGACTGATGAAAGACTGGTTGGTCCGGGATGGGCCGGTGTAACAGAAAGACGCCGCCCCGAATGGATCATGAACTTCATCACCAATCCCGACGCCATGCTCGACCAGGACCCGGAACTCCAGGCCCAGCTCGAGATCTGTCTGGTACGTATGCCCAATCAGAATCTCGCCGACGCAGAAGCGAGAAGCCTGCTTGAGTTTATGCGCCAGAACGACGGCGTTAAATAAAGAATGCATTTAAATTCAGATCTTTCATAAATACTCCTCAAACATGAAACTAACACACCTTGTATCATCCGCCGGCATGCTGGTCATGCTAGCCGGCCTGACATATTCCTGCAAGCCGCGGAATGTGAGCTCGGCCGTAGGTGGCGACGCAGCCCAGAAAACATATGTCGCGCCCGGCCAATACGACGAATTCTACAACTTCGTATCGGGAGGCTTTAGCGGCCAGCTCTCGGTATACGGACTGCCTTCGGGACGACTGCTCCGCGTGATCCCCGTGTTCTCTCTCGATCCCGAAAAGGGCTGGGGATTCAGCGAAGAAACCAAACCCATGCTCAACACCTCCCATGGTATGGTGCCCTGGGACGACCTGCACCACGTCCAGATCTCCAAAACCAACGGAGAAAATGACGGTCGCTGGGTTTTCGTAAACGGCAACAACACGCCGCGGCTCGCGCGGATAGACCTCACTACTTTCCGCACCGTGGAAATACTGGAGCTACCCAATAGCGGCGGGAACCACTCTTCCCCCTTCATCACCGAAAATACCGAGTACGTGGTGGCCGGGACCCGCTTCAGTGTACCGATGGACGATGAGGACGGCGACATTCCCATCAACACCTACAAGAAGAATTTTAAGGGCACCATCAGCTTTGTGAGTGTTGACCCGGAACACGGCGACATGAGCATCGCCTTCCAGATCGAGACACCCGGCGTGAACTTCGACCTGAGCCGCGCGGGCAAGGGGCCTTCCCACGGATGGTTCTTCTTCTCCACCTATAATACAGAGCTCGCCAATACCCTGCTGGAAGTCAACGCCTCGAAAAACGATAAGGACTTCGTGCTGGCCGTGAACTGGAAAAAGGCAGAGGAATACCTGAAAGCCGGAAAAGGCAGAAAAGTAAAGGTGAAATACGCACACAATAAATTCGACGAAAAAACGCATACCGGAAAATCCGAATATAAAGACGAGGTGATCGTGCTGTCGTCAAGGGAACTGTCGGACATGTGCTATTTTATCCCCTGTCCCAAATCGCCACACGGCGTGGATGTTGACCCGACAGGCGAATACATTGTCAGCAGCGGTAAGCTGGCCGCGCTTATCCCCGTATTCTCCTTCAAGAAAATAATCAAAGCCATCGAAGACAAAGCCTTTGACGGAGAGTTCGGAGGCATCCCGGTGATCAAATACGAGGCTGCACTGCACGGTGAAGTACAAAAACCCGGCCTGGGACCCCTCCACACTGAATTCGACGGCAGGGGCAACGCGATCACTACCATGTTCGTATCATCCGAGATCGTGAAATGGAATATTGAGAACCTCAATATTATCGACCGCAAACCAACCTATTACTCGCCAGGCCACCTGATGGTTCCCGGCGGAGATTCCAGGAACCCCGACGGAAAATATGTGGTGTCTTATAATAAGATCACCAAAGACCGTTTCCTGCCTACAGGTCCGGAACTTTCACAGAGCGCCCAGTTGTTCGATATCTCCGGCGAGAAAATGGAACTGATCCTCGACTTCCCCACCATCGGTGAGCCGCACTACGCCCAGGCGATCCGGGCAGACAAGATCAGGGATAAATCGCTGAAGATCTTTAAGATCGAAGACAATCAGCATCCCTATGTTGCGAAAGGAGAAGGGGAAACATCCGTGACCCGCGAGGGCAATAAAGTGCACGTGAAGATGACTACCATCCGTTCGCACCTTACTCCCGACAATATTGAGGGCATCCGGATGGGCGACGAAGTGTACTTCCACGTCACTAACCTCGAACAGGACTGGGACGTGCCGCACGGATTTGCCGTGAAAGGCGCCGACAACGGTGAATTGCTGGTGATGCCGGGAGAAACCGTAACCCTGAAATGGGTGCCGGACCGGGTAGGCATTTTCCCGATCTACTGTACCGATTTCTGTAGCGCCCTGCACCAGGAAATGTCGGGCTACGTACGCGTTTCCCCTGCCGGAAGCAAAGTACCGATCAGTTTCAGCACGGGCACCAACCAGCCTGTCGACGACGTCAGTAGTAAATAAATAATAACTATACAGGATGCGGCAGGAACCCCGGTCATCTGATCCGGATCAGCTCCCGCCGCATCTTTTAGTTTTTAACACCATACAACGGAGCATGCCGGTTTCATACCTGCGGAATGTCTACATCGATTTCCGTTCATGGCAGGTTCCGTCCGACCACTGAGAAACAAAAAATATACGGATGAAAAACAATCGATTAAGTGCGCTCACCAAGATCGTCATGATCATCTGCGGCATAGCCCTGTTCACAGTTATCTTCCTCCCCATATGGAGGATCGACCTGGACGCGCCCCAATATCCTGAAGGACTGAACCTGTATATCCGCGCTAACGGCCTCGCGGGAAATGTCGACATCATCAATGGCCTGAATCATTATATCGGCATGAAGACCCTCCACAACGAAGACTTCATCGAATTCAAGATCCTGCCCTATCTCATTGGTTTTTTCAGTCTGCTGATCCTTGCCGTAGCTGCGGTCGGCCGGCGCTGGCTGCTTCATACCACCCTCATCCTTTTTATCATTTTCGGCGTGGTGGCCATGGTCGACTTCTGGCAATGGGAGTATGACTACGGTCATAACCTCGATCCCAACGCCGCCATAAAAGTGCCGGGAATGGCTTACCAACCGCCCCTCATCGGATTTAAGCAGCTCCTCAACTTTGGGGCCTACTCCATACCCGATATCGGCGGGTGGATCTTTATTGCCGTAGGCGGCGGCCTGTTGCTGATGACCGTCTATGAATGGAGAAAACGCCGACCCGCGCAGGCAGCAGCGAAATTCCGTGCCCCGGTGGCGGCAGCCCTGTTCTCCTCCATCCTGCTTTTTTCCTGCAACCCGGGCCCCGAACCGATCAAACCAGGCATCGATAACTGCGCCTTCTGCAAAATGACGATCAGCGACGCAAAGTTCGCTTCGGAGTTTATCACCCAAAAAGGTCGGGTGTACAAATTTGATGATCTTAACTGCCTGCTGCAGTCCGCCCGCTCACCGGAAATGAACGAGATCGGCATCAGGGCATATTATGTTGCCGACTTTAATGACCCCGCTGTGCTGCTGCAGACCGATCACGCCCTTTTCCTGCAGAGCGAACAGCTCAACGGTCCTATGGGTGGAAATATCGCCGCATTTGCCGACGAACAGGGGCTCCGGGCAGCGGAAGAACTGTTCCCGGGCAAACCGCTTTTCTGGAACGATATCCTGAAATAAGCGGCCTACGAACCTGCGTTCGGAGAATGTTGTTTTCTAATGGCCTTCCCGGCAAAATATCCTGAATGAACAGCTCCCGCGGAACAAAAAACAGCACGGTTGTTGAAACTTAGAATTATTATGATATGAACAAAATCATCGTCATATTTTGCCTCGCATGGACGTTCGCCGATACCGGTTTACGCGCAAATACCATCCGTACGGGTAAGGGAGAAAAAATTACCTCTATCACAGAAGCCATCCAACAAGCCGCCCCCGGCGATACCATACTGGTAAGCGAAGGCACCTACCGCGAGGGTAATCTCGTTATCGACAAACCGCTTATGCTGAGAGGCGTTAATTACCCGGTGCTCGACGGAGAAAAAAAACACGAAGTGATCTCCGTACGATCGCCCTATGTAACGATTGACGGATTCCGGATACGCGGTTCCGGCCATTCCTCGATGATCGACATCGCCGGCATCAAAATATACAATACCCATCACGTCACCGTGATCAACAATATCCTGGAAGACAATTTTTTCGGCATCTACTCGCAGGAAGGACGGAATTGTACCATCCGCGATAATCGTATCACCGCTTATGCAAGCGCCAGCCAGGTATCAGCCAACGGTGTGCACTGCTGGAAAAGCGACAGCCTGCACATCACGGGTAACGAGGTCACCGGTCACCGCGACGGCTTTTATTTAGAGTTCGTGACCCATTCCACCATCGACAGTAATATCTCACTGAAAAACCACCGCTATGGTTTGCATTTTATGTTCTCGCATAATAACAGCTACTCGAACAATGTATTCCGCAACAACGGAGCGGGTGTAGCAGTGATGTACACCCGAAAAGTAACCATGACGGGAAACCTGTTTGAAGAAAACTGGGGCGACGCCGCTTACGGCCTGCTGCTGAAAGAAATTTCCGATAGCCGGATCGAGCAAAATACGTTTGTGAACAACACAATGGCCATCGATATGGAAGGCTCCAGCCGTATATTGGTGAAGAACAACATATTCCGCACCAATGGCTGGGCCATGAAAATACAGGCAAGCTGCATGGACAACACGGTAGAAGGCAATAATTTCCTGGGTAATACTTTCGACGTGGCCACCAACGGAAGCCTGGTGCTGAATAGCTTTAAAGGAAATTACTGGGATAAGTACGAAGGTTATGACCTTAATAAGGATAAGGTGGGCGACGTGCCCTACCGCCCCATCAGCATGTATTCGATGATCGTGGAGCGGTATCCGCCCGCCATGCTGCTGTTCAGAAGTTTTATCGTAACCCTGCTCGACAAAACGGAGAAGGTCATACCCAGCCTTACACCCGAAAACCTGAAAGACGACACTCCATTAATGAAACCGCTCGCGCTATGATCATTGCAAACAACGTATCGAAGAATTTTGGAAAGCTGAAGGCACTGGACAACGTATCGGTCACCTGCAATAAGGGCCAGTGCATCGCATTGATAGGACCGAATGCAAGCGGTAAAACCACTTTCATCAAGAGTATTCTGGGGATGATCGTCCCCGACAGCGGCTTTATTACTTTCAATGGAAAAAATATCGCGCGCGACTGGCAGTACCGGCGGGCGATCGGCTATATGCCGCAGATCGGAAGATACCCGGAGAATATGACCATCGGCCAGGTGCTGAGCATGATGAAAGACATCCGGAAAAGCCAGGAGCCGCTCGACGAAGACCTCGTGAAGGAATATAATCTGAATGCCCTGCTGGGTAAACGCATGCGTACCCTATCGGGCGGCACCCGCCAGAAGGTAAGCGCCTGCCTCGCTTTTTTATTCAACCCCCAGGTGCTGATACTGGACGAGCCCACCGCCGGCCTTGATCCCGCTTCGTCAGAAATATTAAAATCCAAGATCATCACGGAAATAAAACGCGGCAAGCTGGTGATGATCACCTCACACGTGCTGAGCGATCTCGACGAGCTGGTAAGCCAGGTGATCTACCTCCAGGAGGGCAAACTCCGGTTCCATAAAAACATTGAAGAACTGCGACAGGATACAGGGGAGGAAAAACTCGCCAAAGCCATCGCCAAAATCATGACCGGCATATGAAAAAAATGATCAAATACGTAATCGCCGATATCCTGCGCAGCCGGATCATCATCGCCTATACCGTTTTTCTCCTGGCTATCTCCATCGGAGTGTTCAGCCTGGAAGACAATACCTCGAAAGGACTGCTCAGCCTGCTGAATGTGATCCTTTTTGTGGTACCGCTGGTAAGCCTGGTCTTCTCCACCATTTATGTTTACAACAGCGGGGAATTCATTGAGCTGCTGGTGAGCCAGCCGCTGCCCCGACGAACCATCTGGCTCAGCATGTTTGCCGGCCTGTCCGGCTCCCTGTCCCTCGCCTTCCTGATCGGTGCCGGCATCCCGATCGCATTATACACCCTGGATACCACCGGCCTGATCATGATCGTTTGCGGGTGCCTGTTGTCGGTGATATTCGTGTCCATCGCCCTTTGGGGCGCCGTGAAGATCCGCGACAAAGCCAAAGGCATCGGACTGGCCATCCTGTTATGGCTTTATTTTGCCCTGCTGTTCGACGGCCTGGTGCTGATCCTGTTGTTCCAGTTCTCCGACTACCCGATCGAACAGTTTATGGTAGGCATAGCCGCTTTTAACCCGATCGACCTGAGCCGGATCCTGATCTTGCTGCAACTCGACGTATCCGCTATGTTGGGCTACACGGGCGCGATATTTAAACAATTCTTCGGAACGTTTACCGGCATGACACTCACCCTATTTATCATGCTGCTATGGTCCGTACTCCCCACCTGGTTTTCGCTGAAGCAGTTTAACCGCAAAGACCTGTAGCCGCGGCGGAGGAGGTTCATTGCTGTACCTGCTTGTGCACCCAATATACCGGATACGTCCGCTCACAGGAGCACGTTGACGCGGCTACCGGCGTAGCCGAACTGATCTTCCACAAAAAGTGAGGGAATTCCGAACGCAGTTAGGTTGAACAAAAAAAGGAATCGGCCGCGATGTGCGTTTATCAAATCGGAAAAGAAGAAAAGAGAGGGAAATGGTGCCAGACGGTAACAGGTTGTTTATGCAACCTGTTATCCGCTGGACTTCATAATATAGCATCGCAAACTTAAGCGAAAAAACCTTCCAACATTTACCAAATAGGTAAAAAAATCATTAATTCCCGGGGCGCAAAAAAGCCCCGCGGAAAGCGGGGCTGCTAATATATGAAGCCAGTTAGTTCAGGGCGCCCCTTCACAGGGTACCAAACCACACCTAATAAGTCAATTTTCCCCCCGGGTTTGCTGCACGCCCCTCCAAAAAAACTGTACCATCGCATATTAATCCCTCATATTCAACAATTTGGCTGGTGCCTCTTTGATAGGTTAGGGTCATGAAAAGCAGGGCACACGTTAAAGGACATTCGCTCCATCCGATCCTAGTAGGTTTCCCGGTCGCATTTTTCACCCGGGCACCCTGTTCGACGCCCTCGCTTATTTACAGTGTTCCTGGCGTGGCTCCCAGTTCCACAGAAGATCGGGGCCGGCGAAAGCCGGTCCTGCCAAAGAAACGATCGAAGTCTACGAGGCTGTAGAAAGTGAAGGCCAACTTATGGTGGAGCGGAATACACGCAGACCGGCAGCACCCTGGTTTTGGTAGGCGGTTTAGCGAACGCGGAGATTAAAATATCGGGTGCATAGCCGCTCCGGGCGGGAAGTAACTGGCATTGTTGTAAGTTTGTTGACCCCTAATATAATTGAAGATGAAGCGACGCAAATTCTTAAACCGGCTGGGCCTTGGCCTGGGAGCATTGGCCGCAGGCCAGGCTTTACTGGCTTCGCCTTTACAAACGCCGTGGAAGATCAGCATGCTCACGAGGGATATAGGCGTATTCACAGAAAAAGGCGGAACCATCCTGTTCTATCTTTCTTCAGCGGGGATCGTGGTGGTGGACGCCCAGTTCCCGGAGCAGGCAGGCCACCTGATCGGGGAGTTGCAGAAAAAAACCCGGCTGTCGTTCAACCAGTTGATCAACACACATCATCATGGCGACCACACCAGCGGCAACATAACGTTCAAAGGACTGGTGTACCAGGTGGTGGCCCATAAAAACTCACGGGAGAACCAGCGCAGGGTGGCAGAGCAGCAGGGAACCGATGACAAACAGCTATACCCCGATCTTATTTACTCCGAGACGATGACAAGAAATGTGGGGAAAGAAAATATCCTGCTTCATTATTTCGGACCCGCCCATACCGATGGCGACAGCCTGGTTCATTTCGAGAAAGCCAATATCGTGCACATGGGCGACCTGATCAACAACCGCCGCCACCCTTATGTGGATCGCACGGCAGGAGCTTCACTCGAAAACTGGATCAGGGTGCTGGACAAAACCACGAACACCTTCGATAAAAAGACTACTTATGTATTCGGACACGCTTCCGAAGGTTTTCCGGTATACGGAAAAAAAGCGGACATAGACCTCACCAAGGACTATTTCGAAAAGCTGCTCAAATTTGCAGAATCCGCGATCCGGTCGGGCCAGTCGAAGGAAGAATTTATCGCCAGCAAGGAGATCCCCGGCGTTACCCAATGGGTAAGCTCCGGCATCGAGCGCCCCCTGACCGCCGCTTATGAAGAATTGAGTGGGGGGTAG
>CAZUWX010000073.1:0-1995 GCA_964624205.1 uncultured Chitinophagaceae bacterium
TCGATCTCTACCCGGAGCATTTTGCCTACGTAACGGTTCTGCATATCCATTACTGCCAATCGCGTTACAAACTGATCCATGGCTACGGATACCGTGTACATGATGCCCGGCTTAATGGAATACATCTGTGCTCTCCTGCCTCCGCTGGAAGGGGCCAGCCCCGTTTCCGCCACATACCCTTCTTCCACCATCTCATTGAGTATTTTGGTGGTGAGGGAAAGACTCTTGTCAAGTTTCTCACTTACCTCGGCGCAGGAAAGCATCTTTGAGAAATAAAGATGATTGACAATGCTTTTAATATAGTTCTGGTACTTACTCAAGGGCTTAGGTGAAAGAAGGGGTAACTTTTCCTTAATTCAATGTTAAAGAAAAGTAATTACCGTATAAAAAACAAAAGTTTCACATAAAAAGCCTAAAAAAAATATTTGTACTGTTTTCTTTTAGTTTTATTGACCAGAATTAAGAAGTTGAAGCAGCGTTTTGAAAGAGGCTGTAAAAAAAGCGGGGGCTTCTCCGGCCTGTTGAACCGGCAGAAAGGCACCGAGTTTCAGGTAATTTCCTTTTCCGGACAGGACATTGGGGCGGTTAGGGTCGAGAAGCAGGTAGTTATCGGGTTCAAAATGGTGCTCCCAGGGATCGTCCGTTACCTGCGAATACCAGGATGACATGGGAGTTACGGAAATGGCGGCTTTTATACGCGGCGTATATTGGGTTTTATATTTTCCGCCGAGCAGCAGGTGTACACTGAAATGATTTCCCCACCAGAACAGGGAGCGGATCGCAAGGACGTCCGACCGCTGGAAAAAACGAGGAAAGTCCATCATCACATAAGGCAGCATGCGGTACTGCTCCCCCTTATATATTTTGGGTGAAACGGAACTGACCGATTCCGGCAGCAGGCCTGGAAGTCCGGACAGCAGGTGCTGGTATTCTTCGCTTAACGATCCAAACAGGCGGTACACCTTTTGTATAATAGTGTGTTTGGTCAGCAGCCAGGAAATATTTTCCGCCAGGGCAGCTTCTTCATTCGAGAATTGTAATTCCGGTAAGATTGTTTTCATTTCATCTGATTAGATCCTGATCCTGTAAATTAGGTCACAATTATTATTTTATGAGCCAGCACGATAAAAACACCACCAATATGAAAAAGAAGAACTTCTTTGAAAGATTCTCTTCCTGGGCCACGCACGCCACGGGTACGTCTACCGCCTTTCTACTCGCAGTTGCAGTGGTGGTGACCTGGGCCGTATCGGGGCCGGTTTTTGATTTTTCCGAGACCTGGCAACTGGTGATCAACACCGGCACCACTATCGTGACTTTCCTGATGGTGTTCCTGATCCAGAAGGCGCAGAACAAGGATTCCAAGGCCATACATATAAAGCTTAATGAACTGATTGCGGCGCATGAAGGCGCCAGCAACCGGATGGTGGATATCGAAGATATCACGGAAGAAGAGCTGGATCAACTCCATAAGTTCTATGCAAAGCTGGCGGCGCTGGCTAAAATGGAAGCCAATATCCTTGCCTCACACTCCATTGATGCAGCGGAGGAAGTGGCAAAATACAAAAGGCAGACACGCGAAGCCCGGAGAAAAAAACATGCGGGCGTTTCTCCCCACTGAGAAATACCCTCGTCTTGTCAGGGTGTTATCTGGGCACGGCAATGCAATACTGCCCAGGGTTGCCGGCGCGTTTTATGGATTTTTATTTCGCACTACTTTTGTGGTAGCCACGATCCTGCCGTTCAGCTTCAGTGTCACAAAATAGATGCCCGCCCGCATTTTCAGATCATAGGCAGCCAGCCGGAGCGTAGTATTACCCACCGGTAGCTTGCCGTAATTTCTCCGGAAATTCAGCCGGCCATAGGCGTCGTACATCTCAAGCACCACCTCATCCCAGGAATTTCGATTATTAAACCTCAGGTTGATCTCATTGAAATAAGGATTGGGGAATACCATGACCTCATCCCGCGGAATCGCATGCGGGAGCGTATCGA
>CAZUWX010000073.1:2095-14206 GCA_964624205.1 uncultured Chitinophagaceae bacterium
CCTGGAATCGTATCGATCGGATCTGGATTACCGGGAATGGTATCTATCGGGTCGGGATCTGTTGGGATCGTGTCGGAATACCCGGGAATATAGGCATAAGAAGCGATGATAATCCCGGCGTTGAACCCATAACCTGCCGTTTCTGTTGTCGAGAAGTCCAGCAGCAGCTTTCCGTCGGGATCGGGAGCGATATCGTCAATGTACACGATCTTGCTGCTGTTTTCCCACGAATTCAGATAAACTGTTTTCCCTCCCACACTATAGGTGGCGGTGTAGTTCCCCTTCGACCAATTCAGCGGACCCGAACTGCCGATGAAACCAATGCGGTACCGTTTGGTGTGGTTTAATCCCGACAGCCGGAACTGGCTAAGTTGACTTTTGTCGAGCCAGTAATCCGATCCCAGCACCGCATCCGGCACTACCCCCGAATTGTTCCCGGTGTTAGCACCCGAGGTGAATTCACCGTTGAACTCTTTTTCCAGCGTCAGCGTCAAAGCGGTGGGATTACCCGAATGGTCCAGCAGCGGAGCGGTAGTGAAATTCGAGATAGGGGGCGCCGCCAGATTGTTCCAGGGTTCCGGCGCGTCCACGGTAGACGTGTTGAAATTTACATATACCATGGTTTCGGCGGTAACTGCCTTCACGGGTTTGCTATAGTCGGAATAGAGATAATATTCGTCGTTTGTCCGCACCCGGTACCAATACCGCGTGTTCGGGGTCAGGTCAGCGTCCGTATATTCAGTGCTGTTGGCTGGTAAAACGATGGTGCGGGTATTCTCGGTGAAGAGTGAATCGGTAGCCCGCATCAGCTCGTATCCTATGGATGTGTCTTCATATTTTGTCCGGTCGGACCAGGTCAGCCGGACGGTGGTCCGGTCCACTGCTTCTGCATACAGGTTGTCGGGCGCAAGAAGACGGATCGACTGGTTGAATTCCTGGATCACCAGCGCGTTCAGATAACCGGTAAGGCTGTCGCTCATACGTGTGATGGTAACCGTGAGAGCCCCGTCAGCAGCCGGGATCAGGTTATTGAGATTGGCTGTACGACGCGTATTATATCTTGCGTCCAGCACAGGGAGTTGCGCGGCGACGCCGTAGGAGGAAAGGGCCGCAATTCCCTCGTTCTGACTTCCGACGAATACAAGGTTGTATTGCATCGTGGGATTGAGACCCGTGATCTTTATCTGTTTAGCCCCCCCGTTGTCGGCCAGCCCACTCTGTAATACTGCATCGGGTACTACCCCGGAGTTATTGCCGGTGATGTGTCCTAGGTCGGTCAAACCCGACCAGCCGTTCACCATTTCAACCGAAATGCCGGTGGCAGTGTTGTTTTCATCGAGCAAGTCCTCCAGCCGGTCGTTGCTGTTGCGGATGCCCAGCCAGTTGTTCCAGGGAGCCGGCGCGGTTTTTCCAGTGCTGCCGAAATTCAGGTAAACAGAGCGCATCTCCTGTTCGCCGATGGTGATACGAATGGTTTTTGTGGTGATCTTCCCCTCTGAATCGGTAGCGCGTAAGCCGATCTCGAAATATCCCGACTGCCCGGCAGTCGGTGCAACGGTTACCCGGTAAGTGTCTGCACCCGTCTTGATAAACGTTATAAAAGCGGGTTTGCCGGATATCTGCACCGAGAGGCTGTCTCCCGGGTCGTCGGTGATACTGTAATCCGCGGCAGCCGTTCCGCCGCTTCTTACAAAAATGCTTTCGGGACCGGTGATTACCGGTGCCTTATTGCCCGCGCGAATAAAGGCAGTATTACTTTTTGCACCCGAACCCGCGGTATTTGCGCCGGCCACATAATAATAGTAGGATACAAGCGCCTCGGCGCTCTCGTCGGTGTAAGCGTTACTGTTTGCCGGAAGGGTGGCCACCAGGGTGAACTGCTCATTGTCCGTGGAACGATATACACGGTAGCTGGTTTCGTTGGTCGCATTGTCGATCCAGCTAAGTGATACCGACAGGTCGGGCTCCGACTGCGCTGTGAGCTTTGTGGGCGCAACGGGGGTGGCAGGCAGGGCCGGGGTAATGGCGTTTACCTTGTTGGAGAACGCAGATTCACCACCTGTACCGATAGCCCGGATCTGATAATAATATCGGCTGGAGGCCGTTAGTCCGGAATCCGTGAAAGCGGTGCTATTGGCCGGCGTCGTCCCGACCGGTACATAGGTGCCGTTTACCGTCAGAGAGCGGACTACCTCGAAGCCGGTTTCGTTTGAACTGGTGTCTTCCCAGGTCAGCCGGATAATATTATAAGCGGTGGCTGTGGCTGCCAGGACTACTGGCGGTCCGGGCACGGGCACCGGATCCGTGCCGAAAGGCAGATAAGTAACCTGGTTGCTGGCTGCCGAAACATTCCCGGCGCGATCAACGGCTTTCACCACAAACACGTAGGGTATCAGGCTATCGAGGCCTGGAACGGTATATTCGGAAGAAAGTACACTGAAGATTTTCTCCCCATTCATATAAATATCGTAACGGTCGACCGCATCATCATCCGAAGCAGGTGTCCAGGTGAGATGAACGGCAGGGCTGCCGCTTACTTCGTTGAACTTTAAGTTCGAGGGTGCAGAGGGAGGAGTATTATCGACCAGGGTCTTTACGGTGGCCTGGTTACTGGGGAGTGCGGCACCGGTCTCATTCACTGCCCGAACGATATAATAATATCCGGTATTTTCTACAAGGTTGCTGTCGCGAAAGCTGTTGGCGTTGGCGGCGGTGAGGCGGACGAACTGATAGGGGCCACCAGATGCAGTGCTCCGGTAGATCTCAAAGCCGGTTTCTCCGCTACCCTGGCTCCAGTTTAACCGCACTACCGATCGGGAGAGTGGAACTGTGGTAAGGCTACTGGCGGCAGCGGGTTTGGGGGATCCGTTTGCATCCACCACCCTGAAATCCGGCGAGAACTCCGTACCGCATCCATATTGCTCCGTGTACCTCGCCTTATAGACGCCCACTGGCGCTTCGAACTTGGAGGCGGTGTTGACCAGTTGGTTATCGCTTGCCCGGTACCATTGATAATCCAGGTAGCCGTCAGGCAGCGTCAGCGGCACCGTGGTGCTGCCGTCAGGAGCAGGCAGCACACGGCTATGCAGACCGTCCACCGCAATGGGCTCGGTTTGGGTGGTGCTTTTGGTTTTAATAATAGCAGGCTTACGCGACCAGTCGGACCAGTCGCTGTTCACCCATCTTTTGAACCGGGCACGGTAGGTGCCGTACAACTTGACGATGATCTCGTTACCAAAGAATTGGTCCACTGAAGTATTGTCAAGGATGGTTTTTGCCCCGTTGATACTCGTGGCGATGGTCACCCCGTCTTTTTGCCACTCGTAGGCATAAAATCCGGACGTGAGCCCGAGACGTGCATCCACGTCCCCTTCGCGGCAAAACTCGTTATGTTGAAAAAAGACAAGCGGGTTCGCCTTGTGCACGTCGTTCATAGCGGGAATAAAATCGGGCTCGCGCCAGTGCTGAAACCACATCGAATGACCCCGATCGGGATATACTGTATAGCGGATATCGGCGCCAAGAGTTTTCATGTTGTTCAACTGTGTCTGAGCCTGTTCCGGGGACGGGTCAGGATCTTTTCCACCGGTCGCAAACCAAATGGGGATGTGCACGAAAGACTGTCGGTCGACTACCGATCCGGCGGCCGCAGAAGGGATGATCTTGGCCACCCGTTGGGGAAAGGCCTCGGCCATACGCCAGGCACCGTATCCGCCGCCGGACAGCCCGTCTACCAGGAGTCTGTCAATATCGGCCCGAACATATTTTGCCATCGAATCGATCATGGCTATGATGGCGATATAATTAACGCCAGGTGCGGAGCCCCAACCGGCAAAACAACCCTCCTGTACAACGAGTTGCGGGTACAGCAAAAAACCGTCGAACTGATTTTTGTCTACTCGCTCCATAAAAAGCGATCCACCCAGCCATAATTGTTTTTCATTATTATATACGCCACCGTTAGTGCTGCAGCCTACTTCGCCGCCACCGTGCAGGAACAGGTTGATGGGATATTTTTTCTGGCTGCTGTCGGGGTTGTTGTAACTGTATGGAAACTTGAGCCGGAAAGCCACTTTTCCACCCCTCACATTAATATAGTATTGTTTGAAGGAAGAGGCGTCAAATGCATCCACCCCTTTGCTGACACCTGTGGTTGGTGTGCTTACCCATTTCTGCAGGCCTTCTATTTCCGGATCCGGATGAGCGGAAGTCCCCAGGGGCTGCGTTTTATCGAAGCGGATCATGAGGTCCTCCGGATCGAATACATCCTGGGCGCTGCAAATGCATGAGATAAGGAAAAGGTACCCCAAAAGCGCAATTCTATTCATATACTTCCATGTTAACGCAAAAACCAGACCGTATCCGGACAGATGTACTTTACACTTGCCAGGATCAGCGCGTTACGATCAACAGAGCAACACCATTGTTAAGATGTGGGGGTTTTACCAAAGATACGGGGAAGCAATTCGAAAAGAGATCGGATGGACTAAAGTAATATCCGATTTCCCCTCGTCATAGCAAAAAATCATATTTATTTAAAAAATATATCTACCTTAGTATCTTTAACCCCCATAAGCTCCTAACTATGAAGGTACTGCGAATTTTAGGTGTTATCGTCCTTACCCTTTTGCTGATTGTACTACTTGCCGGTATCTATATCAAGACGATTCTCCCCAGTACAGGAGAGCCGGAAGCAATTCAAATTGAAAGGACACCCCAAAGAATTGAAAGAGGAGAATATCTTGCTAATCATGTGACGGTCTGTATGGATTGTCACGGCACGCGTGACTGGTCCCTTTTTTCCGGCCCAATGGTGCCTGATGTTGAAGGTGCAGGCGGCGAGGTCTTTTCCAGGGAGCAGGGGTTTCCCGGAACTTTTTATGCGCCGAATATCACTCCCCACCACCTGGGAGACTGGACGGATGGGGAACTGCTGAGAGCCATTACCGCGGGGCAAACAAACGATCACAGGGCACTGTTCCCGCTAATGGGGTATCTGCGGTTCGGCAAGATGGATGTGGAAGACGTGTACAGCATCATCGCTTATATCCGCACGCTGAAACCGGTCGAGCACACTGTTCCCGCGCGTGATCTGGATTTCCCACTGAATTTTCTGGTGAATACGATGCCCCAGCCCGCGTCTTTCTCTCCGCGTCCCGACCCCTCCGACAAAGTAAAATATGGAGCATACCTGGTGAATGCTGCCGGCTGTGTAGACTGCCATAGCCAGACCGAAAAGGGAAAGATCATCCCCGGCACCGAATACGGAGGTGGGATGGAATTCCCTCAGCCTGCAGGCATCGCCCGCTCGGCCAATATCACCCCCGATCCTGAAACCGGCATCGGGAACTGGACGGAAGAACAGTTTGTGGCACTATTCAGGTCGTTCACCGACAGCAGCTATATACCACGGAAAATGCGTCCGGAAGATGTCAACACTCCTATGCCCTGGTCGATGTATGGAGGTATGACGACCTCAGATCTGTCTGCGATCTACACGTACCTGCGTTCTCTCCAGCCCCTCAGCCATAAAGTAGTTCTCTACGAGAAGAAAAATTAGCCCCTAAGACACAAGTTATCGGGGGAAAGGCTATCTTTGGCCTCTTCTTCCAATATTCATATCACCCACTGTTAAGATCGGCCTTTTTGTAGCTTTTAGCTAGTTATATCCGGTATCTCCTGGAACCATCTCCGATATTCTTCTGATTATCCCGTACACTCAAATAATTTGGAAAAAGAAAATAATCAGATGAAGCAGTTTTTTGTTTTAATAATTCTGTTAGTGGTATTGCAGGGTTGCCGGAAAGAGCATAGTTCAGATGCTGAACCTGAAGATCGTTATGAAGTGGCATTTGAGCTGGATGGCGAGAAGGTCTACATGACATACAGCGCAGATGAAGCGAACGAATATTCGATGTACATGTTCGGTGGGATGGCGGGCAATTATTTCGGCGTGGGTTGCGAATTCAAAATAAACGAACGAGCTTCGGTAACGATCACGCTGGGCACAATGCTCACGCCCTCCACCAGGCTTACAGATCCAAACCTGCTGCACCTGGTGGCTCCCGGAGAAAGACAGTATGGTTCTCTTGGTGCATTCTCGTCTTATCCCGCACGCGACTCCAACCGCGTGGAAATTGCCTATACCGATAAACAGTCGCGCAGGTGGTGCAGCACCAGGATGAAGGAAAAACACACGCATAGCGGCATCGAAACGGATGTGCAGGTGAAGCAGCCGCAGGGTAAGTTCACTATCGAAGAGGTGGAAAAAGTGATGCTCCCTGCCGGTGAGACCGGTTATCGCGTGAGCGGGTATTTCGACTGTTTCCTGTACGAGGTGAACGGGCATGCAAAAAAAAGGATGAAGGGCAATTTCGTCGGCGTGTTCTGCAGTCGCCAGTAGCGGAGAATTGCTAACTTTGGTGAATGAGGGCGGGGGATGGTGCCATATTATTATTCCTGTTTACTATTTTGTCTGTTTTTGCTTACGGCCAAACCCGAAGCAACACGGTGGCAGAGCTTTACCGCTATGTGGAGCAGGCTGACAGTCTCGTGGTATATGGGCAGCGAACCTTTTATCTGGAGAAGTTTCTGGAAGACGACTATACCTATCGCGAAACCTGGCGCTACGCAGAACGGGAAGGGCGCATCTTTTATTTTCAGGTCGACTATATACTGGACTCACTCGAACACATGGAGGCGTATTACATGGATCGTGGCGGGCTGGTTTGTGCAGAAGAATATGAAAAAATGAACTATTCCTTCACGGAGGATGAACTCAGATTTGGCAGCATATTCTATTTCCAGCAAAACCTACCGCGACATATCGCCATACTGGGCCGCAAAAGCCAGCCTGCCGGTATCCTCTCGCCAGAATTGGATGTGCTGACCCGTTTTCATAAACGTTACACCGAACTGCGGCGGCATATTCCGATGCTCGTTCCCTGAAACATACTGGCAACTACAGACCTGCATCAGGAGTACCGCAGCAGATTCAGTAAACGAACACAAGTGCATCAAAGTGTTGAACAGATATCGGCCAATTGTATCGCCGGCCGGGTTATTGGAGAGGATGATATGGCGGTTGTGTTGCCTGCAGGGTTTACCGGAGGAGGACTAAAACGGCTGTATCGCCTGTTTACGCTCATAGATCGATGCTGCAGTTGATCCACTCGGCATCGAAAGCGGCTCCGTATTTTTCATAAAAACGGATGGCCGGCTGGTTCCATTCCAACACCTGCCAAGTGATGCCGTGCAGTTTTTTTTCACTGGCTGCTGCCACTAACCGGTTAAATAACAATTGCCCCACTCCCCTGCCCCGCCAGTTTTTTGTAACAAGGATGTCTTCCAGGTACATGCGCTGGCCTTTCCAGGTAGAGTAACGAATATAATAAAGGGCGAATCCTACGATCTGTGCATCTGCCTCTGCTACAAAAGCCCAGTACACAGGAAACGGCCCGAACCCGCTTTCTTCGAAATGCGACAACGTCACCGTTACCTGCTTGGGGGCACGTTCAAAATCTGCCAGCTCCTGTATCAGTTCCAGCATGCGGGGGCAATCGGCCTTTTCGGCCTTTCTTATCTGTATTGCCATCGGATTGATAGTTGTTTTGACGGAAAGGTATAGTAACCGGAAGACTTATCCTGCTCCGGTTCATAAATATTCAATTTAATCTGTATCTTTTCAGCGGCTCTGTGGGCGGCGTTTACCGCCGGGTTCATGTGGAGAAATTTTCCAACTTTGTTAACGTTCTATATGCAAACAAGAACCGGCACCCTGCTCGCGTCCATGATGTTCCTCGAATACTTTGTATGGGGAGCCTGGTATGTAACCATGGGCACCTATATGTCGGAAAACCTTAATTCTTCCGGCATGCAGATTGCCGCCGCTTACAGCGGCCTGGCAATTGCCACCATGATCTCCCCCTTTTTTGTGGGGATGATCGCCGACCGTTATTTTGCTGCACAAAAGCTGATGGGTGTGCTCCACTTACTGGGAGCTGCGCTCCTTTTCCTGGCAACTACAATCAGCGACAATACCCTCTTCTACTGGGTGATTCTCGGCTATTCATTATTATATATGCCCACCATCGCTTTGTCTAACAGTGTGGCATTTTTCCAGATGAGTAATCCGGGGAAACAGTTTCCCCTGATTCGTGTATTCGGCTCACTGGGCTGGATAGCCGCAGGCCTGCTGATCGGTCAGCTTGCCATTGAAAAAACTTCCTCTACTTTTATCATGGCCGCAGGTGTTTCCGCTGTGCTGGGTTTATACAGCTTTGCGCTGCCGCATACGCCACCTACCGCCAGGAATGAGAAAGCTTCCATGGGAAAATCTTTCGGAGCAGAAGCTATGGTGCTTTTCCGCAATCGTTCTTACCTGATATTTTTTATATCGGCTGTGCTCATTTGTATTCCGTTGGCTTTTTATTATGGGTTCGCAAATGTTTTCCTGGTGGAGAAAGGCATGGAGAATGCGGCCGGAAAAATGATCCTCGGGCAGGCTTCGGAAGCTGCTTTTATACTGGCCATTCCCTTCCTGTTCCACCGTATTGGGGTGAAGAACATGCTGGTGATCGGGATGCTCGCGTGGGTACTCCGCTACGTTGCGTTTGGCTATGGCGACATGGGAACCAATATGTGGATGCTGTATGCGGGTATCATCCTACATGGTGTATGTTATGATTTTTTCTTCGTGACCGGTTACATGTACACCGAGAAAAAAGCCGGTGAGCGGATCAAGAACTCGGCGCAGGGGCTGTTCACCTTCGCTACCTACGGGCTGGGTATGCTTATCGGCACCTGGTTTTCAGGCTTCGTGGTAGACGGTTACAAAGTTGGAGAATTGCACGACTGGTTGAAAATATGGTCGGTGCCCGCCGGGATAGCCGCAGTGGTGCTCCTCCTCTTCATAATTTTCTTCCGGGAGAAAAAAGAGATCCCTACAGTTTCAGAGCGCTCATGATGCCTTTGATCCGGTCGTTAAGCTGCTGCTCGGTCTTTTCAAAGTCCGAAGCCTTATCGAGCCTGGTGTGTACACTGAAGTAAAACTTGATCTTCGGCTCCGTGCCCGAAGGGCGCGCAGATATTTTTGAGCCATCGGCCAGGATAAACTGGAGCACATTGGACTTGGGCAGATGGATATCCCATTCCTCCCCCGTCTGCAGGTTTTTCCGCCTCCGACTGCTATAATCGAGCGATTCCACCACCGCGGTACCGTTGATGGTTTTGGGAGGATTGCTACGATAGGATTCCATCATGGCTGCAATCTCCTTTTGTCCGTCCATTCCTTTTCGGGTGATGGACACCAGGTGCTCTTTATAGAAGCCATATTGTACGTACAGGTCGATCAGCTTTTCAAACAAGGTTCTTCCCTTGTCTTTTTCGTAGGCGGCCATTTCGCTGAGCAGCGCCACGGCAGACACGGCGTCTTTGTCGCGCAGTTGCGAGCCGATCATCAGGCCATAGCTCTCCTCTCCGCCGATCACATAATTTTCGCTCGCCTCTTTTTCCCTTATCAATTCGGCGATCCATTTAAAACCCGTCAACACGTTATAGCACCGGATATTACTGGCGGCCGCAATGTTGTCGATCATGTCGGTGGTAACAATGGTCTTTATCACCATGTCGTTGGACCTGGCAAGGCCTTTTGTTTTCCGGGCTTCTATCAGGTAATTAAACGCCAGCGCGGCAGTCTGGTTGCCGTTCAGCAGTACCCATTCTCCGTGCTGGTCTTTCACTGCAATGCCTACGCGATCGGCGTCCGGATCCGTGCCCAGGAGAATGTCTGCATCTATTTTTGCCGCTTTCGCCAAACCGATGCTCATGGCTTCGCTTTCTTCGGGATTGGGATATACGACCGTTGGGAAATTGCCGTCGGGCTCGGCCTGTTCTTCCACGATCGTTACGTTGGTGAATCCAAACCGGCTCAATACCTCCGGCACCAGGGTGATACCTGTTCCGTGTATAGGTGTGTACACAATCTTCAGGTCGTGCTGCCTGGCGATCACCTCGGGATAAACGGAGAGGGTTTTCACCATCCGGATGTATTCCTCGTCGATGTCTTTTCCGATAAGGGAAATATTCGATTCTCCTCCGTTCCATTTCACGTCGTCTATAGAAGCCACTTTATCTACTTCGCGGATCACATTCTTGTCATGCGGGGGAACCAGTTGCCCTCCGTCGCTCCAGTAGGCTTTGTAACCATTGTATTCTTTCGGATTGTGCGAAGCGGTGCACACCACTCCTCCCTGACAGCCGAGATGCCGGATGGCAAAGGAGAGTTCCGGCGTCGGCCGGAGCGCATCGAAAAGATAGACCCGGATACCATTAGCCGCCATCACGTTGGCGACGATTTCCGCAAATAACCGGCTGTTATTCCTGCTGTCGTGCGCGATCGCCACCCTTATCACTCCACCCGGATAGGTCTGTTTCAGGTAATTGGCATAACCCTGTGTGGCCATGCCCACCGTGTATTTATTCATCCGGTTGGTGCCCACGCCCATGGTTCCGCGCAGCCCCCCGGTTCCGAATTCGAGGTTCCGGTAAAAAGCATCTGCGAGCATTTCAGGATCCTCTTTTGCCATCCTGCTGATCTCGCTCTTGGTCTGTTCGTCAAAGCTGCCGTTGAGCCAGGTAGTGTATCTCTTTATAATAGCTTCATCCATATGCGCAGGTTTTGACAGCAATTTAAATCATTTACCTTTATCGCCCGTGGCAAAAAGGACGATCATACTGATCTGGTTACAGGCATGGACGCTGGTCAGTTTCGGCCATGCCGATTCCCTTCCTCCCTCGCTGCATAAGGATCGTGTGTGGATACTGGCAGGCGCCAACGCACTGGCCTGGACCGGCACCTATATAGCGTTGGATCATGCCTGGTACTCCGATTACCCGCGCACCGGATTTCATTTTTTTGACGACCTGCCCGAATGGAACCAGATGGATAAGGCTGGTCATATCTGGTCGACCTACCACATGAGCCGGGCGGGTACCGAAATGTGGGAATGGGCGGGCCTGGACCGGAAGAAGGCTGCTGTGCTGGGCGTCACCATGGGCATGGTGTACCAGGGGATCATCGAATTGCAGGATGCTTATTCGGAGGAATGGGGCTTTAGCTGGAGTGATATTGCTTCCAATGCCCTTGGCGCGGGCGGGTTCCTGGTGCAGGATCTGGGCTGGAAAGAGCAGCGGATACACATAAAGTTCAGCTATTGGCCCGGGAAATATCCGCCGGAACTGCGCACCAGGCGCGACCAGTTGTTCGGCGCTACCGCGACGGAACGGATATTGAAAGACTACAACGCACAGATATACTGGGTTAGCGGGAACCTGTCGTCCTTTTTTCCGGAAAGCAGGCTTCCCCGGTGGCTGAATGTTTCGGTGGGATACGGAGCGGGCGGTATGTACGGGGGAAGATCAAATCGCTGGACCGGTGCCGATGGGGTAGTTCAGGATTATTCGCAGATAAAAAGACTAAGAAGATTCTATTTGTCGCCCGACGCCGATCTCACCAGGATACCCACCAACAGCAAGTTCCTTCGCTCTGTTTTTTTTGTGCTCAATGTGGTGAAAATTCCTGCTCCCACTCTGGAGTTCAATAATAGTGGTCAGTTTCGTTTTCATTTGCTTAAATAATTTATCTTTCCAAATCAGACAAGCCAGCAGCAGGCGATTTACACTGTGAAGGATAATAAAGCGCATGAACAATCAGGTAAGCCAGGCCGATCACTATTCTGTAGATCGCAGCCACATCAAGGCTGCTCCCACTACTTTTCGGGAGCGGCTTAAATTTCTCGGTCCCGGTTTTATCCTTTCGGCTTCAATCGTCGGATCCGGGGAGCTGATCGCTACGACCGTGCTGGGAGCAAGGGCCGGATTTATTACTTTATGGGTGATTGTTGCCAGTTGCCTGATCAAGGTAGCAATTCAACTCGAATTTGGCCGCCATGCGATTATTTCGGGCTATACTCCTATGAGGTCGTTCGACAAACTGCCGGGTATGCGGATAGGGAAAAGCAACTGGGCGGTGTGGACCGTGTTCCTGCTCACCGTGCTCAAAGTGATACAGGTGGGCGGCGTGCTCGGCGGAACCGCACTGATCCTCAATCT
>CAZUWX010000074.1:0-1444 GCA_964624205.1 uncultured Chitinophagaceae bacterium
GGCTATACTATTATATTACTTAAATTCGTCTATCCATACTGCCGGATCCGGTAACAAAGTTCAACATACTGCTCATGAATATTTGTAAGTCATTCCTCGCATTCTTAGGCCTTGTTTGTCAAATAAATTACGCGCTGCAGGCTCAGCAGACCAAGCACACCACAGCGATGCCGAATATCATTCTTGTGATGGCCGACGACATGGGTTATGAATGTGTGGGCAGCAACGGCAATGTGGAATATGCAACACGCCACCTGGATGCGATGGCTGCCGGCGGGATACGTTTCACCAATTGCTATTCACAACCCTTATGCACGCCATCCCGGGTAAAAATAATGACCGGTAAACATAATTATAGAAATTATGAAAAATTCGGTTACCTGAACCCCAATCAAACCACCTTTGGCAACCTCTTGAAACAGGCGGGCTACGCCACCTGCATTTCCGGAAAATGGCAACTAAATGGAATAGGAAACTATCCCGATAGCGGAGACCTCAGCAGGCCCAATCATTTCGGATTCGACGAATATTGCCTGTGGCAACTGAATCACCGCCCAAGAAACGGGGAACGATACACCCATCCCCTGATCACCCAGAATGGCAAAGATCTGCCCAGAGATCCGGAAAGCTATGGCCCCGATATCTTCTCAGATTATGTTTGTGATTTCATAAAAAGAAATGCAGATCGCCCGTTTTTTATCTATTACCCGATGGTGTTAACACATGATCCTTTTGTACCGACTCCGGAATCCCCGGCATACGCAGATGCCGGTAGGAGGAACGAGAGAGACACCGCCTATTTTGCGGATATGGTGGCCTATACTGACAAGATCATGCAGAAAATAGATGATGCACTGGCAGCAAACGGCGTTCGGGATAATACGATATTAATATTCACTGCCGACAACGGCACCCATCGCCCCATCATTTCGTCCACCATCAACGGGGATATAACCGGGGGAAAAGGAAAAACAATTAACACCGGTAACCATGTTCCGTTGATCGTAAAATGGCCCACAGCCATCAGGAAGGGGCGGGTCTATGAGGGGATGATCGATTTCAGCGACTTCCTACCCACATTTGCCGAAGCAGCCGGCATAGACCCATCATCCTATATTACCGATGGCACCAGCTTCTATACACTCCTGGAAGGAAAATCATTCAGGCCCAAGAAAGAGGTCTTTATACACTATACCCCCCGCGCCGGAGGGTTCCAGCACAACCGATGGGTGCTGAATAGCGAGTATAAACTATACAGAGACGGCCGGTTCTACAATACCCGTGTGGATCCCGACGAAAAACAATCCTTGCCTGCGTCTTCGGGGAAGGAAAAAAGAATAAAGAAAAAACTGGAGAAGGTATTGAAAGATAAAGAGAATGAATTTCCGTTTGAATTGAATAACACGGAATTCCGGGTATCCGCCCATTAAGCAATTAGCAACGC
>CAZUWX010000074.1:1544-13768 GCA_964624205.1 uncultured Chitinophagaceae bacterium
CCATCCTGATAAAGTTCCGCGTAGCTCCTATTTTTACCAGCCGCGGCGGATAAATCCGACTGGCTTTGATAATTTACGTCAAACAATTGCAGTTCAATAAGCGGAGCAAACAGATTTTAACTTGTTTTTCCCTGCGAAACCACCCATTTGACCGCTTTTGCAGGTGCCATTTCCGCAATATGAACCGATTATTTGCGTATTTTATCATTATTTATGCGAAATTCCGCTATTGAACCCGTCGAAAGATAATTTGCATACAGCGCCGACAAGATGAGAGTTTTACCATTTACAATCCCCAATCCCGCCTCCCAGTCGATAGTGGTGAAGGAAGAAGTGCTGCCGCACTTTTATATATATTACCACCGGCACGCCGAGTGGCAGATCACCTGGATACACGAAGGAGAAGGCACTTTGGTGGTTGGGAATAACATGCACATATTCGGACCGAACGATATTTTCCTGATCGGAGCTAATATGCCGCATGTGTTTAAATGCGAAGCAGCCTATTATCAGCCGGACAGTCAGAAAAGGATCGTTGCCACTTCCATATTCTTTGATTCGCACAAACAGTTGCAGCACCTTTTTGCACTGCCTGAAATGCATGCCATCCAACGCTGCCTGCAGCGAACTCCCTCCGGGTTCCGGATCCGGAAACAATACGCCACCCTCACTGCGCAGCACATCAATAACATCCGCTTCTCCAATAGCTTCGACCGCCTGATCCATTTCCTGCAACTGATGATCAGCTTTGCCAACATGGCCGATCTACAGCCGCTGGCCCAGGATTTCAAAGCACACCAGGTAACCGATTCGGAAGGGATCCGGATCGGGGAAGTGTACAACTATATCTTCAACAATTTCGACAAAGATATCGGCCTGCGCGACGTTACACAGGTGGCCCACATGACCCCTCAGGCGTTTTGCCGGTACTTTAAAAAACACACGGGACATACGTTCGTGTCCTTTCTGAACGAAGTACGCATTAACGAGGCCTGCAACAAACTACTCTTACAATCCGGCAACAGTATCAGCGCAATCGCCTACAACGCCGGGTTTAACAGCATTGCACATTTCAATCGCATCTTCAAAAAAACAAAGGGTAAATCGCCCCGGGAATTCCTGGACGAATTTGCCACCAACACGCACAATTAGCAGGTCGCGGAGTAGACCGGCATGGCTGCGGAACCGATTAATCTGCAACGCATCGATAATGCAGTCATCAAAAGCGGTTAAAATCGATCTACCATTGATTAAAATAACAAAAAGATAAAACGGCGGATACCGGTAGTATTGTATCTGAGCATAACAACCCAATTTTTCAACCCATCAACATCGTTCTATGAGGCTACGCCAATTGTCACTCATAACCCTATTCTTAGTAGGGCTCTCGCACGTCGCATTCAGTCAGCAGCGAACCATCCGGGGAGTTGTAACAGGACCCGATGCCGAACCTGTTGCCGGCGCTACGGTGCAGATCAGGAATACATCCATCGGTACACAAACCGACGTAGACGGGGCATTCACCCTCCCGCTCGCGCCGGCCTCGGGAATACTGGTGGTGAGCTACACAGGCATGACCACCCGCGAGACCCCGCTCACCGGCGCCAACCAGTACGAAGTGGTACTGGAAAGGGACGGGCAGGAGCTGGGAGAAGTAGTGGTGACCGCACTCGGTATGACCAAAGAAAAAAAGGCCCTCGGCTATTCCGTTCAGGAACTCAAGGGAGAAGAACTGAATAAAACCCGGGACGCCAACATCGTAAATGCGCTTTCCGGAAAAGTGGCCGGTGTGCAGGTGACCAGCTCCAACGGTGCCGTAGGAGCTTCTTCCCGGATCGTCATCCGCGGAAACAGCACCTTCAAGAACAACCAGCCGCTCTTTGTGGTAGACGGCGTGCCGATCCTCAACGACGCCAGTACGGTGAACGCCGGGTCAGGGGTAGATTATGGCAACGGAGCCTCTGACATCGACCCCAACAATATCGCGTCGATGTCGGTACTGAAAGGAGCCAATGCCGCCGCCCTTTACGGCTCCCGCGCGGCCAACGGCGTGATCCTGATCACGACCAAAAAAGGCAGCAGCAGCCGTAAGCTGGGCGTTGACGTGTCTTCTTCTGTCACATTCGACAATGCCTACGTTATCCCCAGGCTGCAGAACAGCTACGGCCAGGGATCGGACGGCGAGGAATACGTCTGGAAACAGAACCAGCCCGGTATGTCGTACCAGGACTACGCCAAACAATATTCTTATAATTACGTAAACGGCCGCGGGGCAGGTGTGAACGATATGCGCGACGAAAGCTGGGGGCCACGCATGGATGCAGGGTTGAAGCTCGACCAGTTTTTCGGTGATAACCAGGACTGGGTTTCCCACCCCGGCAACACGAAGGAGTTCTATGAAACCGGTATTACGACCGATAACAACGTGTCCATCACAGCCGGCGGAGAAAAGGCCACCGCCCGTTTGTCTCTTTCCAACCTCGATATGACGGGCTCCATTCCGAACACCGACCTCAAACAGAAAATGATCAACCTGACCAGCACCTTCATGCCTACCTCACGTTTGCAGGTACAGGTCAACATGAACTATATCAATCGCCGCAGCGACAACCTGGTACGCGCCCAGTATTCTTCCAATAACCCGGTGATGTCCGTCACGGGCTGGTTCGGCCGCCAGATCGATATGAAGTTGCTGCGCGACAACTGGAAAAACAACGACGAGAACGGCAATCCCTATAACTGGCAGCAGGGGGTGGACAACCCCTACCTCGCCCTGTACGCCAATACCAACGGCATGCAGCGTAATCGTGTATTCGGCAACGTGAACGCCAGCTACGAACTGACCGACTGGCTCCTGCTGAAAGGCGTGATCGGAACCGACTATTACAGCGAATTCCGCAAGAACATTGTTTCTTCCCGCTCTCATAACAGCACCAGCGGAGGCAAATTCGATCAGACACAGATCATCTCCTCCGAGAACAACGCCGACCTGATGCTTATCGCTGACAAAAAGATCAATTCCGCATTTCATATCGATGGAATGGTAGGCACCAATATCCGCAACAACAAATACAGATCGATGTGGCTGTCGGCCTCCCAGCTGACCGTTCCGGACCTGTACACGATCGCCAATGTCAGGGGTTCCGTCAGCGCATCCACTTACGAGAGCGAAAAAGAAACGCAGAGTGTGTACGGCGCCGTGAACCTGGCCTATAATAATTACCTCTTCCTGGGCCTGACAGGCAGGAACGACTGGAGCTCCACGCTACCGGCTAACAACCGCTCCTACTTCTACCCCTCGGCCAGTCTCGGGTTCGTATTCTCCGAAGCACTCGGACTCCAATCGGGCCGGTTCAACTACGGCAAGCTGCGCCTTGGCTGGGCACAGGTGGGTAATGACACCGACCCCTATGCCACCAACGCCACCTATTCTCCCTCCAGCGCCGCCTGGAACGGTGTGGCACTGTATAACTATACACGCACCCTGCCCCCACTCAACCTGAAACCGGAGATCACCAATTCCTTCGAGGTGGGCGCGGAACTCCGTTTCCTGCAGAACCGCCTCTCACTGGACGCGACCTACTACAGCACCTCCACCCGCAACCAGATCATGTCCGTGAACATCTCCAAACCCTCCGGTTTCGGCAGCATGCTCATCAACGCCGGCCGCATCGACAACAAAGGAGTTGAGCTCCAGCTCGCAGGCAGGATCCTCGATAACCCCAACGGACTGAATTGGGAGATGATCATCAACTGGGCGAGGAACCGCAATAAGGTGGTGGAACTCTACCCCGGTATCGAGAATTACGTGATCGCTACCAACAACGTAACCGTGCAGGCCGTTCCCGGCGAAGCCTATGGCCTTATCACCGGCGGCGCGTATCTCAGGAACGACCAGGGCCGTATCGTGGTGAACGCTACCGGGATACCCATTGTGGCCGGCAACGAAATGCTGGGGAACATCACGCCAGACTGGACGGGCGGCGTCAATAATATCTTCAGCTATAAAAGATTCATGCTAAGCGCACTGATCGACATGCGCATGGGCGGGGACATTTTCTCTTATACCCAGTGGCATAACCAGGCCAACGGAACCCAGGCCAGCACCGTGGAGAACGGTATCCGCGAGAATGGGATCATCATAAACGGTGTGTACGAAGACGGACACGAGAACACGTCCCGGATCAGCGCCCAGGAATACTTTGCCGGTGGTTACGTCTGGAGCCTGCATGAAAATGCGATCATCGACGGCTCCTATGTCAAGTTCAGGGAACTGAGCATCGGTTACAGCTTCCCGGTACAGAATATAAAATTCCTGCAATCCGCCCGCCTATCGGTGGTAGGCAGAAACCTCGCACTGCTGTACACCCACAAGTCGAACCTTACCCATATAGATCCCGAAACCGGGCTGGGCGTGAGCAACAGCGGGCTGGGCATCGAGATGTACCAGATACCCCCCACCCGTAGCGTGGGCCTTAAACTACAATTCGGACTCTAAAGAACCTTTTTGAAAAGACAAAAAATATTCAGATGACACGAATACATTCAATCCATATAAAGCTGCTGCTGGTACTGGTGACCCTCACCTCAGTGATGAGCTGTACCAAGAGCTTCGACGGGATGAACACCAATCCCAACGAACCGACGGACGCACCCGCCACCAATATCCTGGCCAGCTCGATCCAGTCTTCGATCGCCACCATGTTCGGCGAACGCCTGGGCATTTATTATCTCGGGTATTATGCGGGGCAGACCTCTCCCGGCACCAACTTCATCGGCATCAGCTATGAATATCGCGACGAGATCGTCACCGGCCACTGGAGCTCCCTGTTCTATGCAATGAACAACCTGCAAAAACTGATCGACCAATCCGAAGAGCAGGGCAACAAGAATATGCAGGCCGTGGCGCTGACCATGAAATCGCTGATCGGGCAATATGCCACCGATATGTGGGGTGCCATCCCCTATTCCAAAGCGCTGCAGGCCGAAACAGGAGAGCTGAGCCCGGAGTACGACGCACAGGAAAACGTCTACGACAAGATCCTGGCCGATCTGAAGACCGCCGCCGGCTTGTTTAACGAAGGCAGTATCGACCAATTGGGAAGCGGAGACATCCTGATGAATGGCGACGTGAACAGGTGGAAACGCTTCTGTAATTCCCTTCGCCTGCGGGTAGCCATCCGCATCTCGAACGTGGCAACCGCCAAGGCAACAACTACCATCTCTGAAGTGCTCGGAGACGCCAGCCTCTACCCCACCTTAATCCAGGATGAGAACATCTACCTTAACTGGCCGGGTGGCGCACCCTATATAGAACCCTGGAATTCCTACCTCACCGGCAGCGGCCCCTGGTACGCAATGTCCAGCAAGATCATCGATGAAATGATCGCACTGGACGACCAGCGCCTGACCGTCTACGCCCAACCGGCAGCCGACCTGGCATCCAACCCCGGCCTGACAAAATACGCAGGACTGGAAGTGGGCCGCCCGGCTTCCGATTTCACCCAAAGCGGCATTTCGCGGATCGGTACCAGTTATGGCTATACGCCCAACGGATTCTCCCCCGTAATGCGGTACTCGGAAGTGTGCTTCATCAAAGCAGAAGCCATCCTGCGCGGCATCGTATCCGGCGGCAACGCGGAACAGGAGTACATCAACGGCATCAGGTCTTCCATGAAAGAAAATGGATTCGACGACGCCAGCGCTTACCTGGCCCAGCCGGCTGTGGCTTTCGACGGCAACAACGCCGGCAACCTGAACAAAGTGTACATGCAGAAATGGTTCTCCCTATTTAAAAACAGTATGGAAGCCTGGTCGGAAACCCGTCGCACCGATGTGCCGCTGCTCGACCAGGTGCCCTACGAATACCGCGGCTCACATACCCGGCCCGCTATCCGGTATCCCTATCCCAATGAGGAGCTCACCCTGAACAAGGAGAGCATCACCCCCTTCCTGGAAGGACTGGATAACAACGACCTGTTCTGGGGCCGCCAGCTTTGGTGGGATACCCGCGCAGGTGTTCAATAAACCGATCGATCACGTTTATACAGCATGGGAATGAATAGATTAGCAAGATTTACAGCTTGTCTGACAGGTTTTATCTGCATTGGTTTCACGGCGCAGGCCCAGGATTTTGAAATGCGCCGGGCGATCGACAACCGCCAGTTCGATCCCGGTAACCTGATCTGGATGGAAAAGCCCGCCGCAAAATGGGAAGAGGCCATCCCCATAGGCAACGGCCGGCTCGGTGCGATGGTCTACGGTGCCACCACCGAAGAAACCATCCAGCTCAATGAAGACACCTATTTCACCGGCGGCCCGTATAGCACCGTGGTGAAAGGAGGACACAAGCACCTGGCCGAGGTACAGCAACTGGTTTTTGAGGAGAAATACTTCGCCGCCCAGAAGCTGTTCGCCCGTGAGCTGATGGGATACCCGGTGGAACAGATGAAATACCAGTCGCTCGGCCACATCAAGCTTTTTTTTCCCAAAGAACACGCCCGGTACCAGCACTATGCGCGCTGGCTGGACCTGGAGAAGGGCATCAGCTCGGTGAGTTATGAAGTGAACGGCGTCAAATACAACCGCGAAGTGCTGGCTTCCTTCCCCGACCAAACAATCGCGATACGCATCACGGCCAGCAAGCCCGGAAGCATCTCCTTCACCGCTAACCTGCGCGGACAGCGGAACCAGGCGCATTCCAACTATGCAACCGATTATTTTCGGATGGATGGGCAGGCTCCGGATCAGCTTATCCTGCGTGGTAAATCGGCCGACTACCTGGGCGTGAAAGGGCAGCTCCGTTACGAAGCGCGGCTGAAAGCAACGTTAGAGAACGGCAGCATCGAAATCGACGATGAAAACATGATCATCCGCAACGCCGATGCCGTCACCCTTTACCTGGTAGCCGCCACTAATTTCGTCAACTACAAAGACGTAAGCGCCGACCAGGCCGCCCGGGTGCAGCAGGGGTTACAGCAACTAAAGGGCAAAACCTATGCACAGGTCCGCCAGGCACACCTGGCCGACTACACGCCCATCTTCCAGCGGGTGAAACTACGGCTTCCACTAGCCGAAAACACGTGGCTGCCAACGCCGGAAAGGACCAAACTGGTGAGATGGACCGCCGACCCCTCCCTGGCCAGCCTGGCCTACCAGTTCGGGCGGTATGTGCTGATCAGCGCTTCCCGCCCCGGCTCACAGCCCGCCAACCTGCAGGGAATCTGGAACGAAGACATGAATCCCTGGTGGGATGCAAAGATGACCACTAATATCAACCTCGAGATGAACTACTGGATGGTGGAAAGCGGCAACCTGTCCGAGATGTTCGAACCCTTTACCCGGCTGATGGAAGAACTCACAGACCAGGGTTCGCAGGTGGCGCGCGAGCACTATGGCGCCCGCGGATGGGTGTTCCATCAGAACACCGACCTGTGGCGGGTGGCCGCACCCATGGACGGCTCCACCTGGGGCACCTTCACGGTGGGGGGCGCCTGGCTGGCCACCCACCTGTGGGAGCACTACCGGTATGCTAAAGACAAGGACTACCTAAAAAGAATATATCCCGTGCTGAAAGGCTCGGTGGATTTTTTCATGGACTTCCTCGTTGAGGATCCCCGGACCGGCTACCTGGTCACCAATCCCTCCAATTCGCCGGAAAACTTCCCCGTACGGAAGGGCAGCGGACCCTATTTTGACGAGATCACTGCCAGTTTCCGACCCTCCACCAACGTCTGCGCCGGTAGCACCATCGACATGCAGATCCTGCACGATCTGTTCACCTACTACAGCGAAGCCACCCGCGACCTGGGTGTGGACAGCGAATACGCCCGCGAGGTAACCGCCGCCCGCAACCGCCTGGTGCCCCCCTTAGTGGGGAAAGACGGCAGCCTGCAGGAATGGGCGCAGGACTGGGGACAGTTGGAAACCACCGGCCATCGCCATAATTCTCACCTATACGGGTTGTATCCCGGAAATATGCTGTCCTATACGAAAACGCCGGATATCATGCCCGCGGTTGAAAAAGCCCTCGTGATGCGCACCGACAGCTCACACGGGAATGCGGAATGGTCTATGGCATGGAAGGTAAATCTCTGGTCGCGTTTGAAAGACGGCGAACACGCACATCGTATTCTCAACCTCTACCTCGCCCGCCATGCATTGCCGCAGCTATTCTCGGGGATGCCGATGCAGGTAGACGGCACCCTCGGCGCCGCTGCAGGGGTGAGCGAGATGCTGCTGCAATCGCAGGAAGACATTATCGAATTACTGCCGGCCACGCCGGCCGTTTGGAAGGAAGGCCGTTTCCAGGGCGTGAAGGCACGCAACGGCTTTGAGCTGGATTTTGAATGGAAAGATAATGCGGTGCAGAAGGTAGCCATCCGCTCCACTGCCGGTGAAACCTGCCGGATCCGGTTCAGTCCACGATTCAGGCTCACCGACCAGCGGGGTAAAACGGTCCGGCATAGCCGGTCGAAGGATGGAGTGGTACAGTTTGCTACCGTGAGGAACGGACAATATCTGCTGGAAGCTATTTAGCGATAAAATGATCCAAAACCGGTGATATGCGGTTGTTCATTGCTGTTACTTATTGCTATTGTCTGTTGCGGTTGCCCGATCCGGGGTGGCCGTACAACGACCTGCCGCTGAACGCCCGGCAAAAACTATTCAATCCGAATCTCATTCATTGAAAATAAAAACAAACGATATGCAAGTTGATTGGAACGGCGTTTATTCTGCCGTGACCACAAAATTCCATCCCAATGGAGACTTTGATTTCGCGGCCTTTGACAGAGGAATAGAAAAACAATTGACAGCCGGCGTACACGGCATCGTTATTGCCGGCTCACTGGGAGAAGTGAGCACGATGAACCAGATCGAAAAAGAAAAATTGATCGCCCATTCTGTAAAGATGATCAACAAACGTGTGCCGCTCGTATTCAACCTCGGAGAGCAGAGCACTGAGGAGGCCGTATATGCAGCCCGGAAAGCGGAAGAGCTGGGTGCAGACGGTATCATGCTCCTGCCTCCCATGCGCTACCGGGCAGACGACCGCGAAACCGTTGCGTTCATGAAAGCGGTGGCGCAATCCGTTTCCCTGCCCGTCATCATCTACAATAATCCCGTCGATTACAGGATCTTTGTTACCCTGGAAATGTTCGCCGAACTGGCGGAATGCGTCAATATCGTGGGTGTAAAAGAATCTACCCGCGACGTCATCAACGTCAGCCGGATGAAGAACCGCTTCGGCGACCGCTTTAAGATCCTGACCGGTGTGGATCCCATCGCCCTGGAAAGCCTGATGATGGGCGCCAGCGGCTGGATCGCCGGGCTGGTAAATGCTTTCCCGGAAGAGACCGTGGCGGTGTACAACCTGGCCAAAGCAGGCAGGTACGAAGAAGCAGCCGCCATCCAGCGCTGGTTCATGCCATTGCTCGAGCTGGACATTCACCCCAAGCTGGTCCAATACATCAAGCTGGCCGAGTCGATGGTAGACATGGGCACCGAACATGTCCGCGCACCCCGCCTGCCCCTGGAAGGCGACGAACGGCAAATGGTGATCAATACGGTGAATCAGCGCCTGGCCTGCCGGCCCTGCCTTTCAAAATAATTCGATTGAGGGGTGTATATTGGGTGATGATTAGAACACTTCAGCTAACCCTGCTCTTACTCGCCTGCTCGGGCAGTTTTGCGCAAAAGATCGTGCTCGTCAACAAAGGTAAATCACCTTATACCATTGTGATGCCCCAACAGCCCACGGCCGTGGAAATCCAGGCGGCGCGCGTGCTGCAGGATTACCTGTTCCGCATTTCCGGGGCCGAATTGCCCATTAGCAATGATGGTGAGAAAACCAGGCCGCAGGAAATCCTTGTCGGCAATGTAAATCGACCTGAATTGAGCGAACTCTCTCCCACCGGACTCGGAAAAGACGGATTACACATAAAAACGGTCGGAAAAAAGCTGGTGATCGCCGGCGGCACAGGGAAAGGGGTGCTGTATGGCGTGTACAGCTTTTTAGAGCAGCACCTGGGGTGTAGAAAATACGCTTCCGACGTCACGTATGTCCCCCGGAAGAAGACTCTCTCCCTGGCCCCTGTAGACGATCGTCAACTGCCGGCCTTTTCGTTCCGGGAAGTGTACTACAACGATGTATATGACCCCGAATATATGGACTGGCATAAGCTGCATTCTTTCAAAGGACAAGGATACGACAAAAGCCAGTGGGGGTACTGGGTGCATACTTTTAGCCGTTTACTGGATCCCATGGAATATGGCGAAACACACCCCGAATATTTCAGCTACTACAATGGTCGGCGGCATGCGGGTTTCGTACCCTCCTGGGATGGCAAAAGCGCACATCCGGAAGCGCAGTTGTGCCTGACAAACCCGGATGTGCTGGAGATTGTTTGCCGGAATCTCAAAGCGGCAATCGACAGAAATCCGGAAGCGCTGTACTGGTCGGTCAGCCAGAACGACAATGTCAATTATTGCCGTTGCGACAAATGCGCGGAACTGGATAAACGATACGCGGCTTTTGCCCCGGAAGAAAAAATGTATTCGACACATGGCGGTGGCGGGTATCCTGCGCTGGGCATGGGCTCGTTGCTGAACTTTGTAAACCAGGTGGCCGACCGGTTCCCCGATAAGATCATCTCCACCCTGGCCTATCAGTATTCGCGGGTACCCCCTAAAGACATCGTTCCCCGAAAAAACGTAAACATCATGTTGTGCAGTATCGAAAGTTCGCGCAACGATCCCATGGAGACGGGCGATCCATCGTTCGCCGACGACCTGAAAGGGTGGGGAAAGATCACCGGCAATATTTTGATCTGGGACTATACGATCCGCTTCTCTAATCTGCTGGCTCCCTTCCCTAACCTCCGCGTGCTACAGCCTAATATCCGGTTCCTGCGAGACAATAATGTGTCTGCCTTGTTCGAGCAGGGTAATATCCAGCGGGGAGGGGAAATGGCGCGGTTGAGGGCCTATCTGATCGCAAGGATGCTATGGAACCCGGATATCGATCTGGAAAAAGAAAAGACTGAATTCCTCGAAGCTTATTATGGAAAAGCTGCGCCCGAAATAAGGGAGTATATCGAGTTACTGCACAACAACAACCAATCGGGGCAGGGTGTAAAAATGTCCATCTTCGGCGCGCCGGTGCAGGATAAAGAAAGTTTCCTGTCGGAGGAGCTGATTGCCCGCTACAACCGGATATTCGACCGGGCTGAAAAAAAGGTAAAGGGTGATGAAACGCTGCTGGTTCGGGTGAAGTCGGCTCGTTTGCCTGTATCGTACGCGATGCTTGAAATTGCGAGAGAAGCAGGCACGGGGCCGAGGGGCGCTTTTATCCGCGACGAAAGCGGCGGATGGTCGCCCGACCCGCGGATCGTGGAAACGCTTTATGATCTCTATTATCACTGTATCCGCACGGGTGTAACCCGGCTATCGGAGTGGCATACTCCGCCGGGGGAATACCTGGGCAAGTATTTGAAGTTCTTGGGGGAGGGGACGGGAGCTAAGTGATGTGCATTATATACCTGCTCAGCACCGGCGAATAAATTCTTATAAGGTACTGTAGGGCCGCGCTATCACCTTGTTTAAAAAGCCGGAAACAATCATCGTCGTTATAGGAGGTTATCGTCATCCGTTTATTTTTGTCTTTTCAACGGTGGGACGGAATTCCCCGGCCGGCTTATTCAACAATATTCAGTTGGTCAACCAACTGGTTATAATATCGTTTGGCTATTGGAACAACTTCATCCTCTATTATCAGATGATCTCTGGCCACATTATCAATAAATTGCACCGATACTGCATACGAACGATGGGTCCGAATAAACAAATCAGGCGGAAGTTTTTCTAATGCTGCCGATAAAGTAGACCGGACAAGGTAATAGCTTTTGTCCGAAAGAACGATCCGGGTATAGTTTCCTTCTGTGTTTAGACACATTACGTCTTCCGGATGAATTCTCTTTAACGCTTTGTCTTGCCAGACGAAAAAAGGGGTCAGCATGGTCAAGGGGCTAAGGTTTAAACGCCTAATATAAATAAAATTTTGCTTTCCGGACTCGCCGACGGAGTTGTATGACCCTCCGCTTTAACCTCCGGGCACTTCTGAACCGACGCTCAATTACTCCCCAACGAATACCCAATGGCTCCTCGTTTCCTCCTCTGTTCCTCCTCTTTGGCTCCTCGGATTTCGGGGAGCCATTCCGAAGGCA
>CAZUWX010000075.1:0-13573 GCA_964624205.1 uncultured Chitinophagaceae bacterium
ATACCCAGTTCCACCACATCGCCCGCTTTGAGATACACCGCTTCCGGCTTCAGGCCCATACCCACGCCATGCGGAGTGCCGGTGGAAATGATATCACCGGGGAGCAGCGTCATGAACTGGCTGATATAGTGTATAAGAAAGGGCACCTTAAAAATAAGATTAGACGTATTACTGTCCTGCATCTTCTTACCATTCACGGTAAGCCACAAATTCAGGTTGTCGACATCGCCGACGTCTTCCGGCAGGGCGAGGAAAGGTCCGACAGGTGCAAAAGTGTCGCAGCTTTTCCCTTTTACCCACTGGCCGCCGCGCTCAAGCTGGAAAGCCCTTTCGCTGAAATCGTTATGAAGGCAATACCCGGCCACGTAAGACAGGGCTTCTTTTTCATCAACATAGCTGGCTTTTTTGCCGATCACCACGGCCAATTCCACCTCCCAGTCGGTCTTTTTACTTCCCCGGGGAATCACCACGTCGTCGTTTGGCCCCACCAGCGCCGATGTTGCCTTGAAGAACAAAATGGGTTCGGTAGGAATGGGAGAATTGGTTTCCTTGGCATGGTCTACATAATTCAGTCCCACGCAGATGATCTTTGAAGGGCGTGCAACGGGAGGGCCGAGCCGTACGTTATCGGAAACGGGCAGAAGATTGTTATGTTGCTGGTTGATATATTCCTTTAATCTTTCGATGCCGTTGGAGGCAAAAAAATCCTCGTCATAATCCTTCACCGCCCCTGATACATCATATCTCTTTTCATTGATGATAACGCCTGGCTTCTCCTGGCCGGCTTCTCCAAAACGAATCAGCTTCATGCTATTTTCAAAAATTTAAGCGTAAATAAAAGTTTTCCCGGCAAATATCTTCATTATTACCCAGAAATCGCCAAAATAGAATGGGGAGGGCAGATCCAGGGCCGTTGGTGTCCTGGCGGCAGCGACGAACGCGTACTACAGCCGAATCCGAAGGAGGCCGTGATGGACACATAGCAGGGCCTCGCTGCCATGTTCCCGGTGCCCTTATCGCGGTAGCAGGGAGCTGGCACGGGTTAGCCCGATCAGTTCGTCGGCCCTGCCCGCCAGCGGGCGGTAGTAGACCAGTATCATGTATTCGTTCTCCGTTTCCCAGATATTCCCTTCTGTGTTGCTGAAGGAAGGGATTCGTTTGGGGTCCTGGCTATCCACTGTAACATATGCATAGTCGTAGTACCCCTGCTTGAGAAACAGTGTGGTTTCGTACACACCCTGCGCTGCATTAAAATTCATCTGCGCTTCGGGGTCGAGGTTATAATCATTCAGGGCGCCCAACAAATACACCTCCTTCCCGGCGAAGGGCTGATTACCGGGAGGAACGAACCGGAAATGCACGGTGGCATAATCGGCTTGCCAGTGCGGATTGATATTTTCGGAGGGCTGCAGGTAGTATCTTCCATTCGCATCGCGGTAAAAATTGAACTGCAGGCCGCTGCGGTCGGCATCGGGCTTCACGAACACTTCGGTGCCCTGATTGCTGTACCGTGCGTTTTCGACGCGATCGGTCTGCAGCCTGAGACTTCTGAGATCCAGCCAGCGCCATTCTTTGCCCGCAGGAAAGATTGCGTCATTTTCCGTGTTGTACTCCAGGGTATTCCTTGAAAAAAAACTGGGAACGATATGTGTGATCGCATTGTCCCATCGGTTGTTCTGCAGGATTGCCACTTTGATCTGCTGTTGTGCGTTCACCACGTCCAGTCCCTCGTTGAGGTTCACCTTAAACTGTACTTTCTGATGGCTGCGAAAATAAAGACCGTTCAGCGGCTGTTGTATCTGCACTGCAATGGCCGACCGTTCCTGCACCACCAGCATACGCCGGGTGAAAACGAGTTGGGAAGTGTCGCCGTTGAGGAACACTTTCAGAATATAATTACCCGATCGTGAAGGCATGCAGTTGCGGTCGGGCAGTACAGCCTGGTAATGGGTATAACGGGTAAGTGCAAAGGAGGAAGTTCTATAGTTGCTGATCCGAACCTGGGAAAATCCCTTGATGAAATCAAAATGGCTGAGTATCGCGGGTGTCCAGTCGGCATTGCACAATTGAAAAGTGTAGGAATAGTTCTTAATATTGCCGTCGAGGTCGTCAAAATGCAGTTCGAGCATATCGGCGCTGCCCAGCCTGATCACCGGGTAGGCAAGCTGGTTACCCGCATGGTACAATTGAACGGATTTAATCCGGGGCTGGTATATTTTTTCGGGGATCTGCGAAAAAGACCGGAGACAGCAGCCGAAGAGGCATAGGAATAGTATCTTCATGAGCGACATATACATCAATAATAACACAAAACCGGCTATTTTTGGAATCTAAAACCATGCCTGTTTGAACATTTCCGCATTTATAGCCAGGCGTATTGCCTTTAATCAGCAGAAATCCTTTTCCCGGTTCGTGATCCGGTTATCAGTGGGTGCCACGGTGATCAGCGTGATGATCATGATCGTTACACTGGCTTTTGCCAGCGGTTTTCAGAAGACCATAAGCGAAAAGGTATTTAGTTTCTGGGGGCATATCCGCGTGCACAACTATGAAGCTGCGCGGATATCCATTGCGGAAGAAACGCCGGTCTACCGTACCGATTCGGTGACCCGCCTCATCGAATCCATACCGGAGATAAAAGCGATCCAGGCGTATGCGACCAAGAATGCCATTCTGAAGACCTCGGAAAACATCGAGGGGGTGCTGTTCAAGGGTGTGGAATCAGGCTATCATTTCGAGAATCTGCAGCCCTTTTTGATAAAGGGAAGATGGATTGACTTCACTGATTCCAGCTACAGCAGCGAGATCAACCTCTCCGAATCCGTGGCCAGGCTGCTCAAGCTGGACGTGAACGACCGCCTGCTGATCTATTTTATCCAGCCTGGCGGGGCGCCACCCCGCCCGCGGCGGCTGACAATCGCCGGAATATTCAAGACGGGCATAGAGGAATACGATAAGCTGATCGCACTGGGTGATCTTCGCCTGATACAGCGGCTGAACGACTGGGGCCCGGACCAGATCGGAGGTTATGAGGTGGTGCTGAAGGATTTCCGGGATATGGACCGGGTAAGCGAAGAAATATTATACAAGATCCCGATGGGTTTGCGAAGCAGCACAATACGCGAAATCTTCCCGAATATATTCGACTGGTTATACCTGCAGAATAAAACGATCGGCATTGTGCTGATCATCATGATCATCATCGCTTCGCTAAACCTGATCACCTGCCTGCTGATCCTGGTATTGGAGCGTACGCGTATGGTGGGCATGCTGAAGGCAATAGGCGCCGGAGATTTTACGATCCAGAAAATATTCCTCTTTCACGGTGCGATCATCAGTCTGGCAGGGCTTGCCGGAGGTAATATGCTTGGGCTGCTGGTCTGCTGGCTGCAGCAACGCTGGGGATTCATCAAGCTTCCCGAAGAAGCCTATTATATTTCGCAGGCGGCGGTAGATATTGTTTGGTGGCAGATACTGCTCGTGAACCTGGGCACATTTTTCATTTGTTTTCTCGTACTGTTAATTCCAACACTAATTGTCAAACGTATTCAGCCTGCCAGGGCCATTCAATTCAGATAAAATATGAGCATTCTCATCATCGTCATTTGTATCGTCATTTTGATCCTGCTGATCACCTGGGGAAAGGTTAATGCTTTCCTGGCTTTTTTGGTCGTGTCGCTGCTGGCCGCCTTTTTACTGGGCATTCCGGTTACGCAGATCACCCATTCCGTACAAAAAGGCATGGGCGATATCATGGGTTCGCTGCTGGTGATCATCGCCCTGGGCGCCATGCTCGGCAAGCTGGTGGCTGAGAGTGGGGCGGCGGAAAAGATCAGCTCTTCGCTGGTGGCGATATTTGGAAAAAAGAATATTCCCTGGGCACTGATGATAACCGGTTTTATAGTAGGTATCCCGCTCTTTTACAATGTAGGTTTTGTGCTATTCGTGCCGCTGATCTTCTCGATCACTTACCAGTTCAAATTGCCTGCCGTGGCCACGGGGATCCCGATGCTGGCCGCGCTGTCGGTGACGCACGGTTTTCTGCCTCCGCATCCCTCGCCGGCTGCGCTGGTGGCGCAGTTCGAGGCCGATATGGGACTCACGCTGATCTATGGAATCATAGTTGCCATCCCCGCGATCGTCGTTGCGGGCCCGATTTTCGGTAGTACCCTGAAACATATCCACTCCACTCCCCTGGAAATATTCAAACCTCGCGAAATGGCCGCCAGCAAGCTCCCGGGCGGCTTCAACGCTTTTATCACTTCTCTGCTACCGGTGATCCTGCTGATGCTTTTTACGGTGCTGGCCCACCTGGTGCCCGCTACGCATCCGGCTCACCCCTCGATTATTTTCTGGGGCGACCCCGTTATTGTGATGCTGGTGACGATCATCATCGCCACCTATACGCTCGGCCTGCGTCACGGAGCAAAGATGAAACAGGTGATGACCTGGTATGCCGATGCCGTCACCGATATCTCGCTGATCATCTTTATCATTGCCGGGGCGGGGGCGCTGAAACAGGTGTTCTCCGACAGCGGTGTGGACAGGGAGATCGCAGAGCTGCTGTTGGGAGTGGATATCCATCCCCTGGTGCTCGGCTGGCTGATCGCAGCCGTGATCAGGGTTTGCCTGGGCTCGGCCACTATTGCGGGGCTTACCACTGCAGGCATTGTGATCCCGCTGATGAATCAATCGCAGGTAGATCCGAACCTGATGGTACTCTCCATAGGCGCGGGGAGCCTGATGTTCTCGCACGTCAATGATGGGGGGTTCTGGTTGTTCAAACAATATTTTAACCTGAGTCTGAAAGACACTTTCCGGTCCTGGTCGATCATGGAAACCATCGTGGCCGTGGTGGGGTTGATGGGGGTGATGGTACTGAATTATTTTATTTCCTGATAAGGCTTACGTATACAACAGGCTGCAGCCCCGCACGTCGCTGCTATCCATCCGTCCGGTGATCTCAAAACTTCCATCAGGATGGAGCCTGCCGATATCGTCGGTGGCAATAAAGGAACAGGAATGGAGATTGGCAAGGTCCACCACGTTCACCAACCCGTTACGGGGCCCGCTTTGCGCGGGGCCGTGCAGGCCGAGCGGGTCGTCCTCATCGCGCAACAGCACTTTCATCCAGGGCGGGCAACGGAATACCCCCTCCCCCTTCGAATAGGCCTGCGACAATAATTCCGTCATGCCGTATTCGGAATGGATCTGCTCCAGATGCCACGCTTGTTTCAATATAGCATGCACTTCCTCGCGCGTGAGCTCGCGCCGGCGCCCCTTCATTCCCCCCGTTTCCATCACCACGGTGTGCTGCAGGGGGAAGGGAAATTCCTTAGACAGATCCAGCAGGGCAAAAGTAACGCCGATGAGCAGGGTCTTTTGTGCAGCAGCTTCGTTCTTTTTCAGCAATGCAGCCAGCGCCGCAAACTCGTCGAGGTAAAACCCGCTGTCCGGATGCCCGCTCCGGCGGATCAGCCCGTCCACCATCCGTACCAGTGAAGAATTCCCCCGCTCCAGGTAGGAAGGCAGCAAACCCACAATACACCAGTCTTCGGGCAGACCGTAAAAAAGCTCAAAACCCTGCAAAAAGCTCTTTTCATACAAGGCCAGGGAACGCACCAGGTGGCGGCTGTTTCCGGAGCGCGTGGTGCCGCTGCTCTCGAACACCTGCCCGGGATCAAAACTTCCCGTTTTTACGTCGTGATATTTGAAAAAAGCAACCGGCAGAAATGGAATGGATAAAAGGTCTGTCACCTGCCCGGGATCAACGCCAAGCGTTTCCACAAAGGAGCGGTATAAGGGGTTATGGCTGAACTGATGACGGAATACATCAACCGCCAGTTCATCCAGTTCCCGGCCTTTTACAGACAAAACTTTATCTTCCAATTCACAATTCATATGGGGTTATTCAGTTCTAAGCCGTTAAATTTGTAACACATACTTTTTCTATGTTGAAAAGATATTCTTTCTTATTACTGGTTGTAACGCTGGCCTTTGCCTGCAGCAAAGATAAGCTGGAAACCAAACCCTCCATAACGCTCAAAAGCGTCAACTCCACGGAAATATACTCGGGGATGGACCTGGTGATCCTGCTGGAGTACAGGGATAAGGAAGGCGACCTGGGCAATGGGTTGCTCACCTATCTGCCCGAGAGACTGAACATATTTTATCCCATAATAAATCCCCAGCCAGACAGTGTAGGCTACACGCTTCCTGATTTCCCCAAAACCTCCGAAGGAGAGATCCAGGTTGTGATTCCCGGAAACTTCCTGAACGAAAATCCTAATTATAACGACACGGTGAGATTTCATATCGTAGTGACGGATCTGGCCGGAAATGTCAGTGACACGCTGACCACACCGGTTATTGTACAGATAGATGAGGATTAGCTGAAACGATTCGCAACGGATTAGCATAGTCGTTGAACTGCTGTCCCGACACAGTTACTTAGGTGAGATCAATTTAAATAAAGATAAATTTCCATGGCAAAAACAGCAAAGACGACAAAAGCACCTGCTATCCTGACTACCCGCTCCCTGCAGTTCTTAGAAAATTACATAAATAACCCCTCCCCCGTCGGATTTGAGAGCAGCGGCCAGAAACTATGGCTCGAATACCTGAAACCTTATGTTGACTCCAGCTTTTCCGATCCCTACGGCACCGCTGTGGGAGTGATCAATCCCAAAGCGGATTTTAAGGTAGTGATAGAAGCGCATGCGGATGAGATCAGTTGGTTCGTTAATTATATTACACCCGAAGGACTGATCTACCTCAAACGTAACGGTGGTGTGGATCACCAGGTGGCGCCCAGCCAACGTGTGTTCATTCACGGGAAAAAGGGCCCGGTGAAAGCCGTCTTCGGCTGGCCCGCTATTCATACCCGGCTCAACAGCCCCGATGCAAAAGAGACACAGCCCAAGGTAGATAATCTTTGCCTCGACTGCGGGGCCCGCACCAAGCAGGAAGTAGCGGACCTGGGCATTCGCGTAGGATCCGTAGTTACTTATCGGGATGGTTTTGAAGAACTTGCCTACGGCAGCTATATTGGCCGCGCCTTTGATAACCGCGTCGGCGGATTTATGATCGCCGAAGTGGCGCGACTCCTGAAAGAGAATAAAAAAAAGCTTCCCTACGGGCTCTACGTGGTGAATGCGGTGCAGGAAGAGATCGGTCTGCGGGGCGCAGAAATGATCGCCCGGAGAATCAAGCCGGATATCGCTATCATCACCGATGTTACCCACGATACCCATACCCCCATGATCAGCAAGATTGTGGAAGGGGACGTGCTTTGTGGCAGGGGCCCGTCGCTCGCCTTTGGCCCGGCGGTACACAATAAGCTGCTGGACCTCGTACAGGAAGTAGCGGAGAGTAAAAAGATACCGGTGCAGATGCGGGCCATTTCCCGGAGCACGGGCACCGATACAGAATCCTTTGCTTATGCCAACGACGGTTGTCCTTCGGTACTGATCTCCATCCCGTTGCGCTATATGCATACCACTGTGGAAATGCTTCACCGCGACGATATCGAACAGACCATCCGGCTCATGTATGAAACCGTGCTGACCCTCACCCCCAAAACCAACCTCAGCTACCTGTGAGTTGTTCCCAGGCCTGCACAACCTCTCCTGAAAAATTCGTCATTTTCTTGTAGGTTTGTCGCTAAAACCGGGTAACAATGAATGAAGGTATCAGAACCGATTGGACCGAAGAAGAAATTTACGATATATACAATACCCCCCTGCTAGAGCTGGTGTACCGTGCAGCCAGCGTGCACCGCCAATATAATGATACAGGTGAAGTACAGGTATGCACCCTGCTGTCTATAAAGACCGGAGGCTGCACGGAAGACTGTGCTTATTGCCCCCAGGCAGCACGCTACCACACCGGGGTGAACGTGCACGGCCTGATGAAAAAGGAGGAAGTGCTGGGCTACGCAAAAAAAGCCAAAGATGCCGGTTCTACCCGGTTCTGCATGGGAGCTGCCTGGAGAGAAGTGCGGGACAACCGCGATTTTGACCGGGTGATAGACATGGTGAAAGGCGTGAATGAGATGGGAATGGAAGTATGCTGCACACTGGGTATGCTTACCGAACACCAGGCGGAGCGACTGGCCGATGCCGGACTCTATGCCTATAACCACAATCTCGATACTTCTTCGGAATATTATCAGGAGATCATCACCACCCGCACCTACGAGGACCGGCTCAAGACCCTTGACAATGTACGCCGGGCAGGCGTGACCGTTTGTTGCGGGGGCATCATCGGGCTTGGAGAAAAACATGAAGACAGGATCCGGATGCTGCACACCCTTGCCACCCTGCCCGAACACCCCGAAAGCGTGCCCATCAACGCCCTGGTACCTGTGGCGGGCACCCCCCTGGCAGACCAGCCGCGTATCGATATATGGGATATGGTACGGATGATCGCCACAGCCAGGATCCTGATGCCGGCTTCAATGGTCAGGCTTAGCGCCGGAAGAACCGCGATGAGCGATGCAGAGCAGGCTTTCTGCTTTATGGCCGGCGCCAATTCCATATTCGCAGGAGAAAAACTGCTTACCACTCCTAACCCGTCCTTTGAAGAGGACATGCAGCTATTCGGGCTCCTCGGACTCAAACCGCGTGAAGCGTTTAAAAATGAACTGGCAGGCGGAGAGGAGCCGGTCATCCTTTCCTCAGACCGGCAACCGACCAACCCCGTAAACGCCTGACCACCGCAATTAACAAGCAATTTCTGATCTATGTTCCCTACCATCAACCCAGCGCAAACAGCTTCCTGGTCTGCATTGAAAACACACCATCAGCAAGCCCGCGGCTGGCATCTCAAAGAGCTGTTCCAGGCCGACAGCAAACGGTTTGATCGTTTTTCACTTACGGAGGGCGACCTCCTGGTGGATTATTCCAAAAATATCCTCAGCGCGGAAACCCTGGAACTGCTGTTCGACCTGGCCCGGGAATGCCGGCTCGCCGACGCGATCACGGCCATGTTTGCCGGTGAAAAGATCAATGCCACCGAAGGCAGGGCAGTACTCCATACCGCCCTTCGTAACTTCAACACCCTGCCGGTACAGGAGCAGGGCGCTCAGGATGTGATGCCGGAGATCATCGCGGTCCGCGAACAGATGAAACAGTGCTGCATCCGCATTCATTCCGGGCAATGGAAAGGATACACGGGCAAGAAGATAAAATACATTGTCAATATTGGCATCGGAGGCAGCGACCTGGGCCCCTCCATGGTCACCGAGGCGCTCAGGCCTTATTGGATAGAAGGCATACAGCCCCTGTTCATTTCCAATGTCGATGGCACCGATATCACCGAAACACTCAAAAAGGTCAACCCGGAAGAAACACTTTTCCTGATCGCCTCCAAAACGTTCACGACCCAGGAAACCATGACAAACGCCCACACGGCACGGGACTGGTTCCTACAGTACGGGGAGGAGAAAGATATCGCCAAACACTTTGTAGCGCTTTCTACCAATGAAAAAGCCGTGGTGGAATTCGGGATCGACCGCCGGAACATGTTCGTCTTCTGGGACTGGGTGGGGGGCAGGTATTCGCTGTGGAGCGCCATCGGCCTTTCTATCGCGCTGACTATCGGCTACGACCACTTTGAAGAATTACTAAAGGGCGCGAATTTCACGGATATACGTTTCCGTGAAACACCCTTTGAAAAAAACATCCCGGTGATACTGGCCCTGATCGGCATCTGGTACACCAACTTCTTTGGCTCCCAAACCGAGGCGATCCTTCCGTACGACCAATATATGCATCGTTTTGCCGCTTACTTTCAGCAAGGCAACATGGAAAGCAACGGGAAATCGGTAGACCGTTCCGGGAAACCCGTGGACTACGCCACCGGCCCTGTGATCTGGGGTGAACCCGGTACCAACGGCCAGCATGCTTTTTATCAGTTGATCCATCAGGGCACCCTGCTGATCCCCTGCGACTTCATCGCACCGGCCATCAGCCATAATCCTGTGGGGGATCATCACCGCAAGCTGCTTTCCAATTTTTTTGCACAAACGGAGGCCCTGATGAACGGGCGCACAGCCAAGGAGGCCGAGGATGGCACCGACCCCTTCCGTATCCCCTTTAAAACCTTCAGTGGCAACAGGCCCACGAATTCCATTCTTGTTAAAAAAATCACCCCTTTCACGCTTGGTCAGCTAATTGCTATTTATGAACATAAGATATTTGTACAGGGGGTGATCTGGAATATATTCAGCTTCGACCAGTGGGGAGTGGAGCTGGGTAAACAGCTTGCCAACAAAATACTGGGAGAATTGCCCGGTACGGAGTATATTAAAAACCATGACAGCTCCACAAACGGGCTGATCAATACGTATAAGATGATGAGGAGCGGTAATTGAGCCGGAGTGCAGCCATGCTGTTTCCGCAGAACCTTTAACCAGCATACATGAGACGCAATGCCCGTCTTTTTCGGATTGTTACCGGACTAGTTTTCCTGGCCCTGACCACGCCCGTGGCGGGCCAGAGCCTGTACAAGGTATCCGCCGAAGAGAAGGTGAGCCGGGCGTCGGTGATTGTGGAGGGAAAGGTAGTGGGGCAAAACGCCTTCTGGAATGATGCGCACACGATGATCTTCACAGCCAATCAGGTTGAAGTGTACAAAATATTCAAAGGCACGGTGCAGAAAGACACTATAGCGGTGATCACGGTCGGCGGCACCGTAGGCGATTACAGCATACAGGCCAGCCACCAGCTTAGCCTGGAAACCGGTGACCTGGGCGTGTTTTTTTGTCACGACAGCTATACAAAATTGCCCGCCCGTTATGGGGGAAAAGAGGCTTTTGACGTGTATAGCAGTTCCCAGGGTTTCCTGCAGTACGACCTGTCCCGCAAAACCGCGAGCGCCCCCTTTGTGCGGTACGATAATATCGTGACCGGGCTTTATCCCGACCTGAACCGGCAGACCGGTCAGCCGGTCCGTATCCGGAACCGGGAATTTGATCTGGAAGAACTACAGCCCGTCCGGCAGGGCGAAGTGATCAGCAATTCAGAGCTGGTGCCAGTGGTCGGCTCTTTTGATCCGGTGACCGTCGACGCCGGCGCGCTGGACGATCCCGACAACAACATACTCACCATCAAGGGAGTGGATTTCGGGACCGGCTCCGGATCTGCGGCGGTGCTGTTTTCCGATGCAGATGCGGGAACGGGAAACTTTTATACTATTCCCTACGATAATAAGCACGTGATCTCATGGACAAATACCGAAATAAAACTACGGGTACCTACCCGTGCAGGATCCGGCACTTTCAGGGTGCGGGACAATGCGGGAGCAACAGGGAGTTCACCGGTGCCGCTCGATGTCCGGTACAGCGTACTCACGGGCGAGTTCGGCACCCAGGGATTCAAACAATTTAACCTGGTCAACTCAAACGGGAGCGGGGGATATAATATCAAATACAGCGTCAGCACCGCCAATAACGGCGTCAACATCAATACCAGTCCTGCCAAGACCACCTTCCAGCGGGCGCTGACCACCTGGACGGAGGCAACAGGGGTAAACTTCGTGGAAGCAGGCACCACCAACCTGCAGGTTGTAGACACCTACGACGGGGAAAACATCGTGATGTTCGACAACGGAGGCAAGGGTTCCCCACCCCTGGCCGCCGGCATACTAGCCACCTGCATCTCCGGAGCCAGCGTGTGCGGCAGCTCCGGCAATTCGGCGTTTAAGTCGGGCTTTGACATTGTATTGCGCAATGAAGGATTCTCACTGGGTTCCACACCTTTCACCTTTGGGCCCTGCCCACCCTATTCTTCCAATACTTCGGAAGTGGACCTGGAGACCGTTTTGCTACATGAGCTGGGCCATGCACTCAACCTGGGCCATATCATTGCCCCTCTTGAGGGATCGGGAGCGGGCACTTCTTCTCCGGCCAAGGTGATGCATTATTCTGTTACCATGAACCAGCGCAGGATCAGCCTCGATTACTCGGCAAAGATAGGAGCCGAATACCTGCTCACCCCGCGAGGCAACACCTATGGCAGTTGCCTGGCAGCACCGCAGGAAATGTCGTTGCTGGAGCGGATAGTGGAAAACAAGGATGAATGCCCGGTCAGTTTTCCTGCAGTGCCAACGCCTATGTTCGCCACGGCGAGCTTCGATCTGGTGCACGCCACCAGTAACAAATTTGTGGACCCGGCATACAATCAAATGATCCCCGGCGGCGGAGGAACCTCCATTACCAACACCGTCTACTATCCCATCAGGACAAATGCAAAGAGTGGCGCCTTATCTATTGAGGTGATGAACTATTCAACGGAGCCGGAGGCGGTGGCAGCATGTACCCCTGGTTCGGCGGGGGTGGAGGTAACCGGCGTCAGGCTTACTGTTTATAAACTCTCCGCCTGTCCGGCCGGAGCGGCATTCCCGACACCGGTGGCTGCTCTCAGTTTTAATGCCGACGGGGTATTGGTGCCCGTGAATAATTTGGAGGCCAACACGGGTTATCTGCTCGTTGCCAATGGCATCCAGAACACCAAAGCGGTATTCGACCTGAAATTTTCAGGGCCTGCGCTGGTGAGCCAGATTAGTCTTGAAGGAAACATCTCCGACCTGTTCAATCTGTTGAGTTGGAAGGTGGATACGGCCTTTGATGTCAGTACCATGTCATTGGAGAGAAGTGCCGATGGGATCAGCTTTAATGAACTGGTGCAGATCGGCACACATGATCAGGATGAAGGAGTTTACACCGATGAGTTTCCGCTGGCTGGCAACAACTATTACCGGATCGTCCTGACAGACAAGAACGGGTTAATCCAGTATTCGCCGGTATTATTACTCTCGCGTTCCGATCAACTCACTTTGCGGATATATCCCAACCCGGCAACACAGACGTTAAACGTGCAGCTTTTCAACCCGCCTTCCGGCAGGTATGCCATCACTTTATACAGTTCGCTGGGTCAGCGATTAATCGAACGAGAGGTAGTGGTTACCGGAAATGATCTTAAGGAAACACTAGCTGTCAACAATTTACCAAGGGGGATCTATCACCTGACAGTTTACGGGCAGGATGGGAAACGTATCAGGTCTGCAACGGTCAGGCTAAAATAACTCCCCCCGTTTATGCAACGGGGCGGAGCAATTCTGCTGAGGCATTCATGCTACCATTTATCTACTTCTTCATTGGTAGAAGCGTCATCGTCCTGCGCTACCACCGATTGTACTACCGGAGCAACGCTTATCGCGGGGGCTGCAGCAACTTCGGCGACCTCTGTCTCCTCGTGATCCCCTTCCAATTCGCCTGCCTGATCATGGTTATAGGCATCAAAATCGAAATCGGGCATCAGGTCGGTCTTTACGTAGTCAACTGCTTCTGTTAACGCTTTCAGGAATTTATTAAAATCTTCTTTATAAAGAAAGATCTTATGCCGGTCGTATCCGTCTTCGTTGAACTTTTTCCGGGATTCGGTAATGGTGATATAATAATCATTACCGCGGGTTGCTCTTACGTCAAAGAAGTAGGTTCTTCTTTTGCCCGCTCTTATGCGTTTGCTATAAACGCTTTCCATTCTTTTTTCGTTGTTTTCGTACGCCACAA
>CAZUWX010000076.1:0-13472 GCA_964624205.1 uncultured Chitinophagaceae bacterium
TGCTAAAATACGGGAATAGCCCGCTAATATATACCAATAATATGTCTTAATTTAACAGTTACTTGGTGGGTCAGGGAAGCTGGGCTTCTCGTGCGAAAATTATTTCTAGACACTGCTGCGCAGTAAATGATGTAACATTATGATTTCAGGATCTTTTTTCAGACAGGTACACGGTAAAGCCGGGTACCGCGGCCGTTTTTTGCAGGCGATAACCATCACGTGCTGTTTGCTGCTTTTGTCGGGTGTCCCTGACCGGGGCTATAGTCAAACCACATTTCCCTTTAAGGCCGGTCCCCTGCTGGAGCAGGGCGACCTTTCCGCCAAAATGGTGCAGGGCATCAATGATTTCCTCATCGAAGAAACAGAGCGGAGAAGGGAAAAAAGACCTGCTTTATGGCAGCGCGATTTTTCTTCACCGGCTGCTTTTAACCAGTCGATCGCCAGTCAACGCGCATTACTGGCCCAGCGGGTAGGTGTGGTGGAGCAAAGGGTAGACCCCGACCTGAAAGTGCTCAGCAGTGAGTTGAAGCCGCTTGTGGCGCAATCGGCCAGGGCTGTGATCAGCGCGGTACGCTGGCAGGCCATTGACGGGCTGGCTTCGGAAGGGCTGCTGCTACAACCCAAGGCCAAGGTGGTAGGGCGCATGGTGATGCTACCCGACGCAGATACACAACCCGAGGTGCTGGCCGGTTTGCAACAGCCCGGAGCACCCGGCTTCGGCGCAGCGCTCCAGTTGGCAGAAGCCGGTATCGAAGTGCTGGTGCCCGTGCTGTTGAGTCGCGATAATGCATATTCAAAGAGCTATTCGATCAATGCTGCGACCCGACAGCCGCACCGCGAATGGATATACCGCCAGGCTTACGAGCTGGGCCGGCACGTGATAGGCTACGAGCTTCAGAAAGTTTTTGCGGCGATCGACTGGCTGCAGGCACGCAATGAAGCGGAGAAAAATACCAGCGGTATTGGGGTGGCGGGCCATGGCGAAGGTGGTCTGCTGGCCCTTTATGCTGCGGCCCTGGATACCCGTGTTGCCTCGGCCCTCGTGAGCGGGTATTTTGAAGCGCGCGAGCAACTTTGGAAGGAACCCATTTATCGCAACGTGTCGGGCCTGCTGAATGTTTTCGGCGACGCTGAACTGGCTGTGATGGCCTGGCCGCGCACTGTGGTGATCGAAGCGGCAAAGGGGCCCGAGCTTGTTCAGGAAATATCGGGTACCGCTCCCGGTGAACTTCATACGCCGAGCGCGGCCGCAGTGCAGCGTGAATTTGCCAGGGCCAAAGCCATACTTCCGGATAATGGCGGACAGTTACAGCTTATCCAGGATAACAGTGGGGCGTCCTTGCAGCCTTTCAGCGCGACCGCTCTTGCAGCCTTCACCAAGGGCATGAAAATACCGCTGACCGGCCGGCTTGCGGCCCGCACTGCCGTGGTACCCGTGTCGGGACAATGGGAGGATACCGCCAGGCGACAAGAGCGGATGGTGCGGGAAATGGGCGGTCACGTACAACAGGTGCTGATCCTCTGCGAAAACACCCGCAATGATAAATTCTGGAAAGAACTAAAGGGCGACGTTGCGGCTCAAGAGGAAACAAAGGCAGCGAAACGACAGGAACTCTGGGAAGTGCTGGGACGTCTTCCCACACCCACCGGGCCTGCACAACCGAAGGCGAGAAAGCTGGAGGAGACCGACAAATGGACCAGCTATGAGGTAACGCTCGATGTTTTCGGTCCGCAGGTGTACGCCTGGGGGATCATCGTGGTGCCTAAAAATATAAAGCCCGGAGAAAAGCTTCCGGCTGTGGTCTGCCAGCACGGGCTGGAAGGGGTTCCCGCACACCTGCTGGATACCACCAAGGGTAGCGAAGGCAACAACTATTATCACGCATTCGCCCGGAAACTGGCGGAACGTGGGTATGTCACCTTTTCTCCGCACAACCCCTACCGCGGCCGCGATAAATTCCGGGTGATTCAAAGAAAGGGTAACCCCCTGGGTATTACGCTGTTTGGCGTCATCATCAGTCAGCATGAACGTATACTGGAGTGGCTCGGCCAACTGCCTTTCGTCGACCCGGCCCGGATTGGTCTTTACGGCCTTTCTTACGGAGGCAAGACCGCTATGCGGGTGCCCGCAGTGCTCGAAGGATATGCGCTGTCGATCTGCTCGGCTGATTTTAATGAGTGGGTGAGGAAAGTGTCTACTACCAACCACCGGTTCGGTTATGTGTTCACGGGAGAATATGATATGCCCGAATGGGATCTGGGACATACTTTCAATTATGCGGAGATGGCCGCTCTGATCGCTCCCCGTCCGTTTATGGTAGAGCGTGGCTTTTTTGACGGTGTGGGAACTGACGAATGGGTGAACTACGAATTTGCCAAGGTGAGAAAACACTATTTTCTGCTGGGCCTGCAAGACCGGGTAGACATCGAACATTTTATCGGGCCACATTCTATACACGGCGTCGGAACCTTTGAGTTTCTCGACCGGCATCTTAAAAAATAACGCAAAACATCTACGTCACTATGAAAATAGCGAAACTTGAACTTTTCAAAGTACCCCCGCGGTGGCTGTTTCTGAAGATTACCACAGATAATGGCATCGAGGGCTGGGGCGAACCCGTGGTGGAAGGCCGGGCCGATACTGTGAAAGCGGCAGTGGAGGAATTGGAGGAATATATTATCGGAAAAGACGCGCGCCAGATTGAAGACATCTGGCAGGTGTTGTACCGGGGCGGATTTTACCGGGGCGGCCCGGTGCTGATGAGTGCGATCTCGGGGATAGACCAGGCCCTCTGGGATATTAAAGGAAAGGCCCTGGGAGTTCCCGTGTATGAGTTATTGGGCGGAGCAGTGCGCGACCGGATACGAATATACGGATGGATCGGCGGCGACCGGCCTGCGCAGGTGGTGGAAGCTGCAAAAAAGCGGATCGACAACGGCTTTCATGCGGTGAAGATGAATGCCTGTGCCGATATGGAGTGGATCGACACCCCGCATAAAGTGCAGGAGGCCGTGGCCCTGATCGCTTCCGTACGCGAGACCATCGGATTTGAATATGGCCTGGGGATCGATTTCCATGGCCGCGTGCACAAGGGTATGGCCAAAAGGTTCATGCAGGAGCTCGATTCCTTAAAACCGATGTTTATTGAAGAGCCTGTACTCTCTGAACATAAAGAAGCTTTTGCAGAGCTTGCCCGGTACACCAGCGCCCCCATCGCTACCGGCGAAAGGATGTTCAGCCGCTGGGATTTTAAATATTTGTTTGAGCAGGGTGCCGTGGATATCATCCAGCCTGATCTCAGTCACGCGGGCGGCATCTCGGAGGTAAAAAAAATAGCTGCTATGGCGGAGGCCTACGACGTAGCCCTGGCGCCGCATTGTCCGTTGGGGCCTATCTCATTTGCCGCTGCGTTGCAGATCGATTTCAATTGTATCAATGCGATCATTCAGGAAACCAGCATGGGCATTCATTATAATGAAACAGCCGACCTGCTCGACTACGTAAAGAACCCGGAGGTGTTTGCCGTGAAGGATGGTTATATCGAACGCAATGAACTGCCGGGCCTCGGCGTGGAGATCGATGAGGAAAAAGTAAGGGAGATGGCCCGGGTAGGGCATAATTGGAAAAACCCGATATGGCGTAATGCCGATGGGAGTATTACGGAATGGTAGCATGAGCGGAGCATGCTAAGTTTTATCACCGGAGAATATATGCAGCGTTCCATCGTACCGCTGCCCCTTGCGAAGACTGGGTAATGCCGCATTTCGGCGGAGTAAGGCCTGCAAGGCCTTTTACTGCGAGCGGCCGACCAGTAAAAAACAAAAAATAAACGGATGAAAGTTCGAATCTGCATTATTGGGAACGGTGAGTTTGCCAACAAGGTGCACTACCCTTCGTTGTTTTCTTTCGACGATGTGGAAGTGGTAGGCATATTTGCATTCGATGAAGTGCGGCTGCACCAAACCGCTGAACGCTATAATATGGATTCCTCGCGGGTCTACGCGATGAAATCACGCAATGATTACAAAAAGATACTCCCGGGCCTGAAGCCGGATGGAGTATACGTGATCGGACCGCCCGAGCTGATGTTGGATTGCTGGGTATGGTGTCTCGAGAACCATTTTAATCTTTTTATCGAAAAACCGCTGGGCATTACCCTGCACCAGGCGGAAATGCTGACCTACCTCGCGGAAAAAAATAAATGTATTACCCAGGTGTCATTCCAGCGACGGTCTTCCCCCATTATCCGGCAGATGCGCGCCGAGTGTCTGAAAAAAGGCTCCATTACCCACGCCTTGGTGGAGTTCAATAAGTATGAGATCCGGCCCATGCTGGGCGCGCGCGACAGGATGCTGGACGATTTTACGCATTGCGTGGATACAGCCCGCTGGGTCTGCGGGGGAGAGGTGGAGCGGATTACTGCACACTGCCGGCGGGTCATGACGCCCGATATCAACTGGATAGGAGCCACGCTGTATTTCGACAATGGCGCCACCTGTTTTGTTGCCGGCAACTGGAGTTCCGGCCGGCGGGTGTTTCGTGTAAACATACACGCGCCGGGTGTCTGCGCCGAAGTGGAGCCCGAGAAAGAAGCGTTCCTATATGCCGACGGAGATTACACCGGGGTTCGTTTCGATACCATGGAAACGGCCGGCAGCAACGAATTGTTTATTTACGGAGGATTTCAGCAAAAGAATCGTGAATTCATCGATTCGATAAAGATAGGCAGCGAAAGCACTTCTTCCCCCTTCCGCGATGCGGCAAAAACGATGCAGGTCTGCGATGCCATCCTGAAAGAAACCAATAAACTTCCTTACACCCTTTCCAGCTTCACCGGCGGTGTGTGATTGGCATTCCATTGGCACACATAAAGATTTTTATCGTTGTCCACGCACACGTCGTGACCGTGGTGAAAGGTCCGTTCTTCGTCCTGGAAAACCTGCCCGAGTTTTCCGTTTGAATAAACCGGAGCCGTGCCCCCGGGATTGGATACCACTTTATTTTTGTTATCAAGTATCGTAACAAAGCCGGAGCTGGGCGCTGATTTTTGCCCGTCTTTCCGGTTCGACCAGCAAACGCCTGCGTATAGCTGCTGATCGTCGATCACCGGACGGCACACGTACATTCCCGGCATCTCCACTGTTTTGAGGTATTTACCGTCCAGCGTGAAATATTTGAAACAGTTTTCACTGCGCGAAGTGCAGATCAGCACCGGGTTGTTGCTGTCGCGCGTATCTACCGCCACACCATGCGCGTTTTGCAGATTATGGCGGGGGTCGGCATTGTTATGGCCTCCGAAATGCCGGATATACTGTCCTTTATGATCGTACTGAATAATATAATCCGAACCGTACCCGTCGGCAACATAGATATCTCCGTTCGGCGCCACGGCAGTCTCAGTGGGCATAAACCGTTCACTATCTTTATAGATACCGATGGTATGCGGATCGCCGAAGTTAGTGATCATCCGGCCTGTCAGATCCGTTTTCACCACCTGCCCCGTCTGTGCCTTCCACTTGCCCTCATTGTCCACATAATACCCGCAGTCGGTAATGATCAGAAAATCCTCTCCCCCCTCCTTCGAAATGGTTAGCCCGTGCCCGCCCGGATAACGGTGCCCCCAGTAGTCCAGCAGCTTGCCGGATTTATCGAATATCAATATGTTATTATTGGTATGATCGCCGATCATGATCAACCTTCCCTTGCTGTCCATCACCATTTCATGGCAATTCAGCAGCGGGTTGCGCTGGATGCTGATCTTTGCCCAGTCTTTTATCACTTTATAACGAAATCCGCCCTGTCCAACTAATTGTTGGTCGGGTTTTTTTTTCGTGTTCCGGCTGAACGCCAGGGATGGCTGGACAATTGCAGTGGCCGCGATCAGGGACGAATTTTTTATAAACTGTCTTTTATTCATGTCGTTGATTTGAAATATCTGTTTTGTGAAAGCAAAGTAGTGTTTTCCTGTAAAAAACCAAAGTTTAGGTTCCCGGCAACAGGGCAAGGGATACCCTCCTGAAGTGTTTACCGGCCGCCGCAATAAACCCCCTCCTTGCTAAAATCCCGGAATAGCCAGCTAATATTTACCAATAATGTATTTTATTTTAACACTTACTTGCATGGGTTTGTGCCGGCGATCCTTGTCCCGATGCCGGCACCATAGGCTCGGTTCTTTTTATAATTTTATATTTGTGGATTACAATGCTCAAATCACAACTTCTTCATCCGGGAATACTGCGGGCACTTGCAGGTAGTGGACACGGAGCCCGTATTCTGATCACGGACGCCAATTTTCCCGCGTCCACCCGTACCCCCTCGTCATCGGAAAAAGTGTTTCTTAACCTGGCACCGGGCCTGGTCACGGTTACGGAAGTATTACGGGTGCTGCGGGAGTGTATAGTGATAGAATCGGGTATTATAATGCTGCCGCCAGACGGTCACCAGCCGCCGATCCAGGCAGAATTCCGGGAATTGCTCGGAGCAGAGATCGCACTGGAGCGGCTCCCGAGATTTGATTTTTACGGGGAAGCGGCGTCGGGTGATAATTGTCTGACCATCGTTACCGGCGACACAAGGCGATTTGCCAATATTTTAATTACGATAGGAGTGTTGTTTCCACAATCGTAAATTGTTTAAGCCGACTCAAATTCTATTAAATGATCTGCAGAAGAGTGAAACGTGGGTTGACGGTGTTTTTGCTGTTGAGCGCGTGTTATTGTGGCGACAGCAACAACGGCATGAAGGAAGTGGAACTGGCCGCTAACGAAGAGATGGCCGACTTTATCCGTTCCTTTAAGGGAAGAGGAGTACTCTCAGACGGGTCGGCGCCAACGGATGCACAGGAGGCGCTGACAAAGTTCCGCCATGCCGGCGATCTTGCAGTTGACCTGGTGCTGGCAGAGCCCTCCATTGTACAGCCGGTGCACATCAGCTTCGATCACCGCGGCCGGCTTTGGGTGGTGCAGTATAACCAGTATCCTTATCCGAAAGGACTAAAGATCACCGGCGCCGATAATTACCTCCGCCTCCAGTTCGACAAGAAACCGCCCCCTCCTCCCGCCGGCCTGCAGGGAGCAGATAAGATCACTATTTTTGAAGACACCGATCATGACGGCATTTTTGATAAATCGACCGATGCCATCACCGGCCTCAATATTGCCACCAGCGTATTGCTCGGGCGGGGAAAGATCTGGGTGCTGAACCCTCCCTACCTGTTGTCCTACCCCGATCCCAATGACGATGGAATACCTGATGGCGACCCCAGTGTGGAATTGGACGGTTTTGGCATAGAAGACACGCACTCCGTAGCAAACAGCCTCACCTGGGGGCCCGACGGATGGATATACGGTGTGCTGGGAAGCACTACCACTGCCAACGTCAGCTCGGCCGTCACCAGTAATATAGCTTTCCAGGGGCAGGCAGTATGGCGGTATCACCCCCATACACGGGTGTTTGAATTATTTGCCGAAGGCGGTGGAAACAATCCTTTTAATATCGAATTCGACGACCAGGGACGGATTTTTTCAGGAACCAACGACACCGATCGTGGTCCCTATTATAAACAAGGCGCATACTACGTGAAAAAATGGGGTAAGCATGGCCCGCTTACTAACCCCTATGCTTTCGGGCATTTGCCGCCTATGCGTTTTTCCGGAGAGCGCGTGCGTTTCACCCATGCCATGGTCCGATACGGCGGGGGTACCCTTCCTTCGCATTATGAAGGCAAGATGATAGCGGTGAATCCGCTCCTGAACTATGTGGAAGTGGATACCATGAAGCAGGAGGGGTCGACCTTTGCAATAGGCGTGGAAAAACGTGTGCTGGAAACGGAAGATTCCTGGTTCAGGCCGGTGGCTATTAAGACCGGACCTGATGGCGCTGTGTACCTGGCCGACTGGTACGACAGCAGGTTATCGCATGTTGATCCCCGCGATACCTGGGATAAGACCCGGGGCCGGGTCTACCGGCTGCGAAACAAAGACAGCGCAGCCATTCTTTCTCCTTTCGATCTTAGCCACAATACCAGTAAGGAGCTGGTAGCACTGCTTACCCATGAGAACCGGTGGTTCCGGCAGGAAGCATTGCGCATTTTGGGCGACAGGCAGGATAGCACGGTAATTCCCGGGCTGTTTCGTATGATGGTCTCCGATAATGGACAGCTTGCGCTGGAAGCATGCTGGGCGCTTCATCTGAGTGGCGGATTCAACGAAAAGGCCGCGATGGTGGCGCTCGCGCACAAAAATCCACACGTACGTATGTGGGCGGTTCGGCTGCTGGGCGACGAAAAAACGGTTTCCACGCAGATGGCAAGACAATTGAAAACACTGGCCGCCAAAGAAAACGACCCCGAAGTGCTGAGCCAGCTCGCGTGCACCGCTAAACGACTTCCGGCAGAAGATGCCCTGCCCCTGCTTGCTAATTTGCTGAAGAGGGAAGTTGCGGACGACCCGGATATTCCGCTACTGATATGGTGGGCTCTGGAGTCGAAAGCCGAGTTGGACAGGGAACGGGTACTGACCCTGTTTGAGGAGGCCAGTCGCTGGAAAAATCCGGTTATACAGCATGTGATATTGAAACGTTTGATGCAACGATATATCATGGCGGGCGGGCAGGAAAATTATGCCGCAGCCGAGCGGTTGTTACGGCTGGCCCCAACTCCTGCGCTGGGGCGAATATTAGTGGAAGGGCTCGAAGAGGCCATCGGGGGTAGCAGCAATATCAACCTTACGCAGGGGCTGACAGATGCCCTCGCACCTTACCGGGCGCAACTGGGAGAAGGTCCTTTATCCCTCGCAATGCGGCAGGGGAATCAGCAAGCCATCAGCCAGGCGCTGGAAGTGATCGAAAACGCAGCCGCTCCTATGGGAGAGCGACTTTCTTATACAAAGATATTGAGTGAGATCCGGCATCCCGACGCCGTGCCAGTGCTGATACGGATGCTCGGCGACCCGGGTTCTTCACCGGCGTTGCTGCGGGCAATTTTGCGAGCGTTACCGGCATACGATCAGCCGGATATCGGCGGCAGTATAATAAGAGTATATATGACGCGGCTACGTTCGGATGAGGGAGTGCGGTTAGCAGCGCTGGACCTGTTTACTACCCGGGTCGAGTGGGCACAGCAATTTTTTCGCGCGGTCAAACAACGCCGGACGATCAGCACCAACGACGTTCCGGATTATGTTGCGCGGAGGTTTAAGACACTTCAGGATCCTGAAATAACAAAAATGGTCCACCAGCTATGGCCGGAACTGCGCAGTCCCACCGCGGCGGAGAAAACCGCGCAGATCGAACGGTTTTCCAAAGCCTTGCAGCAGGGTGGCGGCAACGTCGACACAGGGCGTGTACTCTATTTGAGCACCTGCGGAGCCTGCCATAAGCTGTTTGGCCAGGGTGGAGACGTGGGCCCCGATCTCACCGGCTACGAGCGTACTAATACGGGCTATATGCTGGTTAACATTATCGATCCGAATGCCGATATACGGGAGGGATATGAAGACTACCGCCTGACCCTGAAAGATGGCCGGGTCTTGCAGGGAAGGATTGTAGGGAGAGAAGGTAATTCCATCACCTTGCATCCGTTTGCCGGAGAATCTATTACCTTACCCAATGACGAGATTTTGCAGATACAGGCGCAGCGGACCTCCATCATGCCTGAACGGCTGCTTGAGGGGATGAGCGACCAACAGTTACGCGATCTGTTTGCGCATATCAGAAGAGACAACGCAGCAAGGAAGGACGATACAAACAAGTAGCGGGTGGCCGAACCGGTAGAAAACGGAAGCAGGGTAGGTGCACCGCTATATATATTCTTTGTATTTCATCAGGTAGTCGTAGTCGTCCTGCAGGCTTTGTAGCGCCGAGTGCGTGTATTCTTCCTGTTCCACAAAGAAATATTCCAGGCCCGACTGTTTTTTGCTGGCGAGCATACCCGGAATGTCCAACCCGCCTTTTCCGAATTCAGTGCTTTCTTTCTTCGCCAGGTCCATGTCTTTCAGGTGCCAGAGCTCAAAACGATCCGGATATCTTTCAAAATAGGTCTTCGGGTCATTTCCGGTAGCCACCACCCAGCCCAGGTCGAGTTCCATCTTCACCAGCTCAGGGTCGGTTTCATCCATCAGGATGTCGTACAGAACCTTCCCATCAACCTGCTCAAATTCAAAGTCGTGGTTATGATAGCCGAACCGGATATTCAGGGCGCGGCACTGTTCGCCTGCTTTATTAAAGGCTTCTGCCACCCGCTTGTAGTTGTCAACCGTCTGGCCTTCGAAAGGAAGCGAAGAGCAGATCAGGTATTCCTGGCCCGTCTGGGCCGCTTCGTCCATCGCTTGTTGCCAGGTACTATCCAGCGCCACGTGGCCGCTACGTAGCGTGACGCCGAGGTCGCCGCAGATCGATCTTATTTCCGCCGGCCCCAGGCCGTAATAAAATCCTTTCACGCTTCGTGCGGACTCCAGTTCGTTGTACCCGATCCTGGCCAGCTTTTCCAGGGTGCCCGCAGCATCTGCCAGCATATCCTCGCGTACCGAATACAGTTGTACACCTATGCGGGCAGTGCGCAAGGTGGAGCAAGCCTGAAAAAGGCCGAGTGTGCCCAGGCCCAACAGGCCTGAGCGTTTGATGAACGCTCTTCTGCTATGCATAATTTTCGGTTGTTTCGGTAAAGATGCGAAATTTGTGTTACCGCAGCCCGGTAATTTTAGATAACGGATACGCGTAATTTTACAGACAACCGCCAATATTATGCAAGCATCAGAAAAAAAAGATACACCCGGCAAGCACATCGCTGCACCATTCGGCGCGGAGGGTAGCGCAGGGCAGCCCGAAACCCGTTATCGTCCGCTGTCCCTGTTTGGAATGGGTGGTGTGGCGGCGGGGAACGCTTTTCGCGAAAGCCCCGACAGCGAGATCGGGGAAGCGATGGAAGCAGCCTGGAATGAAGGTGTACGTTATTATGACACCTCCCCCTGGTACGGGTTGGGTTTGAGCGAACGCCGTTTCGGCTATTTTCTGCGCAACCGCAAACGGGAGGAGTTTACGCTTTCTACCAAGGTGGGTCGCATCCTGGCACCGGATGAGGATTTTGAGTTGAAGCACGGTATCTGGAAAGGTAAGCTCAACTTTAATTATCGTTATGATTACACGGCAGCCGGTGTGCGCAGGAGCATCGAAGACAGCCTGCAACGGATGGGCCTGGCCTACCTTGATATTGTCTTCATTCACGACCTTTCGCCCGACAATGGCGACATGAAGGAAGAATGGGTCAGATATTTTGAGGAGGCGAGGCAGGGTGCGATGCCGGAGCTTACCCGAATGCGTGAAGAAGGCATTATCAAAGCCTGGGGGCTGGGGGTGAACACCCTTGAGCCCGCACTGAAAACTATAGAGGTGGCAGACCCCGATATTTTTTTATCAGCCACCCAATATTCGCTGATCAAACACGAAGACGCCCTTCACAGATTATTTCCCGCCTGCGAAAAGCGGGGTATCTCCATCGTGTCAGGCGCTCCGTTGAATGCGGGCTTTTTGGCAGATGTTGAACGTTACGATTACGCAGGTAATTTCCCTGCCGGTGTGAAAGAGAAAAGAGACCGGATACGCGCGATAGCCCGGAAACATGATGTGGAGCTGCGTACGGCTGCCCTCCAGTTCGCAGCCGCTCCCGCCGTGGTGTCTGCGGTGATACCGGGCTTACGGAATGCTACTCAGGCCGTTCAGAATGCCGAATCGTTCCGGGTATCTATTCCCGCTGGGTTCTGGGAAGAATTGAAAGCAGAACAACTGATTGCCGCAGACGCACCCGTGCCGGGCAGTTGAGCCGGGCGATAGCGGAAAAAGTTGCCAATTCGTAATACCATAATGCCCGCTCAAAGAAAGTAAAAATATTATAGTCTATAAATTTGGTGGACTAACTATTCTTGTTTTACTTTGTCGTATGCAAACGCATCATACATCCACGTCTTTCCACTGGTTGACAATTGCTCAGTATCATTCGAGCTTTTATTGTTGTTGATCCTCCTACTGATTTATTGACGCGTTCTCCCATGCTGTAGAGCGGAGGAGTCGCCGCTGTTGCAGGGGCCGGGATGCTTGTGCCCTTTCGGTTCGGATGCTGATCAGCAGGCGCCCGGTTTGCCTGCCCCTGCTGTTAGTGCCTGTGTCTATACCTGTCTGCCCTCCGCTTGTTTATTTCTTTTACCGTTTATTTTCTCATCCCAATCAACCTAGTCATCATGAACCACTCTTTTCATACTGGAAAAACACTACTGATTATTATAACCTTGCTGTCGGCCCGTGCTGTCTTCTCTCAATCCACCCTTCAGGGTGTCATCAAAGACAGCGTTGGCCATCCGGTGGCCGGTGCCACCATCATGATCAAGGGCACTTATGTCTATACAATCGCCGACGCCGCCGGCCATTTTAAGATCGCTCCCCATAAAACACAGCCATTTACGCTGCGTGTTACTTCGGCGGGTTTTAAACCGAAAGAGATCGGGGTATCGGAACTATTGAATGTTCCGTTGGAAATATCGCTGGAGAGCGACAATCAATTGTCGGAGGTAGTGATCACTTCCCGTCGCAGGCTGGAGTCGGCGCAGAACGTCCCCATTCCCATTAGTGTGATCGGTGGAGCGCAGGTGGAAGCAACCGGTAATTTTAACGTGAATCGGCTCAAAGAGCTGGTGCCCTCGGTGCAACTCTATTCCTCCAATCCCCGCAACACCGGCCTCAATATCAGGGGAGTGGGTTCCAGTTTCGGACTCACCAACGACGGCATTGACCCTGGGGTAGGTTTTTATGTCGACGGTGTTTACTACGCCCGTCCGGCGGCGGCCACGCTCGATTTTATTGATGTGGAGCGGATTGAAGTGCTGCGCGGCCCCCAGGGAACGCTGTTCGGCAAAAATACTACTGCGGGAGCATTTAATGTCACTACCCGCAAGCCCGAATTTACACCGGGCGCTAATTTTGAAGTGAGTTATGGGAATTACGGATTTATCCAGGCAAAGAGTTCCATAACCGGTGGACTGATCAACGACAAACTGGCCGGAAGGCTATCTTTTTCCGGCACGCATCGCGATGGGAATATTTACAATGTATCGACACAGCAATACACCAATACGCTCAACAATCTCGGTTTCCGCGGACAGTTATTGTTTACGCCCTCCGACAAAGTGAAGCTGCTGTTAGCAGGTGATGCGTCACGTCAGCGGCCGGATGGTTATGCGCAGGTGGTGGCCGGTGTGGTACGCACCCAGCGGCCCGAATATAGGCAGTTCGAAAATATCATCGCCGATCTCGACTATGACTTGCCCAGTCGAAACCCTTTTGACCGGCTCATCGATCATAACACACCCTGGCGATCCGGCAATGATCTTGGGGGAGTATCGTTGAACGTTGACGTAAACCTTGGCGGTGGCACCCTTACTTCCACCACGGCCTGGCGCTACTGGCACTGGGATCCTTCGAACGA
>CAZUWX010000077.1:0-2884 GCA_964624205.1 uncultured Chitinophagaceae bacterium
GTGGTTTTGGTGATATTGACATTTACATTTGTTCTCAGCGTATAGCTGTTCAGGCGAACATTATTGTTGAAATTATTACGGCGGTCCACTTGAAGCAGCCCGTCGTCCTTGGCGTAAGAGCCCGATACATAATATCTTGCCACACTGCCGCCACCGCTTATGCTCATATTAGCCCTTGTTGTGGTGGTAGCATTTTTTAGCAGGGTGTTTCTCCAGTCATTGGCAGGGTATACTATCGGGTTGCTTCCGGGCGCATTGTCCAGCGTTGCCTGTGTATTAGCAATTTTATCTCTACCGTAGAGCAACACGCCCAGGGGATCCCGTGTAGCAATGGCTTCGTTTTGCATATTCATATAGGTAACAGGATCTGCCAGCTCCACATTGCTGGTGGGTTGCGATATTGAATTTTCAACCCGGAAAGCCAGGCGCGCCTTCCCTACATTTCCCTCTTTGGTAGTTACCAGTATCACACCGTTGGCGCCGCGGGCGCCATATACAGCCGTGGCAGTAGCATCCTTCAATATGCTGAAGCTGGCGATGTCGTCGGGCCGGACACGTGCGAGGTCGGTAGCTGTCAGCTCTATCCCGTCGATCAGGATCAGAGGATCCGTTTTATAACCAAAAGTTGTGACGCCGCGGATAAAAAAGTCGGCATTATCGTTCCCCGGCTCACCGCTTCGCTGAAAGGCTATCAGCCCTGCGGCGCGCCCGGCCAAAGCGGTGGTCAGATTACTGGAAGGGGTTTTTTGCAGCTCTTCCGCAGTAATGGTGGTTACCGAACCCACCATGTCGGAACGTTTTTGCTTATTGCCGAATGCCGTTACTACGGTTTCTTCCAGGCTACTTGATGCGGGAACCAGTTTTACGTTGATATTGGTTCTGCCCCCAACCGGGATCTCCTGGGTGTCGTACCCCACCATACTGAATACCAGCGTAGCATTATTATCCGGCACCTGTAATACATAGCGCCCGTTCTGGTCTGTAACCGAACCAATGGTCTGATTGGCCTTCACATAAACGGATACGCCCGAAAGAGGAGCGCCGGTGCTATCGGTTACCAGGCCGGTAACGACATTTAACGGGTCCAAAGGAGGAGGCGTAGTTGGATTTGCCGGTGAAGCCGGAACGGGATTTTGTTTGATATAGACTACTTTTCCCCGTATCTCGTAGGTAAATGGCAGGCCTTTCAGGCTGGCTCGTATAGCTTCTTCCAGGCTTGCCTTGCGAACGGACACGCTGACGGGCGGCATATCCTGAAGCTGGCGCTCATTCCATAAAAAAGAATAGCCGGTTTGTTGCCTGATCGCTCCGAATACGTTTTCGAGCGAGGTATTTTCTACTGAAAGAGAGACCTTTTGTGAATAGCTTTTGGCACTAGCAGTTAGGGTAGAAATGATGATAAGCAGTGTGGTGAGACGCATAACCATCCATATTTGATTCCAAACATGCCGGTTGCGTGAGCATGGCAGTTTGCTCAAAGTAATATTTGTCATACTTTTGTTCTGTTTTGGTTACAGGAATTGTCATATAAGCAATTGGCAGGTTTCTGGGTGCCCAAACAATTAACCGGGCTCTGACTTCCGATCAGGGTCCGTTTTTTTTGAGCCTCCTTTTTTAGCAGCTATGTCTTCATGTATATATAATTTATAGTTAATGAGATAAAACAATAATTTTATTGTTTTCCAGCTTAGTATGAATACCGCCCACATCCAGGGCAGACAATACATCGGATAGTGGCGCATTACGGTCTATCATGCCACCGAATCGTTGCGAAGGGACTTTACCGGTATATTCTACGTCCACATTATACCAACGGGATAGCTGGTTCATAAATTCCTGCAGGCTGCAATCCTTCAGCGACAACTGTCCGTAGATCCAGGCAGCTATATTGGCAGCATTTACTTTTCTTATGGTAATATCCCGGCTTGTGTTGTCCACGCTCGCCTGCTGACCCGGGCTGATCACCGTTGCCGCCCGGGTTCCCGGAACAGTTACTTGCACTGACCCTTCGAGCAATGTAGCATTTACTGCAGGCTCATTGTCGTACGCCATTACGTTGAAGCGTGTGCCCAATACCGTAATATTGGTATGGCGTGCGGTAACAATAAACGGATGGGCAGTGTCTTTTGCTACTTCCATATAAACCTCGCCGGTAATGGCCACGCTTCTTTCTTTACCGGTAAAGGCGGTAGGAAAGCGGATGGAAGAGGCCGAATTCAGCCATACTTTTGTTCCGTCCGGCAATATCAACTGGTACTGTCCGCCGCGGGGTATTGTCAGAGTATTGAATGTAACCGGGGCCTGAGCTTCCTGCGTTACGCCTTTTATTGTAAGCTTTTCGCTCTGATAGACCAGTACGCCGCTGTCTGCTTTCGTTACCCGGCTGCTGCCCTGGCTGGCCAGCTGCCCTGGCTGTATGTTATCGAGAACAATGGTCTGCCCGTTGGCCAGCGTAAGCATTGCTTTATTGCCGCCCGGTGTAACATCAACATCAGGAGGTGTGGCCTGTACCATCTGTTCGGGGTCAGAGTGCTGCCGGTGCATAAAATAATAACTGCCAATGGCTAATACCAATATAATGGAAGCTGCTGCAGTGATCCTGCGCCATACCTTCGGTCGGCTGATCTTATGGCTGCTGCTGATCTGTTTTTCTATCTCAGCCAGCATCCCGGCCTTTATTTTTTCCAGATCGGCCAGGGGAAGATCTTTTTCCTGGAAACCACGACTTTCCTGGAAACCGCGACACCATCTATTGTATTCCCTGATGTCGTCATCCGTGGCTACCCCGTTATATATCCGGTCGAACAGCTTAAGTAGGTCTTCGTTATTCCTCATAATATATTCAGCCTGATAAGCCGGCTTACTTATATACAGGAACCTGGAA
>CAZUWX010000077.1:2984-5671 GCA_964624205.1 uncultured Chitinophagaceae bacterium
AGCTCGATCGTTTCTTCCATATACGACCGGTTGATTACGGGGTGTGCCGCCAGGATCTCCGCTTTTCGTTTGCTATTCCGGATCACCCTGGTCAGCCTGTATTTTACCGCGGCCAGCAGATAGTATTTCAGCACGGTTACCTGCAGCCGTTCGCGATTTTCCCAAAACCAAACAAATACGTCCTGAATAGCATCGGTACACTCGTCTTCTTCTTTCAGGATATTCCAGGAAAAACGGAAAAGCGTTTCTGCATAACGCGTATAGATCTCTGTAAAAGCACGCTCATCACTGCTTTTCAGTAGCTCCAGTAATTGCTCGTCAGTATAGGTATTATAAGACGTCATTGGCAATGCATCCTCCAGGTAAGGCAAATGAAGCAAAATTAACTGACATTCCGACATTTCCAACAATAAATTTTAAGCAATTGATCCCACCGCATGCAAGCAAAGGAGAGCAGTTAAATACTAAATTTGACTGTCCATTACAGTTGCTTCTCGATCAAACCTTTTCCGTCAGGTGTTACAAAGTGATCTCCAGCATTCCCTCGTTACCGGGAACATCGGTGGCGACTGCCTTGATTCTGCTTCCCGCAGTCAGCAGGTTGGACCGGACAATAGCATACACCCAGTCGAGCCCTCTGTTGTCCGGTTGCGCCTCGCCGGCTTCCAGCAGGGTGCCGGCGGCGGAATAGATTTCCGCCCGTACGCTTACCACCCGGAAGTCGTCGGTTGCGCGGATGACGATCCTGCTACCCGCTACACCGTTGTATTTAGCCGGGTTGATACTTTTTACGACCGGTGGTGACATGAAGTCTTGCAATGCCCGGCTGTACACGTTTTGTCGTGGTTGTAAAGCCGTAGCATAGCTTTCTCTCATACCCGGATCGGGATCTTCCAGAATTGCCTTCGCATACACCATGCCCAGTTGGAATCTTTCCCGCATGGCTGCCTGCCGTAGCGTGGGGGCCCTTTTTTTTCTTTTGGGATATTTGCTGACGATAGTTTTTCCGTCCCAGTCGCGGAACACCAGCTCTTTTCCGAGCACTCCTTTGAGGTTACCGGCCATGGTGCTATTATTTGCGCGTGCCATAAAATAATTAAATTCAATTGTTAATGAATGTTGTTTACTGCTATCGGCCACTGCCTGGGAAGCGTTTTACCGGTGCTGCACGCCCGGGGTGATCCTGTGCAGCCTCCCGCGTTCAGTGAGTCGATGGGTCAAATATAGGGTCAGGGGCAAGGGAGGCGGTCATTTTTGTGACGGAGCAGGATCATTTCTGTGACGGAGCAGGATCATTTTTGTGACGAACGGGCGATTTGCAGGAAGAAAAACGGTTTTTTCGGCTGTAAGCCTCGTCGCGCCTGGATTTCTTCGCATTTTGTTCGGAATGCCTTCGGAATGGGTTCGGAATGCCTTCCCGAAAACCGGGGAGGCAAAGAGACGCAAGAGAGGATCCAAAGAGGAATAAAAGCCTTGGTAGCCGGCTCGTCGCGGGCAATGGCGCTTACCTGCCTGCTCTCGCAGCGATACCTATCAGCAACTTTTTTATCTTCATGATTGATATTGCTGAAATCACTACTTTTAGCGCCCCTCTTTAATAATGCAGCATGATAAGAATTAATGCCATTACCGCCTGCATCCTTGTATTGATATGCGGATGCTCCCCCAGCCAACCGGAATGTACCCCAAAAGAAAGAGAAGCATCGCTGATAGCAATTGATTCGCTTTCGGAAAAGCTGAACTGGCCGGAGTCACTTCAAATAACGGGCTTTACCGGCCCGGACCTCACACCCAGCCCGGCCTGCCTGGCCACCGCCGCCACCGGCGAAGTATTCGTGGGGGTAGATATGATCGGCTCATTGGGCAAGGAACCCGGCAAAGGCAAGATCGTACGACTGGTAGATTGTAACAACGACGGCATACTGGATAGCCATACTGTTTATGCCATGGTAGACAATCCCCGGGGTATTATTTCAATGGGCGACAAGCTTTTTGTGCTGCACACGGTATTTACCGATACACTGGCAACCGGAATGGATCTGGTGGTATTTGAAGACAGGAATAATGATGGAATTGCCGATGGCCCTCCGCAACCGCTGATACAACATATAAGCTCACCCGCATTTTTGCAGAGCCGCGGCACCGATCACGCTACCAACGGCATCCGCATGGGCATCGACGGATGGATCTATATTGCAGTGGGCGATTTCGGTTTTCATGACGCGGTAGACAGAGACGGAACGAAACTAACCATGCTGGGCGGAGGGATTGTACGGGTAAGGCCCGATGGAAAGGAAATGGAAGTGTACACCCACGGTCTGCGGAATATTTATGACGTGGCCATCGACCCCTACATGAATATTTTTACGCGCGGCAATACCAACGACGGAGGAGGTTGGAATATTCGTTTCAGTCACCAGATCCAATCCGGCGAGTATGGATATCCCGTTTTATTCAAACACTTTACCAACGAGATCATCCCTGCCATGGTAGACCTGGGCGGGGGCTCCGGCACCGGGGCGTTGTTTATGGATGATGACACCTGGCCCGCATCGTACAACCATGTGTCCATGATGGCGGACTGGGGAAGAAGTCAGCTTTATATTCACCGGATACAGCCTTCCGGCGGGAGCTTCACCCAGCAAGAAGAGAATTTTATAAAATTACCCCAGATCACCGACCTCGAC
>CAZUWX010000077.1:5771-12913 GCA_964624205.1 uncultured Chitinophagaceae bacterium
GTTCCGCTGGAGCCTTTCCTGTCTGGAGTTAAAGACAGCTCACAACGGGTACGGTTAGCTGCAATTATCGGCCTGGGTCGCCTGGGCCGTCCCGAAGCGGCCACTACCTTACTGCAAGTGCCGGTGCCCTCTTCGTTCGTGGCGCCCGAAAAGGGACAGGAAGGTCCGCATGCCATTCCCAACTCCGATATTATTCCGGCCCATCTCGCCGTGAAAGCCCTGGTGCAGCTCCACGCCGCAGATGCCTGCCTGGCCGCCATAGATTCGGAAAATTCAACACTGGCGTGCTGGGCCCTGCAATACATGCATGATCCCAAAGTAGTGACAGGACTTATCGATGCCTATCAAAAAACGCAGGACAAAAACCTTCGCACACAGCTCCTTACCACACTCGCCCGTCTTTATAAAGAAGAAGCCCCCTACGACGGCTCCTGGTGGTGGAGCACGCGGCCCGATACCCGCGGCCCCTATTACAAGCCAATTACCTGGGCGGCGTCTGACCAGATACAGGCATTACTCATCGAAGAATGGGCACAGGCAGGGCCGGCCGAGAAAGGATTTTTTGCGGATCTCAACACCAGGTTCCGGATGGGCATCGACCGTTTCGGCGGCGAATCGGCACCGGTAGCAACCGAAGAAGTTACTATTGACCTGAACAAGATCAAAAATAAAAAGGGGCAGATCGGTAAGACTTCTATCGAAGACGTCATGCTGGCTATGGCCAGCCTCAAGGGCGACCCATCGCTTGGAAAAAAACTCTTTACCCAGCAGGGATGCGTGGCTTGTCATAGTATCGAGAAAGGAGAAGCGCTGAAAGGGCCGTTTATGGGGCAGATCGGATCCATCATGAACCGCAAACAGATCGCCGAGTCCATTCTCAAACCGAACGCCTCGATATCGCAGGGTTTTGCTTCAGTACAGGTGACCACCCGCGACGGCAAAAACTTCACGGGGTTTATAACAGGCGAATCGGCAGACAAGGTGGTGCTCCGCGACATTACCGGGAAAGCACATACGATTCCTACCGCAGACATCCAGAGCAGAAAAGAACTGCAGACTTCCATGATGCCGTCGGGACTGGCCGATGCGTTGTCTTACGAGGAGTTTGCCTCGCTCATTACCTTTTTGTCGGAGCAGAAAAACTGATAGGGTATGCAGCTCTTTTCCTTCTCAATCATTGATCTTTAATGCGCCCTGCTTTCAGCTCAAAAGGTCGAAATCCTACCTGAATAGCGGGGGAATTAGGCTGCAAGCGAAAATCGCCATTCTCTACGTCCATAAACAGCGGATTGGCCTGCAGACTTTTTTTCTCGATCCCTCTTTCATGTGCCCACCGGAGGTATTCATCCGCAGCTTTTGGATCATATTTATTAAAATAGATATTCCCGTCAATGTCCAGGGTAATGTCCTTACTGATACCACCGGTAAAGGGTTGATTTGGCCCGGTAGCATATAAGATATTATGCAGTATTCTGGAACCCGCATATAGTTTACTGTTAGTTTCCATGGAAAGCATTCCCCTATTGACACGGGCGGGCGGGCATGCAATAATATTGTTAATAATATGATTCCTTCCCTTGGAGGTTATGCCGATCCCATGCGTTCCATATCTAAAAACAATGTTATTCTCGATGAGCGTTCCGTGTTGATCGTCGTCGCAGCGGATAGCTTCACCAGCAGCCATGGATGGCGTATCATGAACAAAATTCCCCACTACTTTATTGCCGTGCCCTGCTCCGGATATATACACTCCGTTTCCATCCTGCATAACATCCATCACATGATGAATATCGTTGTGGGATATTATATTGTGCCGTCCATGCAAAAATCGCTCACGCTCCTCCCACGACTCACGTCCGCTGAAAGCACCCGTTTCCGACCAGCGCACGGTACGTGAACAATCTGAGATGCCTTTTTTATCCCACCCTATTCGCCCGGTAACAGCGATAGCGGTATAAGGCACATTATGAATAGTATTCTGAGTGATCGTGTTATATCCGCTTTGCCAAATCCATATACCAAGGGCATGCCACCAGAGACGGCCAACGTGATGAATATAGTTATTGCTTACAAGATTATATTTATTTACATCCTTGGTTCCGGGACCGTAACCGGCAAGCAGTATGGCCCCGCCGCCCAACTCCGAAAATTCATTGTTTACGATACGATTATGTTGAGCATAGAGATCAAGGCGTACACCTGCTCCGCCACTATTGATAAAAATACAATCTTCCACAGCGCAGTTCTGGGCGCCTCTAAAACGAACAAGGGCCGTGGAAGCGTCAAACCGTTCCCAATCGTGCTGCAAACCAAGCCCTGTCTTGCCCGCCGACTCGAAACGATCTCCATGGGTAAAGGTGAGTCCTTTAAAGATCAGCCCTTGCACGGGGATGTCCATGGGCCCTTCATAATCAATTTTCCCTTCCACCCGGATCATTTCGACCAGGCGTGGGATAAAAATGTTTTCTCCGGGCCGAATGTCATCCACCGGCCAGTAGTAAAGCAGCCTTTCAGCTTTATCCAGCACCCATTTCCCTGCCGAATCCAGTCCGGCAAATGTATTTTCGACCCAAACCGCCTCAGGGCCCATATAATAACGGGGAGCAGCGAGCGCGTATGTAGAAGGATAAGCAAGATAGACCATTCCGGTGATGACATTCACAGACTTTACGGGTAAAATACTCATTGTCCATGGAGCGGCTCCAATAACAGCAATTTCTGCACTCAATGGATTAAAAAGACCGGCAACGGTTCCTTTCTCAAATGGAATGGAGTTATGGTATTCCGCTGGTCCAGACCAGTTCTCGGATTTACGAATATGAGCAATGGCGCGAGTGCGGGCACGGGGAAGTATCTCCTGGCCCGCAAAAAGCACCTTACAATCGTCCGCCGATTCCGGCACCGTTGCCACCCATATCTTCCCCCTGGCTTCTTGGGGCAAACCCTTAGGCATTTTTTTCAATTTTTTCCATCCGGAAACCCTTACATCGCTATTAATAACGGGGGTTTCGCCGGGAAGAGCTGAATAAGTAATCGTCTGGCCGGGAAGGGCACCGTCTCCCACCCCAAAAACAACTGTCTCCGATAGCTGATACACACCTCCGGATAACCATACCGTAATGTTCTCACGCTCACCAGGGTGAGCCGCCTTCCATTCAGCCACTTTAGCTCTGGCATGTTCCAAAGTCTTAAACGGTTGTTCCCGGGTCCCTGGATTTTCATCACTGCCAGCTGGAGAAACATAGAAGTCCCGGGCCCCCAATAATGTGGTAACCGATAAAAAAAATAAAAGTAAAAGGGATCTCATAGCACCAATATAATTTTCAGCCCTATTGACTGTCGATATTTATTAAAATTGGAATGACACATCAACTCGTGACGGGTGCGCATGCCGCGTTTTTACTTTGCATCAGCGCTCCCATCATAAAAACAGAAACAAAGGTGTTTCTCTATCCGGAAGGAAAGGCATCAACAACCTCTCTTTTCAAACATGGCTATTGTTCCGCTGCAACCGGCTGGGTCCAGGCCATTTCCATATCACCGGGCTGATATGGATTTCCCTTTATCCTGGAAGAAGTTATTTTCGCCCTCACAAACCATTCTTTATCGGACAGCCGGTATGTACCTTTCGTGCCTTCCACCTCCTTCAGCAACACCGCCTTGTCTCCATCCCTCTTGACGCCAATGAACTGAATTTTATAAAAAACACCCTTATCGGGTTTAATGCGGATCCGTATCTTCCGGGAAGAACAGTCTAAGGTTTCCAGTGTGACGCCTGTAGATGCGTAAAAATTTCCGTCATTCATGGCGTTAATAATCAGATCAGTGCTCAAAGCCGGAGCATTCACCATAATCCATGCCCTACCAATCTGTACCTGCGTATGTGCATCATCGGTTGCAACCCCATACATTAAAGGCAGCTTGTTACTCACGCGATAAAGGTTCATCTTATCCCACATTACCTCCACGCTGTCGTGTATCTCACTTCCATAGTTATATACATCAAGGGCTCCTGCATTATGCACCTCAAAAAAATTAGCCCCCTTAACTTTCATGATATCTTCTGCCGTTAGTGCGTAACGAAAGTTGGGATGATTGATTATAGCAAACATATTCTGCCCGGTTTCCTCTTTTTGTTGCACTATAAGATCCGTTACTTTTTGCATTACATCCAGAACAGAGTTGCCTTTTTGCCGATGAACAACGTGTTTCAGGTTTATGCCATTAATGTGAATCGGAAAAATATCATATCTTGACGAGATCTCTTCGCCATTTATCAAGATGAATTGTTGATCTCCTTCAAACCTGCTCCTATACTCTTCCAGTTTCTTTACCCGGACAAGCAAGGAGTCGGTTCCCAGCTCTTTGAACTCCACCCAAGGCTGCCCATATTTCGTATGATACCTATCGAACATAATTTTTTGGGGGCCGGTAGCCGGCACTCTTGCCCATCTAATAGTGTCCTGAAGCCGGTCGTGATCCGTTACCGCTAAAAAATTGTACCCCTTTGTTTTATAAAACCCGGCCACCACTTCCGGATAATTATCCCCGTCACTCCACAATGAGTGAGTATGAAGATTGCCTTTATACCAATTTTGAGCATACATTTCAACGAAGCTGCTCAATACAACCATTACAAATAAAATCGTCTTTAACATAATACTTTTTTACAATAGTTCGACAATAAATTAGGCGGACATAGCGCCAATATTCTGACCGGCATCTTGTTTAATTCGCATCCCCGTCCACTATTTCCAGTTAATGGACGCCGCTTTGGTTTCGATATCCACTTCCACTTCGCAATGCTCAAATGCCCTTTTATATTTCCAACCGTCCCTTACCGCGTCCGCGAGTGGCCTGCCCAGCGGCTTGTCAAATTCCGGATACCAGGAAAAAGTGCCGTCATTTTCGCGGTAACCCCAGCTATAACAGAAGTAAGAATTTTCTCCAGCAGCCACCAGAAAAGCAGCCAGTGGAAATAATAGCTGCTGCTGCGCCAGCTTTTCCAATTCGGCATACGGTTTCTTCATCACCTCCGTATCCATCCAGTTGAATTCCGGAAAACCCTTTACAACCACAATTTTTCCTGTTTTACTGACCTGCTGTATCACTTCAATATTGTTAGCGATCGACTCCTTATCAGTGGTGCTGATACTGGTAAAATGCTCCACCATCGCAGCATCCATATGTTTCAGATAACGGGAACCCATGTCAGCCCAAAGATCTTTTCTGCCCCGCAGCCCATTATAGATCAATATTTTGCCGGGGGTCTTTTCCCGCAGCATGGCCAGGCTTTGCATGAGTCCCTCTTCCTGTGCATCCTGCTTCTCCTGACCGAGCAATTCGATATTGGCTTTACGGTGCATGGCTATCTGCGGCAGGGCATCAATGAACACCCCGTCTATCGCCGGCTGATTTACCTGTGCCGCCGCTTTATCCACCCACCACTCCCGGAGTTCGGGATACCTATGATCATATCGCTTACGGGTGTTCTTATGCGCCAACACCAGGCTGTCATTTTTATCCCGGACCGCCCATTCAGGATGCTGTTCAAACTCCTTCACCGCATCATACATGCCGTGGAAGTTGATAGACGCATTCCAATAGTGCAGCACTTTACAATCGGGGTTGGCGGCTTTTAATCGTTTTGCATCTGCGAGGATGCCCGCTTCGGTTGAACCGTGCTGCTTCATCGCGTGTCCTTTTTCCAGCACGATCCAGGAAAAATGACGGATCAGAAAATCGATCTCCTGGTCTGTGAGCGCAACATTGTGTTTTCCGAAATGCGCCATCACCGGCACCTTGTCCCAACTGAAGGCAGGATAGTAGTCCGGCCGGTCGCCGGCAAGCGATGCCGTTTCGGGTAAGATGCCCGACGCTGTTTCGGAAGGAGATGCGCCACAGTTGCTCATCGCCATCGCAACTATGATCAGTACAATCGGAGATAACCCTGTTACGACTCGAGACAGCCCTTTTACAACCAGAGATAATCCTCTGACAACCGGAGATAAAACGCTCATGCTTATTTTTTTAATGATTAAACAAAAATTCGGTGCTTGCCGTCATACCCTTTTCGTCTACCAGTTGGACAAAGGCATATTTCCATTTCTCCGGCCATCGCACAGTAATACTCTTGGCTGCCGCATTCGTCGACACATTTAGGGAGGCCCAGGTTCTGTCAACATTTTTCGAACTATCATCGTCCGTATAGTATAATACAGCCCGCTCTATCGGGTATGCAGACCAGTAGTGTACATAAAGCGCCGATTTATCCTGCTTTACGGATATCAACTCGGGGAGTTCAGAACGGTTCAGCCTGATCTTATCGAAGAACAGCGCTATTTCGTCGTTTTCCCAGCCGGCTCTATGGTTGTGCTTCATATCCGGTTTAATGCAGAGGTAGCGCCGCTGAGACGACACAAGGCTATAGGTTCGGTGGTAGGGAACCACATTATAGTGTATATCCTTGTTGCCGTTCATAAATAGCACCGGCATCTTTGCCCCGCCTATATACCGGGAGGGATCATAATGTCTGAGCCACACTTCACGGGCCGCTGGATTTAACAGGTCTAGGTGTTTGCCAAAAATATCCGACTGTTCGAGAAAACCGCATCCATATACCGGCACAGCACCTTTAAAACGGCTATCCAATCCCGCAGCGATGCAGGTAAGATAACCGCCCCAGCTAATACCGGTGACAAAGGTCTGCCGGCTCTCAACTTCCGGAAAACTCAATAAAATCGAATGTGCCAGTATCACGCTGGCTACTGCATGATAGGGCCAGGATTTTTTTATCTGGCCGGGATCGAAGCCCAGGATCTTGTTCTCTGCCGACTGGTCCGGGCCGCCCTGAGGCAAGTTGTTGCCATGACCGTCCTTACCCGCCAGATCCATGGCAATAGCGGCGTATCCCCTGTTAGCCCATTTTGCCACCCACTCCGCAAAGGCCCGGCCCCCGCCCCCATGTACCAGTACCACGGCCGGAAATTTTTTCCCGGAAGCAGGTCTGCCCGCGATCATATCGGGATTCGAGTAATAGGCAAATACCGAAGTTGGCAACCCGTCGTAGTCGACGCTGCGGTATACCAGCGAGCGCACTACGCTGTCTTCCTTTGTCCATGAAAAAGCAGGGGTCTTTTGCA
>CAZUWX010000078.1:0-4206 GCA_964624205.1 uncultured Chitinophagaceae bacterium
TTTAACCAGTACAAGCAAGTCGCGATTAGGTGTTTTCATCTCATTATAGGATTTTTAGTAACCAACAAAGCCCTTATTTAAACCGCAGCCGCATTTTTGGGATGAACCGCCCATACGATTACCCGCACTACAACTTGCAGCGATGATACTAATACAGAATAACAAACAAATTAAACGATAGCTAACCTTCTTCATATATTGGTCTTCTAAATTACTCTATTTTACATCAAATAAAGTACCCCAAATTGGGCGCACCTGATAAAAATAGTCCCGGTAAGCAAAAACTCTTACTACTCTTTGCCACACTTGACTGGGGGTTGGGCCATACTACCCGCTCTATCCCCCTTATCCGGGAGCTTTTGGAAACAGGTCTGGGTGTCGTAATTGCTTGCAACTCAACGCAAAAGAAGATTTTTGAGGAAGAAATTCCCCAAGCGAGATTTATATCCCTGGAGGGATATAATATCCGGTATGGGAAAACCTCAATCACAACCAGGCTGCTTCTTTTGTGGCAAATTAGAAAAATTTTGACCAAAATCAAGTTTGAGAGTCGCTGGTTGGAGGCATTTTTGGTCGAGAATTCCATCGCGGCGGTGATTTCTGATAATCGTTACGGTTTATATTCCGGCAGCGTACCCTGCATTTTAATCACCCACCAGCTATCGGTACGAACCGGTTTCGGGCGACTGGCGGATCGATTTGTTCAAAAAAAACTATACCGCATGATCGAAAGATTCCATGCCTGCTGGGTGCCGGATATGGAGCGGGAGAAAGGAAGCATAGCAGGGGAATTATCTCATCCCTTCGAAAAGCCGAACATCCCCCTCCGGTATCTTGGCAGTCTTTCGCGTTTTACAGCCTGCAACGAAACCATGCCGGCGATTCACCCCGCGTATCCGGCAGATCCGGCAGGCCCGCTGCTGATATTGCTGTCGGGACCCGAGCCACAGCGAAGCATTTTTGAGCAGATCCTTTTCGAGCAATTGAGCCGGTTGCAGGAGCCCGCTATCATCGTGCGCGGCCTGCCGCATACAACGAACGCCGAAGGCCCCGAAAAAAAATCCGCTGAGTCCAACTCCGAAAAAACGGATGCGTTTACACACCCTGCCCCGGATACTGAAATAAACCGCGGCGTCGGCAAGTACAATGCCGGAAAAAAAAGCCAGGGAACGCGTGGTGGGGATACCGGAAAATCGGATTACTCCCAGACTGTGCTGCCTCCGCATTGTACGGTAATTGAATATGCCGGTGCATCAGAGCTGAACCAACTCATCTGCGCGGCGCGCCTTGTGATCTGCCGCCCCGGATATACAACGTTGATGGATATGCTGAAACTCCGGAAAAAAACAGTGATGGTACCTACTCCCGGCCAGGGTGAACAGGAATATCTTGCAGCCCGGGCTTTTTTAAATAAGCTGGCCCTTACCATGCCTCAGCACCGGTTCTCGCTCAGCGATGCCCTGGAGCGGGCGACGGAATTCGAATACCATTTCCCCGACGAAACAGACACCACCACCTATCGTGAGGTCGTGCGCTCCTTTGCCCGGTCGCTCTTGGCACAGGGTTAGTATTTTTTCAGGCCCAGGCTTTTTTCAGGAAACGCAGCCAGTTGGCGGAAAAGATATTTTCAATGTCTGCAGAAGAGTAGCCGCGCCGGTCAAGAATTTCGCGAAGGCGTTGCAGATCGGCTATCGTATCAAGGTCGTAGGGCGATTGTTCCGTTCCGTAGCCGCCATCCAGATCGCTACCGATACCGATATGGAGACTGTTGCCTGCCAATTGGCAGATATGATCAAAATGCTCAACCAGTTTTTCCAGGTTCACACCACGCTGCTGCGGCATATCCACTCCCCGCTGCCAGTCGGGTGCCAGCATCCAGGCGTCCAGCACTCCGCCGATCACTGCATCCCGTTCCAACAAAATGCTGATCTGGTCGTCGGTCAGTTGACGCTGGTTCGGCACCAGCACCCGGCAATTATGATGGCTTGCCCATATCGGCCCTTTGTACAGCTCAATGGCTTGCTGAAAACCCAGGTCGGTAAGATGAGTAACGTCGAGGATCATACGAAGGTTATCCATCTCGCGTAATAAGTCGCGGCCGGCCTGCGTAAATCCTTCTGTTGTGCCGGTGCCGTATGCGTACCGGCCCGGTCCGTAATGAGCGGGGCCGCAGGCCCGGAGTCCGTATGCGTAGGCTTTATGGAGATAGTCGATGTTCACCAGCGAATCTGCTCCTTCGAGGCTCAGGATATAGCCGATCGGTTTTCCGGATTTATGATCCGGTTCCTGTTGTGTAGTTCCCTGTTGCCCGTGCTTCGTATTTTCCTGTGGTATCGTTGCATGTTCCTGTAGATGATGGGCTGCTGAAGGTGCTGTCCCCGAGTCATTTTGCCACAGTTGAAGGTGTTGTTCGAGCCCGGCCCAACTGGTGATCTGCCGCATCTCTCCCTGCTCCTCCATCGCGCGATACCAGCCCAACTGGGCCTGGGTGATGCCCCAGGCAATCTCGGGTGCATTCCATCCCGGCAGCGCGCTATCCGGCTTCACGTAGCGTGCAATCTGGGTGGCCACCACCAGGCCGGCGCCTCCCTTTCTGAGTTCGGGGAGCGCCACCGTTCCATTGCCCCGGTCTACCTTATCGCGCATGCCTTGTTCGCGTTCTCTTATTGCGGCCACCGGTTTGCGGAGATCGCGGTTCCATTCTATGGCATTCATGCCGAGGTCAAGATGTGCATCGATGAGTAAGGGAAGAGGGGTCATCCGGCTAAATTACGTAATACCATTAATACCCAATTACCGGGGGTTACCCAATTCGTCAGATTAAGTTATGGAATACCACGGATAGATAAATACATCTTTACGGGTGTTGGTCCAGTTCATTCGGTAAGGTGTCCGAGCGACCCTAAGAATCAAATCCGAAAAATGGCGACCCTACTTTTTAATTACTTTCTGTGTGGAGTGGAAGGCTTCGCCTGCTGTTTTCAGAAAATAGATGCCTTTCGGTAAAGCGGTAGCGGGAATCTTCAGTTCTGAGCTACCGTGTGCATAGCTACGAGTGGTAGTGTGCAAGATCTTGCCGGTCATGTCGGTCAGCGAGATCGTCACGCGTTGCGGCGCCTGTACGTTCACAAAAACGGAGAGGTCGGATGCAAAGGGATTGGGGGAGACGACCACACTGAACTGTTTGTCGCGCGGATTGAGTATCCTTTTGATATCAAAATAGGTGAATTTTCCGTCGATGTCGGTCTGTTTAAGCCGGTAGAAGCTGAGCTCCGGCAGCGGATTCTCATCCACAAAACCGTATGTTTTTTCTCCGGTATGATCAATGGCGCCGGGAACGGTGCCGATTGCGACGAACTGCTGGTCGGGGCCCGCTCTTTCGATGGTGAACAGTTCATTATTCCTTTCGTCGGTGGTGATCCATTGGAACTCCACGCGATTGTTCACGAGCCGGGCAGAAAAACTTTTCAGTTTAACGGGCAGCGGCACATTGGTCTGCCGAATAAACCATTCGTACATGTTCAGGTTCACCTCGTCGTTTGCGCCGTTACCATTCACAAAGCTCTGCCGGAAATTGGCATCATAGGCCCGGCTCCAGGCATCGTGCGGCAGGGTATCGCTGCATTGATAGAGCGGGTTGGAATTGGCATCGTTTAAGATGGTGAACCGTGGCTCCACATAGCCGGGAGCCGTTCTGATATCATTGATCCAGGTTTCCGGAACGGAACTCGGGCAGGCGAAATCAGAAGTACAATTCACAAACCAGGTTTTTAATTGGGCTGTCCCGATATTGTGTCCAGTAATTCCATCGTTACTAAAATGGTTCATTTGCGAACATACGGATACGGGCATGATGGCTGCGACACGTTGTGCTCGTTCTACGCTGCTGCCTGCATACTCTATTACCATGTTGGCCCCATTGCTGTAGCCTGTCAGGTAGATCCGGTTTTGATCCAGCTTATCGCCGTATCGCGCTTCCAAAAAATCGATGACATTTTCCACTTGCTCGGCGCTGGGATATACATTTTGATTGGGAGGGGCTGCCTCCGGGTAATTTCTGGTATACGCTGTAAACTGGGGGCTCACCACGATATACTTATACGTGTTGCCGTTATACTCCTGCGTCAGGTCATCCGTATTATATCGTTCTACCCGGCCGGGTATGGATAAATGAGTAGCCCGGTCGAGGCCCCCGCCTTTGAATAA
>CAZUWX010000078.1:4306-12909 GCA_964624205.1 uncultured Chitinophagaceae bacterium
AAATCGAAAAAAAGGAAACGGTTGCCTTCGCCCTGAAATTCGGGCCAGTCGCGGATCGCGCATTGCACGGCAAATACCGCGCAAGTGGGCATATGGTCGATCCGGGCCTCCGACACCCCGTTGGCGAAATGGGTGATGCCGTTATTGTGGGAGAAGACGGCAAGCGTTTCTGCCTGGGCGGGGGCGTTACGGATAGCCGCGATGAATGCCGGCGAATCTGCCATATATAGTGATGGCACTTCAATGAGGTCTTTTTCCGGTATGCCGCAAACCTCCGCAAATAGGCGCGCCGTGGTACGGGCCCGCACAGCGGGACTGGTCATAAAAGCATCGATCGAAATACCTTTACCGAGCAGTCGGTGCGCCATTGCCGGTGCGTCCTTTTTTCCTCTCTGGTTGAGCGGGCGTTCCGCGTCGTTTCCGGGGAAACCGTTGTGGCTGCTCTTGGCATGCCGGATCAAAAGGATGGTCTTCATATCACTACAGGCCGCTGGAATTAATATAGTTGATCAGGGAAGCGGTGTTCTTCACTTTCAGCTTCTTTAAAATATTGTGCCGGTGCACTTCCACCGTTTTAATAGAGATTGTCAGCTTGTCGGCGATCTCCTTGGAGGAGAGGCCATCGCGAATATGGTTGATCACTTCTATTTCGCGTTCCGACAGTTGGTTCAGTCCGGGAGTAGCGTCTTCTTCGTTCAGCATCTGATCGGAAAGGATGTCTTTCACTTCCTGGCAGATATACACATTTCCCTGGACCACTTCCATGATGGCATCCAGCATCTCCTGTCGTGGCGAGTTCTTGGTTACATAGCCTTTTGCCCCCAGGCGCAGCATTTTTTTCGCATAGGCAGGCTGGGAGTGCATGGAAACGGCGATCACTTTTGAGCCGGGCGATTGTTTGCGCATCATTTTCAGAATATCAAAGCCATTGAGCGGGGTCATGTTGATATCCAGCAGTACGATGTTCGGCCGTTTGTCGCGCGCCATGTCGATTGCTTTCTGTCCGTCGCCCACTTCCCCTATTACTTCGAAATTCTCATTTCTCCCGAGGAGGAACGACCAGGTTTCCCGAATCAGGGTGTGATCATCTACAATAAGTACTGTAATCTTTCCCATAAATACAATTTACATTAGATAGGTATTGAAATTTTTACTGTGCATCCTTTTCCGGGTGAGCTCACGATCTCTACGTCGCCATCGTGCAGTTCGGCGCGGCTGGTGATATTCATCAGGCCTATTCCCCTGGGCCGCTTACGGGTGTCGAATCCAACACCGTTGTCGCTCACGCTGATATGGAGCATTTTTTTATCTTTTACCGCCGCCAACCGGATTTCGGCCCGGGTGGCTTTTGAATGTTTGAGGATATTATTTAACTGCTCCTGCACGATCCTGAACACCATCAACTGCACATTCGCGGGGATAGCTGCTCCCGCAAGTCCTGTAGCTTTCAGGCCGATCTCGATCCTGGGGGAGATGTGCAGGTTATTGATCATCTCCGCAATTGCGGCTTTCAGGCCGATATCGCCCAGGGAGGGGGGCACAAGCGATTTAGACAATGCGCGTATTTCCTCGATGGCTGTGGAAATGTTTTCGTGGCTTTTGGTAGTCAGCTCCTCGCTGATCTCCCTGTCGGAAAGGGCCATGTCGAGATACATCTTTGTGGTGGTGAGGATCTGATTGATATTATCGTGCAGTTCGCGCCCGATCTCAGCTCTTTCCCTTTCCTGGGCCATGATGGTAGCTTCTGTAACCAGGCGTTGTCTCGCCAGGTTGGTGTTGGCGAGTTCTGCTTCCAGTTTTTTTCTCTCGGTGAGATCGGTCATGGTGCCTATCATGCGAACCGATTCGCCGCCCGGGCCCAGCACAATATATCCCCGGTCGAGCACATTCCGCAACGATCCGTCTGTGCAAACCACGCGGTATTCGTCTTGCCATCCTTCTAATCCCTGTTCGATATGATGGTAGATTTTAGACAGCACTCTTTCGCGGTCGTTGGGGTGGATATGATTCTGCCACCAGTGGCGGTCGCGGTCGATCGTTTCCAGGGAAGCCCCGAACAGTGTGGTGGCCGAATCGTTCCAAAGGATATGGTCGTTTATCAGATCCCAGTCCCAGATCACGTCGTTGGTGGCGCTGGACACGATATTGAACCGCTCTATGCTTCTGCGCAGGGATTCCTCTATATTTTTCATGGCCGTTATATCGCGGCTGATACATACCAGGCCCACGATCGTGCTGTCTTCGTCCTGGAGGGGCACCCGTGTGGTCATCAGCCATTTTTTTTCGCCGGCACGGGTGATGATACCTTCCTCCATGCTACCGGGCAGGCCTGAGCGGAGCGCAGACTGTTCATTCTCCAATTGTTCTTTTGCCGAGGTTTCCGACAGATAATCGGATCCGATTTTCCCGATAAGTTCTTCTTCCATGGTAACACCGGCAAACGCAAGATGAGCCCGGTTGCTGATGATATGCCTGGAGTTCAGGTCCTTCACGGTAATATAGTCGGGAAGGTGGTCGATAAGTGTCCGAAGCAGGTACCGGACCCGCGAAAGTTTTTCGCGCAGTTCTTCCGGAGGGGTGGCCTTTGGTTTTCGGGAGTGGGGGGAGCCCAGTGCCTGCATCCCTGCAGGCTGGCCGTGCTGGGAAAATATCCTAAGTTCCCAGTTTACCTGCAGCAGGTCTCCGCCTGCCGCCACGGTGCAAAGATCGGCTGCCACTACTTCGCCGGGCGACTGAAGTAGTTTTTTTTCTATCCGCCGGTAAGCGGGCAGGTCTTCGGGCAGAATAAAGTCCATGAACCTGGTGACAGCCATATCCTTTCCCGGGGTGGCAAAGGTTGTGCTGAAGAGATCATTAACGTATGTGCATTGTCCCTGCATGTCGGTTATCGCAAAAAAAATGTTGCGCGACCGCTGCAAGAGCAGGGTTAGATTCCGGGTCGGCTCCATGGATACTGTTTACATCGTCAAATGTTAAAATACCTCCGATGTTTGAAGATAGTTTATTTCGACTGTATTTTGTTCCTAATACCCTCTAACGTTTCTGCCTTCCATGTAGTTGATAAATGCTTTATTCACCACCCGGTTTCCCCCGGGGGTGGGGTAGTTACCCGTAAAGTACCAGTCGCCCGTGTTGGTGGGGCAGGACCGGTGCAGGGCTTCGATGGTTTGGAAAATCACCTGGACGGGGAATTTGATCTCTTCGGGCGTGATCATTTCGGCGATCTTTGCGGAGATATCCTCGGTGGTGAACAGCTTATACAATTGTTTCACAACATTTTCTGTGTGCAGCTTTCCTGTGCGCTGCAATTCGTTACAACGCTGGTAGAGCTCTTGCAGGCAGTTTTCCTGGTTCCGTTCTCTGGTGAGGGCTATGGCGGCTCTGAAGGCAATGAATTCGCCGAGTTTGCTCATATCGATACCGTAGCAGTCGGGATACCTGATCTGGGGGGCCGATGAGAGGATGATGATCTTGGCAGGTTCCAGCCTGGCCAGCATCCGGACGATGCTTTCTTTAAGGGTGGTGCCACGTACGATGGAATCGTCGATCACCACGAGGGTGTCTACGCCTTTCCGGACCGTGCCGTAGGTGATATCGTACACGTGCTGCACCATCTCATCGCGACTGCCTTCTTCCGTAATGAAAGTGCGCATTTTCACGTCTTTGATGGCGATCTTTTCTGTACGGATCTTCCTGTGGATCATTTCCACCAGCTTTTCTTCGCTGATGTCGGTGCCCCATGCGAGTATGCGTTCGATCTTCACCTTTTTCAGGTAGTCGTCAACCCCTTTCCAGAGGCCATAGAAGGCCACTTCGGCGGTGTTGGGGATAAAGGAGAGGATCGTATTTTTGGTGTCGTACTGGACGGCCTCCAGCAGTTGGTCGCTCAGGTTATACCCCAGCGCGCTTCTTTCCCTGTATATTTTTTCATCGCTGCCGCGGGAAAAATAGATGCGTTCGAAACTGCAGGCCCGTCTTTCTTTCGGCTCTATCAACTGTTCAAAATCGACCCGGCCGTTGGCTTTGACGATCAGTCCCATGCCGGGCATCAGCTCTTTCACTTCGTTCTCGCCTACGTTGAATACGGTGCGTATGGCTGCCCTTTCGGAGGCTGCCACCACTACTTCGTCGTGCAGGTAATAATATGCCGGCCGGATGCCGTGTGCGTCCCGGAATACAAAAGAGTCCCCATTGCCTACCAGTCCGCCAACGGTAAAGCCGCCGTCGAACAGCGCGGTGGATTTTTTCAGCACGTCGGCCACATCCAGTTCTCCCGGGGCGATTTCGTCGGCCTGCATCATAAAATGATGGATCACTTCCATCATTGCGGCCAGATCGCTTTGTTTCTGAAACGTACCCGGCTCCATATTCACTAATGCGAACAGCTCGTCGGTATTGACAAGATTAAAATTGCCGGCGAGGGCCAGATTACGGGCGGGGATGGTATGTCGTTTGATAAAGGGATGGCAGAATTCGACGTTATTTCTTCCCTGTGTGCCATAGCGGAGATGGCCGAGCAGCAGCTCGCCCAGAAAGTCGATATGTCCTTTCATCAGCCCGGGGTGGGTGGTGATATCGGGCTGGTACTTCTGCAGCTCCTGCACTTCCTGGTTGATAGAAGAAAAGATTTCTGCGATGGAGTGGCTATTTGCGCTGCGGCGGCGGTGAAGAAAGGGATAACCGGGTTCGGTATCGAGTTTAACCGCTGCCACTCCGGCCCCATCCTGTCCGCGGTTGTGTTGTTTTTCCATGAGGAGGTAGAGCTTGTTAAGCCCCCACATGACAGTGCCATACCGTTTCTGATAGTAGGAAAATGGTTTTCGTAACCGAATGAATGCCAGCCCGCATTCATGCTTTATTTCGTCGCTCAACTTCTGTTTTTTAAACGTACAGCGCGCTATTTCCGGCGCTTCCTGTTAGAAAAGCAAAGTTAATCAAATTATGTAGATGAGACCTGGTTGATAAAATTCACCAGTGAGGCTGAATTCTTTAATTTGAGCTTTTTCAGTACGTTATGCCGGTGCACCTCGACTGTTTTTAAAGAAATATTAAGATGGGCGGCAATTTCTTTTGAGGAGTACCCTTCCCGGATAAAATTGATGATCTGGATCTCGCGGTCGGTCAGTGAGTTTACGTTGGGGGTGTCGCGATTTTCTTCCAGCCCCAGCTCGGTGATATTCTTTTTGATCTCGTCGCAGATATAGCGGCTACCGTTGCTGACCTCCAGTATGGCCTTTATCATTTCCTGGCGGGAGGAGTTCTTGGTGACGTATCCCTTGCCGCCGATCTGCAGCATTCGGCGTGCATAAGCAGGCTGGGAGTGCATGGAGACGCCTATCACGTTTGATGCGGGCGATGCTTTCCGGATCCGCTCCGTGGCTTCGAAGCCGGATATAGGGCTAATATTGATGTCCATCAGTACGATATGCGGGCGCAATTGCCGGCATATTTCCACCGCCTGTTCCGAATCACCACATTCTGCTACCACCTCGAACCTTGCATCGCTATTGAGGATATAGGTCCAGGTTTCCCGGATCAGCTTATGGTCGTCTGCTATTAATACGTTGATTTTTTCCATGCCGTGCTGGGGAGATTACGGCACAATAATAGTGTAAAAGCTTCCCCTTACACTGTCCAGGCAGTCGATTATTACGAAGTTTAGGTGTTTCCTCTTACAAGCCGCTAATTGCCTGTTTTAGCTGCATATTGCAGCCAGGTGTGCAGGGTGGAGCAGTCGCCATAGTCATTATCGATCATCAGATAATAGGTCGGGATCTTTTCTGCGAACCATTTTTCCAGCACATTATGCTTTTTGATCTCCAGGGCTCGTTGTGCCACCCGGTCGTAGTCGTCCTTCAGGTTCTCCCGGTGGGGGTCGGTGCGGGATTTAAGGTAGACGAGCCGAACGGCTTTTTTGCCGGTACGGTCGTTATACACGGTAGGTTTGGAGTATTCGCCGAGTTTGAGGGTGGTGAGGGCGCTTGCCGTTTCTTTGTCGAGCTGGTCGATGGTAAGAAAGGTTCCTCCCGCCTGCCCTTGCAGCATGCCTCCGGTGAACTTGGAATTATCGTCCTCGCTATACCTTGAGACGGCTTCGCCGAAACCTACGGTGCCTGCGATCAGCATGGCGCGGACGGAATCCAGCTTATGCACGCTTTCCTGGATCTCCGTTTCGGTGACCGGGGGGATGCGGAGGATATGACGAACCACTGCGTCGTCGCCGGCGCGGCTCACCATCTGTATGATATGATAGCCAAATTTGGATTTGAAGACTGGGGAGATCTGCCCCTCTTTTAACCGGAACGCATGATTGATAAATGCCGGATCCCATTCCTTCTGGGTGCGGTTAATGGCATACTGGCCACCGGTGTTTTTGCTGCCGGGGTCGTCGGTATACAGGGAAGCCAGGGATTCAAACCGGGCTTTTCCGCTTTCTATCTGTTGTTTGAAATCCGCCAGCTCGTCCATGGCCATTTTTTCCATTTCCCGGCTGGCTTTTGGATACAGCACGATTTCGCCGATCTCCAGTTCCGACTCGTAAAACCGGAGACTGTCTTTGGGATAGCTGTCAAAGTAGGCTTTTACTTCCTGGGGGGTGATCTTTACGCTGTTGACGATCTTTTCCTGCATTTTCTCGGCCAGCCTCTTTTCGGTGAAACCGGGACGAAAATCTTCCTTGATCTGGTACACCGTTCTGCCGGCTATTTCTTCCAGCGCTTCTTTGGAGCCGTATTGGCCCACAAAATGCCTGATCTGGTTATCCAGCAGCGCCTCGACCTCATCGTCCTCCAACATTACTGAGTCTTTCTGCGCCTGCATCACCAGGGCTTTCAGGATAAGCTGCTGTTCGAGCATGTAACAATCGGCGTCGGGGGGCAGGTCCAATCCCTGCCGCTGAACATCGCTCAGGGCATTGACAATATCGGACTGGAGGATGATCTTGTCTCCTACGATGCCAACGATCTTGTCGGCCACCACCTTGTGTTGTTGCGCCAATCCGCAAAAGGAGGTAAGAAGGCCTGCCAGTACAAAAACAACGTATTTGTTCATCCGTATATCATTTTTCGATGGCCGCCGGCCATATACTTTTGCCGTATGAAGAATCTACCGCCTTGGTTTCGCGGTTTCATCCTTCTTTTCTCCACTTCTCAAAAATAGAGTTGTATTGTCTTAAGTAAATGCCAAAATCGGGATCACGCTCCTGCGTTTTCCCGATCTGTTCTATAAAGTCCTTTTTACTTCTTCTTCTTCGTATGCCTCTACAATGTCGCCCACCTGAACATCCGAATAGTTCCGGATAGTCAGTCCGCATTCCATGCCTGGGCTCACTTCCTTTACATCGTCTTTAAAGCGTTTCAGCGAACCGAGTTCTGCCGAGGCGCCTTCGCCGGTAGGATAGATCACAATGCCATCGCGGATCAGGCGTATTTTCGAGTTCCGGTAAAGTTTCCCGTCCAGCACATAACATCCCGCTACATTGGCTTTATCAAACTTAAACACGTTGCGCACTTCCACATTGGCGGTGATCTTTTCCTGGATCTTCGGCTCCAGCATTCCTTCCATGGCGCTCTTGATCTCGTCGATCACGTTATAAATAATGGAATAGGTCTTGATCTCGACACCCTCGTTTTCGGCCAGTTTGGCAGCCTGCATGGAGGGACGCACATTAAAGCCGACCAGGATCGCGTCTGAGGCCGTAGCCAACAGTACGTCGCTCTCGGTGATGGCGCCCACGCCTTTCAACACGATGCTTACGGCAATTTCTTCCGTGGAAAGTTTTTGCAGTGAGTCGCTCAGTGCTTCCACCGATCCGTCCACGTCGCCCTTGATGATCAGGTTAAGCTGTTTAAAGTTACCCAGTGCCAGTCTTCTTCCGATTTCGTCGAGGGTGATATGTTTTTTGGTACGGATCCCCTGTTCGCGAAGGATCTGGGCACGGCGGTTAGCCACTTCTTTGGCTTCCGCCTCTTCCTGATAGACCCGGAATTTCTCGCCGGCCTGCGGGGCTCCGTTCAGGCCCAGGATCAACACAGGTGTGGAAGGGGGCGCCTTCTCGGTTCGTTTGTTCCGTTCATTGAACATGGCTTTCACCTTTCCGAAATACTGACCCGACACTACCAGATCACCGGCTGAAAGGGTGCCATTCAGCACCAGCACGGTGGCCACATAGCCCCGGCCCTTGTCGAGCGAGGCTTCCACAATTGTTCCCGATGCCTCCCGGCTGGGATTGGCTTTGAGGCTCAGCAGCTCAGCTTCCAGGAGGATCTTTTCGAGCAGTTGATCCACATTCAGACCCTGCTTGGCCGAAAGCTCCTGGCTCTGGTACTGGCCGCCCCAGGATTCCACCAATATATTCATGTTGGCGAGCTGCTCGTATATCTTGGCCGGGTTGGCGCCTTCCTTATCGATCTTATTGATCGCAAATATCATGGGCACACCCGCAGCCTGGGCGTGGCTGATCGCTTCCTTGGTCTGGGGCATCACCGCGTCGTCCGCTGCGATCACGATCACTGCGATATCGGTGACCTTTGCTCCGCGGGCACGCATTGCCGTAAATGCTTCGTGACCGGGTGTATCCAGGAAGGTGATGTGTTTTTCATTGG
>CAZUWX010000079.1:0-12809 GCA_964624205.1 uncultured Chitinophagaceae bacterium
GCCCTGCTTACGGCCATACTGAATCCGGATGCGGCGGTTGAGAGCGGATATGCTGTGTATCGTGTATTAAAAAAGGATAATAGCACGGTAGAAGGATATCTGGTCAGCAAGGAAGATCGCGGCACCACCATCGCCTTCATGGGGGGAAGTCAATTGTTTATTGAATTGGCCGACATCAAAAGCCAGGGTTTTCTGGGTGGGCGTTCATTTATGCCGAAGGGATTGCTGGATAATTATGAAGATGAGCAGGTCGCCGACCTGCTGGCGTATATCCGGACCTTAAAGTAGCGGGCTGATGCATCGCTTTTGATCGCTAAAAATAAATTAGTTTAGCATCGATAGGTTCTCTTTCAGCGCACTGAACAATCTGTCCAGGTCTTCCTGGCTGTTGTAGGCATTAATTGAGTAGCGGAGGTATATATTGTCGTCCTGCACCATCACGGGGATCTCTATCCTGTATTTATCAAATAAATGCTTTTGTAAGTTCACCGGCTCATTGGTTTTTATGGGTATACTGAACATCTGGCCGATAAATTCTTCCGTTACAGGAGCGAGCGGCTTCGTTCCAACAAGATCACAGAATCGCATCGCGTTAGCCCTGACAAGTTCTTTGCAATTGGCAGATACAGATTCCCAATTATTTTCTTTCATAAATCTGATCGCTGCCGGCACAGTAAGGAATGCAGAAAAATCGCGTGTGCCCTGCATCTGGTGATAGTCTATAAACCGCGAGGGGGAAGGGGAGTCACTATCATATCCCCAACTCACAACAAGAGGGTCCAATAAAGGTTGCAGGTCTTTCTTCACATACAGAAAGGAACAGCCTTTAGGGGTAAGCATCCATTTATGACAGGCTCCGGTGTATATATCCGGCTGTAACAATGAGATATCCAGCGGTATGTGGCCCGGAACATGTGCTCCGTCAATGCATGTCAGGATCCCTCTTTCCCGGGCTATGGCACAGATTTCGGCAACAGGCACGATGAGGGCACTACTACTGGTGATATGACTGATAAAGATGATTTTCGTCCGCCCATTAATATTCTTTATAAAATCTTCCACAAACTGCTCTTTGCTTGTCAAAGGGAGGTCAACGCCGCTTCTGATATAATGCGCCCCGCTTTTTTGACAATAGTATTTCCAGGTCCTGTCACAGGCGCCATATTCAAGATTCGTTGAAAGTACTTCATCTCCCGGTTTAAGAGCCAGATTTTTTGCGATGATATTAACTGCATAAGACGGATTTACCACGTATACAATATCATCCGCATCGCAGTGGATGTACGAGGCAAGCGCTGACCTGGACTGGCTAAGATATTTCGGGCCATTCACGTTTATAAACTGGAAAGGCTCAAGCTCTAACTTTCTTTGCCATTGCTGATAGTTTTCAAATACGGGTCTGGCGCAGGCTCCATAAGAGCCAAAGTTCAGATAGGTAATATCCGGGTCGAGCAAAAAACTTGATTTTAACGGCAGACTCATGATGGAAGGGTTCAAAATATAGTTGCGCTTGCAGTGCAAGCTAAGTTTAATTGGCTTTTTTGGGGGCCTGTATTTGGAGAGCGCTTATTAAGATCTAAAAAGCCGCCCCAATATGCTTGAGGCGGCTTTTTACAGTATGCCTGCTTCGTACAACAGGCAATGTCTTTTTCTGATTTACAAGGCGATCTTTTTCTGCGTCATCATCTTACGCAGGTTGATCAGGCCATACCGCATTCTTCCCAGCGCAGTGTTGATGCTGCAATTGGTAAGGGCGGCGATTTCCTTGAAGCTCAGGTCGGCATAGTGACGCAGAATGATCACTTCCCGCTGGTCTTCAGGGAGTAGCTCGAGCATCCGGCGAACCCGCTCATGGCTCTGCCTTTTCATCATCTTTTCATCCGCGCCTTCTTCAGTAAAGTTCAGCACCTCGAATATATCGCGGTCGTCACTTGTTTTGATGGAAGGGGTGCGTTTTACCTTGCGGAAATGATCCACGCAAAGGTTATGCGCAATACGGATCGCCCAGGGCAGGAACTTTCCTTCTTCGGTATACCGTCCGCCCCGGATGGTGTCGATGATCTTGATGAGCACATCCTGGAAAATGTCTTCAGCGAGGTACTTGTCTTTCACCAGAAACAGGATAGATGTGAACATCTTGTCCTTATGACGAAGGACGAGGGTTTCCAGCGCATTGACGTCGCCATCCTTAAAGTCATGGATGAGCTCATGGTCAGTTTTCGTACGTAAAGAGAGATTCATAAAAACTTCTACAGTTTTGAAGGTGATAGGATATTATTATGGATTTCTAAAAGAGTGTGTGAACTTGGTTTTTCTTGAGTAGAAGAATGTAATCTATAGGCGTTGAGTTTGTTGATTGTCCGTTTTGGGGTTCAATTTACATTCTAAAGATAGATACTTTTACGAAAACTCCAAATTTTGGAGATTTTTTTATGGGATTTACGTTGCCCCACTAAATATTTATACGTACTATTCGGTAGGGCGCGATATTTTTGCACCTAATATTATGACCATTTCCACGAAAAAACGGCCTGTTCGCCCAGACCTGCCCGTTGATAAAAACATGATCCTCATCAAGGGGGCGAGGGTACACAATCTGAAAAATGTAACGGTTGGCATACCACGCAACAAGCTGATTGTGGTGACAGGCGTTTCCGGCTCCGGGAAGTCGTCGCTCACTATCGACACCCTGTTTGCAGAGGGTCAGCGGCGGTATGCGGAGAGCCTGAGTGCTTACGCCAGGCAGTTCATGGCCCGGATGGTGAAGCCGGATGTGGACGATATAAAGGGGCTCTGTCCTGCCATTGCGATTGAGCAGAAGGTGATCACCCGCACGCCCCGGTCCACGGTGGGCAGCATGACCGAAATATACGACTACCTGCGGCTACTGTTTGCGCGGGTAGGCAGTACCATCTCTCCCGTTTCGGGAAAAAAAGTGAAGAAAGACGACGTAGGCGACGTGGTGGATGCCATTGCCAACGGGAAGGAGGGCGATAAGGTGCTGATTCTGGTTCCTTTCCGGCAGCATGTGAACCGGGAGGTGTCGGAAGAACTGAATATACTGATGCAGAAAGGCTTCTCGCGGTTACTGGTAGCGGGGAAAGTGCTGCGGGTGGAAGACGTACTGGAAGAAAAAGAAGCTGCCTTCCGTAACTGGAAACCGGGCCCGGAAGCCTACGTGCTGATCGACCGGCTGGTGGTGAAGGCCTTTGATGAGGACGACCGGCACCGGATCGCCGATTCGGTGTCTACAGGCTTTTACGAGGGGGAGGGCGAAGTGCTGTTGCTGGTGAATGAACGTGAGCAACGCCGGTTCTCCAATCGGTTTGAGCTCGACGGTATTCGGTTCGAAGAACCGGTCCCCGACCTTTTTTCTTTCAACAATCCCGTTGGCGCCTGCCCCACCTGTGAAGGGTTTAGTCAGGTGCTGGGGATCGATGAGGACCTGGTGATACCGGACAAAAGACTGAGTGTCTACGAGGGGGCGGTCGCCCCCTGGAAGGGTGAGAAGCTGGGCCGGTGGCGGGATAATTTTATCCGAAAATCTGCATCTTCGGGCTTTCCCCTGCATAAGCCGGTCATCGATCTCACGCAGGAGCAATACGGGTTTTTATGGAAAGGCAGCCGGGAGGTTGCCGGGATCGATGCATTTTTCAGGGAGGTGGAGCAAAATCTCTATAAGGTGCAGTACCGCGTCTTACTGTCGCGCTACCGGGGACGCACCACCTGTCCGGACTGCGGCGGCTATCGCCTGCGCAAAGAGGCGCTGTATGTGCAGGTATTTGGAAAACATATCGGGGAGCTGTGCGAAATGCCGGTGCGGGACCTCGCCGGATGGTTTCGGGATATCCGCCTGACAGCACACGAACAGGATATCGCCAGGCGGATATTAATAGAGATCAATCAGAGACTGCAGACACTGCTTGATGTGGGGTTGGGGTATCTCACGCTGAACCGGCTGGCGAATTCGCTCAGTGGGGGAGAAAGCCAGCGTATCCAGCTCACCCGCTCACTGGGTAGTAATCTTACCAACTCCCTGTACATACTGGACGAGCCTTCAATAGGCTTGCATGCGCGTGATACGGAGCGACTGATCGGTGTGTTGAAACAACTGCGCGACCTCGGCAATACCGTGGTGGTGGTGGAGCACGATGAAATGATGATGCGGCAGGCGGACCATATCATCGATATGGGGCCCCTGGCTTCGCACCAGGGCGGAGAGGTGGTGGCTGCGGGCGATTATGCCCAGATTGTGGAACATCCCCTCAGTCTGACGGGCAAATACTTGAGCGGCCAGCTCAGGGTGGTGGATCCCCATAAGCCCAGAAAATGGAATCGTTCGATCACGGTGGAAGGCGCCCGGCAGCACAATCTCAAAAATATCGATGTGGAATTTCCGCTGAATGTGCTTTGTGTGGTAAGCGGGGTAAGTGGCAGCGGCAAAACCACCCTGGTGAAGCAGATCCTGTACCCGGCGATGAAAAAGCGCATGGGTGAACCCGCCGACAAGATAGGGCTGAGCAAGGGGCTGACGGGCGATATGGACAGTATCGCGCAGATCGAGATGGTCGACCAGCATCCCATCGGCAAATCGTCGCGGAGCAACCCCGTCACCTATGTCAAGGCCTACGATGAGATCCGCGACCTGTTTTCGCGGCAGCCGCTGAGCAAGACGCGGGGCTTTCAGCCCAGGCATTTTTCTTTCAATGTGGATGGTGGTCGTTGCGACGCCTGCAAGGGCGAGGGAGAGCAGGTGGTGGAAATGCAGTTTCTGGCCGACGTGCACCTCACGTGTGAAGTGTGCCAGGGTAAACGTTTTAAGGAGGAGGTGCTGGAGATTAGGTACCGCGACAAGTCGATATACGATGTCTTGCAGTTATCGGTAGACGATGCCATCGCATTCTTTAAGGACGAGAAGGATATCTGCAAAAAACTGCAGCCGCTCAGCAGTGTGGGGCTGGGTTATATCAAGTTGGGACAGTCTTCCGACACGCTTTCCGGCGGTGAAGCGCAGCGGGTGAAGCTGGCTTCTTTTCTCGGCAAGGGAAAAGGGCAGGGGCAGATCCTTTTTGTTTTTGATGAGCCCACCACCGGTTTGCACTTTCATGACATCAAAAAATTGCTGGCTTCTTTCAACGCACTGATTGAGCAGGGGCATTCGATCATCGTGATCGAGCACAATACGGATGTGATCAAAAGCGCCGACTGGCTGATCGATCTAGGGCCGGAGGCCGGCGACGAGGGGGGGAACCTGGTGTATGCGGGTGTGCCGGGGGGTATTGCCAAGCTAAAACAAAGCTATACCGGCAGGTTCTTAGCTAATGGCTGATTATTGCGTATTACCGCAATTAATTAGACCATTCCTATCTAGGACACAGCCAATATCGTCCTTATTATGCGGCGTGTTGCGGAATTAATGCATTCCCCTACCGTAGTCTGTCCATACTCTTCACCAGTTTTTCGTCGCGGTAAACGCCGCGTGCGGCCAGGAAAAAGAATATCACCATCACAATGGGAAGCAGGGCACCGATCTGGTAGGAACCGGTCTGTATCAGGTTGTCTTGCTTAAAATCCTCCACCTTAACGTATTCCAGGGCCAGGAAGCCGAGTGAAAAAACAACTCCGAGCACGGAGAGTTTGAATTGAAGTTTCCGGTTTCTGAACAGGAAGAGACAGATGATGGCCAGGATGCCGAGGGAAATGATCAGAATCACCAGCAGGAAGTTATCGGCAAGCAGAAATTCTTTGATGGTTCCGTCTACCTGGCGGCCGATGTAGAGGGTCAGCGTATAAGTGGCAAAAGCGGCGATGGCAACCACCAGCAGCCACAGCGATTGAATACGTTGTATCATATGATGTTGTTTATATAGCCTCCGGCCGGATGGGTCACCCCAATTCCGGATACAGGGGGAATTGTTTCATAAATTCATTGACCTCCTTCGACAGTTTTTCCAGCCCGCCCTCATTGTCTGCCTGGCCCAGCGCTTTGTCGATGAAGGACACGACTGTTTCCATATGCTCTTCTCTCATATTCCGGGTGGTGATGGCCGGAACACCCACCCGTATCCCGGATGTCACGAATGCCGACTTGTCATCGTACGGTACCATATTCTTGTTCACGGTGATATCGGCCTTGCCGAGCACCTGTTCCGCTTTTTTACCACTTATATTTTTATTCCGCAGGTCGATCAGCATCAGGTGGTTATCTGTTCCCCCTGAAACGATGTGATAGCCGCGGGCGGTCAGCGCTGCCGACATGGCCTGTGCATTGCTGATAATCTGGTTGGCGTAGGTGCCGAATTCGTCGCTCAGCACCTCTCCGAAGGAAATGGCCTTGGCGGCAATGATATGTTGTAGCGGGCCGCCCTGGATACCCGGAAACACCGCCATATCCAGCAGATGGCTCATCATGCGCAGATTGCCCTTAGGATCTTTTACACCGAGCGTATTCTCAAAATCCTTTTTCATCATAATGATCCCGCCGCGGGGACCCCGCAGGGTTTTATGGGTAGTGGATGAAACAAAATGGCAATGGTCGAACGGGGAGTCCAGCAGCTTTTTAGCGATCAGCCCCGCCGGGTGGGCCATATCGCAGAACACAAAGGCGCCGATACTGTCGGCGATGGCGCGGATACGGGCGTAATCCCATTCGCGGCTGTAGGCTGAAGCTCCGCAGATGATCAGCTTGGGGCGTTCGGTGGTAGCCATTTTTTCCATCATGTCGTAATCGACCCTTCCGTCCTCTTTTTTCACCCCGTAAAAAATCGGCTGGTATAGTTTTCCGGAAAAATTAACTCCCGAGCCGTGTGTGAGGTGGCCGCCCATGCTAAGATCGAGGCCCAGTATCTTGTCACCTGGCTGCAGTACGGCCAGCAGCACTGCGGCGTTAGCCTGGGCGCCTGAATGGGGTTGTACGTTGGCGTAATCGCAGTTGAAGATGGATTTTAACCTGTCGATAGCGAGCTGTTCTGACTCGTCTACCACTTCGCAACCGCCGTAGTATCTTCTTCCGGGATAGCCTTCTGCGTACTTATTGGTCATCACGTTCCCCATTGATTGCATCACGTCGAGCGAGGTGAAATTCTCAGAGGCAATCAGTTCAATTCCGCGTCGCTGACGTTCCAGTTCCTTCCTGATAAGACTAAAAACCAAGGTATCTTTCTGCATGTCGGTTATTTGTATATTTTTGGAGTAATCAGACGCAAAAATAATGACAGTGGGCATATAAAAATGAACTACTTTCACGAAAGACATGAAAGCTATCATTCCAGTGGCTGGTGCGGGAACGAAATTGCGGCCGCATACGTATACGCAGCCGAAAGCACTCATCCCCCTTGCGGGAAAGACCATCCTCAGTATTATTGTCGACCAGTTGAAAGAGGCTGGTATCCGGGATTTTATTTTTATCGTCGGTTACCTGGGTGACAAGATCAAGGATTATGTAGATGAAAAGTATCCGGGGCTGAATGCCCATTTTGTGAACCAGAACGAGCGGCAGGGGATCGGGCATGCCATCCTGCTGACCCGGGAGATCGTGGCGGACGATGAGGTGTTCATCGTGTTGGGCGACACCATCTGTGAATACGACGTGGCGGATGTGCTTAGTCGCCCTTATTCGTCGCTCGGGATCCGGAGGGTGAACGACCCCCGTGATTTTGGAGTGGCGGAGATCGACGAGGAGGGTTTTATCCGCAAGGTGGTGGAGAAGCCGCAGATACCGAAGTCTAACATGGCGCTGGTAGGTATATACCGGATCCGGGAAAGTCGCCAGTTGTACGACTGCCTGGAAGACAATATCCGCAAACAGATCAGGAGCAGGGGGGAATTCAGCATCACTGACGCGATCGACTGTATGATTACCCACGGCGTGAAGCTACAGTCGTTTAAGGTGCAGAACTGGTTTGACTGCGGCAAAAAGGATACGCTGCTGGAATCCAATGCTACCCTGCTGAAAAAATTTGGGGGTGTGATCTCCAGGGAGCATCATTTCGAGAATACCATAATCATCCCTCCCGTGAGTATTGCTGCCGGCTGCGAGATCCGCAACTCCGTTGTGGGGCCGAATGTAACCATCGGGGAGAAGACAACCATCGGGCACTCGGTCATCAAGGATTCCATCATTGGGTCTTTTGCCGATCTTTCGGATATCGTGCTGACCAAATCGCTCATCGGCAGCGACGCGGAGGTGAAAGGAGAAAGCCGGAGTTTAAACATCGGAGACAATACGGAGATCAACCTGGGGGAATTGTAACCGCCGATACGCTTTGCTAACGGGGATCCTCAATTAATTGTAAATTGCTAAAGGTTGACGGGTTAGGATGCTGATAATTGCCCCTCGGCCTTTATTAATCGCTTACCTCAAATCTTTCTCGCATGAAACGTAACATAAGAATCTTTTTTAAAGCAGTTGGTCTGGCGGCAGTGCTGTTGCCGCTCTCGGATCGTGTAATGGCCGACCAGGAGGGGAAAAGGACCAGCGACCCGGTTCTTTCGGGCTCGGTGTCTGATGCGGTTTCCCGCAAACCGGTCAAAGGTGTGACCATTTCTGTCCGGTCGTCGGATAACCGGCTGGAAAGGTCGTTCACTACCGACGCAAGGGGTAATTTTATCATCCCGCGGCTGCCGGCGGGAGAAGTAACGCTTGTGCTGGAGAAAAAAGGATACAAAACCTACCGGAAAGAAAAGATTGTGCTGAAGGAGGGCGTGCAGGTGAAACTTCAGCTTGACATCAGCAACGAGCAGCACGATGAGTTCAATCTTTTTCAACCCCTGTTACGTATGATAGAGAGCTGAACTTTTTGCTCAACTGCGGCGGAAGCCCCATCGCCACATTTCTTTCCAACTGATCTTTTTACCATACATTAAGATACCGGTACGATAGATCTTTGCACTTACCCAGGTAGTAAGCAGAAAACCGGCTAAGAGCAGGAGCATACTCAGTCCGAGCTCCCACCAGGGCACGGTACCCGGTACGCCGAAGGGAATTCTCGCCATCATGACAACGGGGGAGAAGAAGGGTATCATACTGGCCCAGGTGGCCAGGGCACCTGTTGGCTCGGTGATGGCGTTCATCATGATCACGATTGCCAGCACAATGGGCATGGTTACCGGTAGAAGAAGGCTCTGATTATCCTGTGCATCTTCGTTTACGGCGCTGCCCACTGCTGCAAAAAGCGAGGCGTAGAACAGATAACCGAACAGGAAATAAAATACAAAGCAGCATATAACAAGCGGCAGATTCAGCCCGCTTGTGTGCAGAGTGATTGGGGCCGCGGCGCTCTGGGCGCCCGTTGCCTGCTGGAGGAGATGAGACGGAACAAGCAGGAAGAGGCCGGAGACAAAAACCAGTAGCAGGATACCCCAGATGAGGAACTGGGTCAGGCCGACAGCGCCGATGCCGACAATCTTTCCCATCATCAACTGAAAAGGTTTTACGGAAGAAATGATGATTTCCGCCACGCGGTTTGTTTTCTCTTCCGATACGCCTCTCATCACCATCGTGCCATAGATAAGTATGATGATGTAGATCGCGAATGAAGATGCGTATCCGACAGCATATGCGATATCCCTGTTGCTGTTGTCTGCGGCAGGCCGGTTTTCAAGAATACTGCTGGTGATGTCCGGGGCGACAGCGCCGGCATTTTTTGCTGTCAGGTAGGAAATTGCAATGATCAGCGCTGCGAAGAAGAGGGGGGTGAGGATGGTAGATAGTATGAACGTCCGGCTGCGTACGCGCGTAAGGTATTCTCTTTTAGTGATGAGCCATGTTTTATTCATAGTGCGGATGGGTGGTTTGCTGGAACTGGCGGCTCAGGGACGTGCCTTCGACCAGTTGGATAAAAATGTCATTCATAGAAGGAAGTATCTCATAAAAACCAGTAATGGTCAACTCTTGCTGCAGGAAGTGGCGCAGCACATCATTGGGGCCGAATCCTTCTGTGATCTTCACCACGATCCTTTGCGGGCCGGGCGAAACGATTTCGAAAGCGGCACCGGCGGCGACTGCGGTGGGGTGTTCGCCAAAACTGAGGGCATAGAGGTTTTCCTTGAACTGTTGTTTTATATTCCCGATCGTGCCGTCGAGGATCTTTTTACCCTCGTTCAGTAGAATGATATGATCGCAGATCTCTTCGACCTGTTCCATGCGGTGGGTGCTGAAAATAATGCTGGAGCCGGCCGCTGCGAGCTGCCGTATTTCTTCTTTGATCAGATTGGCATTCACCGGGTCGAGGCCACTGAAGGGCTCATCAAGTATAATAAGCGAGGGTTCGTGCAGCACGGTGATTACAAACTGGAGTTTTTGCCCCATTCCTTTGCTCAGATCCTCCACTTTTTTGTGCCACCAGGTTTCCATTTCCAATCTCCGGAACCAGTCCTTCGCCCTTGCGGTAGCCTCCGCCTTGCCCAGTCCTTTCAACCTGGCAAAATAAACAGCCTGCTCGCCGATCCGCATCTTCTTATACAATCCCCGCTCCTCGGGCATGTAGCCGATTATGCCGAGGTCTGTGTCGGGATTGAATTTTTTTCCCTTCAGCAGGATTTCGCCTTCGTCCGGATAGAAGATCCCGGTGATCATACGGATAAGGGTCGTTTTCCCCGCGCCGTTAGGCCCCAGCAGGCCGAAGATGCTGCCTGGCGCAATGGAGAAACTCACTTTATCTACCGCCTTCTGCGTAGCATAGTATTTCCTGATATGGTCTACTTCAAGTATGTCCATTCGTGCCGTTTAACGGATTTTACGCTGAGCACGGGCTGTGCGTGCGCCAAGATACGGCTAAACAAAATACCGCCTTTTTTTGATGGAACCATTCCTCTGTTTTTTCGGTGCATTCCTGATCCTCCGGGGATGAGCAACAAGGTCAGGGACTGCAGGCAATTATTGCGCCAGGCGATTCGGGGCCGGGTGTTCTGATTGCGTTTAGGATGGTAAGCGTTTGATTGTTAATTGCTGCTGGAACAATACGGAATTTTTTCCGTATGGCTTGTAAGGGAAATCAAAGTTCAGACAATATCTTCTATAAATTATTTCAATCAACAAACAAAATTTAAGATGCTCGATCGCGCATATTTTTTCTCACAATCATGGAATAAAAAATTTTTTATTCAAGGAAAAGTTTTGATATTCGTTGCCCTGCGTTACTTTTTTGGTTTCAAAAAATAACCGGTCAAGTGGACCTGTTTTAGTGGACAAATATCTTTACTCAACATAAATCTGGATTGGAGAAAAATGGCTAAGTCTTTCGATAAAGTTTGGAGCAATTGTTTAGATATAATAAAAGACATTGTTGAGTGGCAGCATTTTACTACCTGGTTCGAGCCGATTAAGCCGGTGGAGTTAAAAAATAATATTCTTGTTATCCAGGTGCCGAGCCAGTTTTTTTACGAATACCTTGAGGAACATTACGTAAATTTATTGGCGAAGACATTAAGACGTGTATTAGGAAAGGAGGCCCGGTTGGAATATAGGATAATGGTCGATAGCGGTAATCGTCACAGCAAGCCTCTTACAATGGACGTACCTACTCACGGGTACAAAATGCAATCAAACAATGAAATGGATTTTCCGTTGATCATACAAAGCCCTGTCAAGAATCCGTTTGTGATTCCCGGTCTAAAGAAAATGCAGATCGACTCGCAACTGAATCATATTTATACCTTCGAAAATTTTATCGAAGGAGACTGTAACCGGGTGGCGAGAAGGGCTGGAAAAACGGTGGCGGAGAAACCCGGGGCCAGTTCTTTTAATCCGCTGGTACTCTATGGCGGGGTGGGGCTGGGAAAAACCCATCTAGGTCAGGCGATCGGGAATGAAACGAAAAGATTGCATCCTAATAAGGTTGTTTTATATGTAAGCTCGGAGAAGTTCATCAACCAGTTCCAGGATCATGGCCGCAACAATGCGATCAACGATTTTATTCATTTTTACCAGATGGTGGATGTGTTGATCATTGACGACGTACAGTTCTTCAACCGTGCTGAAAAATCACAGGATGCTTTTTTCGCGATCTTTAATCACCTGCATCAGAGTGGCAAGCAGTTGATACTCACTTCCGATAAGAGTCCCAAGGATATGGAAGGGGTGCAGGAGAGACTGCTGAGCCGTTTTCGCTGGGGCCTGAGTGCCGACCTGCAGATACCCGACTATGACACCCGCATTGATATCCTGGAGCGAAAGATGAAGAATGACGGTTTGGAGATGCCCAGAGAGGTAGTGAAATACCTGGCCTATAATATCAGCAGTAATGTGCGGGAGCTGGAGGGGGCGCTGATCTCTTTATTGGCACAGTCTTCGCTTAATAAGCGGGAAATCGATCTGGATTTGGCAAAAAGGGTACTACGCAATTTCGTTAAAACGAGCAGTAAGGAGATCACTATCGATACAATACAGAAGATGGTGTGTGATTTCTTTGATGTGCCTTACGACAAGTTATTGCAGAAAACCCGGAAACGGGAGATTGTTCAGGCCAGGCAGATCACGATGTACCTGGCAAAAGCCTTCACAAAGAATTCCCTTAAGACCATCGGCGAACATTTTGGCGGTCGCGATCACACCACTGTGATCCATTCCTGCCAGACGGTTAAGGATCTGATGGATACTGACAGCACGTTCCGGGAGAGTGTGGTGGAACTACAGCAGAAAGTGCAGTTGGCAGCTATGTAAAATCTGTTTGGATATTGCGTTTTAACGCTTATTTTTGCTGTCCCTGAAAAGGGTATGGAGAGGTGCCTGAGTGGCCGAAAGGGCCGGTTTGCTAAACCGTTGTACGGGCTTAAACCTGTACCGAGGGTTCGAATCCCTCCCTCTCCGC
>CAZUWX010000080.1:0-12800 GCA_964624205.1 uncultured Chitinophagaceae bacterium
TGGTGGCAGGGCGGTTAACCAGATCTTTGGACGCCAGTGTGGCAACCGATCCCGTAAGATTCACTTTTTTCTGTACCCCAAATCCCACCACTACGGTTTCCTCGAGGTCAGTCACCTTGGGAACCAGCCGGATGTCCAGCGTGCCAGTCACAGAGGACACAACCACCTCCGTTGTCTCAAATTCGACCGAAGTGAGCACCAGCGTTTGCCCGACTTCCACGTCTATACTAAAGCGTCCGTTTTCGTCGGATACAACGCCCTGGCTGGTGCCTTTAATCATTACACTCACACCCTGTATTGCATCTCCCTCCGCCGTCAATACCCGGCCGTTGATTGGTGGGGCCATATACTCAAGCTGGTCTTCCAACGGCTGGGGCACACTTCCTGCCTGTTTCCTGACCTTACTTACAATAATGGTCCGATTGACAATTGAATACTCAACCGGCTGATCCCGGAACATCCTGTTCAGGAATTCGTTAATTGGCATTCTTTCAGCGTGAATAGTAACAGGCCGGGTGTTCCTGACTATTTCGCCATCATAAAGAAAACCAAACCCTGTCTGTTTCTTTATTTCAGAGAAGAGTTGCCGAACGGAAACGTTCTCCCCGGAAAATGTCACTGCCTGAGACAGGCCCGTAGCGCCGACGCTCATGAATGCAGCAATTAAGAAGAAGACTGTTAATTTCATCGCCCGTTTCGTTTTGGTCGTGAGCGTCGCTTCGAAAGATCTCGTTGTGCTTGCAACCAGCCTGCGGAGGACCGGCAAAGACCCCCTAAAGATTTTCAAAGCAGAACTGCTTTGATGAACATCAGATTTCATACATTTGATCAGTTTTGGGTGAATAAATAATAAATGAAATGACCACATTTCTCCTGAATCAACTTCAGGGTTTATTATGAACAACCTAAGATCTTCGCTCCGGGCTCCATCCGGAGCGTTTCTTTTAGATTATACACATACAACTCTATGTACTACCGGGTTTAGGATATACAGTCAAAACTCTCTCCTCCAACCGGAAACCTACTCCCAGCTTATCCAATATTTTCAGCATCTCGGAAAGCTGTAAACCCCTTTCCAACTCACCTTCAAATTCGCGCTGGGGTACCCGCCCTTCATAATGAACCTCGATATCGTACCAACGTTCTAACTGTCGCATCATCGTGTGAATATCGGCCTGGTGAAAAGAGAAAAAGCCATTCTTCCAGGCTACTGCCTCATCGGTATCCGCATGCTCAACCAGTTTCAGATTCCCTGTCTCATTTACCAGGCACTGTTGTCCGGGCCGCAACGTCTCCGCCCTCCCATCACGCAAGACCCTTACACTACCCTCCAACAGCGTGGTTTTCATCCATTCTTCATTTCCGTATGCATTCAGATTGAATTTAGTACCCAGCACAACGATTTCAGTTCCCTCTACTGTTACGCGAAACGGCCGTTGCCTATCCTCGGCCACTTCCAGATACACTTCCCCCTGGATGGCGATCTTCCGCTCTTTTCCCCCAAAAGACACCGGGTAGGTGACCGAAGAAGCCGCGTTTAACCAGATCTTTGTGCCGTCCGGCAAACTAAGGCGGTATTGCCCTCCCTTAGGAGTTGACATGGTATTGTATACCGGTACGGCGGCGCTCGAGTTTCCCGCGCGATAGGCAATCTGGCCGTTTGCGAGCTTCACAACTTCTGCGTTCCCCTCCTCTGCGAGCACACCATCCATGGCGACGTCGAGTATTATCTGCCTTCCGCCTGAGAGGGTTAATATGGCTTTATCCCCTCCGGGCGCAACATCACTCCCGATCTCGGCTGCGGTCTCGATACCGGTACGGCGGAGAGTGTTATCCGATCGGATAAAAAAATAGTAGAGCAACCCCGAAAGGGCCAGTATGGAGGCGGCATACCCCAGCCAGGCGCGCACACGTAAAAAGCTTCCCCTGGCGGCGGGTTGCTGATGCGCTTCGCTATCGTCGGGAGAGAATTTTTCTATCCGGAGAATCGTTGCTGGCAATTCGGTTTCGCCGATCCGCCGCGTCAATTCCGCCAACATGCGCCGCCTTTTTTCGCCGCCTATCTCCTGTCTGCTGAAATCAGCAGTATCCCAATGCTCTTCCAGGAGCGACCTGAAAGCCTGCTCATGCTGCGGATGTTCCAGCAGTTTAAATAAAGCTTCCAGTTCGCTGTCGGTACAACGATCATTTACTAGCTTTTGAAACAATTCTCTGATCAGATCGGTGGCCATTGCGGTTGTATTATCTCTAACAATGACGACAAGTCAGAAAAATGGTAGTATCAGGATGTTAAAAAAAATACGACGCACGTACGCAGTTCAATGCAAGGAGCTGCAGGAAAATCACGCCGAGTTCGACATATCTGTAGTGGCGCCCCTGGAAATGCTCGTGGATACTGGCCAGTGCCTGTGAGATGGTTTTTTTAACCGTATGAGGAGAGAGGTTGAGCTTCTCTGCTATTTCGCGGTGGGATAGCCCCGCTTCCCGGTGCATTAAAAATATCTTTCTTCTCCGGGGACTCAAACGGGCAAGAGATTCTTCCCGGATCTGCAACACCTCTTTGGTTAGCAGGCCCGAGTCTGCTGCATTGGCAAACCGGGCGGCCATATCGTAACGGTATGCTTCTATCCGCTTTCTCAGTCGCGCTGTTACTTTGAGATGGTCGAGCGCTTTGTTCCGGGAAACAGTCCGCAGAAAACCCCCGAGATTGGTGATCTCGCAGAACCGTTCCCTGTCTATCCACAACTTGAGAAAAATGTCTACCGTAATCTCCTCGGCAGCCTCGGGCGATTTCACAATACTCTCAATATAGCCGTATACTTTTTGCGAGTAAAATTCGTACAAAACCTCGAATGCCTGCTGATCGCCCGCAGCAAGTCGCTGTAAAAGATCGAACTCGTTATATGGCGTTTTTTCCAACACAATAAGCAGCAGTTAGTGATAAATCGAATCTGCAAAATACCTTTCCGACGCAACAGCAATTCCGAAAATTATCATCTCAGCAGTTGTCCAGTCAGGTTGGCGCTCATTAATAATCGGCCGTAAAATAGGATTTTTATGAACCTCTACCACGGAAACATCCAGGAAACAATTTTTTGATGCTCTAGTGATAGGTTTATGCAGCACATCTAAGAACAGGGCTGCAGAGTAGCGGTTGCGGAGCGAAAGCTGAACTATAATACAGGGAGTGGCCCCGAAAACCTTTATCGCAGCTTCAATTCCACTAACACCGGAAGATGATCCGAAGCATAGGTTTCGGGAATGGTTTGTATGCTTTCCGTTTTGAACCGGTTCGAGGGCAGGTACATTACATGATCGATCGCAGCGCTGGGGTTCTCTACCGGGATCGTAAAAGGGCAATCGGCAATGCAGGTCATGGTGAATAATTCATCCAGCAGCTTCATCGTGGAGCTGTTGGGAGAGGTATTAAAATCGCCGCCGACCACAAGCGGAAGTGTCAGCCGCCGGGCAATCTCAATGATCTTTCGGGCCTGTAATAGCCTGCTGGTTTCCTCGCGTCCGGCGTCGAGGTGGGTAGCTGCAAAATAAAGCGGGCCGCCCTTATCCGGCTGCAGTTTTATAATGCCGATCGACCGTACTTCCGCGTTGGATCCCCGTTCGGGCGGAAGCTCAAAATGCATGGTATCCAGGATAGGGAAGCGCGACAACACTGCATTGCCGTACTGCCCCCCGGCAAAATCCATTGAGTGGGAGAAATAGGCATACATGCCCGTGAGCCGGCCAAGCGTTTCGGTCTGGCTGAGTGTTGGGCCCGACCGCGTGGTTTTTTCGTCTACTTCCTGCAGCGCCACCAGATCAGGCCCGGCATCGCGGATCACCCGTGCGATCGCTTCGAGGTCGATCACCCCTTCCCTGGAGGGCGGATTGGCATGGTGGATATTGTACGTCATCACCCGAAGGGTGCCCGGCCGGTGATCCTTTTTTGCAGAATCACCGGCGGCAGGCTGCGGCGTTTTGCAACCGTAGAGGAACAACGCCAGCAAAAAACCGATCGCAAAAACTACCTGAGTTCTTTTATACTTCATATTTCATCAACCAGGATTTAATGCTCCGGGTTCTATTTTTTCGCCCAATAGTCGATCACGAACGCCTTGTCGAGATGCGGCTTCAGGATTTCAATAAAAGCCTTATGGTCAGGGTGAGGGAGGTACACTTCCCTGTCTTTTTCCGAGGCGAAGCTGACAAAAAAACAGTGCGTATAGCCCTGGTCCAGCCCCTCCGGGCTGTTATTAGTGCCCCATTCAAAATCCTTTATCTCTTTGATCTTTGACGGCAGCGCGCGGAATGCGTCTTCCACCTTTTTGATATCGTCGGCGGAGCTGTTATCGTTGAATTTAAAGATCACGACATGCCTCAGCAGATCGGAAGATTTGGAGGATTTGTTTTTTTGAGCATATAAGCCCGCAGAAGTGGTTGCCATCATTACCATTAAAGTTACTAAAGTCTTCATTCCAGATTTTTATACAAGATACACAGATACCCGTTATTTTCCACAGTTCCCCAAACGTTGGTTCCCGGAATCCGTATAGTTTTCTGAAAAATGTATGCCAACCCTTAAAATACGCCCACAGTTAACCGGGATAGGGGTACACCGGCTCACTCAGGCCTAACATTTAATAAGAAAGAACCGCTTGTATTTTTCAATGCCGTATGTTTGAAAAAAGATTTAGCGTATGCAACCATCCAGACAAGTTTCGTTTTCCCTGAACCGCGGCCCTCTCTCTTCCCTGAGAGCCGGCCTTATCCTGCTGTTGGCACTTGTATTGGTGGCAGGCGGCTGTAAAAAGGACAATGGGAACGACGAAGGCGAGGGCGATACCGAATACTATATGCGCTTCAAGGTCAACGGCAGCCAGGTGGAATATAAAAGCAACCTGGTTGCGCAAGTGTTCCCCGTCAGCAACAAAGCGCTATATAGCTGTGTGCTGCAGGGCTTTGAAAAGTTTCCGGAAGAGGGGGATAAGAACCATCTCGGCATCATCATATGGGACGAAATACCGATCACAAACAACACATATCGCAACGATGAGAACACCGAAAATTCGGACGGCAATGAGGTTCCACAGGTGGTGGTCACCTATCTGGACAGTGATAAAACCGGTTATTTGTCGCACGGTGTACCTCCTGTGCCCGTTCCGCCGCTCGACAATATCATATCCGATGTACAGATAGCGATCACCGAGCTTACCGCCAGCCGGATCACCGGTACTTTCTCCGGCACTTTGTATAAAACCACCGACGGAACCTTCTCTTCAACCATTGTGGTTACGGAGGGTAAGTTCCGGCTGAAAAGACTTTAATCCTCGTATTCCGTTTCTTCCACGTCTTCGGTTCGTTTGCCCAGTTTCACCACGGGATCGTCGCCCGTACCCGTTACGCTGATGGGTATGCCCACTATACCGAGGGGAGGAAGTCCCAGACGCATAGACAACTGTAACTGGCCGTCGAAATTTGTCTTCCCCTCGATCCTCGGCCGGAACCCGAAGACCCTGAAGCGAAACCGTTCAATGCTGATCACATTATTTTTAATGGTCGATCTGATATTCACGTTTTTCAGGTTCGGATTATTGATCGAATCATTTTCGATCCTCTTGCTGATCACGGAAAATAGTTTCAGCCCTTTCACCTTCACGTCCCGGACCGAAAGCGTGCCGCCGCCTTCCAGCGAAGGGTAAACTGGCGACATACTCCTGCCCAGCACCCCCTTCAGCCGGTAATCCAGCGAAACAACTCCCTCTGCTTTCTCTGCTGCCGGAACCATGTCGCGAAAAAGCTTCACCGTATCGTAGGCTTTTTTTACGTCAAAGTCGGCAGCGCGGATATGAGCGCTGAATAAAGCTTTCTCCTCGCTGACGCCTGCGTACTCCGCATCCATCTCCACCTGCGCACCGATCAGCCGGAATGCGGCGTCCTTTAACTGCATTGTGCCATCTTTTATCACCAGGGTGCTCCGGAAATCCTGTAGGTGAAGGTCGTCAAACACCACCCCACCTGCCCTGGCCGTGAGCGACAAGTCATATCCCCGCGGCACTATAAACACACCGCTATCGGACAGGCTTTTTTGTGTGGCACTATCGGGAGGGGATGTTCCGGGCAGCTTGCTCATAAACGCGTTGGCATTCACCAGATCCGTAGACACGGTAAACGCCCCTTTCAGTTCGGTTCCTGCGGAAAACACATAGTCGATCACATGCTGCAGGTAGCCATCCATATTAAAATCCGATCCGCCATAGCCGGCCTTGAAATCCCGGAACCACATCTTGTCCTGCCGGAACGTAAACAATCCCTGCCGGATCACAAAGGAGTGTGGCAGGGAAACATTCTTCATGCTGATATTCTTCAGTTGAAGCGTTCCCTCGTTATAAAGATTGTTATAATTGCCGTTCAGTGCGTCGGCCTGTGAACCCCGTAAAGAAAGATCGGCCACCACCGATCCGCCGAGCTCCATACCTTCTCTTGCGAAGACGGAATAAATACGGGCAATATCCAACTCTCCATTTGCCTGGATATCATACACGATATTCTCAAAATCCGATAGGGATGCCCGAACAAAAAACGGTTTCCCCTCGAAATGAAAAGAGAAGGGTTCGAGATAAACACGCAGGCCCTGCAGGCTGCCGGTTGAGTCGGTAATCTTTGCGTTCAGCCGAATACTATCTATGGCATGCGGATAATAGGCTGTACGGAGTCGTCCGTCCCGGATCTGTATCGCTGCCGACGTGACGGGGAAAAGTTTACGGGCGGGGTCATATGTTCCGTTTACCGCGAGCTGCGCTTCGAGCTTTCCTGCACAATCGGCATTTTCCAGGCCAACCGCCTCGTCCAATCCGGCCAGGTCCAGCGCGGTAGTGACACGGGCAGCGATAAAGGGCCGGGCGAGTCCCTTTGTATGCGCACGGGCCCGAAAATAGTCTTTGCCCACATTAAAAAACAGGGTGTCCATACTGATATCCAGGCTGTCGGTATTTAATCCCGGCAGTTGCACCCGAAGGTCGAGATGCGCTTCCGAAACCGGTAAAGGCGCGCCTTCGTAACGCACAAAGCCGTTCTCGATTTTCATATCAAAAGCCAGGTCGGGCATGATGTTCAGCGATGCGATGTATTGACCTTTAAGGGTAAGCCCCAATTCGGCGGTTCCTTTCAGGCGGGTTCGTTCCAGCCAGTCGAGGTATTTCGGGGGGAAGGCCGTGACCAGATCATACAAACCGCTTTTTTCAGCGCGCACGGCAAAATCGACCTCGTAGCCGTTCTGCAGGAAGTCGAGCCTGCCGCTGAACTGGACGGGAAGCCTGTTGATGCGCAAACGGTTCTTTTCAAATAGGAGAGTGAACGAGGAGGTGTTGACCCTGGTGATCAGCCGGGCGGCGATCTTTTTGTCAATCAGGTAAGGTTCGTTATCTAAATAAAAATCGAAGGAATCGATGGCAGCGCGGCTATGGAGATCAAATAACGATTGGCTGAGGTCACCTTTACCAACGTAACGAAATCCCTTTGCATCCAGGAGAATATTGATAGACCGGTCGTCGTACACAACACGCGTATCCTTGATATCGATCTTTTCAAGCCGCAACGAAGTACCTGTACTATCTTCCCTACCGGAATCCTGGTTGACCGCAGGTGTATAGATGTTATAGTTGGCTTCGCCGGCTTCATTCACCTGTACCTTTATAAATGCGTCTCTGACAAATATCTCGTCGATATGAACCAGGTTACGAAACATCAGGCTGCCGATGTTGATCCCCAGCGCCAGTTCGCCGGCGGTGAGCAAGGTATCTTTTTCAAAAGGAGCAGATCCGTTTAACGACACGTCGTACAATGAAACGGTGAGAGAAGGAAAATGGCTGTAGAAAGAAAGACGGACACGCGAAAAATCCAGTTCTGCCTCGAGCTGGGCGTTTGTCCAGCTTTTTATTTTTTCTACCACCGCACCCGGAAAAAGCACGGGAATGAGAAAAAGGAGCAGCAAGATACCTGCTACCGACAGACCCGCAATTTTCAGGGGGTAAAGGACGAACCGCTTCATCAGTCAAAGATAGTGCACCGGCCGGTATTCCTCCGAAGGCGGTTCGCTGCCCCTGTTTTACCAGGTTTCTGCTTATATTTTAATTGCCCTGCATGTTAATTTATACCATAAGCTTGATAACATCCTTGAATAAAAAAAGCAAATTTATCAGTTATTTGCACAAGCGGGGTCACTCCACTCATTCGGCTCCCCATAAAACCAGGCACATGAAAAGACGAAATTTTGTAAACAACACATTGATCGGAACATTGGGGCTGACATTGGGATCATCCTTCATCGGCAGCCCTTATACCACAACCTCCGCGAACAATAAAGTCGTCCTGGCCCTGATCGGCTGCGGAGGAAGAGGACGGGGTGTGCTATCGGGCATAGTAAAAGAAAATGAGAACGTGGAGGTGAAATATCTCTGCGACGTAAACGAAACGCTCGAAGGGATACGGAAAGACATCGAGCAATACGCAAAACAACAGGGATATGCCCCAAAGTTTGTCTCCGACATGCGGAAAATATTCGACGACAAAGACGTCGACGCGGTGGTGATAGGAACACCGGAGCACTGGCATGCTCTGGCCTCTATCTGGGCATTACAGGCGGGAAAACACGTGTACGTGGAAAAGAATCCGACCCTTTCCATCTGGGAAGGCCAGAAAATGATAGAAGCCACTAAAAAGTATAATAAGATACTGCAGATCGGTTTTCAGAACCGGAGCGCTCCTTACGGTTTCTCGGCGCAGGAATATATTAAGAGCGGGAAACTGGGTAAGGTAGTACATGTAAAATGCTACAATATGCTTGACGGCGGGAAATGGACCGCAAAACCAGATACCAGCATACCGGCAGGATTGAACTGGGATGCGTGGCTGGGGCCGGCAAAAAAAATACCTTATAATCCGAACCGGCACAGCATGACAGGCCGCGGGGGATGGCTCGATTTCTGGGATTATGGAGGGGGCGCCCTCTCGGACGACGCCAGCCACGTGATGGACCTTGCCCGGCTGGCAATCGGCAACCCTCCCCAGCCTAAGTCAGTTTATTGCTCGGGCGGTAACATCGCCTTCGGATCGAAGAAAGAGACCCCTGAATTCCTGAATATCACGTATGATTTCGGAGACTTCGCGATGACCTGCGAAAGCGGGAACGCTACTCCTTATATGAAGAAGATACCCCAGGACGTACGGTTCAGTGACAAATTCCCCTACTGGCCGCAAACCGCCACCCGGATAGAGATCTATGGCACAGAGCGGCTGATGTACCTGGGAAGACATGGCGGTGGCTGGCAGGTAGTTGAGGCAGATGGAAAGGTGGTGGATTTTGACTATGGCTATTTCCCCGATAAATTTCATCAGAAGAATTTCATCGAATGCATACGAAATAATAAAACACCCAATGGTGAAGTAAGCCAGGGGCACCTGAGCGCCTCACTGGTACATCTCGCGGATATCGCTTACCGGGTGGGCAATAAACAATTGCTTTTTGATCCAAAAACGGAGAAGTTCACCAACAGCGAGGACGCCAACAAGTTACTGAAAGGCCACTACCGCACTCCGTATATGATTCCCGAAAAAGTATAGTTTAAGGTTGCTGTATTCAGCACTGAAAAATATTAACGGTCATAAACAGCCGAACAGATATTTTATTCAGGCCAATACAAGCGTATAGACCAACCAAACAGTTAACCGCCGTTATAATATGGAAACAAAAAATAAGATTGCGCTGATCACCGGTGGAACACACGGGATAGGCGCGGCAACCGCCGTGATGCTCGCAAAAGAGGGTGCCGATATATGTCTCGTGGCCCGCAACACTGAGAACCTGCCGCTTCAGCGAACGATAGAGAAGCTGGGAGTGCGTTGTTTAACTGTCAGTGCAGACCTGAGCAAGGAAGAAGACTGCCAGCGGGCTGTAACTGAGGCGGTAGCAGGGCTGGGTGGTCTCGACATCCTGGTGCATAGCGCGGGAGCAGCAGCACCTGGAAGCCTGATCAGCGGGGCGAAAGAAATCTGGTACCACGCTTTCGACGTGCACATACATGCAGCTTATCATCTATGTGTGGCTGCCGTGCCTCACATGAAATCACGCAAGGAAGGAGCCATCATTTTTATCTCTTCTGCAGCGGGGTTGAGGGGAGTAAAAAATGCTATTGCGTATGCGGCAGTAAAGGGTGCGGTACCGCAGCTTACCCGGGCGTTGGCCTTCGAATTGTCTGACTATAATATCCGGGTAAACTGCGTGTCGCCGGGAGTAATTCGCACCCGTTTCCAGGAATACTTAACTGATGAGCAGGTGAAAAACAACACAGACAACCGCATCCCCCTGCACCGTGAAGGCACACCCGAGGATGTGGCAGAAGCCATCAGCATGTTGATCAGGAATAATTTCATTACCGGCGAGAACGTAGTCATCGATGGAGGCATGACCATGCGAATCGTATAGCGAATAAAACTATTACAATGTCAGAAACCGCTCCTAACGGTCTTTCGACCCCGCCCGCAAAGATGCGCTGGGTAATGCTTTCCTTCGCTTTCGTTGCTACGGTGATGAATTATGTCGACCGGTTGGCATTTAACTATCTGAGCGCAGAAGGGCCCCTCCGAGAAATGATTCCCGACGAAGCTTTCGGATATATCGCCACTGCGTTTTTTGTGGCATATATGGCTTCCAATCTCGTTTCGGGCTTTGTGATCGACAAACTAGGCACCCGCATCGGCTACTCACTCTGTATGGCATTCTGGACCACGGCCTCTTTACTTCACGCACTGGCTATGGCTCCGCTGCATTTCGGCATTTTCCGTTTTCTTCTCGGCGTGGGTGAGGCTGGTAACTGGCCGGCTGCGATCAAGCTCACCAGCGAATGGTTCCCTCCCGAAGAACGCTCAACCGCCACCGGTATCTTTAACAGTGGTGCCTCCATCGGGGCGGTGATCGCCCCTCCACTGATCGCCTGGCTGGGAATGAACTACGGGTGGCAAACCACTTTTATTGTTATCGGGAGTGCCGGCTACCTGTGGTTGGCGTTTTTCTGGTTCACCTATTATACACCCGCCCACTCGTTAAAAGCATCCAAAGCAAGGACCATTCCGCCGCTGAAACTGATCAAAACCCGCTTTGTATCCCGGTTCACGCTCTCGAAGATATTTATGGATCCGATCTGGTATTTTATTACTTTCTGGATAGGCCGCTATCTGGTAGACGTACACGGATGGGGGCTGACGGAGATTGCCTGGTTTGCGATGCTGCCTTTTATTGTGGCCGATTTCGGCAATGTGCTGGGCGGGCTCTTTACCCAGTTTATCATCAAACGGGGTACCCCTGTTCACCGGGCGAGGAAAATTGCCGTTGGTATATTCGGATCACTTCTGGCAGTAGCGCTGCTGCTGGGGCCTATCATTATCTCGTCGCCGGCCTCCGCTCTTGCGGTGCTGAGCATCGCGGGCTTCGGTTACGCTGCCTACACCGCCAACACCATGGCTTTCCCCGGCGATGTGGTGCCGCAAAGTGCGGTGGCTTCCGTTTGGGGCGTAGCCAGCGTGGGTGCCGGATTCGGAGGAGCCATCTTCCAGGCCATTTCGGGTATTACGATCACGTACCTGCACACCGCTTTTAATTATTCGGTGGCTTACACAACCGTGTTTATCGGATACGGCGTGCTTGCTGTGATCGGAGTTTCCATCGTGCTGTTCGCAATCGGCCCTCTCATAAAAAATGACGAGCTGCAGGAATATGTGGATGCCGCGTAATATCAGCACCACTCTATTTTCTTCATTTTACATCAATTGACCGGTAGGCTTCAATTGTGGCCAGTGTTCCCTCCTTGCCGGGCCGGCTGTTATTGTGCTCCAATCCGATGAATCCGCGGTAGCCCTTCGCGTGAAGATGCCGGAGCACGTTGGGATAATTGATTTCTCCAGTGGTAGGTTCGTTACGCCCCGGTGTATCTCCGATCTGGATATAGGCGATCTGATCGTATGCATAATCAAGCGTCGGCAGCAGGTTGCCTTCCTCGATCTGCACATGGTAGAAGTCGTACAAAAGCTTTACCGAGGGGCTGCCCACTGCCTTGGCCAGCGCATATGCCTGTGGGATCGTATGCAGAAACATGCCGGCATGATTGATCTTATGATTCATACTTTCCATCACCATCACTATTCCGTGCGGCTCGTAAATTTCTGCTATTCGCTTCAGCAACTCGACGGCCCTGACCATCTGAAAATCATAAGACAGCGAAGGATGCCCCAGGCCCAATACATTGTGTACAAACCGTGTATTCATCCGTTTTGCTATTTCGACCGACTCTCTCACCTCTTTCAGCACGTTTTCGCGCAAGTCGGCATCCGCACCGGCGAACGTAACTTTGCTGAAACTCATTGTTCCCACAAATTGCCCGAACTCCATGCCCAGCTTTTGCATGGTTTTACTGATACGCTCCTGCTCTGCCACCGATCTTCCTTTCAATCCCGTACACTCCCAGGCCCGAAATCCCTGGTCGTATCCCCAATGGATCTGGTCTACAGGATCCTTTCCCGCTGAAGCTTCAAATAGGCCGAAGTCCGGCGAGAACTTCAGCCGGAAAGGCTGATTTTTTGGGGAATTGGTGACCAGCGGCTCCTTCATTAAGGGATCCCCTGCCTGAGTTTCGGTTGCCAGCTCCGCACCCCGGGCAGACAGCGCCGCGCCTGCAACCAGCGTTACACCCGAAGCCATTCCTGAAAAAATACCTTTTTTGATAAACCTCCTTCTTTTCATATAGCAATATTTT
>CAZUWX010000081.1:0-12669 GCA_964624205.1 uncultured Chitinophagaceae bacterium
CCGTAGCCGATCACCACCGCATCGTCCAGGCTTTCCAGCATAATTTCCAATGCTACCCGCCCCAGTTCCTGCGACGCTACTGCAATTTCTCTTTCCTGAAATCCAACATAGGACACGACCAGCACATCGCCAATGTTGCAGTTGATGGTAAAGCGGCCACGTTCGTCGGAAACGGCGGACTGGGCGGAGCCTTTCACACGGATTGTGGCACCCGGAAGCGGTTCATTATTACTGGCGTTCACCAGCACCCCGTTGACCGGCGGCAGGGCGACAGACGAATCTATCTGCACTGGTTCAGCTTTTCTCTGAGGAGCTGATTCCCTAATTCTTATCACATTGTTACGAATACTCCATGTGAAGCTGGTGTTTTCCAGTATGAGGTCGAGCACTTCCGCCACCCTCCTGTTATCGATAGAAATGCTAGCCACTTCTTTTTTCAGGGTTCCCGTGGCCTCGAACATGATCACCACCCCCGCCTTCTTTTCTATGTGCTTGAAAATGGTACGAATAGGTGCATTTTTGAAGTGTACGGAAACCAGGCTGTTTTCTTTATGCTGCCCAAAGCCGGGCGAAGCCCAGAGTATCTGCACAGTGGTCGCAAAACACAGTAATATAAATACGCTTGCTCTCATAATAAATAGCCAGTTCGGCGCGGCAATAAGATGGTAAATACATCCCGGCCCGCAAAAAATCGCTTTTTTTTGCATAAATTGAAGACGTTTGAAATGTTACAAGTAATGTTTCGGCAAGCCCCTCTATGCTTACCACGGCGGAGGGGTTCTTTTTATTCTAGGGAGACTGGCAGCAGTTCATGACATTTTGTTTTGGTTATATAGATAAGACCTGTTTTTCGAACGGCTTCACTAGTCTGGCTTTCTTTTTTTTGACGTGGGCCGACAATATCCTGATATTTATGTCATTCGAATAATATATGTTTGTCGGGCCGGCCTTTTTATCCTGGCGGGCCGGTAATTGCTCCATATGCCGCAAGACCTTTCGAACGATATCGTATTGTTGGCCTCCTTAAAGGCGCGTGATATCAAGGCGTTTGACTATTTGTACCATCATGCAAGAAACCGGCTCCACGTGCTGGCCTATTCGATCATCAACGACCGGGAAGCAGCCAGGGACCTGGTGCAGGATTTTTTTATCGATTTCTGGCAAAAACGTTCGTATGAAAATATCCGCGGCGCACTTTCCGCCTACCTGGTCTGCGCGGTGCGGAACCGGGCGATAAAATACAACCATAAGCAAGCTACCCTGTTCCGTTTGAAAGGCCGTGCCCCGGCGATGCCGGTCGTCAACGAAGCAGTCGCGGAACAGAAGATGGAAAACAGCGAGTTAAAACTCAGGATTGAGACGGCCATCAGGAAACTGCCGCCCACCGCAGCGAGGGTGTTCCAACTGCATTATATCGAACATTTGAGTCATGCAGAGATATCACAAAAACTCGGGATCACCCGCTCTACGGTGAGTAATCATATCAGCCGGGCCCTGAAAGAATTGAGGCTGACACTAAAAAAAGGTGATTAAATATGAGGAGCCACTAGCGATTGGGATCAAAATAACGGTCTATACTAAATATATGGCACGGAATATATCAGCACACGAAGAATATCTCCTGTTGGGTAAGATGACTGACTCCCTTAACGAAAAGGAAAAGTTGGAATGCGAAGTCCTGCTGCAGGAGAGCCCTGACGCTGCCCGGGCTTATGAAGCGCTGTGCCGGCAGTTTCCCGGAGAGGAAGTGGCGGAAACATTCCGTTTTCTGAATGCGCCGGGGTATTGGCGGGACCTCTCATCCGAACTCAAAAAAGCAGATAGGGATAAGTGGTTGGTACGGGGGAGCTTTTTACGCAGAATGGCTGCTGCTGCGATTATTGTGGGATTGTTGGTTGGCGGCTGGTGGTTATTCACGCCCCGCACAGCGGGCATTGCAGATACGGAAAGTATCTCTGCTACGGTCAGCTTTCCGCCCCAAACCGGTACCGGCATCCAACTGAAACTGGCCAGCGGAGAACTTATTGATCTGTCGGTCGAGAAGGGCTCCATCAAAGCGGGTGCCGCACGGTTGAGTAATAGCGGCGATATGCTTACTTATTCAGGGAGCGACCGGCCCGACAGGGGTACGAACCAGATCACAGTGCCCATCGGCATGGATTACCGGATCACCCTGAGCGATGGTACCCTGGTGTGGCTGAATTCCGCCACCAGATTAGAATTCCCATTCGAATTTGCCGGTACCGCGCGCGAGATCACCATCGATGGAGAAGCCTATCTGCAGGTAGCCAGGAACGAACAGCTACCATTCATTGTGCATCTTCCCAATAGTTCGGTGCGGGTGTTGGGTACAACCTTTAATGTAAACAGTTACGATCAGGAATCCATGAAAGTTGCACTGGTGGAAGGTTCGGTGCGGGTGAATGCCGGTGAGCGTATACTTGAGCTGCAGCCGGGGAAACAGGCGGTGTATGGCACTGAAAACGAGATACAGCAACAGAATTTTGACCCGACAATGGTGCTGGGCTGGCAAAAGGGATTGTATTATTTTAACGAATCCACCCTGGCCGATATCAGTAAAGTGGTAGCCAGATGGTTTGGCTTAACCGTAGTAATAGACGACCCCGCCCTGAACGACAAAAAATTTGTAGGCGTGCTCGACAGAAATGAGCCGATCGACGTATTCCTGGACGACATGAAAGTCATCTCCCGCATTGATTCCTACCTCGAAAATGGGAAAGTGCTTCATTTCAGATAAAACTTCTGGTACCATCTTTTGTGCAAGAATATTGCACCGCGCTGCTTTGGGTGCTTGGAAAATATTTTGCTAAATTGGCCGCCGGTAGAATTCCGGTTTCGTAAAAAGAGCAGCATGAAGAATGTTTTCAGGAAAACGCTGACAGCATGGGCATGTATATATTGTCTGGCGCCGCCGGCTTTGACACAGGTTTCACGTTCCGCCCGGCCTGGTGAAACAACTCGTCCCAATATTATTTTGATACTGGCCGATGATATGGGATACGGCGATCCCCGTTGCTATAATCCGGATTCGCGGATATCCACTCCTTTTATGGATCAGATGGCCCGGGAGGGGATGCGCTTTACGAATGCCCACGCTTCTTCTTCGGTCTGCACACCCTCCCGTTATGGAATTTTGACCGGCCGGTATGCCTGGCGTTCAAAACTCAAGAGCGGAGTGCTGTGGTCGTACGACTGGCCCCTGATCGAAGAAGGGCGGCCGACCCTTGCCAGCTATCTGAAACTTAACGCATACCACACTTCAATCATCGGGAAATGGCATCTCGGCTGGAACTGGCCGGTGAAGGCGGGAGCGCAGATAGACAGTATTAAATGGGGAGGGCGGTCGGCCCGTCAAACCCTGGCCCGCGAGGCCCTGCTCGACTTCAGTCGTCCCCTCCGGGGTGGTCCTCTTTCCTGCGGATTTGATTACCAGTTCGGCATCGATATACCCAGCTTGCCCCCATTTGCTTTTATTGAGAACGGAAGGGTGCTGGGGGAGCAGGATACCGCGGCCAGTCGTATCATGAACGGCTATACCCAACGGGGATGGAAAAACGAAAACATGATGCCGGCGCTGCTCGAAAAATCGATAGGCCTGATCAGGGCACAGGCCGGTGAAGAGCAACCCTTCTTTATGTTTATTCCGCTTACTGCTCCCCACACGCCCATTTACCCTAACCAGACCTTCCGGGGAAAAAGCCAGGCAGGCGATTATGGCGATTTTGTGAGCGAGGTCGACGATTTCCTGGGCAGGATACTGGCGGTGCTCAAAGCACAGGGCATTGACGATCGTACGATTGTTTTCTTTACCAGCGATAACGGCGCCATTTCAGCAGCCGGCGACCACCGCCTCCGGAATGCGGAGTGGGCGGCTTTCGGTTCCCTGATCCCGTTGTTCGGACACAACTCCAGCGGCGGCTGGAGGGGAATGAAGGGCGACCTTTTCGAAGGGGGACATCGTATCCCACTGCTTGTCAGATGGCCGGGAAGGATTGCCGCAGGCAGCTACTCCGACTCACTGGTAAGCCTGACCGATATCTTTGCCACCTGCGCAGATATTATTGGGCAACCGCTCTCAGACGGCGTTGCACCGGATAGCTATAGTTTTCTCGGACTACTCGACGGAAAAAAGCAGCCGGGCGGAAGAATGTCGATGGTGGCACACTCGTCGTACGGCAACCTGAGTTTGACGCGGGGAAATTTGAAATACCTGAACTGTAATCACTCGGGTGGCAACCTGAAGGATGCGTTTAAGAAAGAAGTGGACACAGTAGATACACCGAGCCAATTGTACGATCTTTCTGCCGACCCCGGCGAACGGCACAATCTCTATCGTGCGCGTCCCGCCCAGGTACGGGAACTGGACATCCTGTTGAACAGGATTGTCGGCGGTGAGATCCGGGAAAACCGGCTGAAGCAGTGATCCTAATTTTTACGGACTGACGGATAATGCGTGTCCATACCTGACCACCTGCAGTTCCCCGGCATTTCATACTTTGCCGGAATGCTCCTGTCTGAAGAGAAGCCCGGCAGAATATTATATTATATGACGTGTGAACACTCCGTCTGGAAATGGGGCCGAATAAAAGGATCCGACTGGTAATTTACAGCACGTTCTCCTGAAATTTCCGGCTGTGGTATAGCAGGGGTACGCCGACCGCTGCGGCCAGTCCCATCATCAGGAACAAGCCCATCAGCAAGTGATGGAATTCCAGGTTCCACAGTGCGTTGTCCGAGCGCTCCACTATGGAAGCCTTCCAGACGAAAAAAACCGTTAACAGCAGGAACACCGGAATATATACGAGGTCGGCCTTTCGAAAGAGTTGCTGAAAAGCATAGTAGATGATCCCGATCACCAGGAAAAGCAGGTTGGTAACAAATATCAGCGAGCTGACATTAATGATGATCGAAAAAGGCAGGCCAGTGCTGTCTTTGTACCCCAGGTAAAACACGAGACTGGCGAGTGTAATGATAATGCCGGCAAACAAACCGCTCATTATAGCTTTTGAAAAATTAGTCGTATAACTGGTGTCTTCCATAACATATAATTTTAGCGAGTAAAGGCAGGAAGAACCGGGGTCACATAAGTAGAAGGTGGCGTGCCGGTAGGAGCTGTCGTTCCTAAAGTTACACTATTCGCCATATATGTACGGCGATTTGAGAAGGGCCGTCTGAAAATATATTATTTTAGCGGCTATGGCATTATTGTTCAACCTGAATGCATTCCGGAGTTTTTTCAGGTCTAAATCCGTTGGTGGCGTAATTCTGATTTTTTGCGTGGTCGTATCCTTGCTCATTGCTAACTCGCCGTGGGGGCCGGGGATGGAGAGCCTGCTTGCCAGGCAGCTCGGGTTCGAAAATGGCTGGCTGGCGCTACGATATCCGGCTCTCAACTGGATCAACGATGGGTTGATGGCGATCTTTTTTCTACTGATAGGGCTGGAGATCAAGCGCGAGTTGGTGGAAGGGGAGCTCTCCAATACCCGGAAAGCGGCGTTACCCGTGGTGGCGGCATTTGGAGGCGCCATCATTCCGGCAATTATTTTTGTGCTCATCAATTTGGGCACACCGGCCGCCGCCGGCTGGGGCATTCCAATGGCTACCGACATTGCCTTTGCTTTATGTGTGATCTCCCTGCTTGGTAGCCGGGTGCCGGCCTCTTTAAAAGTATTTCTTGCCGCATTGGCGATTGTGGACGACCTCATCGCAATATTGGTGATCGCCATCTTCTATTCCGGGTCCATACATATCAGCAATATTTTTTATTCGGCTGCGCTGTTCCTTTTACTGATCGTTTTTAACCGGCTAAATTTCAAGTCGCTCTGGTTCTATATCGTTCCCGGATTATTTATCTGGTATTTTATTCATCATTCGGGTATTCATGCCACCATCGCGGGAGTGATTACTGCGATGGCTATCCCCACCAACCCCGGCAGGGACGAATCTCCCCTGGAACGGCTGGAACGTTATCTGAACAAGCCCGTCAACTTCCTGATCATGCCCCTGTTTGCCCTGGCCAACACCAATATTAACCTGGAGCACGCTTCGTTTGAGATGCTGACCGGGGGATTGGGGATGGGCATTCTATTGGGACTGTGGGTAGGTAAGCCGGTGGGGATCGTGCTGGCTTCCTGGCTGATGGTGCGATTCAGATGGGGGATGCTTCCTGCACAGGCGCACTGGGGTCACCTGCTGGGGTTGGGCATACTGGGCGGTATAGGTTTCACTATGTCCATTTTTATTTCCCTGCTGTCTTTTAGTGATCCCGAACTGCAGACGGTCTCCAAGTTCTCAATCCTGGTGGCTTCTACCACAGCGGGAGTGGTGGGTTATCTTACCCTTACCGCTATGAAGAAAAAAAACGGGCGACTATAACATTCCATCACTGCAGTTCGTGCCGGAAAAATTCAGCGCGTTGCGCAAACGCCGCCCATAGTATTACAAACCGGCTAGGTTGCTTTCCCGATTTTACGGAATCCGGTGTGAAGGGGTGGTTTACAGCTTCCAGTCGATAATCCGGTTATGCCATTCGGGGCGGAAGGGAGTGGTCACTTTGATATAGTTATCCGTATATCCTTCCATCATGCCGTTGGGGCGCTCGGATTCGAAAAGCACCTTCCGCGTCTGCCCGGCATGCTGTTCCGCAAAATACCGGCTTTTCATATAGGAGAGATTGCGCAGCTTTTTATTTCTTTCATTTCTCACTGGTACCGGCACGATAGGCCTGAGTTGCAGTGCGTGGGTGTTATCCCGTTCCGAATAGGTAAATACGTGCAGGTAAGAAACTTCCAGGTTGTGCAGGAATCGGAAAGTTGTGTCAAAGTCGGCCTCGGTCTCGCCGGGAAAGCCTACGATCACGTCTACTCCGATACTGCAGTGGGGCATGAAACTGCGTATCAAAGACACCCGTTCGGTATACAGTTCTGTCCGATAGCGGCGGCGCATCATTCCCAGTATCTTATCTGAACCGCTTTGTAGCGGGATATGAAAATGTGGCATAAAACGCCTGCTTGCGGCAACGAACTCAATGATGGAATTCGTCAGCAGGTTAGGCTCGATCGAAGAGATACGATATCGCTCCACGCCTTCTATCTGGTCCAGCGCCCGGATCAGCTCAAAAAAGTCTTCTTCGTGTATTTTGCCGCCGCTGGCTCCCTTTCCAAAATCGCCGAGGTTCACCCCTGTCAGCACCACTTCTTTTACGCCTTTATCCACCAGTCTGCCGACTGTGTCTACCACATTGGCTATGCTGTCGCTCCTGCTTTTGCCCCTGGCCAGTGGAATAGTGCAGAAAGAGCAGTTGTAATCACAGCCATCCTGCACTTTCAGGAACGACCGGGTTCTGCCACTGCCGGAAAAAGAAGCATTGAATCCCGTGACATCGGTAATGTCGCAGGAACAGATCCGGGCGGAATCACCTTTGGAGAGCGTATCCAGGTGCTCTACGATATTGAACTTCTCGGCGGCTCCCAGCACAAGGTCTACACCCGGTATAGCGGCGATCTCGGCTGGTTTTAACTGAGCGTAGCAGCCGGTGATCACGACCAGGCCTGCGGGTGCCTGCCGCTGTATCCGCCGCACCAGATGCCGGCATTCTTTGTCGGCATTTTCGGTTACCGAGCAGGTATTGATCACGTACACGTCCGCAGATTCCTCAAACCTTCTTTTCTCGAATCCTTCTGCTTCCAGCATCCTGGACAGGGTGGAAGTTTCTGAATAATTCAGCTTGCAGCCTAAGGTGTGGAACGCTACCGTTCTTTTGTGTGTCATGAACTGCGAAAATACGACCTTTTAATACTTATTTTGTAGGATGAAACGGAGTATGACGAGTCTTATCACGCGGGGAAGGGTGTATGCGGAGTTCCGTCGTGCCGCCGGCAAAGCCTTTCGCGACGCACGGCCGGCCATTGAAAGACAAAAGATATACGGATGAAATTCCCGTTGATACTGCTCAGGATAGTCTACTGTGCCTACGCCTTGATCCTTTTTATCCTGCTGATGTTTTGTGTGATCCCATTCGTGACGGTAGGGTCTTTTTTCGGGAAAGTGAAAGGGGGCAACTTCATCTACCGCGTCTGCAGCTATTGGGCCGACACCTGGTTCTTTTTAGTGGGGATAAGCCACCGGAACATCTATGAAGCGCCGCACGACAAGCGTCGCCAGTACATATTTGTGGCCAACCATATTTCTTATCTCGACCCGCCGATCCTGGTCAAGACCATCCGGCAACCGGTACGGGTGCTGGGCAAACAGGAAATGTCACGGATACCGTTTTTTGGATTTATCTACCGCAAGGCTGTCGTGACGGTCGACCGCTCCAGCGCTGCCAGGCGGGCGCGAAGCGTGCGTATCCTCAAATCGGCGTTAAAACGGAACATCTCTATCTTTATCTTTCCTGAAGGGACCTTTAACGAAACCGGACAGCCGATGAAAGAATTTTACGACGGTGCATTCCGGATCGCCATAGAAACCGAGACGCCGATAAAACCGGTACTTTTCCTGGACGCCTACCGCCGGCTGCACTACAGGAGCCTGCTCTGCCTAACCCCGGGGCGATCCCGTTCCATTTTTCTGGAAGAGATCAGTGTAGAGGGACTTACACTACGCGACCTGCCGCGTCTCCGCCGCCAGGTGAAGGAAAAAATGGAAAAAGAGCTGTTGAAATACCGTGCCCCATGGGTCAACATTTAGCTATATTGCATCCATCCGTCTTTCCGCAGGTTCGGATTTCCCCCCTGCGTGAATAATAGCTAAAACGCATTTAAAATATTTAGTCCGGACGATGTATGCAGAAGTGATCATCCCCCTGGCCCTGCCTAAAAATTACACCTGGTCCGTTCCCGAATCCATGCGCCACCAGGTGCAACCGGGTATTCGGGTGGAAGTTGGCCTGGGCAAAAACAAAAAATATGCGGGACTGATCAAACAACTCCACACTGCCAAACCACCTTATGAAACCAAGGATATCCTGAATGTGCTGGATACGGAGCCAGTTGTGTTTCCCGAGCAGCTCGCTTTATGGGAATGGGTGGCCGAATATTATATGTGCGGGGAAGGGGAGGTGATGGCAGCCGCACTTCCGGCACATTTTAAGCTGAGTAGCGAAACGGTGATCGTGCGTAATGAGGAGTACGGAGAGGATTTTTCGCAGCTCGACAACAATGAGTACCTCGTGGCCGAAGCACTGCTGCTAAAGAATGAGCTGGGCATTTCCGAAGTACAGCAGGTGCTGGACCAGCACAATGTTTACCCGGTGATCAAATCCCTGCTCGAAAAAAAGGTATGTTTTGTCTGGGAATCCCTCAAGCAGACCTATACCCCCAAAAAACAAGCTTATATCCTGCTGAATCCGGCATACGCAGCAGAGGAGAAGTTGGCCGGGTTGCTGAACAACTGGCCGCGCGCGCCGAAACAACTGGAGCTACTGCTCAGCTATCTCCATCTTCAGAAAACCCAGGGCGACGTTGCAAAAAAAGACCTGTTAAAAAAAAGCGGCGCCTCAGAGGCCCACCTGAACGGGTTGTTGGAGAAAGACATACTGCGGGTGGACAAAAGAAGTGTAGACCGGCTGCCAGTGCTGCCAAAAGGCGTGCAGATCGACTTTGTGCTGAATGCCGCACAACAGGCTGCCTTTGACGAATTGAAGAAAAAGATCGGGGAGTACGCGGTCTGCCTGCTGCACGGCATTACTTCAAGCGGGAAGACACAGTTGTATATCAGGCTGATCGAGGAATACGTCCGTGCCGGCCGGCAGGTACTGTACCTGCTGCCGGAGATCGCACTCACTTCCCAGGTGATCCGGCGGCTGCAGAAACACTTCGGGGGGCATATCGGGATATACCACAGCAAATTCAGCCAGAACGAACGGATCGAGATATGGGAGCAGGTGCGCAGCGGCAAGCTTAACGTGGTGCTGGGCGCCCGTTCGTCACTCTTCCTGCCCTTCCGGGACCTGGGGCTGATCATTATAGACGAGGAGCACGACGGCTCCTATAAACAGCAGGAGCCCTCGCCGCGCTATCATGCCCGGGATGCAGCTATCTACTATGCTTCGCAACTGGGCGCCCGGGTGGTGTTGGGCAGCGCCACCCCTGCCGTAGACAGCTACTTCAACGCGGTGCAGAATAAATACGGACTGGTGGAGCTGAACGAGCGATTCGGCGGCGTTGCGCTGCCGCAGATCGAATTGATCGACAATCGCAGAAGACTACAGTCGGATAAAGAAAAAACCATTTTGACGGATACGTTAAAAGAAAAGATCGCGGCTGCACTGCAACAGCAAAAACAGGTGATCCTGTTCCAGAACCGCCGGGGATATGCCCCCTACCAGATCTGCCAGGTTTGCGGATGGATTCCCCAGTGCAGGCAGTGCGATGTGTCGCTAAACTTTCACAAGAGAACCCAGCAACTGCATTGCCATTACTGCGGACAGGTGTATCCGCAGGTGCACACCTGCCTTGCCTGCGGCAGCGATAAATTTGTGCAGCGAAATTTTGGTACCGAGCGGATAGAGGAGCAGCTGGAAGAAGAGTTTCCCTCGGCCCGGATCGCGCGGATGGACGTTGACAGCATGAGGGGTAAGTATGCGCACGACAACCTCATTCGGCTATTTGAAGAGGGAAGGGTGGACATCATGGTGGGTACCCAGATGGTGGTGAAAGGGCTGGATTTCGGGAATGTGCAACTGGTAGGCGTGCTGGATGCCGACAGCCTCCTGAACTTTGCCGATTTCCGGGTGAACGAAAGGGCTTTCCAACTGATCGAGCAGGTGAGCGGCCGGGCAGGCCGCAAAGGAGAGCAGGGGAAAGTAGCCATACAGGTGATCAATATTAAGCATCCGCTGCTTCAGTTGCTGCAGCAGCATGATTACCGGGCTTTTTTTGAGCAGGAAATCGAAATGCGTGAGAAATTTTTCTATCCACCGTTTTCCAGGATCATATTACTTACTTTTAAACACCGAAACAAAGAAACGGTGGACGAAGCCGCCGCCTTTTTTGCAGGCCGGCTCCGGCCGCTATACAGTAATTACCTGGTGGGGCCGGCCGAGCCGGTGGTAAACCGGGTTCGCAACCAGTACCTGATGGAACTGATGTTGAAGCTGCCTAAACGGAACCGGTTCCTTCAACAGTGTAAACAGTTCATATTGGAGCAGATTGCCGAAATGCATGCCAACAAAAAATTCCGAAGTGTGGTGGTGATACCGGATGTAGACAGATAGCTACCCGTTTGAAATAATTTAAAACTCGGGAAAATAAAAGAACAATTAACTGCCGTTAACAGATATACCGGCATGACAGAAATAAAAGGATGACAGCCATACAAGAATATTTTTCTTTAACGAACCTGAATACTTTCCAAATAACCGCGCAGGCGCGGTACTTCGCAAGGTTTGCCAATCCGGAAGAACTGGAAGAATTGTTGCAATTCAGGCGCGCGCGCCGGCACATGATCCTCGGCGGCGGCAGCAATATACTTTTTACGAAGAACTACAGCGGAATGGTGATGAAGAACGAGGTCCGCGGTATTGACATCGTAAAGGAAGACGACCGGCACGCGTATCTGCGGGCGGGTGCGGGAGAAAACTGGCACCAGTTTGTGCTATTCTGTATAGCCAGGGGGTTTGCAGGCGTGGAGAACCTCTCACTCATACCGGGCAATGTAGGCGCTTCGCCCATGCAGAATATCGGCGCCTACGGCGTGGAGATCCGGGACGTGTTCCACGACCTGGAAGCCTTTCATCTCCAGGAAAAAAAACTGATTACCCTGACTCACGGCGACTGTGCATTCGGCTATCGCGACAGTATTTTCAAGAACCGCTACCGGGGAATGTTTGCCATCACCCATGTCACTTTCCGGCTAAACAAATACCCTTCTTTTCATACCGACTATGGCGCCATCCGCCAGGAACTGGAGCGGATGAATACGGGACTGAGTATCCGGGCCATTTCAGATGCGGTTATCCGTATCCGTTCCTCCAAGCTGCCCGACCCAAAAGAGATTGGCAATGCCGGCAGTTTTTTCAAGAACCCGACAGTTGCGGCACCGCAATATGAATCATTGCAGGCGCATTATCCGGATATCCCCGGCTATCCGCAGCAAGGGGGCGGAGTGAAACTGGCCGCCGCCTGGCTGATAGAGCAATGTGGCTGGAAAGGATACCGCAGGGGCGACGCCGGTTGCCACGCGCGGCAGGCGCTTGTACTGGTGAACCACGGCCACGCAACCGGAACAGAAATATACCGGTTGAGCGAAAAGATCCGCCAGAGCGTCCTCAAAAAATTCGACATAGCACTCGAGAGAGAAGTGAATGTAGTCTAGCACTACCGGCGGCATCACTCATAGTTGAGCAGCGAAAAACAGTAGCGATCGCTCGATATGGCGCGTCCAGTAGGGCCACTCGTGCTTGCCGGGGAATTCTTCGTAGATATGGGCAATGCCCTCCTTCTCCAACTGCCGGTGGAGTTCCCGGTTGTGGTCGACTAAAATATCCTCAGCGCCGCAATCGAAACGTATGGGAGGTAGATTAGCGCGGTTGTGCAAAAAAGTTTGGAGCACATCCTCGTCCGTAGCATCAGGCTGACGGTATTGCGACAGGTCTTCTTCAACAAATAGCTGCATTTGCTCCAGGCTGGTGATAGCGGAATGCGC
>CAZUWX010000082.1:0-12396 GCA_964624205.1 uncultured Chitinophagaceae bacterium
CGAGTATGTTTGGAGACATGCCTTACACAGAAGCAGGCAGGTCATTCGAAGGTACCACTCATTACAGACCCGTTTACGACGACCAGGCGAGCATTTTTACCGACGCACTGGAAAAATTAAAATGGGCAATAGACAATCTATCCACCTCGTCCGACCAGATCTCCCTTGGAACCTATGATGTGATCTTTCAGAACGATTTCACCAAGTGGACCAAATTCGCCAATTCAGTTCGATTGAGGTATGCTATGGTGATGCGGGAAAAAAATGCAAGCGCTGCAGACGCCATCATTGCGGACGCATTGACAAAACCCCTGCTCGGACCCGGCGAATTCATCGGGGTGGATCCTAAAACAGTCGCCAATCTAATCCTGGACAGGGCCCCCTCTTTTAGAGGAAATGCCTATGTGCGCATGGGCTCTACCATGTGGGACGCGATGTCGACCTCGGACGATGTCGACGGATCCGGCATATTTGATCTCAGGACAAGGATTTTCTTTGAACCCAATAGTGACGGTGACTGGGCACCTTACCCGCAAGCGCCTCCGCCCGGAACGCCGGCTGAAAACACGAATGCCAATGGTTCTGGTGGAGAAATAAACGACCCATATTCAAATTCCCGGCTTACAGCTTGGGATGTGGACGGTTTTTATCTGTATTCGCCGCTGAATTTCTATTATGTGGCCGATCAGACTTTCCCCGATCTCCTGATCACAGGCTCGGAAGTCAGCTTCCTGCTGGCCGAGATATACAATCGCGGCATAGGCGGCGTATCGGCCAATGCCACAACCGCCCAGCAGCACTACGAAGCGGGTATTACCTCGTCGGTCAATTTCTGGTACGACCTGGCACATAATTCTACGATCTGGGTAGTGAACAAACCGGCTGCAGCACCAACGTCCACGGAATTAAGCGACATGCTGTCGCACCCGCAAGTGGCCTATAGCAGTACGCCCGCTGACGCCCTGAAACAGATCTATGCTCAGCATTGGATTGCCCTCTTCCACCAGCCCACTGATGCCTGGACCCTGCAGCGCAGAACCAACTATGGCACCCCTAATGTTCCGTTGGCACCTACCAGCGAATCACTCAACATGCAAAGGCTCATTTATCCGGTAGTGGAAAGAACGTACAATTTCAATCACTGGCAGACCGTAACAGGCGGAACCGATGACATGACCAGGAAGCCCTGGTTTATGCCCTGATTAACCCCTGATTATCATAAGATCAATGAACCCCTTCATTGATCCAAAGAGCCCGGTTACCAATTGGTAACCGGGTTTTCTTTGACATGTTGTTTGGCTATAATATGTTTCCCGAGAAAAATGTCTGGGCCTTAAACCAAAACTTTTTAAAGGCGCTTTTCGATCTCTTACTCCTCAGCTGGTGTAAACGAAAATGCCAGTGCCGGCAGCGAAGCTGCCATTTTCTGAACAGAAGCAGGAAGAATAATCTTTACGCCATCCCCGGACCTTTCCCATTTCAGCGTCTGGCCCGTTTGGAGCAGACGAAGCCGGGTACCCTTTTTCGGCAGGTTGTTTGTCCATTGGATAGCAGCCGGAATGGGCTCCCTTTCTTTCAAACAAACCAGGGCGTAACGGGTATTATCCGATTTGTGATGGGTGAAAAAAATATTACCGTCGTTATAATCTTTGGTCGACCGGGTATTGTAAATAGCGTCGCCGTTTTTGTCCATCCATTCTCCAATCTCCTTCAAGCGGGCGATGGCAGCTTCGGGCAGGGTGCCGTCCGGCTTGGGACCTATCCCCAACAGGAGGCTGCCTCCCTTTGCCACGATCTCAATAAGGGAGTGTATCACCCGGCGGGAGGATTTAAAACGATCCCTGGGCACAAAGCCCCAGGCGCCGCCCAGCGTCATACAGCTTTCCCAGGGATAATCCAGTTGCTCTGCAGGGATCCGTTGCTCAGGAGTCTGGTAATTCTCATACTCGCCGTGCACCGTTCTGTCAACGATGAGGAGGCCGGGTTGTGCCTCACGAGCCATGGCCGCAATCTTCGGCATATCAATGTCCTGACTCCATTCGGGAATGGGAGCGCCCCAGGAAAGCACTTCCGCGTTGACGGTCTCCCGCGGACGCACCCAGCCGCCGTCCAGCCACAGTATGTCCATCTCGCCGTAATTATGCATCAGCTCGCTGATCTGGTTATATGTGAATTCTTTGAACTTATTCCACCTCCAGGGATAGCGCCTGATATCATAATTATTATTCCGGTTGGCTGTGGCATATTTAGGCCACCAGTAATATTCGGAATGCCAGTCGGGCTTGGAGTAATATGCGCCTATCATCAGGCCTTCCTTTCTGAACGCATCGAACACGTGTTTTGCCACGTCCGCTTTTGGGTGCTCTTTAAATGGGCCTGCAGATATTTTGAAGTCGGTCTCCCTGGTATCAAACATACAGAAGCCGTCGTGGTGTTTGGTCGTGAACACCAGATAACGCATGCCCGCTTCCCTGGCCGTCATCGCCCACAGGTCGGGGTTAAAATTCACAGGGTTGAATTCCTTATTTAGCCCCCAATACCACTCCTTAAACTGGCAATACGATATGGTGCTGTCGCGGTTGATCCAGTCCTCCGAACACAGGGCCCAGGATTCAATGATGCCGGGCACTGCATAGAGGCCCCAGTGAATGATCATTCCGAATTTCTGATCCTGCCATTTGTCCAGCTTATTCAGCACCAGCGGGTCTGCAGGTTTGATGTATTCGGTGGACTGGGGATGTACGTTTTGTTGGGCCTGCGCCGGAGTTTGGTATCCAATTATCAGAATTCCTATAACGGCGAGGATTTGCTGCTTGATACGCATAACGGTAGATTTACGGGATGACGAGTATGCTTATTGAACGGAATATTCATTTTGTGATAACTTCCAGTTGTGGTCAAAGAAACCTGCCATCTTCACGCCACTCACGCCGTCTTTCACCATGTCCAGACTGAATACCATAAAGTCAGGGAAACCGCTCGCACCGGCAAAATATTGGTTCGCTGAAGCTGCATGCATTCCCTTTAACCCGGTTCCACTGATCACCGCCACCGATGCCTGTGTGGATCCGGGTACCGGCCACACAAAATAGGCACCGAGATCGTCGCCACTAAAAGATTCCCTACCGGCATCAACCCCGTTACGATCAACCTGTATAGGGCAATCCTGCAACAATATATTCCAGGCGCGGTTGGTAGACCGGTTACCAAACAACACTACGCCCCGGTCTTTATACTCCGTCAGGGAATAATCTTTATCCGCTATGATATCCACCGCACCATTGCCGCGGTAATACCAGGTTTCTGCGTCATAGCGGGCTTTGTTGAAACTCCATTCGTTCTCCGCTTTGGTGCCGGATGTGCCATACACAAACACCATATTATGATTAAATCCGTCCTTCAGCGTGCCATACCGGTGAGCGCCTTTCTGGAAAGCATCCGGTTTGCTGCTTTGTCGCCATTTTCCATCTTCCTTCACGAGGTACGCCTCGTTCTGCGGATCCACCATGAATTGAACCGGACCGGTGCTGTCCAGGTCTATCGTTACTGCCGCCCCCGTGGGAAAGCCTGCGAGATCCAGCTTCAGCAATCGGGTATTCTCCGTAGTGCCTTTTACCGTTTTATTCTTTTTATCGCGCTCCAACTGTATCCTGCTGAATTCAAGTGGATGGAGCTGTTGTTCGATCGCAGCCCACCGATAAGAAGCGGAGATGCCGGGACTGGCAGTTTTGAAGTCTATCCGGTCCACAGTACTATCGGGTTTTAGGGTATGCCACTTAAAGAAATCGAAAATAGGAGGCCAGTCGACACTCTGATTACCGAACCAGTGGCTGCCCCCGGGATATTCATAATAGCTTAGGTCGGGATGAAAACCACCCAGGATCTCGCGCATCTGACGGGCATACCGAACCGATACCGTCGGGTCTGCATCGCCGTGAAAAACATACACGCCCAGGGGTTTATAATTGGAAGCCAGTTTGATTACATCGCTCTGGTTGCCGGCGCGCAACAATAGTTGCTCGACGGGTACGGAGCTGCTCTCCGGCACCAGCCCATCGGCAGAGCCATATCCTTTCAGGGTGGGATAGCCCGCACAGGGAGCAATGGCAGCCCATTTATCGGGATAGGTAGCGCCCAGGAACCAGGTACCATGGCCGCCCATTGAGTGACCGGTGAGATACACCTTTTGTGGATCGGGCTTAAATTTCGCGCGCGCAATACCCAGCACCTCCAGGGCGTCGAGCCGCCCCCAATCCTCCCAGTTAAAACCACGGGGGCGACGGTTAGTTGCCGCCACAAGATTCCCCCAGTCTTTCGCCCGGTAAGCCCTGGCTTGGCCGATGGCTTCCACGCCGGCGCCATGCACCGATAAAAAGAGCGCCCCTGGTTCCGCTGCGGAGCCGGACTGCGGCGTAACGGCGTAGTACTGGAGACTTCCGTCGATATCGCTGGTGAAGGTGCTGCTATAGGAAGCGCCTTTTTTTACCGACTCAATATGGATCGTGATCTCACTCAGTGTTTTGGATTTATCGAACAGGGTGAGGGTACAGGGTATTTTCCCCTGCGTGTGCACCCCTGTTGCCTCGAAATCGAACGGCACTTTGCGGGTAGACATTGGCGGTATAGCAGGAACAGCTGTGGTCATCGTTTTGCCGGAGATATCTGTTTTGATCTGTAGAGCCTTTATTTCTTTTGACGAGGTGTTGATCACCACCACGGCGCCCCGCAGCAGGCCATCCTGGAGGCCGGGAACGATCGAAGGCAGGGTAAGATCGGCTTTGCTGAAGAACACCGGTTGTTCAGGAAATATTAGTTCGGCAACAATGCTTCCGCCGCGCACGTAAAAGTCGTTCCTGCCCTTTTTTAGCTCAACCGGCAAATAGAGATAACCATCTCCATAGGCATCCCCGGCATGCAGCACGCCATTCACAAAAACGCCGCTGTTGCCCTTTATATTCAGTAGGGCTTTTTCCGACCGGGTTGCGATATAGTTCAGGTAAATATAATTGCGACCTCTTCCGCCGTAGCGATAGCCGCCACCGCTACGCAGCCGCCCGAGACTGTCGGCCGTGATTTTTTCCCAGTTGGCGGGTGAGCCTTTTTCATCAACACCGAATACAGTTCCTTCGGCGGGCAACTGTAATTCACCCTGGTACAATTTATAGGCGAGCGGGTCGGAGTACACGGCTTCCCTGCCGTACCGCGGCCCCACGTTAGCGGCCAGTCCCTCTGTAAATACATGTGTGCGTTGAGAGCAAACTGACAACGACAACAGGCAGCAGCATACAATAAAAACAGATCTTAAGGCAATCATCAGTTCAATCTATTGGTTCGCCTGTAAATATCTGTCTTATTACGGAATTTTCATGAGTGTGTTTGGCATACGAAGGATCTCCTTTCGCAGCGGCACATGCAGAATTCCGTGGCGGTCCGGCTTCGTGCATCAACCGTCTGATCAGCTTACAGACACGGTCAGGTGTTCAGCACAGATCCGCCGTTAGGATGCAGTGTCTGGCCGGTTATAAAGCTGCTTTCTTCTGAGGCGAGAAACACATAGCAGGGAGAAATTTCTGCCGGTTGTGCCGGACGTCCCATCGGTATATCCTGCCCGAAAGAAGCCACTTTCTCCGCGTCGAAGGAAGAGGGGATGAGCGGTGTCCATACCGGCCCCGGCGCCACGGCATTCACACGAATTCCTTTTTTGACCAGCGACTGCGAGAGGCTTCTTGTAAAACCGATGATCGCTCCTTTGGTAGCGGAGTAGTCGATCAGCAGCGGATTGCCTTTGAAGGCCGTCACAGACGCGGTATTAATGATGCTGCTACCCTCCTGCAGATGGGGTAAAGCAAACCTGGTAAGATAGAACTGTGCAAAGATGTTTATCCTGAAAGTCTTGTCCAATTGGTCGGCGGTGATATCCTCAAAATTTTCCTGCTGGAATTGCACGGCAGCGTTATTAACCAGGATATCAAGTCGTTTGAATCTTTTAATAGTTTGGGCGATGACCTGTTTACAGTTCTTTTCTACTGACACATCGGTAGATATCATGAGCGCATCTCTCTCGTATTGTTTCACCACTGCTGCAGTCTGTTCGGCGTCTTCATGCTCATCAAGATAAACGATCACCACGTCGGCCCCTTCTTTTGCGAAACTCACGGCAATCGCTCTTCCGATACCACTGTCTCCGCCTGTAATAATGGCAACTTTCCCCTTCAGGCGGCCAAGGCCCGGCTGTCGGGTATCATAGACAGGGTGCGGCTCCATTTTGGCCTCTTTGCCCGGCTGGCGTTTTTGTGTCTGTGGGGGCAGTTTGTCCGGATACTGCGTTTTTGATTTCATATCCTATGGATTTTTATTGTTCACGATAGGATTATGCTTATTCAAAATTTCGGCCACGGGAGGCGGCCGGTCGCCCGATGCCCAGGCCCGGAAGCTGGGGAAAATGTGCCATCTTATCGGGCATAAGAAGCCGGATACGGCAACGCCGAAGGGGTTATGATGCAGAAACAAGCTGCTGTTCGCTGGCATACACGGCTCGGCAGTGAAACGTTCGCGGCGGCGACACTGCTGATGCGTAGTTTACTGGCCGGGTGGGGGGGCGTGCTTGTGACCTTACAGCCGCCTGTCGGGCCGCCGGCCATTGGCTGTTGCCGGTGGATTGCTGCGGGAGCTTTGCGTGGAAACGGGCGGTGGAGTTGCGGCCCGCGATCTTTCCGGAGCGGGTCTCATCGCCGGTGCGGGCACCCGTTCAACAGGTCGACCTACTGGTTGTGCCTGCTGTGTAACCGGTCTGGGTGCGGAAAGCACCGATGCGCTGCGTTGTGGCTGCTGTGTAGTACCCTGAATGGCATTTCGCGAGCTCAGGGAAGCGCTATTTGCGGGTCGCGCTGCAGAGGCACTTAGAGCCGTTCTTTCACGCACCGGAGCGGGAGAAGATGGCTGCTCGGTCAAGCGGTTGGCGGGGCGGGGCGCCGCGGTCGATCGTTGGGGTCGTGTAGCAGGTTGCTGAGGTTGCGCAGCCGGTTGTGCTGGACGTGCAGCCGGTTGCTGCGGTTGCGCAGCGGGTTGCTGTGGTCGTGCAGCCGGTTGTGCTGGACGTGCCGCAGGCTGTTCCGGGCGTGCGGCAGGTTGCTGCGGACGGGCAGTGGGCTGTTGTGGGCGTGCGGCGGGCCGTTGTGGTTGCGTAGCAGGTTGCTGTGGCCGTGCAGCAGGTTGTTGTGGTTGGGTGGTGGCAGGCCTGTCGCCAGTTCCTGCAGGATTTCTGCCGTTTTCAAGGGCAGGGCGGTTGGGCCGGGTAGGAGAGCCGGCGCTTCCCTGCGCGTTGGATTCCCTGGAAGGCCGCGAAGGTGAAACAGGGTTACCCGGATTCCGGTCGCGGTTTATCCCTCCTTCTGTGCCTCTGTAATCGGGTCTGCTTCCGGGGCGGCGTTGGGCGTTTCCGTCGTAAGACACGATCTGCCGGTTATCGCGCGTAACCACGTCAGAGCGATAGTTGTAAATATTATTGTTACGATACACGTTGATATTGTTCACCACCACCGTATTTCCCCCGCGGTAGCCGTAGGGACCGTAATAGCCGTGGCGATAACGACCGTAATACGGTGCTGGATAATACACCGGGCGGTAAACAGCCGGTCCCCACCAACCGCCCCAGGCCCAGGGTGAATAGTGCCCCATGCTCAGGTGAAACCAGCCCGAGGTATAATTAAATCCGAAGCTCCAGCCAAACCAGGGATTATAATGCATGTTGAACCCCCACGTGTAAGGACGGGCATAGTAGTACTGTCCGATCCAGGGACGGTAATAATACCCTGTTCCGTATACCACGGTCGGCCCGTAAATAAAAGAATTCAGGTAGCCACGGGAGTAGCCCATATAAACGAAGTCGGGTGTTACATCGTAGATATACACGAATTTCATAGCATAGACGGGGTAGCGGGGCGGGATCAAAGCCACCGCGTAGGGCCGCTCGGTGCTCACGCGCCAGGGGCCGTTGGGGCTATAGGAGTGAAACCACACCCCGTTATCCACTGCATAATAAGATCCTCTCCACCGGACAACATAGTCTGGTGTATTGACGGCATAAGCCAGGTCGGTGCCATCTATTTCATCAAAGCGCGGATCACCGTCGTACTGAATATCTGCAGCAGTTTTGTCGCGGTCCACTTTGGCGGTTTGCGGCACCTGTGCATCCATCACGGCGTCGTTGGCTGCCACGGTTCCCGCCACGCTGGCCAGGACGTTGTCTTTGGCGGAGCCCTCGGGTATCTTCGCAAAATCAGCGGGCAGCTTATCCGATGCCACATAATTCCATTTACCATTCAACGCGGTGGATTTATACCAGCGACCGGACAACAATACAAAATACTGCTGGCTGGAAATATCCATAAAAATGTCATTAGCCGAATTCCGGACATACAGCAGGTTAGTCTGCATGATGGGAGTAAAATCCGGTTCCCCATTGGATTGCAGCAGTTCAGCGGGTTCAGTGCTCACGATAATATTGGAAATTGTATAATCGTTTTCTTCCTGTTGTACATTGCTGGTCTTATTTGCCTCGGCGATCTCAGCCTGGATTTTCTCAAGATTGGACGGCACGCTGGTGGTAAGTGCATAGGGGCCTGTTGCCGCGGGTCCTGTGTACCAGTGTTTCCCTCCATAGAGGTAAAAGCGATTGTTAGTCTTTAGGATAATAAACGGCGTATTGACCACCGTTTCAACACCCCACTGGCTGTTCTGCTGTAGCCGCGGAGCCCCGTCGATCACCACGAGCAGGGAGGGTTTATCCGAATAAATGATTTTGGGAGGTTGGGTATTCAGCTCGGCGGCCAGCGCGCCTTCCTGCTGATACAATTGTAAGCTGTTTTTCACCTCGGCAGCGGGAAACGAAAGGTCCCAGGATGCGATACCTTCAGCTATTGCGCTACGAATCCCGGTCAACATGCCCTCATCCGATTCATTGGGTAATTTGAGGGCCGTCACTTCAGTATTGCGAATGTTGAGGCGGCTTCCGTCGTCTTGGGCCGCGGCCTTTAACCAGACTACTCCGAAAGTGGGATCATCGGTGTCATTCTTTTTTACAGAAACTGCCGCACTGGCCTCCAGCACACCATCCGTAAGGTCGAGGGGTTGCAATTGATATACCTTAATGAGCTGGCTACCGGAGCGGATCGTTCTGGGCCATTCGTTCTGCACCTCTTGGGCAGCAACCGGCTGAACCGACCCCAGCAGCAAAACACCGAATATATAGTAAAGGAGTTTCATGGTTGTGCGTTTTAGTGATACAATGATTAGACTCCCGATCGGGTAGGAAGTTTAATCTGAAATTAATGAATGAAAACAGTGGTATTGCGGCGCTATTGTTAATGTTTCGCCAGCATGCGCGAGAATTACCGCTACATTAACAATCCGCCGGAACCGAATAAAACAGATCAAAAAATGGCCGATCCGGCAGATGGCGCTGCGGGCCGGAACTGCAGTGGCAAACAGCAGCTTAGCTGCAAACGTGTCATTCGCCGGAGCGCGATATTGATCGGTTCCATCGAAAAAATCGATCCTGCGTTTTATTTAAGAGGTTCAGCGAGTGGGAAGGGTGGCTGTTGTGGTTGCTGTGGCTGTTGTCCCCGACCCTCGTTAGTCGGTGTTGTTTCTTCTTTCTTTTCCGTTCCTTCCTGTTGTGCCGTTCCCGGGAATCCGGCAATAGCCGGAGGTTGCCTGTTGCCTGGATCCGGTCTTTTATCGTTGCCGGTAACCAGGAAAAAAATGCAGGTGCCCATCCAGCCGAGCCAGAAAAGATAAAAGCCTAGATGAAAACGTTCTTTTAACAGGCGGTGAGCATAGGTATGCTGAAAATCATAATAGGTGATCAGCAGGCCCAGTGTTCCGGCCACCAGCAGGGCACCGGAGACCAGCATCGCTTTCTTGCGCGGCTGCTTTCTGTGCACCAGGTACAGGATAAGAATGATGATGAGTTGAACGCCAAAGAATAGCAGAAAGGTTTTCCAGCCCGACCGCAATAGCTTGTATTCTTTATAGAATAGCGCCACCCCTATCTTTCCGATAAGGGAAATCCGGGAGACCAGATAAGTAGCCAGCGCGCATAAGAGAGCCTGGCTGAAAACAAGAATAGCGATCCTCGACATGTTCAGGGATTCAGCATTCAAAGATAGGCTTTTCGTTTAGTCATCTTAAAAGCTGCTATAGAGATAGTTATAAAATTTTCCGTTCTGTTTTCTATCGTATTTTTGCCGCCCGTAACCGGTTGCGAGACGCGGCGCAGTTGGGTTGTGCCAATAAGGTATAAATTATTTTCTTTCCACATATATGCATATTTGCTAGCTTCGCGCCCTAAACCCCTTATAAAATGAAAAGTATATCTGTTAAACGTTTGTTTTTCCCAATTTTGATCATTGCAACCTTATCCAGCTCTTCGTGTGCAACCGTTTTCGGTGGAAGGGTCACTGACTGCCAAAGGACAAAACCTGTAACCGGTGAGCCCTCTAGAGAGATTCGGGTGGCAGCATTGATTTTAGACATTGTATTATTTTGGCCAGGCGCAATTGTGGATTTTGCTACCGGAGCTATTTATAAACCCTGCACCAACTAAAATTATTTTTCTTATTGTTACTGCCCCTAACCAGGTTCGGGAACGGCTCGTATAAGTACCAATCCGCCGGGGGATTACTATAATGATAACCCGTAGAGATGAGTTCGAAGCATTAACAATAACGCTTCCGGATGCCTCTTATCCCAATCAAATCGCCTATCAGCTATGGGGTGGGGCAGACGAGAATGAACGCCTGAGGTGGTGCATGAAAACCTGAACGGTAAACATATTAAAGACAGGATCGTTCCAACCGGACGATATTCTTTTCTGATGCACTAAAATCATCCCGGTGATAGCCGTGGCCAAACAAATCGGTCACGGCTATCAGTATTCAGGTGATAAAATTGAATACAGTGCCTCCAGGAGGGAATAGCAAAGCGTCTTGATGAAGTGCAGCCTGATGGTGAGATTAGTACTTATGAGCTTACGAGCACAGGGTTAATCTTTTACAACATATACTAATATCATATTTATTATATTTCTCCGATCCGCAGCTTTATTTGTTTCCATATGCAACAAAAAAATTGTTTTTTGATGACCTTTCTAAGGTTAAAACGATTCTGTATTAAACATTTTAACTATGCCCCTGAGAACAGGAAAACTATTGAAGCTTTTATCTTTTACATGTGGTTTATTCTTGCTGTTTACCCACTGTAAAAAGAAAACCAATGACGAGCTACCGGTATTAAATACCTGTAAGTCGGTGGAAGCAAAAGCCGGATTACGATCCCTCGGTAATGGGTTGTATGAGTATCAATCGGGCGGGGGCGTTACTATTAAAATAAACCGTGGAAATATCGAGGGATTAACAATAACCCTTACCGATGTCTCTTACCCCAATCAAATTACCTATCAGCTATGGGGCATTACAGACGAAAGCGAACAATACGCTACGATGCATGAAAACCTGAATGGCAAACACATTAAAGACCGAATGGGCTCCAACCGGACGATCTTCTTTCCGGACGGCACTAAACTCACCTGCGTGGCCGCAGGCCCCAACAAATCGGTGACCGCTATCAGTATTTACGACGGACCAAATGTCCATCATCTGAATATAACCTGCGATAAAGTTGAATACAGCGGTTCGGATGAAACTATAGCAAAACGCTTAGATGCGATACAACCCGATGGCGAGACAAGTACTTATGAACTTACCAGTACGGGTTTAATGTTTTACAATATATACACAGAAGATACACCAGGAAATAAGGTAGAGCAGCGCATCAATCTTGGATCTCTCAATAATGACAACCCTAAACAGGTAAATGATTTGTACGACGACCCCCGCCTTGCGCACACCTAATATGACCCTCCATTTTTAAATTCATAAATTCAATTAATAGATCACCAGGTTCACGCAAATACAGGCTTTTACCCAATAGCTAAAATACTCCACTAACTCATGGAGGTTGGTTTTGTAACGTGTGGTCAGGGCTATTTCTGGCTGTTTTGGGAATGCCTCCTGAATTTTCGGTAACTGATCGGATTTCTTCGATAGGCGCTTCTTCAGCCTTATATTTAGCCAGAGTGGCGTCAAAGCTGCCTTTCAGCATGTCGAGCTTAATTTCAGCAGCCTTATAGCAGCAAAAGACATGTTTTCATGTAAGTATGGGTACGGTAGATTAAAGGAGAACCTATTTCCCTTATATCTCCATCTTAGCCTTATCCTGCCTTTGTAGTTGGTGATATAGACATCTCCTTTGGATGCTTTCTTTTTGTGACCCATTTGTGACCCAATTTGGAGACCATCCGGGGGTTTGAACCTAAAATCCTGATCTGGCGTGGCT
>CAZUWX010000083.1:0-7978 GCA_964624205.1 uncultured Chitinophagaceae bacterium
CGGAGCGGGGAGTTGAACCCCGGACCTCAGGGTTATGAATCCTGCGCTCTAACCGCCTGAGCTACCCCGCCAAAGGGCTGCAAAAATAGTATAATCCCCCTTAATTCTGAAATCACTTTTTTAGAAAATTTGCAGGGTATTGAGGGAGGCGGCGATTTCCGGCGTCTCCTGCTTGTGGGTGGATGCTGTCGCTAAGGGCTTGTACCGCAATTACTGATGTGGTCTGCGTTGTCAGAATGCCCGGGACACGGCAGGCACGTGCTCCGCTCCCTGCCCAACCAGCCTCTATTGCACCAGCTCGAACCTCGAAAATAGGGTGGCGCCCTGCTCCCACTCAACGGAGAGGATAAAATAATCGTCGGCAAATTCATACACCCGATACACAAGCGGGTTGTACTGGTAGTCCAGGAAGGTCATAAAAATCCCATCGGCATTTTCCTCGACCAGATAGGTTCTGGTAAGTGTGTCGGCAGATTGCCCGGGGGCCTTATTTGTATGCTGCTCAATTAACACCTCGCCTTCGTGGAAGAGGTTGATATCATCCTTAAGATAATAAATGACGTATTCCCAGAGATCGGTTTCCTCTATCACCTCCGCATCGGACGTGTTGTAATCCACCGGAATGTCTGAATAAAATGCACGTAGCTGAAACCGCCCGTCGATTAGCATATTCTTGAGATCTTCCGCAGTCAATGGCTCGGGATCCGGAGGAGGCCCGGGCGTAACCGGTGGCGGGGGGGCGTATAACTCCAGGCTTAATTCCTTTCCGCAATTGCTAACAAGAATTGACAGAAAAAAAAATACAAGGCCGGAAAAGCATTGCACGGGTTTCATGGGGTGAGGGGTTTGGGTAGCTTTCTACCCGATGATAACGACGAAAACATCGGAATATTGTATGGGTATACCGGTATATGGTACGGCTCGCTGTCGAAATATTGCCTGGGCTTCTCGAATAAAAATTGCATAAAGTATAGCCGTCCAGCAGCCTGGATTATATCGGCCTTTGTTATGGATTTTTTAGTAAGATGGAAGTCAGCCCGGAGAGGTTGCATGGTGACCTAACCCTTATCGTTGACTAGTTTACGCCGCCGGATGCGCGGCCGCACTGGTATCGGAACCGTTCAGGCTGCGCAGGCAGCTTCCGCAAATAGTGAGGGAGGATAATTGAGTAAAAGACCGATCCACCACATTTTTAGCCGCATCGGTGCATATCCGAAATGTTTTCTGAACGCGGCAACAAAATGAGTGGTGCGTTTATAGCCCGTGCGCTGCGCTACCTCATGAACGTCGCATTGTTCGTTCATCAGCAGGTTCCTGGCTTCCTGCATGCGCAATTCCTGCACATATCCGTACACCGTATGGCCAAACACCTGCTTGAAATGTTTCTTGAGGTAATTCTCGTTGGTGCCTACCTGGTGGGCCAAATCGATCAGGGAACAGGGCTTTTGAAGATTCTGATGCAGGATTTCCCGCGCCTGCTGCATTTTTTGTACCTCTGTCTGCCGCAACGCGGGAGCAGCATCCGGTACCGAAATAGCTTGCTCCTCATAATGACTGAATAGCAGCATCAGCAATTCAATTGCCTTTGCTTTGAGATACAGGCGTTTATAATGGCTGTTCAGGGGGCAATGCACGATCTCGTAGAGGATCGATTTTATCTTCGGCGTAACCGGAAGGTTGTAGTTGCTGATCGCAATAGCCTGCTCGGATGTATAAACCTCCTCCATCCTGACCGTCAGCGGATGGTCGCTTGGCAGGTACTGCATAAAAAGAGACGGAAGCAGGTTCAGTCCGAAAATCTCGTTGCCGTCATCTGTCTGCCATTCGGCAGCGGCACCCTTTGCCGGGTAATAAAAAATGTTGTACTCGTGGTTTCCCAGTTCAGCGAAGGAAGTCTGGGCTGTTTCCGCCTTATAACGGTTATTCCCCGAAATAGAAAAATTGAGCTGGATAAAGGGCGTGGCATTGCTGATCCTGACCATCCGCGGCGAGCCTCCGGGCAAGCTACTATACCAGAAATGCAATCCATCGGGCGAAAAAAGCTCGTAGGTCAAACCGTTATCCCCATTTTCACGCCGGTTTTCGATTATTTCCTGCTGCTCCACCCGAGTAAGCTTATAGGCATAAAATTCCTGAATTTGACTCTCCATTGCTGCTTCTATTCGATTCTGTCTTCGGACTGTCCACTTTTACACTGAAATGTAGATATTCCCCGGCACTATCGGTTGCAAAAAGCGGAAAAATTGTAAAAAGATCAGTTAAATCTCTCGGAGCAAGATCGTCTGTACCCGCTCACGTCCCCTGACTCGCTGGGTTCCCCGCATTCCCGCACCTGTTTTTCCTTTCTGCCGCCCGTTTTCCGGCTCAATTCGCAGGGGTCCCGCACGCTCCCACGCATTTCTCCCTTTTGCGACCTCTTTTCTCCCTCTTGCGACTTTTTTAAGGGTCAATTTCGCATCCGAATAATTTATTTACTCATAGCTGATTTTAGAATATATGAATAAAATAATACTTTGTTTTCTTTTGCTGACCTCCTGCCATGTTGTTGTGTTTGGACAGGATAATGAGGTACGGGGAAGAGTCACCGAACAGGGCACAGAATCGCCCCTCGCCGGCGTAAGTGTGCACGTGAAAGGAACCGGAAGGTCGGTTTTTACTGACGACGAAGGCCGGTTCTTCATAAGGGCCGCCCAACACCAGGTGCTCGTAGTGTCTCATATCGGATACGCCTCCAGTGAAATTGTGGTGAACGGCCCCACACTTACAGTTATCCTTTTGCCCGAAGGCAGCCTGCTCTCAGAAGTGATCGTGACCGGTGCGCTGGGCATTAAACGGGCCGCCCGCGAAGTGGGAGCCAGTGCCCAGGTGGTTGATAACAAGCTACTTAACCAGGGCCGTGTAACAAACCCGATTATCGGACTGGCATCAAAAGTGACCGGTTTACGGGTGAATGTGTACGACAGTAAGCTGGATCCGCAATTACAGGTGACGCTGCGCGGTACCCGGTCCCTTAGCCGTACCTCGGGTATGGACGGGCGAAACCCCAACGCGCCCATTTACGTGGTGGACGGTGTGCCGGTTCCGGACATCAGTCGCATTAACCCCAATGATATTGAAAGCATCACGGTGCTTAAAGGAGCGAATGCCGCAGCTTTGTACGGTTCGGAAGGCGTAAACGGAGCCCTGATGATCGTCACAAAAACCGGGAAAAAAGGAAAGGGCTCGGTGTCTTTCAACAATACCACTACTTTTTCAAAGGTTTACCTGCTGCCCCCCGCCCAGACCCGCTATGGACAGGGCAACGAGGGCGTGTTTGACCCCACTCAGTATGAGTCGTGGGGGCCTGAGTTTGACGGCTCTATGAAAGATCTCGGACTGGCGTTGCCCGATGGCAGCACCCCCCAGCTCCGGTACGCGGCACCCGCAAAGGACAACCGGCTTGGTCTTTTTGAAACCGGCGTCAATGTGCAGAACGACCTTTCTTTTTCAGGCGGTGATGATAAAAGCACCTACTTCCTTTCTGTCCAAAATGTAAATCAGACCGGCATCATCCCCGACGACAAAAACAACAGGACGGGCGTCCGGTTCAACGGCTCCCGGAAAATGGGCAGGCTGAATACATCTTATAATATCAATTATATACACAACAGAAGATCCATGACCCCCGATGGGCCCTGGATCGGCGCCTACCGGTACCCTGCCAATTTTGATTTTGATATGGTGAAGGACTGGGAAGACCCGCTTTCACCCGGCAATCCGCTGAACTATTTCACCAGCTCCGGCAGTTGGCTGCGCAACCCTTATTTCCTGATCGATAATATTCGTGACGAAGCTATCCAACAGGTGCTGAACGGGAAAGTGGAACTGGACTACAGCTTTACACCCGGCATCAAGGCCCTGTACCGGCTGGGACTATATTCAGCGAACGATGAAAACCGAAGCTACACCCGCAAGTTTGTAGCGCCGGGTACCCGGAACGTGCCCGGAGTGGTAAACGACGCAAATAGTAACTACCGCAGGTTGAACAGCGACTTCATGCTGAGCTTTAAAAAAGACTTTCAGAAGATCACCACCCGGCTGCTGTTGGGCCAGAATATCCGCACCGATTTCCGTAAACAAACGAATATAGGTGTTACCAACAGTTCGGGATCGGGTCAGTTGCTCTACCCCGATGTGATCAACCCGGGCAGTCGCAGCGGTAACCTCGCCGGAGGAACGACGATCACGGAATACCGGTCGGTCGCGGCCTATGGCGAATTCACCGCAGGATACGATAATTATCTTTTTCTGACCTTTACCGGCAGGAACGATTGGGTGTCTGTTTTAAGCCCCGAAAACCGTTCCTACTTTTATCCGGGTGTGAGTGCCTCCTTCATCGCGAGCGACGCACTGGATATTTTCCGGAATAGCAATAAGATATCCTTCCTCAAAATATTTGCATCCTGGAACAAGACCGGGAACGTAACCCTACCGCCTTATCAACTGAATAACACCTATTCGCAGTTGAACGGTTTTCCATTTGGCGATATAGCCGGTTTCCTGCCGGGATCTACCAATCCCAATCCCAATATCCATCCCGAATTTGTGAGCTCTTACGAAGCAGGCATTCAACTGGGCATGTTTAACAACAGGCTTAACCTTGAAGCAGCTTATGTGTACTCCGATTCGAAGGGGCAGATCCTGAACGCCAATACCTCAACGGCCACCGGATACAGCGTTGCCAAAGTAAACGCCGGACAGCTTGTGAATAATGTGCTGGAGCTGGGTATTAATGGCGACCTGGTACGGCACCGGAATATCCGCTGGAATCTCGGTTTTAATTTCACGTACATCGACAATCAGTTGAAAGAGCTTTATGGCGGAGCGGATGAAATAAATAATTTCCGGCAATCGTACGGATTGATCGGCAAACCGTTCCCGAGCCTGCTGGTGAGCGACTACCAACGCGACGACCAGGGAAGGGTAGTGGTGGACGCCTCCACAGGAGATCCCATTATTGCAGCAGACAACACCTATCTCGGAACGCTTGTACCTCCCTACCAAATGGGAGTAAGCAGTCTCTTCCAGTTCGCAGGCCTCAGCATCGGCGCACAGTTCGACTGGCGGATGGGCGGATGGCTCTACTCCGAAATTGTGCCCGCTATGTATGCGGCCGGAACCGATCCCCACACCGTGGAATACGACCGCCAACCCTTTGTTTGGCCTAATTCAGTGATAGAAGTGCAACCGGGGAAATATGAGGAGAATACGAGCCTGGTTACCTCAAGCGGAGGGCGCGCCTTCTGGAGCAAACAGGGAGAAGTGCAGATTAATACCGCCGCAAAATCGGACTACTTCAAACTCCGCGAGCTGAATATCAGTTATGCCATCCCGATGCGATTACTGGGTAAACAACAGATAGTAGAGGAACTGAGTATCGGAGTGGTCGCCACCAACGTATTTATCATCCGGCACGTGGACAATAAATATGGCGATCCCGAATATTTATATAATAATACTGACGGCTACCTGAGCTTCCGGCAAGTGCCCCCGTTCAGGTCGGTGGGTTTTAATCTGAATGTGAAGTTTTAAAAATAGACGAATGAAATATATGATCATAAATAGTAAAATAACTGTTCTGGCTTTTGTTTTGTTAGCATTCAGCTCATGCCAGAAGTTTCTCGATGTGAACGAAAACCCCAACCAGCCAGGATCTGGTACGCTACCGTTGAGTGCAAAACTGCCGGCAGCACTATTAGCTACCGCGATACAGGAAACGGGGCAACTGAACCAACTGGGGGCTTTCTGGGGAGGATACTGGGGAACCAATAACGAAGCGATCAGCCTGTTCGTCGACGTGAAAACATACAATGGCCCAGCCATCCGGCACCAGCGGGATGGTATCAAAATCTGGGAAACGAGTTATACGAATCTGCTGTATTACCAGTTGATAAAGGAAGAGGCTGAACAGGAAGATCATCCTTTTTACGCGGGGGTCGCCAAGATCATGCAGGGCTGGCATTTCCTCCGGCTGGTAGATATATATAACGGCATACCCTTCGACGACGCATTGCAGGGAACCGTGTTCATCACGCCGAGATACGATGACGGCAAGACGGTGTACGAAAAATCGATCGACCTCATCACCGAAGGCATTGGGCTGGTGAAGAGCGCGTCTTCCGGCTCTACCGTAGACCCGGGTAAGAATGACGTGCTGTTCGGCGGGAGCAGAGAACGCTGGGCAAAGTTTGGCAACACTGTAAAGCTGCGTGCATTGATCCGGCAGAGCGAAGCGGATAACAGCGCATACGTCAACGCTGAGATCGCCAAAATAACAAATGATGGATCGGGTTTCCTGAGTGCCGGCGAAAGTGCGCTTGTTAACCCGGGTTACACAACGGCAAATCCCAACAGCTTCTGGGCATCTTATTATCGCGATCCCAGTGGCGCCAGCGCTGCAAACCGGGAGAACATCCGGCCTACCTTGTTTGTGATCGAAGCCTATATGCAGCGCAACGACCCACGCCTCGAAAAATTATATGTTGACATCGAGACAGAATATAAAGGCGTATTATTCGGCAATCCATCCGTGGCGCCCGAGTATGGAAGAGACCTGACCTCTGCATTCCGGGGGCCTGCTGAAAATGGGGGCCAGCCAGCCGCATTGTTTAAAAGCGCCGTCCAGCCCCTGGTACTGATGGGCTCTTTTGAAAGTCTTTTCCTGCAGGCGGAAGCAGCAGCGCGGGGATGGATCACCGGTAGTTCGGCAAAGGCGCTGTATGAAGAGGCGATCCGGGAATCGTTTAAATATATGGAAGTGAACGCAGGCGAATTTGCGGCATACAACAGTCAGGCGACCGTGAATCTGGATAACGCTACGGATAAGATCGAGCGTATCGTTGAACAGAAATGGCTGGCACTTAACAGCATCAGCAGTATCGAAGCATGGAATGAATTCCGGCGGCTGGGCATACCCGCTATACCCAATTCACTGGAAGCACCTACGCCTTCATCGCGTCCGCAACGGCTGATGTATCCGGAAACAGAACGAATGACTAACAATGAAAATGCCTCAGCACTGGGCAATGACGATCTTTTGAATGCGAAAGTATGGTGGGACAAAGATTAAAAGATTAACTTAACGAAGCGATATACCTCATGCCTCCAAAATCAAAAAAAACGACCTGGCAGAAGATCAGGAAACTGGTAAACGACGTACATCTCTGGCTGGGCCTGGGAAGTGGGTTGATCGTGATTGCGATCTGTTTCAGCGGTACTGTGTATGTGTTTAATACCGAGTTGACGGAAGCGGCCGCCAGCCATCTCTATAAAGTTGAGCCGGTACCCGGAGCCACCCGTCAACCGGCCGATGCCTTCATGGCAAGCGTAGAGCAGGCGTCCGATGGCAAGGTAGTGAGTGTACAGATACCGCATAGCGAGGAGCGGAGCTATCGTTTCAACGTCAGGAAAAAAGACGACAAGAGTCGTTTCGGTACTGCCTACATGGTCAATCCCTACACAGGTGAGATACTGGGCAATTCGGCTGAAAAAAATGGCGTGAAGGAGTTCATGAGCACCATGTTCAGTCTGCATCGGTGGCTACTGCTCGATAAAGTGGAGAAGCCCATTATTGACGGTCTGGAAAACCGGAAATTGGGAAGCTATATATCCGGCACCGCCACTATCATTTTTACGCTGGGCTGCATCACTGGCCTGGTAATCTGGTTTCCCCAGAAATTACGTACCTGGAAACAGGGCCTAAAGGTTAAATGGAGGGCGAACTGGAAAAGATTGAACCATGATCTTCATAATACCCTTGCTTTTTATTCACTGATCTTTTTATTGGTGATGGGCCTGACGGGCCCGCAATGGTCATTTGAATGGTATCGCGATGGCCTGCAGAAAACATTAGGTACTTATAAGCCGAAAGCCCCGCCGGGTGCGGATGCGAGCGGATCAATGAGCCGCCAAGGTGCAGGCCGTGGAGCAGGAGGTGGCG
>CAZUWX010000083.1:8078-12255 GCA_964624205.1 uncultured Chitinophagaceae bacterium
GGCGGCAACACAGCCCGCCCTGACAGTACTGCTGCCGGTCGCGCTCTTGCGGCAGGTGGTGATGGAGCAGGGCGCGGCGATGCGGCAGGCCGTGGAGGGGCCGGAAGAAGAACTGAGAAAGCTTCCGTAACTGCTGCTGCCTCGTCTGCGGGTACAGTTTCCGCTGCCGGTGCGGCGGCGGCGGGTGAGAATGTTCCTTCTTCCGAAGCCGGCGCTGAACCGCAACCGCTGGATATTGCAGTGTTGCTGCAGACCGCCGGCCAGGAACTTGCTTATGCGGGGGACTATCAAATATCCTTACCTGCCGAAGCTGGTGCTCCGGTAAATATCTCCAAAACCCGTGTTGGATTCTTTGCACCTGCGGCGGGCGACAGGCTTTCGATCGATCCCGTGTCGGGCAAGGTGCTTAAAACCGATATCTTCCTGGACAAACCCGTCAATGAAAGGATCGCGGGCTCAATAAAAGCACTGCATGTTGGTAACGTCTATGGGACTTTTACGAAGATCCTCTATTTTCTTACGTGCCTGATCGCCACCAGTCTGCCCGTAACCGGCACGCTGATCTGGATCAACAAAATGAAGAAAAAAAGAGTCGCGGCGAAACGGCCGTCGCGGGCAGTTGCCAGTCAGCCCTCCCTGGCCTAGCAGGGCCGCAGGGGGCGGATAGCAATCCATCGGGTTTTGCTGTCGGACAACCACCGGCTAAGGCCTCCGTCGGGATTAGCACACCTGCCTGCAGCAGCCGCGGCTTGATTTTGCCCGACGGTTTTACCGTATGAGTGTCACCGTTCCTTTTTTTAGTATGGGCTTGCCGGTATAATCCACCGCTTTTAAAAACCACACGAAAGTGCCGGTGGGTTGCGGCGTTCCATTGACCGACCCGTCCCAACCGCGGCTATGAGTAGCGCCGGCATTGTAAACCAACTGACCCCAGCGGTTGTAGATCCGGAAGGCGTCGATCTGCCGTATCCCGGCTGCCACCGGCTGGAAAAAATCATTCAGCCCGTCACCATTTGGCGTAAATGCCGACGGTACAAACACATCCGGCATACTTTGAAAAACGGTGACCCTGATAAATGCGGAGTCCATGCAGCCCACATCGTTGAACACCGTAACCTTATATGTATAGGCTTTTTCGGGAGTGGAGGAAGGGAAAAAAGCAACCGGGTTGGAAATATCGGTTGCGGACAAACCCGCCGCGGGCGACCATAAATAGCGTGTTCCGCCCGATGCCTGCAATTGCAGGGTCTGACCCGCTACTATATTCGTGTCCCCTCCTGCAAACGCTTTTAAATCCTCCGGGGCTGTAACGGTTTGGGTGGCCGTGTCCCGGCAACCCACCGTATTGGAGACGGTTAGTCGTACCGTCTTGATCCCCGGTTGCGGATAAACATAGGCTGCATTGCGTGTGAAGGAGATATCATCTGCGGCCGTACTCTCGCCAAAATCCCAGATCCATCCATTCAGGGTTCCATAGAAGGTGGAACTGGCGTCGCTGAACTGTATGGTCTTGCTCAGGCAGGTGCCGGAGATAGCAAAATCGGCCTGCAGGCCGGGATAAACCCGCACCACGGACGTGGCGGAATCCGCGCACTGCCTTCCTTCGTTGATAGATAACCGTATTGTATAAGTGCCTGTGTCGGAAAATGTATGGCCAACGGTGGGTGCTACAGACTGAGTAACGGGTATGTTGTTCCTGTCGAGCAACTCCCAGTTGTAGGTTTCAATAAGCGGACTGGTAGAGAGATTGGCTAAGGTCAGATCCCAGCCTTCGCCGCAAAGCGCGTACTCCGGTAACAGTGAAGCTGCAGCGATCGAGCAGGAAGTGATCGTGATCTGCAGGTCTTTGTGCTGTGTGGCGATCACCACACCCTGCCGGATCTCCTCCACGCAGACGTTCACCACATAAGTGCCGGGGGGTGGCGCAAGGCCGCTGATCTCTCCGGTTTGGGGATCTATGCGCACATTATTTCCCAGCGGGGTACTGCCGCTGTAGAGATTACCGTAGGGAACGGATTGAAAAGGCGGCGAGGGTGGGGGCGTGCTGCTGTTGCCAGGGCTTACTCCATTCGATTGATAGGCGTTGCAAAAGGAATACCGTAGTTCATCGCCATCCGCGTCGGTGGCAGAGAAATCATATTTAAACGCATTTTGGGCACAAACCACCACCAGGTCGTTCCCGGTGAACCGGGCGCTGCTGTTCTCCGGCGCCCCCGACACCGACCCACTCGACGGAATGATGCTGGTGTAAAGCGCGCCCACCTGGTTGTAATTCGGTACAAGGTTATTCATGCCGTCAACCCGGTACACTACCTGTGCTGCAAGCAGATAGCCTCCGGAAGATGCGGGCAGCGATATTTCGGCTTCGTAGTATCCCACCTCATAGCATACCTGCGGGGGATTGGTGATGCACAGGTTTACATCCGTGAGCTGCAGGGTTTCGGTTCGGCTGAGAGGAATGCTCAGATCCCGCACCCGACCGTTGGTGCTTCGGTTAAAAACCGATACGATTGCCGGGTTGTTGAACTGCCGGCCCGAAGCACAGCGCATGAACATTTTTACCACAACTGAATACTGGTAAGAACCATTGGCGGCTCCGTTAAAAGTATAAAAGATCTCACCCCCTGTAATATGGTCAGCGGTGGCTGCAGGGGCCAATCCCAGCAGTAGGCAGGTAAGCACCAGTAAACGTTTCATTGTTCGGGTCAGTGCTATATTAACTGTTGCCGGAAAACTATTGCCGGACGCAAAAACTTACCGTATGAATATACGATTCTTTGGAGAGATTACACCTGGATCTGGGGTGCGGATGGAAGATCGCCCGGCCGATAAATTTGTTTCGATGAAGAAAGAATTCGTTTGGTCAATGTGTTCCTGGATGAATCTATTATTTTAAGTGGATACCAGTGTAGGTCGGACTATTTCAGCTAATTTGGGCCCCGGATCCGGCAGATAGGTATCTGTAATATAAATTCCACGATATAAAACAGGCAATATGGCTATTCCTTTATTTGATCCTGCCCCGATCACCAGGCATCTGCGAGCCAGAGCAAGTTCTCAGCTTTTGGTCGTGGCCGTGCACCACATACCGGTCTTTGAAGAGCTGAACAGAGCGCAGGGGTCGATGGATGAGATGCGGCACAGGCTGAAACTTGAGTCAAGGCCGGCAATGGTGTTATTCCCTGCCCTTTGTGCAATGGGTGTGCTTCGGATAGCAGCCGATGGAAAGCTGGAAATTACGGAACTGGGGAAATTTTTAACAGTCGGTCATCCTTCATCTCTGATCGGGTATGTCGGTCTTGATAAAGAAGACCCCGGCGTGATAAAAATGGCTGAGTGGTTAAAGAACGATGGCCCGGCAGACAGTTCCCAGGGCCTGTCGTATGTTAAGGATGATCTGGCGGCTTCGCCGATGGATGAGCCGGAAGCAGCACGTTTTTTTACCATGGCGCTCGCAGGAAGAGCGAAATACCTGTCGCCCGTGGTTGCTGCCAGCTTGCCGAAACCAAAAGGCCACCTGCTGGATGTGGCGGGTGGAACCGGTTACTATACTTATGAATGGCTGCTGTTGAACCCCGGTGGCCGCGCCACGATTATGGATCGGCCTGAGGTATTAAAAGTTGCTGCGGAACTGCTCGAAGATTTTTGCAACGAGCACGAAGCAGCGGATGCATTAAAAGAAAGGGTAACCTTCCTGCCGGGAAATATGCTTACCGATGAGCTGCCGCGCGCCAATCTGCTGCTGGCCGCCAGCCTGTGTCACGACTGGCCCGAAGATGTCTGCATACAATTGATCAGCCGGTTTGCCGGGGCATTATCTCCGGGAGGTGAACTATGGATCCACGATGCTTTCCTCGATGATACGCTGGACGGGCCGCTTCCCGTCACTGACTACTCTGCGGTTCTTTTTTTGGCCACAAAGGGGAGGGCGTATAGCAGAAAAGAATATCGCCGCTGGTGCGAGGGCGCTGGGTTGGTTCCCTCTTCACTCGAGATCCCTACACTCCTGGATTACGGGCTGATCTCGGCAAAAAAACTATGATGATCAAAACGTTGTACAGGTTCCATAAAAGCATGTAAGAAGCCTGTGTTTTTCATTTCTTTTTATTTGTATTTGTGTCACCACCATTTCGTGTACCAAAACAAGTTCAGATACTCCTCCTGACCCAGACGAATC
>CAZUWX010000084.1:0-3957 GCA_964624205.1 uncultured Chitinophagaceae bacterium
AAATTGAAAATGGTGTCCGGAAGCTGCCGCCGTATTTTGGCGGTGACCGCATTGAGTTCCACTTTGCTGATCTCCAGCTCGCTGCTCAGCAGCTTGAGCATGCTCACATCCACCTCGATTTTTCCTCCCGAGAGCAGGGTGTCGCGAGAGAGGTCTTCCAGGTAGATATCTTCCAGCACCACTGATTTGGGAAAACTTATGTATACCCGGCCCAACTCAACTTTTGTATGTAGCTTATTGCTCAGCCATGTGGTGGCTTTCCCTCTGATAAAATGCTGAACGGGTGGCGTCAGGATCAGCAGGGCAATAAATACGATCAATACAACGATAACGAGAATTGTTTTGAGAAAGATCCTCGTAATCCTTCCCGCCCATGTCCTGGTATGTTGAGGCGTTTGTTTTTTCTCCATAAATAACCATAATAACTCCCGTATAAAGTTCCGGCTGCAGGGCAACGGGCGATCCGATAGGTAAAGTTGCAAATAACAGACCTTAAAACAAGACAGGCGTTGTAGAAAATCTTCCCCCGCACCCGAAACGACTACTGCCCCTCCGATAATTACAGGCAGAACGACGCTGACGAGCCCCGGGATGAGCTGCGGCTTGCCGAATCCGCGCAGGCCACATGGGTGTGTAAACCTCAACCAGATGGGATGCCCTACCGGTTGCAGGCCGTAAAACCCAAAATAGGCGCTACATTCGCGTAATTTCTCTAAATGCATGGAAAAAAATCATATTATCAGGATCAAATGCAGTGATCGTAAGGGGCTGATCGCTGCTCTTTCAGGATTATTGTATCGGGATGATCATAACATTCTCGTGATGAAGGAGTTCGTGGAGATGGAAACGGGCATTTTTTTCGCCAGGCTCGAGATATCCGGGGCTATTGATGCCGCGAAAATGTATAACGATCTGGCGGCCATCCTGCCGGATGATGCAGAAATTGCCGTGATCCCGAAGCAGAAAAAGAATATTGTGATCATGGTCACGCGCGAACACCATTGTCTGGCCGACCTGTTGATACGTTCCTATTTTAATGAGCTACCCGCCAACATTCAGGCCGTGATCGGGAATTATGAATCGCTCCGGCCGTTCACGGAAAAATTCGGACTGGCATTTCACCACGTGAGTCATGAAGGCAAGGAGCAAAGCCAATTTGAGCAGGAATTGCTGGAGGAACTGGACCAATATCAGCCGGATTACATCATCCTGGCAAAATTCATGCGGATCTTATCTCCCGGTTTTGTGGGCCGGTATAATGAGCGGATCATCAATATCCACCATTCTTTTTTACCGGCGTTCAAAGGCGCCGATCCCTATAGGAGGGCGTTTCAGCGGGGTGTGAAATTGATCGGAGCCACAGCCCATATTGTGAACAACGACCTCGACGAGGGGCCGATCATTACACAGCAGATCATTCCCGTACGGCACGATGATGGCTTGCGCGATATGATAGAAGCCGGCCATGAAGTGGAAAAAGCCGTACTGGCCGAAGCGCTGAAGATGCTGCTGGAAGACCGCGTGTTTGTATCGGGTAATAAGACGATCGTCTTTTCCTGATTTTCCTTTCATATTTATGGTGCATCCGTTTGTATAGTTCTTCCGGACCGATTCGGGATTTGTCTGATCTGGGCTTGAGAGCATTTTTTCGTCAATCCTTCGTTCATCCTTCGTTCATCCTTCGTTCATCCTTCGTTGATTTTACGTTGGTGAACCTTTAATTAACGGAGAAACAACGTAAATACAACGAAGAATCAACGGAAATATAATCAAATAGGAGAATCAGGTTCGGAGTCGACCCCAAACCGGTTCGTTTCATGCGGAGCACAATGCTACTCCGTTGCGTTACCCGCCTTGAGTGGTAAAATGCCGAATGCCGGTGAATTTGGCCCTGGCCCCGGGTATACGGCTGGCCCGGGTATGATTATTTACTCGCCCCAGGCGGTAATAACCAGATTGCGCCGGCCGCCATGGTCGCGGTGCTCGCATAAATATATTCCCTGCCAGGTTCCCAACGCCAGTTTCCCTTTTCTGACGGGGATCATCACGCTGCTGCCAAGCAGGGACGACTTCAGGTGGGCGGGCATATCGTCGGCACCCTCATAGTCGTGCTGATAGTCGGGGTCGTTTTCCGGCACCGTTTTGTTGAAATACATTTCAAAATCATGCCTGACTGTTGGGTCTGCGTTTTCGTTTATTGTCAGCGAAGCGGAGGTATGCTGGATAAACACCTGACAAATGCCTTTCTCGATTTCGTTTATCCCCGGCAGTGCGTTCAGGATATCGAAGGTGATCAGATGAAAACCCCTTGATTTGGCTGGGAGCGATAGGGTTTGTTGGAATAGTTTCACAGTGGTTGTATTTTCGGAGGTGTGGCGTATTTCGTTGGCGGTTACAGTACCAGTTGTGTGTGGAGGCGTTCGAGCATCTCTGCGGGATCCGTACAGAGACCGGGATGCACGTCGGAAGTTTGTACTACTGTGCTGCGGGTGGCGGTGAGCCAGCGAAAGCGGGAGGGCATATCCAGTTTGCTGATCGGCCCGCCTTCCGGGAGGCCGAGGCTGATATGTTCAAAGTTGCGGAGATGCGCGGTGAGCCCGGCGATATCCAGGTCCGGGGCAAAACAGCGTAAGCGCTCTTCGTTAAGCGTGCAGACGGTTCGAAGGAACTTCCGGCCGGGGCAATACAGCACCACGCCCACGTTGAGAAATTCCTCCCGTTCCACTCTCGGCACCATGCGAATGACGGCGTATTCAAATAATTGATTTTCTTGCATACTGCGCTTCTTTTACAAATATCGCCGATGCAGCAATGCGGGCGTTTAAAAAACGGGCGTATACCTCCCTCGCTTCCCCGGGGCTGGCCACAGATCTGTTTTCCCCGAGCCATTCGTCGGGTATGGCGGATACAATCGAGTGGATAAGAGCAGGCGAGAGAAGAGGCTGCAGCACTGCATTCACGGCGTCCAGTTCGGTGGCGAACGGCAGCAGCACGTGGTCTTTGACCAGCGTAAAGGGACGGGTGGCCTGTTCCTCCCAGTTTTCCCAGGAATGATGAAAATACAGGGCGGCCCCGTGGTCGATCAGCCATAATTCGTTCTGCCACATCAGCATATTGGTGTTCTTGCAGGTCCGGTCTACATTGGTGAGCAGGCAGTCCAGCCATACGATCATGGACGCAAGCCCGGCATTGATCCTGGTTACCGCCGGATCAAAGGTGATGGCGCCCGACAGGTAGTGCAGGCCAAGATTGAGGCCTGCACTATTGCGCAGCAGATCCTGTATTTCTTCGTCGGGTTCGCTTCTTCCGAATGCGGGATCCAGTTGGGCAAACACGATTTCCGGAATTTTTAATCCTGCTGCACGGACAATTTCGCCTCCGAGCAGGTCGGCAATCAGTGCTTTTGCTCCCTGTCCCGCTCCGCGGAATTTCAGCACGTATAAGAATTCATCATCTGCCTCCGCTATTGCCGGCAGCGAGCCGCCTTCGCGAAGCGGTGTTACATACCGGGTTACGGTCACGGTTCGTATATCGGGAGAATATTCCATCATATGTTGGGTTTGGTTCGATCTCCGCGGGGCCGAGTAAGCCGCTCATACAAAAGCCATTTACGCAAAAAAGCCCTGTATCGCAATGATACAAGGCTTTTTTGAAACGAGGTAATTATATATATTATTGCATGATGATAGATACGTCGTCATATGCACTGGCGCCCTCATTATCGGTTACGGTAAGCCGGAATACATAGGTACCCTTAACCAGACCGGTGATCTTGGTTGAGACGGCATTCGGGTCTACGATATTAAAGGAGGCAGGGCCGCTGACTTTAGTCCACCTGAATGTAGGAAGATATCCATCGGGATCCTTGGATTTCCATCCGTACACGGTAGGCATATAGTTCCAGGAAAGCGGGATAACCTGATCGTCACCGGCATCCGCGGTCGGGATCCGATTGCC
>CAZUWX010000084.1:4057-11175 GCA_964624205.1 uncultured Chitinophagaceae bacterium
TACACGGTAGGCATATAGTTCCAGGAAAGCGGGATAACCTGATCGTCACCGGCATTGGCAATGGGAGCCTGATTAGCGCCGGGCACGGGAGCCGGAGAGGTTGTCGGCGGAGGTGTAGCTGAAGCGCTGCCTCTTTTATGCAGCAACATCCATTCGTAAATACTCAGACCATCTACTTTTGTGGTTGGGTTGAACGCTCTCACCCACGTACCATTGTGGCTTTCAGCGCTCCATACCGTGACTTTAGTCTGGGCAGCATAGGCCGGGTTGTACTGGTCGATCCAGGAGATCCAGTCTGTAGCCCACTGGATGGGTACCATCGCATCCCCGCTGGAGCTGATGGTCCAGATGGGAAGATTCTTGGTGGCGACCTTTTTAGCCAGGTCCGTAGTGGGCTTGGTGCCGCCGCAGACCGGTACGATCGCAGCCGCCTTCTCACCATACACTGCAGAATAGTCCCATGTGGAGCCGCCTCCCATGCTAAGACCGGTAACATAGATCCTGGTTTCGTCGACCCGGTACTTGCTCTTGGCATAGTCAATAACGGACTGCACTTCAGCAGCACTGGGCCTGACCTTGAACTGCGGGGATATTACAATGAATGAAAACCGCTGTCCATTAACGGTGAATTCGGGGGGAAAGGTTTTGTTGTTCAGATGGCTGGGCAGCCCGCAGCAGTTGACGCGGGTTACCCCTGTACCCAATTCTCCGATCCCATGGATAAAAAGGATCAGGGGGTACTTTTTGGTTGTGAGATTGTACCGGGCAGGTAAGGTTTGCAGAAAGCCCGCAACGTTGTTATTTACATACGTAACCACGGGCGTGTGGATAGCCGGCTGGGTCTCCGGCACGTCATCGGCAGCAGCATCGCTCGCTACTTCGGTTCTGATCAGTTCCTCCTCCTCGGGAACTATTACATCTTTCTTACAAGCAGAGAACATAACCAGCATGACGGACATGAGAATTGGTACATGCATTTTAGCATTCATGGAATCCAGATTTTAGAATAGGAAAATTAAAAAGAACACGTCTTGGCCTACGAAAATGATGCCAAAAATGAATGTGGAATCTATTAATCATAATGGGGCGATCGTTTGGGTCATTTGTAGAGAAAAATCTTTTCGCTTTAAAGGGAAACAATCAGGACAGGTAAGGGTTTCAGCGTATAAGGTGAGCTATATGATTTCGAAACAAGTTCGTATATAGAGGGATAAATTTAATGTATTAGGTTTATACAAAAAAATCGGGATAGAGTTTTTTGGCACGGCACCTCCGGCAACGCAAAGTGCAAGAATAAATGTTGTATCTTGATATTTCATCAAAAGCATGTATGCATGGGTAAATTTGTTACGAAAACAGGAAAAGATGGACAATTTTATTTCAGTCTGAAGGCCGACAACGGCCAGGTGATCCTTTCCGGCGAAGGTTATACCACTACAGCTGCGAGGCTAAAGGGCATCGAATCGGTGAAAAAAAATGCGAAAGAAGACGCGCGATTTGAACGATTGGAGTCCACTAACGGCAAATATTATTTTACGCTGAAATCCACGAATGGCCAGGTGATCGGCCAGAGCCAGATGTACGAGAGCCCCGCTGGGCGCGACAATGGGATCCAATCGGTGAAGAACAACGCTCCCGATGCAGAGATTGAGGAAGAGGCATTGGCATAGGCCAGGGGTTGCCCCGGCGAGCATGGATTTGCGTTTGCCCAACCTTCATAACGCTTCATTATACTTGATGGAGATCAAAAAATTAATAGGTCCGGTAGCAATATCCTGCGATACTCTCGGACTACCCGGGGCTCCATAGTACGGGAAAAGCTTGCCGACGGGGTTCTTATCTCCGGTTCAGGCGGGCTTCTTCGAGGTCCAGGTTATGCTCTATATCCCGGATCACCTCATCATCGTATAGTTTCTGCCGGCGCATCCTGTTCAGGCTCGTTCTGCGCAGGCTGGTAAGCTCGAGTAGTATATTTCGGTTCAGCTCCCGCACCGAAGCCAGTTCTTCTTTTTTTGTCTGTTCGTTGAGGGTCATTTCCGTAAGTTGTATGCTACGTTCAAGTTGTTCGCGGGTACGGGCGACTGTTTCGTGGGCGGCGATCTCTTTAGCATATTTCTGGTCGAGAAGGGCGATGGATTCTTTCGCGAGCTGGAGGCGGATGGCTTCCATCTGGTCGGCTGCAGGCGTATGCTCATCCACTTCTTTTACGTTGAGCAGCTTTAGAAACAGTGGCAGGGTGAGCCCCTGGAATACGAGTGTGACAAGGATCACGACGAAGGTGATGAAGAGGATGAGATTACGATGCGGGAATATTTCGCCACTCACCAGCGTGAGCGGGATGGCCAGCGCCGAGGCTAGTGAGACAACACCGCGCATGCCCGCCCAGCCTACAATAAAAGGAAGCTTGAAGCCGGGGCTACTTTCCCTGGCCCGGATGCCATCGTTCAGTATTCGGGGTATATAAAAAGTAAGATACACCAGGATAATACGTAGTACGATCACGATCATGCTGATGATCAAGGCATAGCGGATCGCTTCCTCTAGAGAATACCCTTCCAGCCCTTCCACAATCACAGGCAGTTCGAGTCCGATCAGGATAAATACAAACCCATTGAGCAGGAAGCCTACCGTGGCCCATACTTCCTTGGTTTGTATCCGGGTATGGTAGTTGAGAAAATCGCTGGAGCGAAAGGAAAGGAATAGCCCGCCGCTGACAACGGCAAGCACACCCGACCATTGGAAATGCTCGGCCACAATATACATAAGGTAAGGTGCGATGAGCATGATAGGGGTGGTAATACTGGAAGACTTGGCCCAGACCCGCAGCACAAAATAGAGGATATTGCCGATGATCAGCCCGACAAATACACCCATCACCGCGAGTACCATGAAGTTCACTGCCGCGTCCTGCAACACAAATTGACCGGTGAGCACTGCCGCTACGGCAAACCGGAAAACAGTGAGCGACGATGCGTCGTTCACAAGGCTTTCCCCTTCAAGGATGATGAGTCCGCGTTTCGGCATGTTCAACCCCTTCAGCACCGAGGTAGCGGCCACCGCATCGGGGGGTGAGATGATGCCGCCAAGCAGGAATCCCAGCGCCAGGGTGAACCCCGGAATGATGGTCACCGAAACATAGGCAACACTCAGCGAAGTAAGCAACACCAGTCCAAAACCCAGCAGCGCGATCGGTCGCCGCCATCTCCAGAAACCGGGCCAGGAAGTGTACCAGGCTGCTTCGAACAGCAATGGGGGCAGGAAGATCAGGAAGACCAGGTCCGGATCGATACGGATATGGGGAATTCCGGGCATAAAACTGATGGCCAACCCCCCAATCACCAGGAATATCGGGTAGGAAATCTTTAGGCGCTGGCTCAGCAAATACAGTAAGGCCATTGCGAAAAACAGCGCAAGGATCAGCAATAGATTCTCGTGTATCATATACGATCACACCAACCGGCAGGTTGTTACCTGTTGACAGCCCCGGGTGCCGGCCAGCCTTTCACCTGCAGGGACGGCCGTCAGAATTCAATCTGACCTCTTATCTCTCCACCCGGATGGGCGGCTGTATGGATATTGATATAATAGAAACCAGACAGCAGGCTGTCTTCTTTGATGGTACTTTCGTCTATTGTCACCGAATTGGTGAAACTTCCCGTAGCGGCTTTTTCCAGCGAGCCGGTGAGGTCGTGGACTACACCGGCGTTCGCTCCTCTTGCAGCGATGCCGTGTATATGCGCCATGGTGGGGGCGTCGGTGAGACCGCTCCAGCTCACGGTGTAAGTCAGCACGCGGCTATCTTTATTATATGCTACATCCATGGTGCCGCTGGCAGTGCTGTTATTGACGGGCACCTCCTGGTCGGGGCCCAGGGGTAGTCCCTTTTTCTCCTGGATGTTTGCTGCGGCGCTACTGTTGTCTTCGTTCGCGGCGGCGTCTGTGTGATCGTCGTTCATCATACTGTTATTGCCATCATTGCAGGCAAACAGCAATACGGTGGAACAAACGATCGAGAGCAGAAGGATCTTTTTCATAATAATATATTTAAAGAATGAAGCCGAAATACATCGGCCATTAGTTCCACACCATGGATGTTTAGCGGGTGAAAGGGTTAAAAAGAATTTGAATTTGGAAACAGCAGCAGGCCTATAACGATCACACCGGCGACTTTAGTTAACCAAGGTCCGTACTCTGCAACAGCACTGAAAAGGTACAAACTTTTTTTTATTTTACGCCGTGCGGCCAAAATTGTTTAAAATAATCCCGGTTGCGACCGGCAAAGTCATGCTCCCGGGCAGAGGCCGGTTCTTCATGGCTCCCCGAGACCGGAAGAGGATGGCAGCCCCCCTTACAACGGAGGCTACTCTTTTTCCTTGCTAAAAATTACGTTGTTGGTGGAGCCACTTTTCTTTAAAGAGACTTCGATCGCTCCGTTTCTGCCTCGCTGGCCATATTTGTCTACGGAAGATTTATCTTTCAATACGCTTATGTTTTCAATATCCGAAGGAGGAATCTTTTCCAAGTCCGATCGGGTAATTTCTACGCCGTCGAGAAAAAACAAAACGGAATCCATATTGTTGAACTTGCCGCCCCTCAATTGAATACCATTTGTCGGGGGAGAAACAATACCCCGCTGGTACGCCTCTGCCTTTGTTATTTTCTCGGCGGTGTTGTCCTGGTAAATAATGATGACCAGGTTGTCCTTTGTTATATCAACCGATTTTATGTTTTCGGGCAGGGTATCTTTTTTAGTAAGAGTAACCGGTTGCTCCCATACAGAGACGCCCTGGTTATTCCCGGGCGATAATCGTTCCGTTTTGATACTGAAAGCGGTGAAGATAAAAGCCAGGAATGGCAGGGCCAGGATGCGGCTGATATAGCTGATACGCGGGTTTTGTTTTTTCGTTAGCATAAATAAACGTCTTTTTATGAATGATGAAAAAAACCTGCTGGTGAGCCCGAATGCCTGCTGCGGATAAGCAGTCTGCAATAACATGGCTGCAAAAGTGGTAGTGTCTTTGTCTTCTATCGCCTTGCTATCGGCTATAAATTCGTGTATCATATTCATTTCCCGGCGTATAAGCCAGAAGAAAGGATTGCACCAGAAAAAAATGAGCACGAGGTGCATGAACAATTTGTCGACGCTGTGTTTTTCCGTTACATGCACCATTTCGTGTGTAAATATTTTAGCGCCGGTATCTGCGTGCATATTTATATTTCGGTTCCAGAAAATATAGTTGAAGAAGGAGAATGGGGTGCCCCGGACTTCTGTGTACACAACATGAACACGATGCATTTTTTGAAGCGGGTTGCTCCGGATCAAACGATTCAGTTTGGCCAACGTATGGATCAGAACAGCCAGCAGGGTGAGTGATGCGACTATGTATATTGCCATCGCCACCTGGGCTCCGCTAATCTGAAAAATACCGTTCAGCTCTGCTTCGTGAAGATATCCGTCGCCGGTGGCTACGGCGCTCAGCAGTTTTATAATCTGACCGCTGTCGGCCGGATCATGAAGGATACTAATTTTTATCAATGGGAAGCTCAGACTGGTAATTACGGCAACCAGCAGAAAAAAGCGATTCCAGCGATGGAAGGTCTTATTATGAAGGGCTACACGATAATATCCGTATAAAATGCCGGAGCAGATGATAACTTTCAGGAGGTAGTAGGCTATAGCGGACATGATTGCTAAGATTTATTAGTTGACGTTGTTGCTGTCGTTGACGCTGTTGCAGTCATTTGCGTTGACATTATCGTAGGTTCTGGTGTGATCATTGACATCAGTGTTATCATTAACCGCTGGCAGGCGTTATCGCTTACCGTTTTTTTTCAGCTCTTTCAACAATTGCTCAAGGTCCTCCAGGCTCAGGTTGTTCTCTTTTACCATAAAAGAAACCACGTTGCTGAAAGAGCCTCCGAAATAACCCTTCACCATGTTTTTGATCGTCGCTTTGGAATAGGCGTCTTTACTGACCAGGGGATAGTAATGATGTGCGCGTCCAAATAGTTCCACGCCCACAAAATCTTTCTCTCCCAGGATCTTTAAGATAGTGGCCACTGTATTCTGATGCGGCTTGGGAGCGGGCATGGCTTCCACCAGCTCCCGTAAAAAAGCTTTTTCCAGCTTCCATAGCACCTGCATCACCTGCTCTTCTGCTTTTGTAAGGGTTTTAACAGTGCTCATAGGTTTATATTTTTTAACTCGTTTTACTTTTAAAAGACACTATTAATGACTTCTGCTATTCCTGCAGCAACTCATTAATTTGTTTCTCCACCTCTGTTTCCATGCTTGGACGTGGCGCAAATGCTGAAGCAATACGGCCCTTTTTATCAATCAGCACGAAATGTGGCACACCGCGAATTTTATAATCTTTTGCAATCTTACTGTTCTCGGAACCGTTGCTATCTATAAGTTGTATGCCTCCCATTTTCATTGCTGCTACCTTTGCCAACCATGCATCTACCTTTGTATCAATTGAGATAGTGATCATTTCAACACCCTTATTCCTGAATTTTTCTTTGAGGCGTTCCATATATGGCATTTCTTTAAGGCAGGGTCCGCACCAGGTTGCCCAAATATCCAAATACACAACTTTTCCCTTAAAGTCTGAGAGTTGTACTGGGTTTCCTTTCGTATCAGGCAGCTTAAAAACAGGCGCAACAGCACCCTTCGAAAGTGAGCCTATCGAAGCCAACTGGCGAGAATATAATTTTTCCATGGCTGGAAGAAGATCTGTATTGAAATTTTCCTTTCTGAAGTCCGCAAGAAAATCTTCTACTCCCGCCAGTTGCATGGGATATTGGATATATTGGTCGATCCTGTAATACAGATTATAAGCAAGTAGTCTTGAGCGATACCGGCTTTCTTTGAAAAGATCCTTTATGATGTTATTTTCTATAATATGCTCATCAATATATTTCAAGGTAGTATCCTTTTCTACAGCATGCATGCGCAATACCCTGATAAAGTTATTCATCATCATGATATCGGTTATGTTTGCAAAGCCAATGTTGGGATTATTAAAGTTTACTTTATCGAGATACTTCAATTTATCATCTCCGTTTGAATTCGCCACTCCCTGGTTTTTTATAAAGCTGGATACGTTATTCATTAT
>CAZUWX010000085.1:0-10895 GCA_964624205.1 uncultured Chitinophagaceae bacterium
TGCTCCCATTGTATTTGCCGCTATAGATCCTGGCGAGTCGTTTGCCTTCCATCGCCTTGGCCACCACGTGGTTGCCCTGGTAACTGATATCCCAGTGCTCGGTTTTTGTGTCGCCGACGGCAGAGCCGGGGCAGGTCGTTTCCCGGCAGGTCATCTTCACCGTCCAGGCCCCCGCCAGCGCCGAATCCACCACATAGGTGGTGTCCACAAAGGGAATGCTGTCCATTTCCATTTTCTTTTTTTGCCATTCTTCCTCCTGCAACTGCAGCTTTCTTTCCCGCAACAGCAGTTGTTGCTCGCGGTGGTCCAGGGCGGCCTGCCTTCTCTCCAACTCCAGCTCCTGTTTTCTCGTATCACAGGCGGAGAACAGCATAACAACGGCCCCTACTATAATCAACGTGCATTTCATCCGTCTGTTTTTTGTTTTTCAATGATCGGCCGTGCGTCGCCAAAGGTTTTGCCCGCTTTGCTCCGCCGAAGTGCGGTATTGTCCCTGCTTCGCGAAGGGGCAGTGGCACGATGGAAGGCTACATCACAGGTGTCCTGTGTGATAAAACTTGTCATGCTCCCTCTCATTAATCATTTTGTGCGCCCAAATTATGTAAATTATGCTAAACCGGTCGTTTGTGTACCGCAGAAGCGTAAAGCCGTGTTGTGTACCGGCTTACCCAGGATCGCCATCCCCGCTCCGCGCGATCGGCCTTGCGGTCTTCAGGCGGGTCGTCCCCCGTCTCCCACAGGATCATGCCCGCCCCTGACCGAAATCAATATCGATATACTTTTTTAATTCCGTACGATGATTACCTTTGGTTTGTCGTGAATAAGATAGCCGCTGCAATATTACTGATCGCTTTTTTCGGACAAACATTCGACAAGGTGTTCTTTTATCTTGGCTATTATATCGACAATTCAGACTACGCCAGCAACTGTGTGAATACCAGCCGCCCGGCACTTCACTGTGAGGGCAAGTGCCAGTTGATGAAAAAGATCCGCGAGCACGAACAGAAAGATCACCAGTCGCCCGAGCGTAAGCTGAATAATAAAGTAGAGGTGCTTTCTTCCAAATCTTTTTTTGCAGCGGCGCCCCCGCTGGTAGCTACCACGCGGCAACAGCATGCACATCCCGCTCATTCCGGCTTGCCGATCGACATGCCTTCTTCCTTTTTCCATCCGCCCGCTGCCTGAAACAGCTACCAGGTGAATTTATTTGACCGATCCGGGAAGGGGTAAACAATTACTCCGGTGCACCGGTTGCGGGTCAGCGTAATGAACATTTTATCAGGCAATAGAATTATCGGGCTATGATACAGTCAAAAGAACATCCATGGCTGAATAGGGGGATCGCCCTGTTTATGCTGTTAATACTAACGGCGGTTTACGTCCGGGCACAGCAGGTCTCGGGCAGGATACTGGACGCCCTTACCAGGGAGCCGCTGCAGGGCGCTACCATCGAGACAGGAGGAAAGACGTTTACCAGCGCGGCAGATGGTTCCTTTCTCTGCCCTGTAACCCGGCAGGAACTAACGGTCTCGTTCACGGGCTATATAACAAAAAAGGTACGGCTTACAGACGGCAGCCGGGACATTGAAATACAGCCTTCCCCGTCGAGCCTTAGCACTGTGGTGCTGACGGCCAACCGCACCGCACAGAAACGTAGCGAAGCTCCGGTTGCGATTGGAGTGGTTAGCAGGCAGGTGATCGAGGATACAAGAGCCACCCGGTTCGACCAGTTGCTGAACAAAGTGAGCGGAGTGAATGCAGTGAGCCTTGGCAACGAACAGCACCAAATGAGTATCCGGCAGCCAATGACCACCAAGAGCCTGTTCCTTTACCTGGAAGACGGTATTCCTATCCGGACAACGGGCTTATATAATCACAATGCGCTCCTGGAAATGAACCTTGCTGCCACCCGCCAGATCGAGGTTGTCAAAGGCCCCGCCTCCTCCTTATACGGGGCGGAAGCCATTGGCGGTGCAGTGAACATCATCACACAAGGGCCACCGGCTTATCTGAATGGCCGCGCGGCCGTGCAGCTCAGCAACACGGGATACCGGCGCACCGACCTGCAGGTCGGGAACACCCACGGAAAATTCGGGTGGCTGGTGAGCGGATATTATGCGATACGGCGGAACGGCCCGGTGGCGCATAGCGACTTCGACAAGGGCGCCCTGAGCTTCCGGGGCGATTACACTTTTTCAGAACGTACAAAATGGGTGAACAGCATCACCTATATTAATTATTACAGCGACATGTTCGGCGCGCTCGACAGCCTGCATTTTGCTAACCGCGACTATACCACGCCGCAGACCTTCACGTACCGCAAAGTACCGGCCCTTAGGGTGAAATCACAACTGCTGCACCAATGGAACGAACGCGCTTCCTCACAGTTGGCCCTTATCTTCCGGGACAATGCCATCGCGCAGAATCCGTCTTACCGCGTCAAGAACGTGACGGGCGACCCCACGCTTGCGCACGGGGAGATCAATGAAAGCGCCTTTAATACTTATATGGCGCTGGCGCAGCACCAACAGCGCTTCAGCTTCCTGAACAGTAAGCTGGTCGCCGGTCTGAGCGTTGACGGAAGCCCGAGCGACTACAATAGCCGGTATATCCGCATCCACCGCGACGAAAGAGGGTATTACACCCGCTACGACGCAACCGATTCCGTTCTCAGCCGCTACAGCACGCGGATCAGCAACATTGCTTCTTATCTCCATGCAGAGGCTGTGCCCCTAAAGGGACTACGACTGACAGCCGCACTCCGGTACGACCTGTATCACTATAATTTTATCAATTCCCTGCCGCCTTCGGCCTTCACCGGGGCGCCCTCTTCGCGGCAGCATTTTAACCGGCTTTCTCCGAAACTCGGGCTCACCTACAACTACCGGGGTGTAGGATGGTACGGCAATATCAGCGAAGGTTTTGTGCCGCCGCAGATCAGCGAGCTGTTCACCGGCACCAAAGTGCCGTACCTCGATTCCCAGACCTTCCTGAACTATGAAATCGGCGGATGGCTCTCCCTGGCGGGGAATAAGCTGTATGCAGACTGGAGCGCCTATCTGCTGAACGGCACTAATGAGATCATTTCCGTAAGAAATGCCGACGGTTCCCTGGAAAACCAGAATGCGGGGAAAACCAAACATACCGGCATCGAATACGGGATCAACTACCGGCCGTCTACCTGCTTTTCGCTGCGTTTCAGTGGAGCCAATAACCGCCACAGTTTTGTAGACTATGTGGAGAAGGGAGTGGCTTACGACGGCAATGAACTGGCAGGCGGGCCCCGGTTTATCGGGAATGCCGAGCTGACATACAGACCCGGTTTTGTGAAAGGTCTCCGGATCGGTGCCGAATGGCAGCATATCGGGCCCTATTTTATGGACAACGCCAACACCGAAAAATACAACGGGTATAACGTGCTGAACCTGCGGATCGGGTATAATTTCAAAAATTTTGAATGCTGGCTCAACACCCTCAATATCACCGACGTATATTATGCTACCAACGCTTCTAAAGCCGGCTTTGGCTATAGCTATAACGTCGGCGATCCACGCGAATTTAATATCGGCGTGGCCTACCGTTTCAGCCGGCAGTAACCCGCGTTTGAACGGCTGACGGGCAGCCTCATCCTGTTGTCTCATTTGCCCGGTGAACCCATGCCACCCCGCAGATCCATGCCCCCGGAACGGCGGCATGATGCAAACCCATGTCGCTCTGTAAATCCGTGCGCCTCAGCTTATAACGGCTTCTTAACAAACTTAAGAAGCCGTTTGCCGTCCAATAAGTAATAAAAATAAACCCGAATCAGCCATGAAAAAGCTATATACATTGATCGCCGTAACCGCATTGTTCCTGGTTTCCTGCACCAAGCGGGACCTGCTGCCTGCCGACATCGACGTGCACGAATGGATGCGCACGCACGACCGGGGAGTGGTGGCACTGGTGGACCATTACACCGGTAACTATATAGTGGATACTTACCACGGGTTTGCTGTGGTGGAATCATGGAGCGGTATCCCACCCCGGACCTACGACCTTGAGTATGCATTTTTTAGTATGCGTGGTGTGCAGAGCATCTATAATTACTCGGGCAACTATTTTATGCAGGGGCGCGTCGCCGATTACTGGCTTACCTGGCCCCAGGCGCTTGACCTGCTCGACGCCCTGAGTTACTACGGCGGATACTGATCCGGCTCATCTCCGGGGGCAGCATATCATCCCCACGGAAACGTCCGGTGCGTCCCGGCGTAGAGCTGCACGGCAGAAATCAACTATAATACCCAAAGCCTCTGTACTGACCCGGGTTTGCCGGTGCCAAAGTGTTAGGATCAAACTTCTTCCGGAATATCATAATTTGTACCTTCGCTGCCCGGCCACCGAACCGGTGGGTATTTATCCGGGTATAACGTTAATATAACTATATTGTTTAAAGCAGCAGGTATGAATAAATTAGTACTCTTGATTTCGGTGATCGCCCTGAGCAGTTTTTCATTTTTTCAGCAAAAAAAGAAAGTCGTCTTTTTTGGAGACTCCATCACCCAGGCAGGAGTGGGGCCGGAAGGATATATCACCGTGCTCGGTGATCTGCTCAAACAACGGGGGCAGGACGCGAATTTTGAATTGATCGGTGCGGGGATCAGCGGCAATAAAGTGTATGATCTGTATCTGCGGATGGAAGATGATGTACTGAAAAGGGATCCCGGTATTGTGGTGATATGGATCGGTGTCAACGACGTTTGGCATAAAGCCTCGTCCGGTACCGGAACGGATGCCAATAAGTTTGAACAGTTTTACAAAGCAATCATTAGAAAGCTCAAGGCACAGGGTGCGCAGGTGGTACTGTGTACGCCATCAACTATCGGAGAGAAAACGGATTTTACCAACCAACAGGACGGCGACCTGAACAGGTATTCGGTTATCATCCGAAACCTCGCAGCGGAGCACGACTGCACGCTGGTGGATTTCCGGAGCCTGTTCCGCGAATATAACCTACAGCATAATGGGGAAAATAAGCCTTCCGGGATCCTTACCACCGACGGAGTGCACCTGAATGCTGCGGGCAATAGATTTGTAGCAGAAAAATTTCTATCCGTACTCCTGCCCGGAGGCCGGGCGCTATTGAAAAGAGGTTAATACGCGATGCAACGAAGCCGAAAGTTTATGGGCAAAAAAGGGTGGATATGACGTTCCCTCTTGCCGTTGCGCCTTCGCGAAGCCGGCCCGATGCCGCGCTTCGGCGGAGCAAGGCCGTCAAAACCTTTGGCAATATATGGCGCCCCATTGAAAAGACATAAATACGCATGAACAAAAAAGTTGTTTCTTTCGGAGAATTTCTATTGCGCTTTTCACCCCAGGCAGGGCGGGAGTGGATCAGGCATTGTTCCATGCCGGTATTTATCGGGGGAGCCGAGTTGAACATGGCAACGGCACTGGCCAATTGGGGTGTGCCTGTGGATTATGTTTCAGCTTTGCCCGATAACGAATTGACCGCCCAGATCCGGACCTATTTACAAGACCGGCGGGTGGGAGATGCGCTGCATATCAGCGGAGACAGGATCGGGCTATATTACCTGCAACAGGGCGGTGAACTGAAACAGGCTTCGGTGATATACGACCGGGCCCATTCCTCCTTTTCTCAACTGCGGCCAGGAATGATCAACTGGCAGCAGGTGCTGGAGGGGGCCGACTGGTTTCATTTTTCGGCCATCACGCCGGGACTTCATGAAGGCATGCCGGCCGTTTGCCTGGAAGCCCTGGAGGTCGCCAGCCAGAAAGGTATCCGGATATCTGTTGATCTGAATTTTCGTTCCAAACTCTGGAAATACGGCAGGCAGCCCCAAGAAATAATGGCTCCGCTGATGGAATACTGCCACGTGGTGATGGGCAATATCTGGAGTGCAGATAGTTTACTGGGACTACCCGTAGATGAATATATACATCAGAAAAAAAGCGACCGTGCGTACCTCGATCATGCCACCGTTACCAGTCGCGCATTGATGGAGCGGTATCCCCGGTGTGAGCTGATGGCAAACACATTCCGTTTTGACGATGGGCGGGGCATCCGCTATTTTGCTTCGCTGGATACCAGGCTGGAACAGTTTGAATCCCCTGTATTAAAAAGTGATACGGTGAGGGATCGCGCGGGTAGCGGCGACTGTTTTATGGCGGGCCTGATCTACGGATTGCGCCATGGCAATCCGGGAGAAACAGTGATCGGTTTTGCCGCTGCTGCAGCGGTCGGAAAATTGCAGGAGTATGGCGACGCCACCAGTCACTCAATTGAAACGATAAAAAAAATACAATACCAGAATGCAAAAGAACAAAATGATCGTTGAGGCGATTAAAAAACAGCGTGTATTACCCTTATTCTATCACAACGATCCGGAGGTATGCGTTGAAGTTATACGGACGCTGTACCAGGCAGGGGCCAGGGTGATCGAGTTTACCAACCGGGGTAGCAATGCCCTGGCAAATTTCAGTGAATTGGTAGCGGAACGGGATGGCAGTATGCCGGATATGTTGCTCGGCATCGGCACCATCAGCAACGCGCAGCAGGCAGGCCAATTCATTGAGGCCGGGGCCGACCTGTTGATCAGCCCTTTTTTCGATGCCGGGATAGCCGAGCTGGTGCATCAGCACGGTATCCTTTGGATACCCGGTTGCACTACGCCTACAGAAGTGCATAATGCGGAGAGTGCCGGCTTCAATTTTCTCAAACTGTTTCCCGGCAGCATGGGTGGCCCATCGCTGGTAGCGGCTCATCGGCCTTTGTTCCCGGATGTCGAGTTTATCGTAACGGGCGGGGTGGAACTGTCGGAGGAGAATATAACCGCCTGGCTTAAGGCCGGGGCGAGCGCTGTGGGCCTGGGAGGTAAACTGATCACCAGGGAGATACTGGAGAACCGGCAATATGATCTGCTGCTCACGAACGCGCAGAAGGTGTTTGCGGGCGATGGTGCATCCGATTTATAACAGTTGCCACTATCTAGTCTGATAGGAATAAGAACCCCTGCCCATTTTCTGTCGGCCGCCAAAATATCAAGGTGTTATTCCCAATTCATGCTGGATATTGCACCCAGCCATCATCCGGGCGGTTCCCCTCATTTCCCGCGTTGCCGGTATTTCCAGGGTGCGACAGGATGGGGATCGGCCCACAGGCCAATGCCGGCTTTACGCGCGGTTTTTTCCAGGCGATCCCAGTTGCGGTTGCTGTCGTATCGTTTGAAATGCCAGGCCCATCCCTGTTTCAGCATGGCTTCGTTAATGTTTATTCCATCTATATACACCAGCGCCACTATGCGGCCATACCGGTCTTTGTTTTTTTCCCGGATAACCGGCTCCCTACCGAAGATCATGTCGCTGAGGGCCTGTTTTGCCAGCTTGCTGTAGGGCTGGCCATTCTCGGGACAGTCGATCCCGTATAACCGAATTCTTTGCTGACGGTTGTCTTTGCCCAATATGGTGAACGAGTCGCCGTCGGCAATCCTCACCACCCGGCCCCTGAGCTCGGCGGAGCTATCCGCTGCAGGACTGCATCCCGCCAGGGAAGTAACCCACACTGTGCTCAGCAGTGCAATACAGCAGAGGAGCTTCAGGTAGCTCATCGCTGCCGCCTGTCGGATCAATCCGCTTGAAAATGCGTGCAGGGGGATCAGGGCTAATCGTATCATCACGGCCAACAGGTTATATGGCCTCCGAATCATAGCTGTTGTATTTTTTTACCAGCCGGTCGTACAGGACGCGTAGCGCTTCCCAGTCTTCCTGTCCGATCAGGTGTTTCGGGAAAAGGTGGCTGCCCATGCCGAACCCTTTTGCGCCGGCTTTCAGGAAATCGGTGAAATTTTCGGGATCCACACCCCCGGTGGGGAGCAGTTTTATCTGGTTCAGGGGAGCGAGCACCTCTTTGATGTAGCCGGGGCCGAGCCGGGTAGCAGGAAATACCTTGACCATGCTTGCGCCGAGGGTCCATGCCTTGTATATCTCTGAAGGCGTATAGGCGCCGGGAAAGATGGGAACCGACCTGGCCACGCAGGCCTGTATCACTTCTTCCTGTATAACGGGTGTAACGATGAAGCTAGCACCAGCCTCCAGGGCGATCTCCAGGTCGCCGGAAGTACAGACCGTGCCAGCGCCGATATTCAGTCTGCCCGCGAAAGCTTTTGAAAGTCGCGCGATGGCATCGGCCGCTCCGTCGGAGTTCATGGTGATCTCCAGATTGGTGAGTCCCGCCCCTGCATATATTTCAGCGATGGTATCCATATGTCTGACGGGAATATTACGCATGATGCCCACGAACGGCATTTTTTCGAATAATTCCCAGGAGAACGGTGTTTTCATCTTAGAATATTGATTTTTTTGAAGAATGGAACTGGGTTTTGGCGGCATAGGTTTTCCATATTTTGTACTGGCCTCTTACTACAGACTCGTCGATCCACTCCGGCGACAGAAAACGGGTGTTACCGGCCAGGCCGAGCGTATCAAGCGCCACCCGGTAATACTCGCTCAGACCGGAGCCGCCGGCAAGGTTGATTTTTGCAACGTTGACGCCCAGCAGGTCCTTTATCTCCGATCCGATCAGCAAGCCGCTGAGAAAATTGAAATTTTCCCGGCTGTTCAGTTTATTAAACAGGTTGTTGGTGCGGACCTGGAACAGACTGTTTAGCAGGCTCGTCCGTACAGCGGTGCTCACGCCCAGCCGGAAGGCTGCCACGGCTTCGCTGGTATCGATGTCTTTGTTGGCTTCGACGGAGGTTTTCAGTATGCTGTGTTGACCCAGCAGGCTAAACAGTTCGCCGGTCAGATAGGTTTTAAAACTCACGGCCTGCCGGTTTTCGGTGAAAATATGTTTGGAATGGGTTCCCGGAAAAATAAACACCTCGGGAGCAGTGACGTGCATGTCGTCATCCGCACACCCGATGAACTGGGTTTCCTCGCCTCGTATTACGTCGTTGTCGCTCTTAATGCCGGATATCAGGATGATATCGTGCTCAAAATCCGGGCGGGCCGGTATCAGCTCCGAAGCAATTCCCGAGCCGTCTATATGGAAGGGCAGATCCGCATAGCGCAGATTCCGCATCCCGATCGCGGAGGATGCCATACCGGATATCACCACCACTGCATTCTTCGGCGGATCGTGTTTCAGTTCGGAGATACGGTTGCTTAGAAACTGAAGGAAGACGGTTTCCCGGTCACCACCATTTTTCTCCCACTGGTCGAACAGGGCTTTGGTGCCGCCTGTAGTAGAAGAAACAGCGTCCAACACTGTCAGGGAAGGGATGCTCACCAACCGGAGGCGGAAATTGGAAGTACCCCAGTCTACACTTACGAATGATGTATTTTCCATGTTGTAGAATGGCGACGAAATTGTCGCCTTATTTGGGTGACAATTTAATGCAATAGTGGCAAGCCGCAAATATTTTCGGCTTGGATGAGACGGATAAACGCTTTAATGTGACAATAAATGCGGCTAAACCCGTATATTGGTGGAGTTTAAAGCGTTCCCCTTTTCAAAAATTATTAAGAAATGAAGCGGTCTGTTTTTGTTTCGGTTTTATTTCTTATCTCCCTTTTTGCGGGGGCGCAACGCGTGGTCTCCATCCATATCGATGGCTCTGTGAATCCTGCGTCGGCTGATTTTATCGACAAGGCGATCCGAAAGGCAGATCAGGAGAAAGCGGAATGCCTCATCATTCACCTGAATACGCCCGGCGGTCTGCTGAAGTCGACCCGGCAAATTGTTTCTGCTATCCTGGAATCCCCTGTGCCTGTGGTGGTTTTTGTTTACCCCGGTGGTGCGCATGCGGGTTCGGCGGGCGTATTTGTTACGATGGCCGGCCATATAGCGGCCATGGCTCCCGGCACTAACATTGGGGCTGCCCATCCTGTTTCCGCGCAGGGCGCTATGGATTCGGTGATGAACGACAAATCAACCAACGACGCAGCGGCTTTTATCCGCACCATCGCGGAAAAGCGGAAACGGAATGTAGAGTGGGCGGAAGAGGCGGTTCGCACCAGCGTTTCGATCACCGAAGAAGAAGCACTGCGGGAGCGCGTGATAGATATGATTGTGCTGAACGATGCTGCACTGCTCGACAGCATCAGCGGGCGGGAGGTGCTGACTGCCGCGGGACTTAAAACGCTGAACACAAAAGATGCACAGGTAACGGAACTGGAGATGACCCTCTTGCAGAAATTCCTGAACACGCTTGCTGACCCGAATATTGCTTATATACTGATGATGTTGGGTTTTTACGGGCTGTTATTTGAGCTGTACAGTCCCGGTACCATTTTTCCCGGTGTGATTGGCGGAATATGCCTGATCCTTGCTTTCTATGCCATGCATACTTTGCCGATCAACTACGCCGGCCTCGCGCTGATCGTCTTCGGGATCATCCTGCTGCTACTGGAGATCAAGGTGACGAGCTACGGCATGTTGTCTATAGGTGGCATCGTCTCACTCCTGCTCGGTTCCTTTTTTCTGTTTAATGTCGACTCTGCGCTTGAATTCATGAAACTTTCCTGGACGGTGATAATCGGCACCACGGCTGTGTCTGCGTTATTCTTTTTGTTTATCTCCTGGATGGGGCTGAGCGCCCAGCGCCTAAAGCCGGTATCGGGGAAAGAGGGCCTGATCGGTAGTGTCGGCCAGGCGCTTGAAAACCTGGATCCTACCGGAACAATTCTGATCTTCGGCGAGCGCTGGAATGCCGAGTCCTCTTCGGGTCCGATCAGGAAGGGGGAAAAAGTAGTAGTGACCGGCATAGACGGCCTGAAATTATTTGTAACTAACAATCAAAATGCATAGTAATGGAACAAATCCCTGTAATGATGATAGTGCTGATACTGGCGATCTTATTTGTCCTGGCTAACGCCATCCGCATCCTGAAAGAATACGA
>CAZUWX010000086.1:0-10881 GCA_964624205.1 uncultured Chitinophagaceae bacterium
CCCATCCCAACCATCTGCGCCTTTACCACATCGGCGCGTTCCTGGGAAAGTGTATTATTCCGCTCCGCAGATCCATCGCTATCGGTATGCCCACCTATTTCAAATTTGAGATCCGGATTTTCCTTCATCATTTTCACAAATTCATTGATGGTTCCCATGGATTGCGGTTTCAGCAAGGCCTTATTGACATCGAACTGAATGCCATAGGCGATAAATTTACCATCCGTGATCACCTTTTTATAGGAATCCGTTCCTCCCGAGGCTATGCGAAAGTCTTTAAATAAAACCGGGTGCTCATCATTGGAGTGAACCTCAAATTCCACCATATCCATACCATTGGGATCCACCTGGTTCAGCACGGCCAGGCGGTGTTGGTCGATGTACAGCTTGCCGATGTTTTTGTTGAAATAGACAGCCACGCGACGCCAGTTATCCCGCCCGGGATTAACAGCGGCCGACGGAAAAGGTAGTGAATGATTACCGGCGGTAGTGCCGTTGGCCTTCTCCGCCTCAAAGCCGTAGTTGGGATTGTCTCCCGAAATACCCGCAAGCCTGATCAGCACGGGAGCCGTGGCATCCCCGCTTCCGGCCCTTTCGCTTTTGCGAAAATAGATACGGATCTCCGACACGTCCTGACTCGTGCCGACTCCTCCGTTCGCCAGCATATCGAACTCCAGCGTAAACTGTTCGGGCAGGTAGGCTTCCTCTTTCATATAAGGCATCATAGAGGGTGCTCCTCCTGCAGGCGCCACCAGCACCTTTTCACCCTGGTGAGTTTGTATCTCCGCGCTACCGGAATTGAGCAGCATACGCCCGGGTATCTCGGCGTCGGACTCACCCGCCATATCGTAAAAATAAATGATCCTGTCGCCGGGAACAAAGTCGTAGTTTGAATAAGACTGCAACGAGCCGGCTGCTTTGCCCTGTGTTTGGGAAGATTGACCAGCGACCGCTTCCCCGGCCGCTTGATCTCCTGTATGCTTCTCTTCCGGATCCCCCTCACCTTGCATTGCATTTTTTTCACGCTCCTCCGCATTCTTTTCAGCAGCTTTCCCAGCCTTCCTGGCGTCTCTGTTTTCTACCGCCTCTTTGGCCTTGTTCTTTATCCGGTCAAAAACCTGCGCGTCTGATGATTGATAGCAGACAATCAATATACCCAGGATAATGATTGCCCTGGTAGTTTTTATTACCTCCATAAGATACCTATTTATAGAAATTGAAATATGCTGCAATTGGCCGCAGCCGATAGCAATATAGGGAGGTAAAAAATGCTGTGATTGGAAAAAAGTGTCAATTATAGCCGTGCGAGCGGCTTCGCAGAGAATTTTTTTACGATATCCAGGTTGCGGCTGAAAAAAAATCCGGGTGTCTCGCCAATGATGTTCCGGAAATCGTTGATAAAATGAGACTGGTCGAAATAATTGCCGTCGACCACCAACTCCTGGTAGTCCACGGCTCTTTCATCCCTTATTTTTGTCCACAGATAATCGATCCGGACGATGCGCGCCAATGTTTTCGGATGCACACCGGTTCGACCGATAAACTTCCTAAGCAGCGTGCTTTTGCTGGCGTTGCATTCCCGCATGATCTCTTTCAGCGGGGTGTGAATACTCTTTTCAAGTATTTTATCGTACAGGATATCGACGGCATCGGGCTGATAGGGGGTTTTCTGCGCCGAACGGATAAAATCGGAAAAACAGGCTATCCGCTCCGTTGTTGTGCCGAGGTCCGCCATCGTTTTCCAGAGATCAAAAAAGCCAGGTCCGGAAAGACGAATGCTTCTGTTGGGAGTGGGCGACATATCCAATCCAAACAACCCGGAAAAAACACTTGCTTTGCAGGTCACGGCGAGGGTGTCCATATTACCCTGAAATTTTAAAAGGAAAGCCTGAGGAATAATAGGCGCCACAAAAAGGGATTCCAGCTTTAAGGGAGAATCACCGTCGATAACGGGGCAGTCCCCAAAATGAAAAATAACAGAAATATAAGGACGGGGAATGAATCTGTCAGAAACGGAGCCGCTGCTGAACCGATATGCCTCAAACTGGCGGATCAGCCAGTTGTTGTTTGGGTCGCTTTCAAAAATTTCAATGTTGAACACAGCCTTTAGGATCTACAGTCTGTTTCTCAGTATCGGATTCTACACTATCGTCGATAAATATACGATTTTATTGATTAACTAAGTTGCTATACTCCCTTGACAGGCGATGGAATACGATCAAACCCAATCCGGATCTTCCTGGCAAGGATTGATTTTTCATAAACTTTTGTTTAACGATAACCCATCCAACAGGGTTCTCCTCCGCCACCTATTGCTCTACTGTGTTCAAATCAGCGTATGGAAAACGCCCCGCTGAGTTCAAAAAAAACCTGGGGCTTTAAAATCTTCCGGATTGGTCAGCCATACATTAAGCCAAAACCTTTTACTTTGTACGGTTGATGGCATTATCTATTACTTCTTTAAATACGGGCAGCAACGGGAACTGCTTTTATGTCGGGAACCAGCAGGATGCGGTATTGATAGATGCCGGAATATCCTGCCGGGAAACCGAAAAACGCATGGCACGCCTGGGTCTAAACATGCGCAAGGTCAAAGCCATCATGGTGAGCCACGAACATAGCGACCATATACGCGGCCTGGCCATGCTCTCCAAAAAGCACCGCCTACCCGTTTACGTCACACAAAAAACGATGCTTAGCGGTGGGCTCGACCTGGATACCGATCTGGTTTTTGCCCTTAAAACAGATGAGCCGCAATTTTTCGGGGATCTGATGGTGACTGCTTTCCCCAAACTCCATGACGCCAGTGAGCCACATAGTTTTGTGATTAAGTATGGCGATGTAAAAGTGGGCGTTTTCACCGATATTGGTTTCCCCTGCGAACAACTCATTCATCATTTTAAAGATTGCCATGCCGCATTTCTGGAATCGAATTATGATGAACAGCTTTTAGAACAGGGTAATTATCCCCAGTTTCTAAAAAACCGCATCCGGGGAGGCAGAGGCCACTTGTCCAACCAACAGGCTTTACAACTTTTCATCAACCACCGGGCACATCATTTAAGCCATTTGATCCTATCCCATTTATCGGCCAATAATAATTGTCCGGAACTGGTTGATCAGCTATTCCGGCAACACGCCCGGAACACCAAAGTAATTGTGGCCTCCCGCTCAGCAGAAACACCGCTATTTCATATTACCGGCCAAAAGGCCGCAGTAGCTGAAGAAGCTACTCAATTGAGTTTGCACTTTTAGGGGAAATTATAAGGAACCTTTCGATCAGATTATGGCCTTTCTTTGCTCACTACATAAATATAATATTTATTAGCCATGTATTTTCTTACAATCCCGTTCTTCCTTTTTGCTGAATTGATACTTCATACAACGGTTCCGCAGGCAAATTAGTCAGGCCGCGGATGATCTTTTTCCCATCCCCGTCATGATCAATGCCATAGGATAGCCTTAACCCCGGCATCAGGCTATGGCGCAGTCGTAGCCGAACCGTGTTTTTCCGGACAACAGTTGAAATAATATCGCTGTCGCGTAGTATTGTGTCGCCACTTACCAGATACCAGCCCTCCGCCTTCTTACCAGCAACACCTTTGTAATCGCCTATTTTTATCCGTTTGTCAAACTTAAGCCGTATCCGCTTGGCCCCGGGCCGGTACGAAGCGTCCAACAAGCGTGGGCCGCGGCCAGTACCACTGTGATAAGTATGATAACCAATGGTTGCCGCCCACCGCTTTGCGAACGGGATCATTTCTTCGCCAATATTGAAATGTATGTGACTTCTGTCGGACTCCAGCGCTATATCGTAGGTCACGGGGCCGGGCGAGACCCCCGGAAGCTCCCACGAGTCTTGCAACGCCTTCCGGATATGATAGTTGTTTTGCCGATTCGATAAAACCTGTGCTCCGACATTATGAGGCACATTGCCTATTTGGCCCACATACACCGTTTGCAACTTTACATCCTCGTGTATGTTATTGACCAACTGCGTGAGATTATGGAGATATCGATCGTAATCGCCATTGCAGGAAACATTTGCGTACACCTTATCGGGGTTACAATCCGCTTCGCCCTGGAACCATAAGACCGCCCGCACCTGCATAGAACCATTTGTTGCGCTTCTTATCGTATTGATCATTTGAGGGTAATGCGCACCGGACGACTTAAGCCAATGCTTAAGCCAGGCGCCGCCGATGGCTGTTGTAATGACCCCCACCGGTATCGAATGTTGCGCGGTCAGATAACTCATAACCAGCGGCCAGGGGGTTCCTTTTCCCGATGCAGAAGCAGGGTCCCGAAGGATATCCCATCTGTCTGATACATTTCGGCGAAACACCACGGGAGTGTATGGCAGATCGCGTAATACGTCATATAACGTGTCCGCCCAGCCGGCAGCATTCGACTGACCTGCCACCACATAAATATCGCCGATGCTGACCATTTCCACCACCGCGGCGACCGATGGCCGCTCCTTTATTCTTATGGATAGGTCGCCCTGCCCGACAGGAGCGGTGAGAGTACCCGAAAACCGTCCGTCCACGCTGCTCACCTCAACCGTCTCCCACTCCCCCTTATCGAATCTAACCTGAAGCTGGCGGATATCTTCGTGATAACGTCCAACTATATGAATGTTGCCAATGCCGCTGCTGCCTTCCCTTTGATAAATAGTGTTTGCCTTCGGAAATTCAATGATGAGCGGCTGGGCGAGGGACAGAACGGGCATTAAAAACAGGGCAACCAGTAAGCTCATGCCCGGTTTTGGTATCATTTCCAGATGCTTTTTAGTTCCGCTACGTTCATACTTTCGATTTGCACGTCCGCCGGCGAACGGAAAGACAGGCCGCTTCTCTGCCCTGATGTTATCCGGGGCTGGATCAGGCTCAATTCCCCGCCGTTCGCAAAAATTTCTATGGAAGTGCGATCGATCAATATTTCGAGGTCAAGGTGCCGGTTGGCATGCCCCTGATCGCCAAATAACGCGGTATAGATTTCCTTTTGCGACGCAGTGTTGATGATAGGATTTCCGTCGAGCAGCAACGATGTAAGGTCGCCCGCGGACACCCTGAGTTTAATATGGAACTCGCTGCCGCGGAGCTGCGCCAACTTTTCGTTTATACTACCCCCTTTAGCAGGATCCCAGCTTATTGTTCTTTTATGCAACTGTTTGATCTCGTCGATCGGTGCCGAAAACATCTTTATACCGCGGTCAGTCGTTTTAAGCGTCAACTGAGTTGGAAAGGTCATCATCATATTAAACGGCATACCGGGATGCGATATCTGACCCCAGGCCATCTGCATACGACGTCCGTCCTTTTCAGGAATATCGCTGAACGTCTGGGCTGCAAACATCTTTCCCCTGTAGTAATTTTGTTTGCCAATATCCGTAATAAACTGCCGGCCGTCAAATCTACCGATCAGGTAGTCGCCGTTTGCTCCGTATAATACCCATTTCTTATTATTCGGATTCCCGTCCACCGGAAGTTCGAACAGGTCAGGACACTCCCAGAAACCAGGAGTATGGCTCAGGTAAGTCCACTCCTTTAAATTATCAGAATTATAAAAAGAATGGCCATCCTTTTCGAACAGCGCCATCACCCATTTATTCGAAGCATCATGCCAGAAAACCTTCGGATCACGGGTGTTGCGATCGTTCCATCTCTTTTCACTGTCTATCACGGGATTGCCGGTGTATTTTTCCCAGGTCCGTCCTTTATCGTTACTATAGGCGATACACTGGGTTTGAACACCTCCGGCCGCCGTGTAAATGGCGACCAACACCTTTTCCTTACCGGTCTGAAATCCGGAGGTGTTATTGATATCCACCACTGCCGATCCGGAAAACATCCAGCCCAATTCGTCGGGATACAAAGCGGGGGCGAGCTCTTTCCAATGAATAAGGTCTTTGCTGACGGCATGCCCCCAGGTCATATTCCCCCACTCGGTTCCCATCGGGTTATGCTGGTAGAACAGATGATACTCGCCCTTGTAATACACCAGGCCATTGGGATCGTTGTTCCATCCCCGCCGGGACGTAAAATGGAACCGGGGCCTGTACGCTTCCTTATACAGACTGTCGGACCCCGATATTTTATTATCCTGGTATATCATACCCAGCCCTTTAACTTCCCTGGTATAATTCAGCGTGATCGTTTTGCCTTTGTATTTCGATACGTCGGCAAACACCCAATAATCGGTCTTGTCCCTGCTTAACCGAACATTAGCAAATCTTTCCTGCTTTCCGTTAACATCGAAGGTCATACGTTCCGCGTCGACAGATTGCTGAATAGGAAAATTCAGGTACTTTTTCGTTATCAGGATCTCCCGCTTCACATCCTGGGCGAACGTAGTGACACCCGTAAACACAAGAATCGCTAAAAGTGCTTTTTTCATTTGTTTCAGTTATTAAAGTAATTTATTAAGAAATCGATTATCGATCGACATTTTACTTATTTGCCCGCTCCGGTCTTCTCGCTTCCACCAGCTCCAGTGATTTCCCCTTGGTCTCCGGCATCAGGAACCAGACAAAAACCAGTTGAAGCACCATCATACATCCAAAAAATGCAAACGTATTTCCACCCCCCGCTCTTTCGGCCAGATAAGGAAAACTAAATGCAATGATGGCAGCCATTATCCAGTGAGTGGAGCTACCCAGCATCTGACCCTGTGCCCTGACGTAATTGGGAAATATCTCCGAAATAAAAACCCAGATAACCGCACCCTGAGAAAACGCAAAAAAAGCGATAAAGGTCATCATATAAAAAGGCACGGTAAACCCAGATAACGCGCCCGAATAAAATGTAAAGGCGACCATAAACAAAGACACGATCAATCCAAGCGAGCCGATTATCATCAAGGGACGCCGCCCGATCCTGTCTATGAATCCAATTGCGAGGAGCGTAAATATAAAGTTTATCACCCCTATGCCTACTGTAGACAGGAGAGAGGCCTGAGCGCCAAGCCCGGTCATCTCGAATATCCTCGGCGCATAATATATGATGGCGTTAATTCCGGATACCTGATTGAAAAACGCAAAAAGCACGGCGAGCGTGATCTGCATATTATAATTGCCGGAAAACAAACCATCTTTACGGCGACTGCCACCCCCGGGCTGCCGGGTCTTCTGAATAGCTTCCAGTTCCCGATCGCAGTTCAATGGATCGATCACTTTTAAAATCTCGAGGGCGCTTTTTGTGTCACCTTTTCTTAATATCAACCACCTGGGGCTCTCCGGCACCCAACGCAGTAACACTATAAATGCCAGCGACGGTATCGCCTGAACGCCCAGCATCCAACGCCAGGACGCCTCCCCCGACTGGCTAAGCAGGTAGTTCGACAAATACGAAATCAAGATCCCGAATACTATATTGAACTGGAACAGGGCCACCAGGCTGCCTCTCCGTTCCCGGGGAGATACCTCCGATATATAAATGGGCGCAGTGACGGAAGAAGCCCCTACCCCAATGCCGCCGAACAAACGAAACAATAGGAACACATACCAGTTGGTAGCCAGGGCCGTACCGATCGCAGAGGTCAAAAAGGCGACACCGATAAAATATAGTGTGTTTTTGCGACCGAAACGATCGGAAGGTCTGGACCCCAGTAGGGACCCTAAAACTGTCCCAACTAACGCGATGGAGATAGTCAGCCCATGCTCATATACATTTAATTGCCAGAACTCCTGAATGGACTTTTCTGCTCCGGAAATCACAGCCGTATCAAATCCAAACAAAAAGCCCCCAAGTGCCACTACTATCGACCAGGTTAATACCGAAGCTTTCTTCATACTGAAGGGTTCTATTTTTGTAAACGATCTAATCCTGCCGAACGAAACTAGCAACTTGATATTCGGATGGCTCTCAGCCTCGTTTCAAACATCTTAAATACATAAAAAAACTTACCGGCATTATAGTAGATTACATGTCAGCTACTTACAATTAAAATATTGCCTCTATGTATCATGGGCCTTAGAATTTGTTACACGCGATTTTAAATCTGGATACACCTGCACAAACTATATGTAGCGAGTCTGGTCCGCGCACCTGACCGAAAATGAAATATTCATCTACAAAGGCTATATTTGTTTCCCCGCACCGGGTCTTCCGTTTCCCCTGTTTAACCCCATATCCCTTCCAGTTTACAACGTGTCAAAAAGAAATGTATGCTCACGATGATTGTAGGAACTGCCGTTCGACTGCTCCAGATTATCCTTTCCACCATCCTGCTGTTTACCTTCCTGGGCTGCCATCCCAAAAAAGCGGAGCGCCGTTACGTGGTCGGCTTCTCCCAATGTGTAGGCTCTGACATGTGGCGTAAGACCATGCTGAACGAAATGAAAATGGAACTCGCCCTCCACCCCGGAGTCTCTTTCATTTATATGAACGCAGAGGGCAACAGTGATGTCCAGGTGCAGCATGTAAAACAAATGATCGACCAAAATATCGACCTGTTGCTAATCTCTCCAAATGAAGCCCAACCTCTTACGCCCGTGGTAGAAGAAGCATACGGAAAAGGCATCCCGGTCATCGTCATCGATCGCAAAACATCCTCCAGCTTATACACTGCGTACGTGGGAGCCGATAATTACGAGATCGGCAAAATGGCGGGTGAGTACCTGGGAAGCATAGTGAAGGATACTGCAAACGTGCTGGAGGTAATGGGCTTGTCCGGATCGTCGCCGGCCTTTGAAAGGCAGCGGGGATTTCTCGATGGCATTAGCCGGTTCAAAAATATCCGCATCAACAGGCAGATATACGGCAATTGGCTGAAAGAACACACCAGGGAGGAATTGCTTAAACACGAAAACAGCCTTCGTGATATTGATGTGGTTTTTGCGCATAACGACCAGACCGCTTTGGGCACCAGACAGGTGTTTGATAAAGTCCTTCCGGAAAAACAGGTGAAGATAATCGGCGTGGACGCATTGCCGGGGGACGGCGGAGGACTGCAGATGGTCGCAGACAAAATACTGACCGCCAGCTTGCTGTATCCAACGGGTGGCAAAGAGGCTATCCGCTATGCGATGGCTATCCTGAACAAAGAGCCCTTTTCAAAAGAGAACATCCTCCGGACAGTGGTTATCGACTCGTCAAATGTTCAATTAATGAAACTGCAATGGGATAAGATCAGCAGCCAGCAAAATGATATTGAACGGCAGCACGACCTGCTCCAGGAGCAGCAAAAAATATATAACAGCCAGCGCCTCGTGCTCAACATCCTGGTGATCACACTGGTGCTCTCCGTCTTTTTTGGCGGACTCGCCTTGCACGCACTGAGGGAAAACCTAAAGATCAACAAAACATTAGCGCAGAAAAACAACGAAATACTGGATCAGCGAAACCAGCTAATAGATATGTCCGCTGCAACGGAGGCGGCCACAAAGGCGAAACTCGATTTCTTTACACATATTTCCCATGAATTCAGGACACCGCTCACCCTAATCCTTTCACCCCTGGAAGACCTTATCAATATCGACAGAAAATTATCAGTTGTCGAAAGCAGGAATGTAAAACTGATACACAAAAATGTGCAGCGACTTTTATTGCTTGTCGATCAACTGATCGATTATAGAAAGATAGAGTATGACAAAATGTCCATAAAAGCGTCGGAAGCGGATATTGTAGACTTTGTCAGGAATATTATGGACATGTTTAATGATATTGCCTCCAGAAGAAATATTGACTTCCGGCTGATCAGTGAAGAAAAAAAACTTCCGGTATGGTTCGATGCGAATATGCTGGATAAGGTAGTATTCAACCTCCTCTCGAACGCCTTTAAATTCACCAATGTCAATGGAAAGATACTATTAGAAATAAAGCGATCAACTGATAATCAGGCGGTGCTCATCAGTGTGACCGACAATGGAGTGGGTATAACTGAAGAGTCCCAGCGCCACGTATTTGATCTGTTTTACCAGGACCGTCAATCGGGTATACAGGGATCGGGGCTCGGCCTGTCCTTATGTAGTAAACTTATGGCCCTGCATCAGGGATCCATTTCGGTAGAAAGTAAGAAATGGGCGGGCACAACGTTCCTGCTGCACCTGCCTTTGGGAGACGGGCATCTTACAGAAGAAGAGAAGGACAGCGAACCGAGCGTAAAAAGCGGTCTATATGACGAAGCAAAATTATATCTCAACGATCTGGAAAAAACTTCCTCACAGGAAGAACGGCCAGCGTTCAGTCCGATAAAAGAGCATTCTTTGCTTATTGTCGAAGACAATGAAGACATGCTCGCTTATCTCAGTAAAAAATTTGAAGAACACTATGAAGTGTTTACCGCAAACAACGGGGAAGCCGGACTTAATGAAGCCTATGACCGCGTGCCGGACCTTATTATATCCGATATACTATTGCCCAGGCTCTCCGGACTGGAGTTGAGTCAAAGGCTAAAAGCGGACCTTAGGACCTCGCATATCCCGGTTATGCTGCTAACGGCACAAGGCAATATAGATCAGCAGATAGAGGGAATCAGGCACCGCGCGGACGCCTATATGGTAAAGCCATTCAATTTCCGGCTCCTCCTCGAAAATGTCCGGACACTTATCAAAAACCGTCTCCTGCTGAAGGAGCACTACACCAGTGAAGTTCCAATGCCCGGCAAATCGCCGCTTTCCAACAAGCTGGATAAAAAATTCCTGAACGACTTCGCCGGCATCGTAGAAAATAACTTATCGAACGAAAAATTCAGCGTGGATGAGATCGCCAAAGCCATCGGCATTTCCCGCGTCCAGCTTTATCGCAAAGTCAAAGCCCTTCTCGACTGCAACGTAACCGATTATATAATGAACCGGCGACTGCGGAAGGCAAAATATCTTCTAACGCACGAAAATCTTTCCATATCGGAAATAACCCAACAAGTAGGCTTCTCCTCCGC
>CAZUWX010000087.1:0-10767 GCA_964624205.1 uncultured Chitinophagaceae bacterium
TTTCCCGTATTCCCTCGTTGCCGGGAACATCGGTGGCTATTGCTCTGATGGTGCTTCCTGCCGCCAGCGGATTGGGCTGCGTGGCAGTGTAATTCCAGTCGAGACCTCTGCTGTCCTGTTGCGCATCGCCTGCTTCCAGCAGGGTGCCGTCAGCGGCATATATCTCCGCTCGTACACTTACTACCCGGAAATCATCCGTTGCGCGGATGGAGATCCTGTCGCCCACCGCGCCGTTGTAATTGCGCGTGTTGACGCTTTTAACTTCCGGCGGGGACATGAAGTCTTCCAATGCGCGAGCGTACACGTTTTGCCGTGGTTTTAGCGCTGCGGCATAGTTTTCTTTCATGCCCGGGTCGGGATCGCTCAGGATCGCCTTTGCATAGCGCGTACCCAGGAGGAATCTTTCCCTTGCCTCTGCCTGTGGCAGGGTGGGATCGCCTTTTTTCCTTTTGGGATATTTGGCGACGATGGTCTTTCCGTCCCAGTCGCGAAACACGAGTTCTTTTCCGAGTGTTCCGTTGAGTTTACCAACTATGATGCTATTATTTGCATGTGCCATAACATAAAATTTAGGTTGTTAAAAAATGTTGTTTACTGTATCGTTCACTGCCTGGGGGAGAGTATTCCCGGGGCTGCACGCCCGGTAGTCCTGTGCAGCCTCCCCGGGGCAGTGATTCGATAGGGCAAATATAAATTCGGGTGAAACTGATTGTTGATTTTTGTGACGGTGTATAGCCAAACTTGTGACGAGCTTCGGAGAATGGTGTGACGAACGGGCGATTTCGGGGGTAAAAACGGTTTTTTTCGGCTGAAACCCTTATTCAGCCTCGTTTTTTACCCTATTTCTCCTCATTGCCTTCTCTTTGCCTTCTCTGTTCCCCCTTGAAATCCGAGAAGCCAAAGAGAAGGAACAGAGGAGGAAACGGGGAGCCATTGGGTATCCATTGGGGAGCAATTGAGCGTCGGTTCAGAAGTGGTGGGAGGCAAAGTCCATATTATTGATCCCTGGGAGGTGGTTTCGTAAAAAGCCGGTATTCAAAACTACGATCTAAGTGGTTCCGGGCGCTCGGCGAAAACCAGCTACTTTATCTCCGGGAATTACAATCGCGAGAAGGGACTGCTTTTTAATGACAATGCAGCCGTATCACCAAGATCCGCAGAATCTACAGCATTTAATATCCGGTCGACACCCCTGCTGTTCTTCTGCACATTGCCGGCTTCCGGCAGTGTGTAGAAGAGGGGATAAATTTCCGCGATTGTAAGATTAAAATCAAAATAGACTTGTCAAACTAATGGCAACTGAAATAAGACGATTGAATACGGGAGTTAGGTTATTCCGTAGCAATTGTGTGGCTTTGCTGATGTGTTTTTCCACCGTCTTCACTGAGATACCCAGCTCACAGGAAATTTGTTTATAGCTCAGACCTTCGTATTTATTAAGAATAAATACCTGCCGGCATTTATCAGGTAAACGATTAACGGTCATTTCGACATATCGCCCCAGTTCATTCTTTTCTTCAGGAAATGAAAATATTTGCTGGTCGACTTTATTTTCCCTCAACAAAGCAACAAGGTGTCCCTTCCTCCTCATTTGATTACGGAGATTGTTGGATAGTCTGAACTTTACGGCATTCCGCAGATAGCCGAAAACATTCAGGTCGGCAGGGAGCGTATGCCTTCTCATATATAGACTGACATAAACCTCTTGAAGAATGTCTTTCGTCTCGTGGGTATCCCTGTTAAACTTCACGGAAATAGAAGTCAGCGTGGAAACCGTAATTTCATACAACTGGTGGAACGCGTCTTTATCATCGAGTTGGACCCGTTTCCACAATGCGTTGTAAATATTTTTATCAGCCTCTTTAATGACCATTTTCTCAATTAAAAAGCCAAATTAAGTATACAATTTAAATATTGTCGTATAGTATTATTAAAATATTATGAACAATGGATTAGGCAGGTCGGACAGTTGCCTTGGGGGTATATCGACTGACCAAATTGAAAGCAGCGAATTCGGGTATTGCTGAATATTATCATTGGACTCCTATATATTATCATTCAACCGCTATTTATGAAAAAAAGCCAACTGCTAATGGGGGAAAGTTGGCGGTCGGGTGATATTGTAGATGAAAGCTGTTGTATGCACCCGGACAGGTTAAAGTATCTATTAGACAAATTTCTGACTAAAACCGCTTCCCCGGAGGAAGCAGAAGAATACGATGCATGGTTCGAAAGAACAATTCAGGAAGGTGAGGACCTGTTTGAGCCAGATGCTGAGCAACTGAAAGAATATAAAGCGAAGCTTTTATCGGAAATATGTGATGAAATAGAACGCAAGGAGGCCTTCATCCTCAATAGGAAAACGAAACGCAGGAGGGTAAGCTGGGTCGCAGCAGCTTCTGTGATGGTGGCGATCGTTTCAGTTCTTTACTATTCTTTCGGAACGGGCACCGGGGTAACACAAAACGAATTGCTTGCGGAGGGGCAACAGGATGAGCAGCCGGTCCTTAACGTGAAACTTGAAACAATAAGCAGCCCTGTTGGAAGCAAACAGACGGTCTATCTGGAAGATAGCTCCATGGTAATATTGTTTCCGGATAGTGAGATCAGCTTCCGGAAACCTTTTGGTCTTGATAAAAGAGAGATACACCTCAAAGGGAAGGCAGAATTCTCAGTAGTGAAGGATAGTTCCCGGCCATTTACAGTGTATACCAGGGCGATTTCCACTACCGCATTAGGTACTTCGTTTACAATTACGGCTTACTTAAATGATTTTGTGGAAGTGGTACTCCATACGGGCAAAGTGGTGGTCAAACAGATAGAGGGAGAACACAGGATGAAAGATATATACCTGAATCCTCTCCAGTGGGTTACCTATGATATTGCAACAGGAAAAACAAAATCAGGAACCCAAAGTGCCCCGATAGCAAAAACAAATAAAAAACCCAGGTCTTTTGCATCGCTTACAGGATTTGCTGCCACATTTAAAGAAGAACCACTGCTTAACGTACTTGACACCATCAAAAAGGCATACTCAGTCCAACTTGATTTTGATAGCCGGCTGGTGGAAAATAAAATTTTTACCGGAATAATTAAAGAAAGCGACACGCTTCTCCAGGTATTAAATCGTATAGCCATATTAAACAGTATGATCCTGACAGAAACAAAGAAGGGATATCGATTTCAATAAAAACCAAAACAACTATAATTATGCGTCAGCAATGCACTATCGAAAGAAAGCCGAACAGGCCATGCCTGCTATGGACGTTCCGAATATTTAATTATTCTAAACTCATGAAAAACTATCTGGTTGTACTACTATTAGGTATTTTATTCTTTCCGGGAATCTTAGCTGCCCAGACAGAAAAGGCGCAGATCAGGGGGTTAGTCGAAAACGAAACGGGTGAAGCCCTTGAGAGTGTTACCGTTGAGCTATCTGCTGATAATGACAGGACTAAACGCACCGCAGTTACGGATGCCGCCGGTATTTTTCAGCTTGATGTGCAGGACGTTGCCGGACCCTACAAATTGACTATTTCATATGTTGGCTATATTACCCAGATAATAAATAGAGAAAGGGTAAACCAGAATAAGGAAGAGTCTTTATACATTATTTTAAAACCATCTGCCACCTCTTTGGATAATGTCGTATTTGTAGGATATGGTTTTCAGAAACGTTCGGCGGTAACGGGTGCAGTTTCAGAACTGCCAATTGATGGCGCCACTGACCGGTCGGTAAATTCCATTCAGGAATTGTTTCAGGGCAAATCCCCTGGTCTGGTTGTTACCAATGAAGGCGGCGACCCCACCTCAGTTCCGAGAGTGAATATCCGGGGCCTGGGAGGGATTAACGGGGAACAGCCACTGTATGTTGTCGATGGCGCAATAAGCAGCGGCGCGCCTGTAATAAATCCAGGCGATATTGAATCGGTAACAATATTGAAAGATGCTGCAGCCGCAATCTATGGAGCAAGGGCATCCGGAGGCGTGATAGTCATTACAACCAGGAAAGGCAGATCCAGTGAGCCTATTATCAATCTGGACGCCAAATATGGAAGTCAGCAGGTGTGGAGGAAACTGGAAGCATTGAACGCCAAAGAATATGCAGACGTCTATAACCTTGCAGCCGATAATGCGGGCAGACCTCGCCTTGATGTTTTTAATGCAGCCATCAATCCGGATGGGCAGATCACCCGTACTAACTGGATTGACGAGGTTTTTACAACAGGAAAGATCAATGAATACAGTGCAAGTGTCGATGGGCGGAATGATAAGTCGAACTACTACCTGTCCTTCGGGTACAGAAGAGCGGAGGGGATATTGCATAACACATACAATGAGCGGTACAATTTTATGGTCAATACGGAGCACCAACTAAGATCCTGGCTGAAGATCGGTGAGAAAATGAACTACCGGATCACAGAGGGCAGGGGCGCCAATACTTCAGATGTTTTTGAGGGAACGCTCCTGAGCGCGATATGGTATCCCCCCAGCATTTCACCTTACACAGAAACCGGAGCATTCTCCGGACTGCCCCTGGAATATGCGGGTGGTTATGGTGCTGTTCTTAATCCTGTAGCCTACCTTAAAAGATTGGACAATGCGGGTCCATCCAGCAATCTTTTTGTTAACACCTATCTCGAAGCGGATATATTAAAGCAGCTTTCTTTCCGCACCTCGCTGACCATCAATAAATCGAATACCTTATCCAAATCCTTCCGGTCAAGGGTGCTTGAAATTGGAAAGATATTCGACTTTAACCAACTGAATATGGGAGCCAATAATGCCTCCAGCCTGCTGACAGAACATACACTTACCTACGACAATACATTCAACAATCATCACTTCAACATACTTGGAGGGTATACCTATCAGTACAATACCCAAGAAGGCTTTAGTGTAGTCGCGAGGGATTTTGACGATGAAAGGCCGGAATACCGGTATTTTGCCAATGCCAACCCGCCATTTTTTCAACCGTCGGGATCTAAAATTGAATCCGCCCTCATTTCTTACCTGGGAAGGATTAACTACGAGTACAATAGCAAGTACCTGCTGTCGTTGATCGCCAGAAGAGACGGAAGTTCGTTGGTGGCGCCGCAGAACAGGTTCCAGAACTATGGATCTATCTCCGGTGGATGGATAGTGAGCAGGGAGAACTTTTTTAGCGGTGTAGATTGGTTGACACAGTTAAAAATTCGCAGCAGTTATGGTGTGCTCGGCAATCTGGGTAGCCTTCCGGTAGGAAGTATCAACGTGCCGCTGGTTGCTACAGCCGCATATCTTGGTTTGACGCCGACATTGGTACCGGGCTATGCGGAAAGGGCAATATCCAATCCCGACCTTACCTGGGCCAGGTCTGAGCAATTCAATCTGGGCGCAGACATCAGCGTGTTCAATAACCGGCTGTCATTCACCTTCGACTATTTTGTTAAGAACATCAGCGATATGATCCTGACAAAACAGCCGGCCAGTACTACGGGGGTATCTGATCCAACCTGGATTAACGGCGGTACAGCGCAGGATAAGGGCATAGAGCTGGCAGTCAATTATAGCAGCAACAGCAATAGCGCTTTTCAGTATTCCATTGGTGCAGTGCTCACAAAACTGAGCAACAAACTACTCAGTCTTAATGATGGGGTTACCAATATCCCCACCACCGGTTATAATGTAACGAGTGCGCTGACTCCGTTGCTGATCCAGGTTGGTGTACCATTGTATTCCTACCACGTTGTAAAAACGGATGGGATTTTCAAGTCGCAACAAGAGGTAAACGCTTATGTGAACAAAAACAACGAGCTTATCCAGCCCAACGCGCAACCAGGAGATTTTCGATTTGTTGATGCTAACGATGACGGCAAGATTGACAATAACGACAGAGTTGTAGTTGGGAGTCCTTATCCCAGCTTCAGTTATGGATTTTCTTTCAATGCAAGTTATAAGAACTTCGATCTGAATGTGCTGCTGCAGGGCGTACATGACAATATCCTGTTCAACGGTTTTAAGTACATGACCCTTCAACCAAGTCCAACGGGGCAGAATTTTAATTTACTCAAAGACATGCTCAATGCCTGGAGCCCTGAAAATATAAACAGCAATATTCCAAGGGCATCTCAAACTGATGCAAATAATAATTATGGCACTACCTCCGATTGGTACGTCGAAGATGGATCTTACCTGAGAGTCAGGAACCTGACCATCGGCTACACCCTTCCTGAACGGCTGGTGCGGAAAGCGGGACTGAATAACCTAAGGGTCTATGGCACAGCAAACAATCTGTTTACGTTTACAAAGTATTCCGGATTTGATCCTGAAGTCGGCATGAATGAGCTCGGCATTGACAGAGGATTATATCCACAGGCGCGTTCCGTTTTTGCCGGTCTGAGCCTTATATTTTAATCAACCTAATACTACGTTGTCATGAATAAGTTATATTTAAGTGCAGTATTTATAATAGTCGCGTCGTCGCTGCTATTGTTTACAGGATGTTCGAAAAAGCTGGACATTGTTCCGGAGGGGTCACCTGTGACAGCGAACTTCTGGAAAACCCCAAGTGATGCCATTCGGGGAGCCAACGCCATGTACCAGCAATTTGTGAACGATGAGTTCTATGGTCGTGGATATTTCTGGTACATCAATGCCAGCGATGATATGGTCACCGGGCGTGCAAGCGCCAATGGTGATAACATCAAAAATATGAACAGCGCGGTGGCTGCCAGCGGTTTGTTGAAAGATCAGTGGAAGTTCCGCTACATAGTGATCAGGAGAGCAATAGACGTATTAAAAAACGTTCCTGGGATCGAAATGGACGAGCAATTGAAAAACCGAATTCTCGGAGAAGCACATTTTTTTATCGGGCTGATGTATTATGAACTGTCGTACAATTATGGCAATGAAAAAGCCGGTGTACCCGTTGTTACTGTCGATACAGAATCGAACCTTGATCCCATACCCCGTGCGGCAAATGTGAGCGAGAATTATGCCATTGCTGAAACCGAATTGAAGATTGCGGCAGACATGCTTCCTCATTTTGAAGAATACAGCGGTTCCGATTATGGCCGGCCACATAAAACCGCAGCCTGGGCGTATCTTTCAAAACTCTACCTGTACACGAAAGATTATCCTAATTCAGAATTATATGCCGACATGGTGATTAGTAGTGGGAAACACCAGTTGCTGGAAAATTTCGCAAGTGTATTCACCATCGCCAATAACTGGAGCAAGGAATACATCTGGAGTGCATACAGTACCGTAGTACCCGTAAACTGGGGCAGCTATCTGCCCGGTGCCATGCTTGAAAACACAGGATGGGGGAAGTTTAACGGTTTTGGATACTATATGCCCACCCGGGAACTGTATGACGAGTATGAAGCCGGAGACTCCAGGAGGGAAGCCACCATCCTGAAACCGGGAGATGATTTTGTATATTTCGGGGAACCGATGGTATACAGTTCTAGCAACAGTCTCAGCGGATTCCAGTTCAGAAAGTATATGGAGCCGTTTTCCTACCCCGATCCCATAGGAACTTATGTCAGCACCAGTGGGAATTATCCGAATACCGCGTTAAGCGTACCTCTTATCCGGTATGCCGAAGTGATACTCATCAAGGCGGAAGCCAAACTCATGCAGGATAAGAATGCGGATACGGAGTTAAATATGATACGGAAAAGAGCTTGGGCAAGTCCGGATGAGAACGGTTATCCTAAACTGACTGACGCCACCATGGACGACCTTAAGCACGAAAGAAGGGTAGAGCTGGCGGGGGAATTTGCGGATCGCCATCGTGATCTGGTACGATGGGGCGATGCCCAGGCTATTTATGCACAGCCGCTTCATGGGTATACCAATGCTGTTATCTGGCCAGGCCGGGCCTTCAACCCTGCTGTTCACGATGTCTGGGCTGTTCCGCAATCGGAAATAGACAATAGCGGTGGTGTAATAACACAAAACGAGGGATGGTAAGCATTGTTATCAGTTGAAATCTAAATAGAACAGATTGAGAAAAGTACATATTGTGCTATTGGCGATGACGAGTATCATCATCGTGGGATCGCAGCACTTACGTGCTCAGAATCTGAATCACAAGCAGCCCGTCAGGACCATCATTGTGTTTTTTGACGGGCTGCGGTCTGATTATATTGTGCCGGAGATAATGCCTAATCTGCATAGCCTGAAAATGGAGGGTACTTATAATTCGGCTCATCACAGCATTTATCCAACGTTTACCCGCGTAAATTCAGCAGGCTATGCCACTGGATCTTACCCGGGGACAAACGGATTAATGGGAAACGAAGTGTATTTTCCCGGGGTCGAAAAAACCAGGAGTCTCAATACAGCTAATATTGAAATACTGGAGAAGTTAATGCGCCACACATCGGGCGATCTGTTAACTAGCGCTTCGTTTGGTGAAGTGCTGAAGAAAGCTGGTCACCGGCTGATGGTATTCAGCGATGGCAGTGTAGGCCAGGCTTTTTTTCAGAACCACAAAATCAACGATGGAGCAATTGTAAACACCGATTATATTGTACCTGAGAGTATCCGGGAAGCACTGTTCCAGAAGATAGGTCCTCCTCCTGCCTTTGAAGAATTGAATAAACCGAGGCATACATGGATCACCGACGCCCTTTTGGATTATGTTTTTGCAGAAGATGGCCCGCTTGTAAGCGCGATATGGTATGCCGACCCGGATGAAACTGCTCATATGCACGGAATAGGATCGCCACTCACGCTGCAGGCAATTAAGAATGTTGATGAGCAGTTTGGCAGGATTGTTCAAGCCATCAAATCAAATAACAAAGAACAGGAATTCAATATTATTATATCTACGGATCATGGTTTTGTCACTCTTGAAGGAGAAACAGACCTGGAAGATTTCCTGATCAGCAAAGGAATTAAAAAAAGTAAACAATCCGACGACGTGGTACTTGCCGACGGAGCGATCTTTGTAAACAGAAGCGACACATCGCTGATTACTTCAATTGTACAATTACTTCAGCAGCAGCAATGGGCTGGGCCCATTTTCACGCGGGGCATTAAAAAGGGAAGCCTCTATGGATGGGTGGAGGGCACCCTTTCATTTGAATCCATTCATTGGGAGCACTCCGAGCGCTCGGCAGATATCCTCTTTGCTTACCACTGGGATGATAAAAAGAATACATTTGGTTATCCCGGAAATAGCTATTCAAAAGGCTGGACCGGTAGCCATGGAGGAATCAGCTCTTATGAGATCAATATCGGTCTGATCGCCTCGGGACCATCCTTCAAAAAGAAGTATAAAGGAATGCTGCCATCTTCCAATGTTGACATTGTTCCCACTGTATTACATTTATATCATATTGAGCCTCCCGGGAGCATGGATGGAAGGGTTCTCCATGAACTGCTGGTGGATGACACACATCGCATCAAACAAAAGCCCAAAAAAGAAACGATCAGGGCCAGTACTAAATACAAAGGAGGCTCATACACGGTGGAATTAGAAAGATCCGTACTGGGCAAATACAAATATGTGAACTTTGGGAAAGTGAAAAGAGACTAATCGTTCACGGAATCGGGCTGATCATTTGAGCGGATAAAAGTCGGTCTCAAATATTGCCTATTACATATTATGACCATATCTCTTTCCAGCGTTTAAATTCTGATGGACTTATCCGGTATCTGCTCTATCAATGTTTTAAGCCTTCTTTGCAGGGTTCGCAGTCCTATGTCCAAATCTAAAGCTTCTATGATTTCTTCGGCACTTGCACCTTTAGGGAATTTTTGCAGTACTTTTTTAATGAGCTCAGGTTCTTCTTCTATTTTCTTTTGATATTTTGTGGCCATCTATAGCAGCTTAATTGCGACAAAAGAATGCACATTCCCGAAATTTATTATGTGTATTGTTGGGTCCACCCGCCGGGCATCCCTTGCACAAGTTATTACCCTGCCATATTTACAAGCGCGTAGCCACATCAAAATTTGTCTTATTTTACACCTCTTCCAGCGATATTAAATGCAATGATCAAAAATCACAAAAGCCCGTTATGAAAAGACTTGTTTCGTTTTGTATAGTGTGTGTTTCCCTGGTCGTTTTGACCGGCTGCTTTAGCGGCAGAAAGTCGACCGCGCCCGATGGATCCGGATTGGTGGCCCAGCCTACCCGCGGCGTCTGTATCGGCAACAGCACCGTGGCCAACTATCGGGGAGGGGCAGCGGTAGCATCATTGTTGTTCACAAGGGAGGAAATCGCACAGGGTTATAGCTGTCAATCGCTGGCCGTACCCGGACATACGATCGATCAACAGTTGGAGCGCTGGCAGGACCTGCAGCAAAAGGACAGGCTCGACTGGATCATCGTGGAAATAGGATTAAACGACCTGGACCCCAACGACCCGCTGGAGGCCACGCTGCAACGTTACCAGCGTCTGATCGATACTATCAACCGAACCAAGCCGGTAAAGGCCAAACTGATCATCGCCACCATGACCCCGCTACGGGAAAGATTAAAAGACATCTACCGGGGAAAGAGCAACGCCTCCTACAAAAAATGGGCAGCCATGAATGATGCTATCATGGGCAAGGGTAAAACGCCCATCACCGGAGTAAATTACCGGTTCAACGAGCACACCCTTCTTTTATCCGATAAAAAGGGCAACCTAAAGCCCGAATACGAGATTGCGGAAAAAGACCATGTGCACCAGAATACAGCGGCGAGGCTGGTTATGGCCAGTACCTGGAGGGTGGCGCTGGCGAGGGTGGGGATGCTGACGCAGTGAATCCCGCTTTTCTGCTTCG
>CAZUWX010000088.1:0-10727 GCA_964624205.1 uncultured Chitinophagaceae bacterium
GCTGCTTTGGACTGACCCCAGGCCATCAGCATTATCTTCCTTGCTTTCGAAATGCTGCTGATCCCCATTGTGATGGCCAACCGGGGTACCTGGGAAATATTATTGAATTCGTAAGAATTGGCGATCCTTGTCGAGTTGTCGAGGGCCACCAACCTTGTCCGGGAGTGAATATTGGAGCCGGGCTCATTGAAACCGATGTGACCGTTATTCCCGATTCCTAATATTTGCATGTCGATCCCCCCGGCGTCTTCTATCTTCTTTTCGTAAGCCGCCGCATAGGCTTTTATGCTATCCTTGGGAATCTCCCCGTCAGGCATATGCGTATTGGCTGAGTCGATATCGATATGGTCGAACAACTGGTTCTTCATAAACCGGTTGTAACTCTGGAAAGCATCCTTGCTGAGGGGATAGTATTCGTCCAGATTGAAGGTGATCACGTTGCGGAAGCTCAACCCTTCCTGTTTGTGCTGCCTGATCAGTTCAGCGTACAGCGTTTTGGGCGTGTTGCCGGTGGCGAGGCCGAGTACGCAGGGTTCATTATTTTTTTGCTTCTCCCTGATAAGCGCGGCAATCTGATTTGCCACGAATACGGAACCTTGTTGGAGATCGGGGAATATTTTTACCGGGATTTTTTCGAAAGAATCTACCATGCTCATAATGGCGTAAATGTACAGAAATAAATTATCTATTTTAAAAAGCCGTTTTCCACTATGAACACCTTTCTGCAATTCGCTAAAGCCGAGGCCTGGTGGGCAATCACTATTATTGTTATGCCCTTTTTATTGTACCATTCAAGCGTTTGCATGACTTCTTTTTCAGCCGCGGTATCCAGTGCGGATGTTGCCTCATCCAGTATCAGCACAGCGGGCTGGCGGTAAAGCGCCCGCGCAATTGCCAGCCGCTGGCGCTCCCCCCCCGAAAGGCCGTGGCCAGTGCCATTCAGGATGGTGCCGAATCCGGCAGGGAGTTTGCCGACAAAATCGGTGATCCCGAGTCGCCCGCAGATTTCCAGGATACGGTCTTCATCTACCCCGGCCGTTCCTATCGCGATGTTTTCGGCGATGGTACCACTGAAAAGATCCGTGTGCTGTGGGACAGCCGCCACCAGGCTACGCAGGCTGCGGTTATCTATATGGAGAATGTCCGTCCCGTTCACGGTAATGTTACCTTCCGTAGGCAGATAGATCTTTTGCAGAAGAGCTGCAAAGGTCGATTTTCCGGTACCGCTCTCACCAGTGATACCGATGAAGCTCCCTTTTGGAATGCACAGATCGATACGTTGCAGCACCGGTTCCCGGTATCCATACCGGAACATAACTCGGTGGAATACGATATCCGCTCCTGTGGTTGCTGTTGCCGTCGCGTCACCGCTCTGTTCTTTATCCAGTTCCATCACCTCAAAAAGCCGATCTGCCGCGATTTGGGTATCCCGAACCTGTTTCCCGGCCCCGAGCAATTGTAGCAGCGGGGTGGTAAGATAGCCGGTGAGTGCAAAAAAAGCAAATAGCTCCCCCCTGCTCAATTGTTCATCGATCACGAAATAACAACCCACCCATAATAAAAAAACGGTTAGGAGCTTTGTTGTAAGATCGGCGCCATGCTGCACCCGGACCTGATAGGAAGAGAACCGGTAGCCTGTATCCAATACCGCCTTCAGCTTGTCTGCAGTTCTATTGTGGGCATCTTCTTCCAATCCTAATTTTTTCAGCGTGCCTGCTGCGGCCAGGCTTTCGGCAAGCTGTGCATCAAAAGCGGCGCCTGCTACCATCAGCTTCCGTTGCCAGACCCGGTTTAAGTTGTCGCTGATCAGAAAAAGCAACAGGTACACCGGCAGGGCGGCGAGCACAAGCAGGGCAAGCTCCCAACACTGGATCAGCATCACTACCAGCGAAAAGATGAGGGTCAGCACGTTCAGCACGATACCGATCGCTGTTTCGTTTATAAAGGTGCTGATCCTTACGGCGTCGTTTATCCGGCTCATGATCTCTCCAACCTGCATCTTGTCGAAAAAGGGTTGCGGCAGATTCAGCAGGTGGTCATAGTATCCCAGCACCAGGCGGGAATCTATCCGCCGGCTACACTGCAGCGTGAGGATATCCCGGCTGAAGCCGCAGAGCAATTGAATGAGTAGCAGTCCGATCATTAGCAGGGAGAAGAGGTCGAGCAGGCTGGTGTGGTTACCTGCGAGGACGATGTCGATGAGTTGCTGCAGGTATAGGGAGGTGCCCAATCCCAGTATGCTCACAAAAACTGCCGCCACCACGGACAGCAGCAACATGCGGCGTTCCGGAAGGGCCAGTTCCATTAGCCGCCTTCCCGTGTTTTTGCGCCGGGCCGGCCGAAATCCTTCACCTGGTGCTATCAGCACTGCTACACCGGTCCAGCTTTTCGTGAAGTCATTTTGCGATAACTTCCGGAATCTGCCTACCGCGGGATCCATGATAATCACCTGCCGGCTGTTAACCCGGACGAGTACCACGTAGTGCCCGGCCCCGGCCTGACGCGGCACCTGAATATGCGCGATCGCGGGTAGCCTGAGGCTAGACAGCAGATGGAGTGGAGCTTTGACGGCTTTTGCAGTCATCCCCAGTTTTGCTGCGGCTTCGGTCATTCCCAATACCGTAGTACCATGTGGCCCGGTGGATGCATATTGCCGGGTGCGGGCCACGGACACCTGCAGGCCGTAGAATGCGCATACGGATGCGATGCAGGCCGCACCACAATCCGAGCAATCGCGTTGCCGGACACACATCTTCTTTTTCACCCTTTCAGCTTTTGATTATCTTGTCGGGGATGGAAACACCCGGGCATCTAATGACGTGCAGTTGCCGGGCGTTCCCGCTCCCCGCTCTCAGAGCCTGCCGGAGCCGGCGGCCACGCCGATTATCCGCGCAGTGCCCAAAAGACCCAGTCCAACGATCAGGGCACCTAGAGCGCCTCCCTCCCGTGTCAGTGTGGTCGCCACGGATTTTACATAGTTGTTGATATCCCCGCCACCGGTTACCCGGGCCGCTTGTGCGGGTGTGAGTACCTGCATCTCATTGCAGTTTATCCCGTTTGTTGTTGTCTTCACTATTTCCGTTTTTAAGGTGAGATAAATTGTACGATTACGGATGTAAAGCTAATAGGGAAGAAGTAGCCGGACAACGGCTAATCAACAGGAAGATGCGGTATTTTTCTTAAAGGGAAGCGATGCTTTCACGGAGCACCTTGATCTTGGTTGCGGCGTCCGATCTTTTCTTTTGTTCCAGTGCGATCACTTCAGGCCTGGCATTTTCCATGAATCGTGCATTGCCTAATTTTTTTTCCACCGAGAGCAGGAACCCTTCCAGGTATTTCAATTCTTTTTCCAGCGTGAGTTTCTGTTCAGAAAGATCGATCGGGCTGGACGTTTCCAGATAGAACCTGTCTTTCCCTATCACTACGGAAATATTATGCCCCCGCGCTTCCGTGTTAAACGCGATGGCATTAGCATTGGCCTGCCGGGCCAGAATATGATGGAACCGCATATACATTTCCCTGGATTCGGTGACGATGTATAGCTTGATCTCTTCTTTCTGTTTCAGGCGGCTTTTAACCCGTGCATCCCGGAGACCCGTGATAGTGGTTTTTAATAGATCGCCGGCCTTCAATACGTTTGCATCGGGCGATTGCACCGGCCGGTACTGACGGACGCTCAGGTCGTCTTTGCGGTCGTCAAGCAGGTGATAGATTTCTTCGGTGATGAACGGCATGAAGGGATGGAGCAGGTGTAGCAGCTCGGTGAAAAAAGCAACCGTGCTCCGGTAAATGGCCGGAGCGATGGATTTTTGTGGTTCCGGTTTTATCCATTCGAGATACCAACTGCAGAAGTCGTCCCAGATCAACGAATAGATAGTCTTGAGCGCCTCGCTCAGTTTGTAATCGGCATATAATTTGTCCAGCTCGAGCTTTACTTCTTCCAGCCGGCTGGCGAACCACTGTACGGCAAAATCATTTCCGGAAGCCTGGGTGCTTACCTCGCCATCGGCTTCCAGCTCCACGGTTCCGGAAAATCCTGATACATCCATCACCAGGAAGGCGTCCTTACCGCTGGGTCTCGATGGATCGTGACCGGGGGCATCTAGATTCTCCTTCCACATTTTCAGTAGCTTGAGTGCATTCCAGATCTTGTTATTGAAGTGTTTGCCCTGTTCCGGCGAAGATTCGTCAAACAACAGGTCGTTCCCCGCAGGCGAGGAGATCATGATACCGAATCGTACGGCATCTGCACCGAACCGGCCGATCAGGTCGAGCAGATCGGGTGAGTTCCCCAGGCTCTTGCTCATTTTTCTCCCCAGCTTATCACGCACCATCCCGGTGAAATATACGTCGCTGAAAGGAGCTTCGGCTCTGTATTCCATACCTGCCATGATCATCCGGGCCACCCAGAAGAAAATAATATCCTGGCCGGTAACCAGTATGGAAGTGGGATAGTAGTAGGCGATGTCTTTGTTCTCCGGATCGGTGATGCCTTTAAAGACTTCCATGGGCCATAACCAAGAGGAGAACCAGGTGTCTAGCACGTCTTCGTCCTGCCGCAGTTCGGGAGTGTCCGTTCCGTACTGCTCGTGGAACAGCGCTTTTGCTTCCGTTTCGTTTTCCGCGACCACGTAATTTCCTTCTGCATCGTACCAGGCCGGTATCCGTTGCCCCCACCAGAGCTGACGGCTGATGCACCAGTCCTTTATATTTTCCAGCCAGTGTTTGTAAGTGTTCAGAAACCTCTCTTCGGGATGTATCTTCACTTGCTGGTCCAGCACCGCCCGAAGCGCTTTTTCAGCGAGTGAGGGCATCGAAACAAACCATTGGGTGGATATCCGCGGCTCCACAATACAATTGGTACGTTGACTATAGCCGGCGCGGGTTGCATATTCTTCTTCTTTTTCGAGCCAGCCTTTTTCCCTTAGGGCGGCCGTTATTTTTTCCCGGGCCTCGAACCGGTCCAGGCCGGCAAAAGCTCCTGCGGCTGCCGTGAGCGAGCCGTCCTCATTCAGCGTGTCGATCACGGGAAGATTATGTTTTAAGCCGAGATTGTAGTCGTTGATATCGTGTGCCGGCGTCACTTTCAGCACCCCGGTACCGAAGGCGGGATCGATGTATTCATCCGTTATCACCGGAACGGCCCGGTTCGTGAAGGGTACCACGGCATATTTGCCATGTATACCGGTGTAGCGGGGATCCTGCGGATGCACGCATATTGCCGTGTCTCCCAATATGGTTTCCGGTCGCTGGGTAGCGATCAGGATATAGGGCGAATGACTGTCTGCCGGCTCGGCCACCTGCAACGGGTCGTCTACTATGCTGTAACGAACATAATACAATTTACCCTGCAGGTCTTTGTGCTCCACCTCTTCGTCGCTCAATGCGGTCTTTGCAACCGGATCCCAGTTGATCATCCGGGCGCCGCGGTAAATGCAGCCTTTCCGGTAGAGATCAACGAAGACCCGTACCACCGCCCGGTAGTAGTCGGCATCCATGGTAAAACTCACCCGATCCCAGTCTACGCTGCAGCCCAGCTTCTCTACCTGATTGTAGATAATGCCACCGTATTTTTCCTTCCATTCAAATGCGTATGCCAGGAATTCCTCGCGGGAGAGGTCGGATTTTTCGATGTTCTTTTCCTTTTTCAGCATGTTTACCACCTTGGCCTCGGTGGCAATGGAGGCGTGGTCGCTTCCCGGTACCCAGCAGGCATTGAAGCCGCTCATCCGCGCCCTGCGTACCAGAATGTCCTGAACGGTAGCATTCAGCGTATGACCCAGGTGGAGTACCCCGGTCACATTAGGGGGCGGCATCACAACAGTAAAAGGAGGGCGCGAGTCGGGTACGCTCCTGAAATAGCCTTTCTCTTTCCAGTGATTTATCCATTTATCTTCAACCTGTGCGGGATCATAGTTTTTTGACAGCTCCATAAGAGCGCAAATATACAAATCTAAAATATGCAGGGCGCAGCAGATACACCGAAAAACATGCCAGCGGTTGAGCGGTTAACGGTATGCCTTCGCCCTGAATGGGTATTTTCCCAGCGCCTGCAATAACCCTGGTCTGTGATCGTTTGTATACTCATCCCGGCGACATACACCACAAAAAAAAGTGCCGGCACATAATGCACCGGCACGTAATATTATCAATTACGTATGGTCTGCCCGTCAGGCGAACCAGAACAGGTATGACAACAGCATGATAAATACTAAAAATCCGCCTGCCCACAAAGCGGTGACCAGATTTTCGTTCATATGAACGTTTGACCCCTTTTTCATACGTTACGAGTTTTATGTGATTGAATCAATAACAATACATAATTACCGGGTACGTCAAATCAAATATGGTCTTCGAAAAGGATGCGGGAGAGTGAAAGCCCGGTGGCCAGAAGAGGCCCGGAAGGCTTGTTTCAAAGATAAACAATTACCCAGATATATCCAAGACCGCAGGGGTATATCCTGGTTATTTTTCCACAGTTCTGACGCTTAGACCGCCGGTCGGCTTAACTTTACGAAGTATGTATGCGATTGTCGACATCGAAACCACGGGCGGATATGCAGCCTCGCACGATATCACCGAGATTGCCATTGTGCTGCACGATGGCCAGAACATAACGGAATGTTTTCAGACTCTTGTAAAACCTTCTGTACCAATACCATACTTCATTCAGTCGCTTACAGGGATCACCCCGGACCTGGTAGAGAATGCTCCTTTGTTTTCCGATATCGCCCCCGTCATTTTCCAAAAGCTGGAAGGCAGGGTGTTTGTAGCTCATAATGTGAACTTCGACTATTCCTTCCTCAAACACCATCTCCTGCTCTGCGGGTTTGATCTTACGGCTCCCAAGCTATGCACCGTGAGGTTGTCGCGAAAGGTGTTTCCCGAACTACCATCTTATAGCCTGGGTAATCTTTGCCGGCATCTGGGTATTGATATCCGGAACCGGCACCGCGCAGGCGGGGACGCCCTGGCTACGGCAACGCTTTTTGACATGCTGCTCCTCAATGACGTGCAGGCACATATTTCCCGGGCGCTTAAAAAGGGCTCGGGCGACCAATATCTTCCTCCTCATTTGCCAAAGGAACAGGTGGAGCGCCTTCCTTACAGTCCGGGCGTGTACTATTTTCATGATATTAAAGGGAAGATCATCTATGTGGGGAAGGCGAAGAACCTCAGCTACCGGGTGAGAAGTCATTTTACACATAATGGCGCCGGCAGGCAGCGCCAGCGTTTTATTCAGCACATCCACAGCATTTCCTACCAGTGCTGCGGCACGGAGCTGATGGCATTTATCCTGGAAAATATAGAGATTCGGAAACATTGGCCGCAGTTTAATTCCAGCCAGAAGTCCTTTCTCCCCAGTTTTGGCCTGTATACCTATGAGGATCGCAGTGGCTACCTGCGAATGGGGATAGAAAAGAAAAAGCCACACCTCAAAGCACATTATACTTTTAACCTGCTAGCGGAAGGGCAGCGCCTGCTGCGGCAACTGGCAGGCCAGTTTTCGCTGACTCCCGCGCTCTGCAACCTACCACCTCTGCCAGCCGAGCCTACCGCCACCGACGCTCCGGAAGAATATAATTCCCGCGTGCGGGAGGCAATCCGTTTCCTCGAAAAACAGCTTCCTACTTTTGCGGTGGTGGACCATAGCTTCGATCCGCAGCAGCAATCATGCATTCTGATAGAAAAGGGGCGGTTTTACGGTATGGGTTATCTGCCTGCGGGAATCGCGGTGAGCTCTGCAGAGGAGTTGAAGGGTTATCTGCAGACGTATCCGGAAAACGACTATATCCGGGGACTGGTGTATCAGTATGTCCTGAAAAGCCCCGACAAAAAACTGGTCTTCGGTGAACCGGTTTCAGCGTATATGAATACGGTCTATTAAATTCAAGTGTACAATTTGAGCGGCGCTGTAGCTATTTCCGATCATATCCAGCGCTCAGGGAATGTATCGTTGCAATAGGCTTGTGAAGATCTGCCGGTCTATCATCCGGGCGCCCAGGCTCTCCAGATGCGGCGTGTACACCTGGCAGTCGACCAGCTTCACACCCTCCGTTTTTAACTGTTCAATATACCGGATGAATGCAAACTTGCTGGCATTGCTTTGTTCGCTGAACATACTTTCTCCGAAAAAAACCTCGCCCAGGCGCAGACCATATAAACCACCTACCAGCCTGTTGTTGTACCAGGCTTCCGCACTGTGGGCGATGCCGCGGGTGTGGAGCGTGATATAGGCTTTTTTCATTTCCTCCGTGATCCAGGTGGTTTGCTGGTCTTTCCGGGTAACGGATCGGCAGGCCTCGATCACGGCCGGGAAGGCCGTGTTGACTGAGAATGCAAAGGTTTTTTTTCTTAGCAGGGATCGCATGCTCTTGCTTACCAGCAGCTCGTCGGGGAATAACACAAAACGGGGATGGGGAGACCACCAGCATATTGGACCAGCATCATACCAAGGGAAAATGCCGGAACGGTAGGCAAGCACTAACCGCTCTTCCGAAAGATCACCGCCTACTGCCAGCAGTCCATCCGGTTCTGCCAGTTCCACCGGCGGAAACACCAATTCGTTGTCAAGTGCAAAAACAGCCATGGAGATTATGCGGTGACCTCAATGGTGGCACCAATGCCCCGCTCTGTGATGGCATCACAGTATTGTTTGAGTTCCTCGTAACTGCCATTACGAACCGCGTATTTACCTTTATAATGGATCAGATAGGCGCATTGCTCGGCCTGCTCGTTGGTGTGGCCGCAAACCTCCACGAGTGTTTCAATCACCCATTCGAAGGTGTTCACTTCGTCGTTCCAGACAATAAGGCTGTACGGTTCTTCCGTGGTAGTGAGCACGTCGGTTTTTTCCGATTCCCATATCCTTGTGTTTCCGTCAAATGCCATATTCCCTTAGGTTTATTAATTGCAAAATTATGACTTATGCCGGGTAGAACAAATGAAAAATGAAGTTATATTGGAAGAGCTTAAAAGTTAAAATATTGATAATGAGAAAACTAGCATTTCTGTTTGCCGCCGTTGCGGTGATCCTGCACCTGTATTCCTGTTCGGGATCGGGCTCCGCCCCGGATCCCGAAGCCTTACCGCGGATCGCCATCGCCGGTATAGCGATCGAGTCCAGTACTTTTTCTCCCGCAAAAACAGACGAAGCAGCTTTTTTCAGAAGATCCGGCGAAGAAGTGTTTTCGGCATATCCCTTTCTTTCAGCGGATTCTTCTCTTCGCCGGCAGGCCGACTGGGTGCCGGCCCTGGTGGCACGTGCCGTCCCCGGCGGGATCGTAACCCGGGAAGCCTATGAGTCTATGACGACTAAAATCCTGGAATTGCTCCGGAAAAACGGCCCGTTCGACGGATTGTTCTTTGACATTCACGGGGCGATGAGTGTAGTGGGGCTCGACGATCCCGAGGGTGATCTGATCGCCCGGATACGCGGGGTGACAGGCAAAAAAACGATCATCTCCACTTCAATGGACCTCCACGGGAATGTGTCTCCCAGGCTGGCGCAACTGACCGACCTCATCACCTGCTACCGTTTGGCTCCGCACGAAGATGCAATGGAAACCAGGCAAAGGGCAGTGCAGCATCTGCTGGAGAGGATACAAAGCGGAAAGGGAAAACCGGCTTATAAAGCCTGGATACCGATTCCCATTTTGTTGCCGGGCGAAAAAACGAGCACAAGGGTAGAGCCGGCAAAAAGCGTGTATCAGGCAGTGGCTCCGGCTGCCGCTCAACCCGGTGTAATCGAAGCGGCGATATGGGTAGGATATGCGTGGGCGGATGAGCCGCGCAACCATGCTGTGGTAATGGTAACCGGCGACGATAAAGAACGGGTAAGCGCTTCGGCCGAGCACCTGGCCCGCAAATTCTGGAATGCCCGTCATGATTTTGCGTTTGTGGCACCTACCACAAGTCTGCAGGAGTGCATCAACAGGGCGCTCGCAAGTACAAAACGTCCTTTTTTTATCAGCGATATGGGAGATAATCCCACTGCAGGCGGAGCCGGTGATGTAACCTGGACGCTGCGAGAGATCCTGGACCGCCCGGAGTTTCAGTCAGACAAAGCGCCGTCTCTTATTTATGCGTCTATTCCCGGACCGGATCTTGTGGCAAAAGCCCTTGCAGCGGGTGTGGGCAAAAAGGTTACGGGCACCGCCGGCGCCGCTGTGGATGACAGGTATGCACCACCCTTACAAATTTCGGGAACGGTGGCGGCTATAGTGGAGGGCGACCGGAATGCAGAGGTTGAAGTGGTGATCCGGGTGAGAAATACGCATGTTATTGTTACCCGAAAACGCAAACCCTATCACCATGTGTCGGATTTTACGAAGCTGGGACTCGATCCCGTAAAGACGGATATTGTAGTGGTAAAGATCGGATACCTGGTGCCTGAATTGTATAATATACAAGCCGACTGGTTAATGGCGCTGACCCCGGGAGGAGTGGATCAGGATCTGGAGCGCCTCGATTATAAAAGGATACAACGGCCCATGTTCCCATTGGATAAACAGATGTCGGATCCGGACTTGTCGGCGCGACTCATCCCATCTTCCGACAGCGATTCAATCCCATCTATCAACCACAAATCAGAGGCAAAATAAATTTGGGCACAATCATTCTTCTCTTATCTTTGCAATCCTAAAATAAGGGAGCATAGCTCAGTTGGTTTAGAGCATCTGCCTTACAAGCAGAGGGTCCGCGGTTCGAGCCCGTGTGCTCCCACT
>CAZUWX010000089.1:0-10726 GCA_964624205.1 uncultured Chitinophagaceae bacterium
GTTTCATTCGTTCATTATTTATTTTCAATTGTCGAATGGAACTTCGCATAAACACGATCAGGTGCGATAGAACGTATCTCGCTTCGTTTCATTCGTTCATTATTTAAAGTTGAACCGCTACCGGCTAATAGTCGCCCCAAAAAGCCATTTCACCAATATTAACTGCTACCCCACCCGACCAGTTTTCGAACATCTGTATACGGATATACCGCACCTGGGGAGCGTCTGAAGGAATATCGTATTCCATGCCGGCGGCGGCGGCGGCCAGGTCATCCGCATTAGCCTGGCCCAATGGCAGGCCCGAGGGTTTAATTGATTCACAATCAACCAGTTTTGTCCAGCCATCGTATCCCGGTTCCTGAGTAAGTGTTTCGCGGCCCCAGATTGCAAACTTCCGGAGGCTATGCGTTGTAAATTCATAACCCTTACGGTCCCATAATTTCACGCGGCTCAATTGCGCTACAACGCCCAGATCAAATGTGATTTGCAGCGGAAGGATTACGCCTGCATTAGCGGTGTGCCAGGCAAAACCATCTATAATGCCGTCCCACGCCTTTGCAGGCGTATAGCCGGCGCTCTCGAATGCCTTGGGCGCGTCGTCTGGTAACTGGTATTCCGCAAACTTTGTCCTGTCCAGCGGTTTCTCAAATAGCGGTTTCAATGTCCGAATTAGGGTATCCGACACATTATCCCAGCGATCGCGAACGTATATGCCAAAAATTCTCGGCACGGTGTCGTATCCGCGTACCGTAAAAGAACCGTTTTGCTGACTGGTATATAAGGCGTCAACCGGAACCAGTTCGCCATTATTGTTTTCCGTAAGGATCACCAAACCAATATTGGCTTCGGTCACATTCTCGAAGGTGGTGCTCGCGCCTCCAAACGTTCTGATCAGGTCAAGCGATTCAAAGACGCGGATATAAGCCGGTGTTTCCGGATGCACAGCTACGGCCACCGGCTCCGATTCGTTCCCGCTACGGTCAACAGCAAACAGTTTTACGGAATACTCACCCGCGGCGCCAAAACCTTCCACGGTAAGCTGATTATTGTGGTAAGAAGCCTTGGCCTCCCGCTGTGTCGTTGCGTTTACGGTGTAACGCGCCACTACGTACTGCAAATCCTGATCCTTCGGCAGCGTATATTCCAAAGTCGCTCCGCCGGCAAAGTTCGTAACGACTACGTTGCTTACGGCAGCCGGCGGGATACCATCACTATCTATCGGTTTATGACCATCCACCTTTTTGCAGGAGTTTATGACGGTTAAGAGCAGTAAAAATATACCTAGCGTAAATACTAATTTTTTCATACCCATGTTTGTTGTTTTTGCAAATAGTTTACCATCCCGGATTCTGAACCAGGTTACCATTACGCGTCAATTCGGTTTCTGAGATTGGCCAGAAATAGTCTTTCAGGGTAAATTGGGATTGATAAATTGTATATAATCTATAATAAGAAGCGTCGTCTGATCCCAGATAATTCCATCCTTGAACCGGTCGGTTCAAGTACTCCGCTGCGAGTTTCCAACGCCGCAGATCCCAAAATCTTTTTCCTTCAAAAGCCAGCTCTATCAGACGTTCCCGCTGAATGATCTTTCGCAGACCGTCTTTGGTGGTGGGTGCACCAGGATGGTTTGAATAGAGACTCCAGGATTCCACCACACCTTTCAGGCCGGATCGCTCCCGCACCAGGTCAATCCATTTATAGGCCTCGGCGGTCGGCCCATCCCTTTCGTTAAGTGCTTCCGCATATAGCAGGTAGATGTCCGCCAGTCGCATAATCGGCCAGGGATAGGCAACATAGCTGGTCTGAAGTTTTGTATTCGCAATGGAGGCGTTAATATTTACCAGTTTCTTGGGCCAGTACCCGGTTATATTATACCTCGTAGGCAGTGTCTTCCCACTCAGTTGTCCGGCCTTACCCGCCACATACCACATATTGGAGGCATTATCATCAAATTTGCCGATCCCATACCACAAGCCCCCATCGAAGCCCAAACTGCCGTAAAAACGGGGCTCCCTGTCGAAATTCAACATCGCGGTTACTGCCCCGGCACGCATGTAATACTTATCCGCAGGGGTTGCAGTTTTTGTCGCCAGACGATCTGCATAATGATAACTATTGTCTTCCTCGATCGGCACACCGTTTTTGGAATAGAACATCTCCGCTATGTGTAGCGGAGCGGAGAGATAAGAATAAATCGTTGCGGACTCATCACTGCCTGAGTAAGGCATCACCCGTGCAAAGGCAAACGACTGTATGCCTGCAGCTCCCCCGGCAGCCCAGTTCCTGGAGTCGGCCCAAATAACTTCCGAATTCCATTTTTCCGTAACTGCTCCTATGATATGTTGAGACAGGATAGTGGAATCCGAGAGCGTGTACCGGTTATTTTGATAAGTATAAAGCGACATGCCTGCGCGCTCACAGGCTTCAATAGCAGCCTTGCAGGCAGCCACGGCTTTTTTCCATTTTGCAGGATCATTTTCCGTACTAAAAAGATGCTCGCCCCGGCCGTTTGTGAATGCAGCATAATCGGGATTCCCGTTGTACAGGGGGCTGGCCGCGGTAACCAGCATTTCCGCTTTCACGGACAGGGCGATGGGTTGGGTTATTCTGCCTAATTCTGCGGCGTTAACCTCGTCGGGCAGCCCTTCGATCGCCTCATCGATCAACAGTGCTGCATAGTTAAAAGCCGAGTCCACCGGGTCTCTGAACACCTTTACTTCTTCGATCGAACTCGATATCGGCAAATTCCTCTCGATAATGGGCACAGGCCCATACATCCGCACCAGCGTATAAAGGAAGTATGCCTTAAGAAATTTCACCTCCGCAATCCATCTTATCCTCTCGCTCGGGGAAATATCAGGTACCCTGCCTATATTATCCAAAAAAGTATTGCAATTCCTGATGGATTGAAAATATGGCTTTCCCGAATTACGGCCTTCCCAGAAGTCGAGCAGGGGGTTCACAACATTTTGCTCTCCTCTTGCTATTCTCGTTGCAATATTATTGGCGCCGAATGACTGTTCAGGATAGGGAATTGTCAGTTCATCCGATCCGGTCAAACCGATATTATTAGGAAAACTATTAAAAGAAGGCAAATAACTGTAGCAGGTGAAGAGATATTTTTCTGCCTGATCACGGAGATGAAAAGCCTGGTCGATCGTGGCTATATTATCCGGCACAACATTCAAATATTTTTTACAGGATGGTGAAAAACTAATCAATAGTATCAAAAAGGCGGGCAATAAAATTTTGCAGCATCTCATTTTATAGTTATTTTCTATTTCCGGATCAGATCCGAAAATCATTCATTTAAAAATTGATATTAATCCCGACGTTCAACACGCGCTGTAAAGGATAGCCCAATCCGTTCCCTCCCATCTCAGGATCCCATAATTTAAATGCGCTGAAGCACATCAGGTTGGTACCGCTCAAATACAGCCGTAAGCCTGTAATCTTCCTTCTGCTTAACAGCTTTTCGGAAAACGTATAACCTATTTCGGCAGACTTTAACCGCAAAAAGGAGTTGTGCCGCACGAACCAGCTATTCCGAACCGTGTTGTTGTTGATGTTCGTAATCGAAAGACGCGGCCAAACAGCGTATATATCCCTGTTGTCTTCCGACCAATAACTTTCCGCGTAAGCAGCCAGCATTGCATTTTCTCCGGTCGGAGTGCCAGCAATGCCGGCATTCAGATTAACAAAAGGGCTGGTAGCCACGGCGTCGATCCAGAAAGATTCGCGGGCTAGTCCTTGAAAAAAGGCGGAGAAGTCGAAATTCTTATATCCTGCGGAAAATCCGAACCCGTAAATTATCTGGGGAGTGTTGGGATACCCAAGCGGAACCATATCCGCGCTGGTTATTACTCCATCGCCATTTATATCGCGATATTTAATGTCTCCCGCTTCATACCTGCCAAAATTCTGAATGGGAGAAGACAAAACATCCTTTTCATCAATAAAAAGTCGCTCCGCTATATACCCGCGCTGTACTCCCAGGAACGACCCCACAATGTTTCTGTACGATTCGTTTTCCGGATAGTCCGGTTCTTCATATTCCAGAAATCTGCCGCCGGAAAATGTGAAGTTGGCCCTGCCTTGAATCCATCCATCCTTTCCAAGATGTTGCGTATACTCCATGGTCAGGTCTATGCCGCTTGACTCCACCACACCCAGGTTCGCCATCGGAACGGCCGCCAGGCCCATGGTGGCCGGAACGTTGTTCCTGGACTGTAAAATATTAGTACGCTTCTGTTTATAAAGGTCGGCGATGATATTTAGTTTGTTCAGAATTGTCAGCTCGACGGCAATGTTCGTTTGGTACGACTTTTCCCAGGTAATATCAAAGTTTTCATATCTCGATGTGGATATTCCATCCCGCCGATAATCGTTCTGGTTGAAACCCGTGGAAAAACCGAAAGAAGGATTGTCCATATTCACTTCCGACAAATAAAAGAACCGGTCGGTGGCGGCTCCGATAGCATCGTTGCCAACGAGCCCAAAGGAACCCCGGATTTTTAACCGGGAAATAGCATTGGAGACATTTTTATCTTTCCAGAAGTTTTCGTTAGACACCACCCATGCAGCTCCGACCGTCGGAAAAAACCCGAACTGCTTGTTTCTGGAAAAACGTTCCGACCCGTTATAGCCGAAACTAAACTCGGTATAATAGCGTCTGTCATAATTATATGCCACGCGACCCGAAAGCCCCATGTTCCTATGCGGGAGCGACTCCTGCAGCACGACCCCTGCTTTGGGACTTTGGGTCTGCTGAATCGTAGAGATCAGGGAGCCCCCTATCGTCTGTTTTCCCCAGCTACGGGAATAGTCGGCCCCCAACAGCATATACAAATGCGTGGAAACGGACGGAATACTGGCGTTATAGTTAAGGTATTCCGTCGGCTTGGAATTCTGGTTGAGCCAGTTCAGCACATAGGTATCCGAGGCGCGGTCGTAACTCGCAATATTATAATAGTGCGGGTTATATGCCCGGGTTGCTTCAAAATAAGAATACCTGTCGGTGCTCAAAATCATCCGGGCGGAAAGCCCGGGAGTCACGAAGTCCAGTTTCTGATCCAGTTCAAGCTGGGCGAGCATTTTCGACTGAGAGTATTCTTTATACCCTTTTACAAGATCCGCGTAAGGATTGATATACTGTTTATCCGTGCCGTCATCGTAGTTGCCGAAAAGTATATGATTGGTCGACCGGTGGGCGCTATCCGGCAAATAGTATGCAGGATAAGAAGCCGGGCTTGTTTGCAGAATATTCCGGTAGGTTGCACCACCGCCCACAATCGGGCCGGTGTATTCATCGAAATTTCCATATAAGCGCACGGTAGCACGGGTGATCGGTGTAACATTAATTGTTACATTGGACCGTAGTTGATAAGTCTTTAATTTAATATTGTTATTAAAATTATTCCGTTTATCCACTTTCAGTATGCCGTTGTCGATGTTAAATGTTCCCGCCACATAATATTGCGCCACCTTTCCGCCACCACTCATGCTTATGTTGTTTCTCTGCGTGAAGGCATAATCCTTGATCAGCATTTCTTTCCAGTCAATCACCGGATACACGAAGGGATTATCGCCCGCTATGGTATGGTCTATCTGGTTTTGCGAATATTTTGGAGCAGCCAGCGGATCCCTGGTTAGTTGGGCCTCATCATACAGTTTCATATAAGTAACCGGACCAACCGTTTCGATCTCCCGGGTAGGTGCCGACATGCTCAGCTCAGAACGTACATTAATTTTTACCCGGCCCTCCTTGCCCTCCTTGGTAGTAATAAAGATTACACCATTGGCAGCCCGCGCACCATATAGCGATGTAGCACTCGCATCTTTTAAAACAGAAAAACTCTCGATATCATCCGGCTGCATTCTGGCCAGGTCATCGCTCATCACTTCAATATTATCAACCAGTATCAACGGACTGTTCCCCTGACCGAACGTGCTGATACCTCTTATAAAAAAATTGGCATTGTTCTCGCCCGGCTCACCGCTCCGTTGATAAGAAATAATCCCCGATATACGGCCGGCTAACGCTGTAGTCAGATTGCTGGACGGCACTTTAAGGTCTTTTCCACTAACCGATGTAACAGCACCCACGGTCGCCTCCTTAAGCTGCTTCCTGCCAAACGCCACTACCACGGTTTCTTCCAGCATGTCAGACGAAGCGCGCAGGGTAACATCGATAGATCTGTTCCCGTTAATGGATATTTCCTGGCTGTCGAATCCAACCATGCTGAAAACCAGCACAGAGTTGTCGGGCACCTTTAAAATATACCGTCCGTGTAAATCGGTAGTTGTGCCAGAACTTGTATTGCCTTTAACATACACCGATACGCCGGCAAGCGGCACCCCCGTGGTATCGGTTATGCGACCCGAAACCTCGATATCCTGCACCATGGGCCGGGGTTGCTCTTTCTCCACCTGGAGCTTTTGTTTGATAACAACCGTTCTTTCTACAATCCGGTAGGTAAGGGATTTCCCACTCAGACATTTATCCAGCGCCTCTTCCAACGACACATTCCGAACGTCAATGCTGACTTTACCGTTCTGACGGACGAGTTCACTATTGTATAAAAAATCATATCCGCTCTGTCTGTGCATTTTCTTAAATACCTTCTGAAGCGAGATTTGACTTTCGGAGATGGTAATTTGTGCAATTCCGTTTGCACTCACGTGCATGGCAGCAAAAAATAGTAAAATAGTAACAAGCTTCATGATCAGCAGTAATTTCCTGACCCAGGGCTCATTAGTGGAGACCGGGGAAGTTTTGGTAAATAATCTGCCTCCATTCTTCAGATGCCATAAGATCGCAATGGCAGCAAATTTTCGGCAAAGAACGTATAAATACATACCTTCGGTTTTTACCCGCTCCGGTGTTATCCGAAGCGGAGGTTGGGTTAAACAATAAGCAGTCCTTCTATCGATTGTATACTATTGGACAAACCCGACTTCCGGCCGGAAGTGCTTCAACCACTTCCGGCTTTCGTTTGGATTATCCGAAAAAACGCGTTGATATCCTCACTGCGACACGATCACCTTTTCCCCCTCTATTGTAAATCTGGCGCTTCCGGTCATCTCCAGTAACCGAAACACCTGTGAAATATTCAAATTCCGCGAAATCGTGCCACCCACATGGCCGGTAATCTTGCCGCGGTATTCCACTTTTTCAATATTGTACCACCTGGAGAGCTGGTTCATAACGGTGTTAATATCCGTGGCCTCGCCAAACTGAAATTTTCCGTTCTTCCATGCCATCACTTCCTGCAAATCCACATCGCCGGAAACATTCATTCTGCCGGAATTGATTTGGGCCTGCTGCCCGGGTTTCAGGGTGTTTGTAGCATTTTCATTTAATATCTTTACGGAGCCTTCCAGCAAAGTAATTCTGCTGACACTTTCATTTTGGTAGGCATATATATTAAAATGAGTTCCCAGCACTTCAATTTCCGTGCTACCCGTTTCGTTGGCACTTGGATGAATGAATACCTTAAAAGGTTTATCCGGATCACTGGCAACTTCGAAATAGGCTTCACCGGTCACCTCAACCGTTCGCTGATTGCCCGAAAAAGTGCTCGGAAAACGAATGCCGGACTCGGCATTCAGCCAGACCTTACTCCCGTCCGCCAGCACCAGGCTGAACTGTCGCCCCTTATTTGTTCTGAGCTCGTTGTAAACGACTTCACTATTTCCCGGGGGCTTCTCCACATTTTTATAACTCAAAAGCCCGTTCTGCTTGATTATAGTCCCGTTCCCCTGCTGAATAAAAGAACCATTGTGCAGACTGTCGAGTTGAACGAGGCTTCCATCTGCCAGCACCAAGATCACGTCACCATTGGCGGGCGGGCGGTCATTTTGGGAAGAATTCCCGGGAATGTGCGACCCGGTAAGTTCCTGCCGGGGTTTATCAGCGTTCAGAAAAAAAATGGCTGCGGCCATCCCCGATATCAAAATTATGGCCGCTGCATAACGCATCCACCGGCTCCGTAGAAAATACATTCTGCGAACGGACGCTTCGGAAGACTGCAGGCCGGTAACGTTGTCACCGAGCCGATCAGTTTCGATAATTTTCTTGTTTTCATTGTTTTGTAGCCCGGCTCCTAAAGACTGGGGAATCGCAGCGGCAAGAATATCAGGAAGTTTCGAATCAAGCATAGCCAAAACGTCAGAACCGATCATTTGTCGATCGACCCGGCGGCTTAGTTGTTCCCGGATAAGACTTGCTGCTTCCGCATGCAGCTCATGGTTACCCAGCCACTCAAGCAAGGCCTCCGTCTCTTCCGAAGAAAGCTCTCCTTCGAGAAGTCGACGAAACAAAGCACTATAATTATAATCTGTTGACGACACCCTGTCCAAATTGTTGTTCGTCTAAAGAACGCGCCGGGTGAATAAATGGGGGGGATGATCCAAAAACATTTTCGGACGACTCAGGATAAAGAACGCAGCAAAGCGAAAAACAGCAGGCTTGACACAAGATCCGTACAGCTCAGCATATGTTTTTGAATAGACTTCTTAGCAGCCACAAGATATTCCTTGACGGTAAACACAGATATACCCATGATCTCGGCTGCTTCTTTATAGCTATGGCCGTGAATTCTCACCAATTCATATGCTTTTTTCTGCTGCGGCGGAAGCTGTCGAACAGCCTTTTCCAACATATCCATCGATTCTTTGCGCTCAACCGCATCCTCCAGACCTTCATAATTTAATTCGGCAGACAGCCGGAAAAGTTCCAATTGGTCGCGTTCGCTTTTGAGTTTCCGAAAAAAATCGTGAACGAGATGCTGTCCCACGCGAACGATATAACCCGAAAAATTCTCACCCATGCCCGCGTAAGATCTTTTTTGCCATATCCTTGTGAAGAGCTCCTGCACCATTTCCTCCGCCAATAGCGGATCACGAACCATAGCCAGGATGTTCAGGTAAAGCTGCGGACTGTAGTGTCTATACAATTCGGTAAAGGCACCATCATCTCCTTGCTGCATTTTCCGGACAAGCAGTGTTTCGTTATATAACGTTTCCAATGGCAAGATGCAAACATACAAAAAATACACATGAAGCCGATTCCATAGGTGGCGGGAGGTAGCCGTGAACCTTCCCGGCAAGCTTCTACATCTTTCCTTTCAGCATTTTATTCCAATACAAATACGGCAACCCGAATTTTTTAAGCAGCCACAGGCGCCAATGCTCCTTATAGCTTTTGAAAATCAGCAGGAAACGTAGCATGGGATCCGGGGTGAGTTCATTTTTATAATTGAACTCGGCAAGGGCCATTTTTCCGTAACCGGTTACTAAGGGGCAGAAAGAGTAGCCCATGTAAGACTTATTGTCGGCCGGGCGACCATGAATCAGTTTTAGAATATTGTCGACCACCACCGGAGCCTGTTTCCGTACGGCCGCTCCTGTTTTGGCGGTCGGCAGATCAGCTACGTCGCCGAGTGCAAACACGTTGCAGTATTTTTTGTGCTGCAGACTGTGGATGTGAACGTCCACCCACCCTGCTTCGGTTGCCAGTGCCGATTCTTTGATAAAGGCGGGGGCGGTTTGCGGAGGTGCCAGATGCAAAAATTCAAAAGGCAGTTCTACCAGGTCGCCTGTTACTGCTGCGCCCGGAATTTTCGGCACGGCAGCTCGTTTGTCCTCCGGCGTATTATTTCTAAAATAAGCCAGCTTTCGGTCCGCATCAATTTTCACCGGGGTATGGAAAGGCTGGAAGTTGATCCGGTACCGGCGGATGACCTTCATCAGCGTGTCGGCAACCATTTTTATTCCGAAGATCACGGAGCCCGGTGTAAGAAAAACGACATGGGCACTGGAGGCGATACCCGTCTTTTGAAAGTAGTCGGAGGCAAGGTACATGGCTTTTTGCGGGGCGCCACCGCATTTAATTGGTGTGGCCGGCTGGGTAAACAAGGCATTACCTCCTTTGAATTGCTGCAGACTTTTCCAGGTATATTCCGGATCGATATAGTTGCTGCATACCACCCCTTTCCGGAGAGCGTCTTCCAGTCCTTCTATCAGCGAAAGGTCGTTAACGAGGCCGGTAGCTACAATGAGATAATCGTAGGTGAGAGCCCCGCTGTTCGCGGTGATCACTTTATTTTCTTCGGGTCTTATTTCAGTGGCGCGATCAACTATCCAGTCTGTTCCCGCCGGGATAAACGAGGCTTCAGTCCGCTCCGTTTTACGCATATCATATGCTCCGGCACCTACCAGTGTCCAGGCCGGTTGATACCAATGCACCCTGCTCGGCTCGATAATAGCGATATCTATCGCCCGGTCCCTTCGTTTCAGCTGTACGGCTGTCATGATCCCGGCAGTACCCCCGCCGAGGATCAACACCTGGTAATGTGATTTCATGCTGATTTGTTTATGATGAATAGGCAAGTAAACACAAAAACAAAAGGCAGCAGGTGATATTAGTTACATAAAACCCTGATTTCGGTTACCCTATCAGCGACAGGGTGTAAAGCGGGTTGCCGTCTACTAACAGCAGGTCAGCCAACGCCCCTTCTTCCACCATACCTAATTTTCCGGGATACGGAGTTCTCAAGCCCGACAATTGTAAGAGCTGGGCGTTATCGTAGGTTATCATTTTCAAAATGTCGGCGTTTGTAAACCATTTTTGCAGGCGAGGGATTCAAACAACACCCACAGCGGACCGCGTCCGCTGAAACCAGCCGGGCAAAGAAGGAATGTCTATATAATAAAAAACCAG
>CAZUWX010000090.1:0-10079 GCA_964624205.1 uncultured Chitinophagaceae bacterium
TTATGTCTTTCCGTTTCCTGGGCGGCCTGGGTGTCGGCGCCTCTTCTGTAGTGGCACCCATGTTTATCTCCGAGATTGCCCCCGCAAAAAGCAGGGGCCGCCTCGTGGCGGCTTTCCAGTTTAATATTGTTTTCGGCATCCTGCTCGTCTATCTTTCCAATTATCTATTGGCCAACATGATGGGCGGGGACGCATGGCGGTGGATGCTGGGTGTGCTGGCCATTCCCGCAGTGCTGTTCGTTGTCCTGCTATATTTTGTTCCGGAAAGTCCCCGCTGGCTGATGGTGCATAAACAGGATTATAAGCGCGCCCGTGAAATATTAACGGTGTCTGACCCCGAAGGCGTGGAAGCTGCTATCGCCGCCATTCACCACGATGTGGAAGTCGACCGCAAAAAGGCAACCCTCCAGGATTTTCTGAGCAAGCGGTTTTCCGTACCCATTATAATGGCAGTACTGATCGCGGTATTCAACCAGTTGTCGGGCATTAATGCCATCATCTATTTTGCTCCCCGAGTGTTTGAGCTGGCGGGCCTGGGGAAGGACGCCGCATTTTTGCAAAGTGCGGGTGTGGGCCTGGCTAACCTGGTTTTTACGATGCTGGGATTATATCTTATCGACAGGATCGGGCGAAAGAAGCTGATGCTGATCGGCTCTATCGGTTATATACTATCGCTGGGTGCCGTGGCAGCCGCTTTTTATTTTCAATTCCTGGGCGGCATGGTGGTTCCTGTGCTGATCTTTATTTTTATCGGCTCCCATGCCATTGGGCAGGGAGCGGTTATCTGGGTATTCATTTCCGAGATATTTCCTAACCAGGTGCGTTCTTATGGGCAGTCGCTCGGCAGCTCCGTACACTGGATTATGGCTGCGATCATCACCAGCGCGTTCCCTTTCTTTGCCAACGATCCTGCGATCGGGCCCGCGAAGATATTCCTGTTTTTTATGGTGATGATGGTGCTGCAATTGTTATGGGTGATATTTAAAATGCCCGAAACCAAAGGCGTGTCGCTCGAAGAGCTGCAGAAGCGGATGACGGCGGGCAAGTAGTGAGCGCCGTAAGATAAGTTGCCAGCGGAAGGCCGGGTTGTGTTTGATTACTAATACTGATATTTTACCTTAATCACTTAACTATGATAGCTTGTTTCGGTGAGATTTTATGGGACCTGCTGCCCGACCGGGAGTTGCCTGGCGGCGCTCCTATGAACGTGGCCTACCATCTGCATAAGCTGGGCGAAACACCTGCGCTGCTGACGCGCATCGGCAACGACGAACACGGTAAAAGATTACTGGAAATCTTACAGCAACAGGGAATAGATACCGGCTATATTCAGTTTGATGCAGAGCTAGCTACCGGGTTGGTGCACGCAATGCCCGATGCCGGCGGGGAAATGCACTATGATATTGTTCACCCCGCTGCCTGGGATAATATACAAGTTGAAGCTTCCCTCGAAAAACTGGTGGCTGAAGCAGACTATTTTGTTTTCGGCAGCCTTGCAGCAAGAGCTGCACAATCCAGAAAAACACTTTTTCGTTTGCTGGAAGCCGCTAGCCATAAAGTACTGGATATAAATCTAAGGCCGCCTTATTTCGATCGTTCCATTGTAGAAGAACTGATGCATAGCGCCGATATCGTGAAAATGAATGGATCTGAGTTGTCGTTGATCGCCGGTTGGTATGCGCCTCAAAAAAGCATGGAAGCGGGCATGCAACTGATCCGCGACCGGTTCGCGGTGGACTCGGTGATCGTCACCCTGGGGGGAGACGGGGCAGTGGTGAATTTTCAGGGACACTATTTCTCCCATCCGGGTTTCCCGGTAGAGGTGGCCGATACCATCGGTAGCGGCGATGCTTTTCTGGCGGGATTTTTAGCAAGAATACTGCATCACCATTCACCCGAAAATGCTTTAGAATTCGCCAGTGCCCTGGGCGCTCTCGTAACCTCAAAACATGGCGGTTGGCCTGCCTATGGTACGGATGAGGTGGAAACAATTATAGCAGCCGGATACAATCCATCAAAATGATGATGGCTCGCGCCTGGTGATGGCGGTACCGGTATTTTGCGCGGTACAATGTAAATGCCGGCAAATATGCTTTCGACCGCATACCGGCCTGAGGTGATTCGCAATCGGGCCAGCCGGACAGAAATAAAAAAGAAAAATAAAATGGGCCTGCGATATTGCTGTTAGGTAATATTTTGGTAATATAGCCAAACTAAATTGCAGAGAAAACACACACGATGGAAAGCCTGCAAAGAAGTCAGCTGCTGTATGAGAAGGGCCTGCTGAGCCTGGTGGCGCACGGAGACCACCGTGCTTTCAAGGAGGTTTTTGAAATGTATGCCGACAGGATGTATGCAGTGATATACAACTACACCAAATCAAAATTTATTGCCGAAGAGCTGACACAGGAGGTTTTTATAAGGCTGTGGAGCCAACGGCATTTGTTGCATAAGGTGGAGAATCCCACCGCCTATTTATACCGGATGGTATTCAATCAGATTAACACCTATTTAAAGAAAGTGGCCAACGAGTTACGGGTAATCGAAAATGCACATCGCTGGAAAACGGCCCATGATAATGGAACAATACAGCAGATCCAGGCTAATGAGATGGCTCATATTATTGCACAGACGGTAGATCGGTTGCCACCTCAGAAAAAGATCATCTACCGGCTGAGCCGCGAACAGGGTTTGAATTATCAGGAAATTGCAGACCGGCTTAATCTATCCCCCAATACGGTTAAAAATCATCTTCTGGAGGCGCTGAAAATGCTCCGAGGCTATCTGAAAGACCACGCACTTGAACTGAGCCTCCTGGTGCTGTACACCATGTCACACTAAAAAAAAATTTCCTGACTGGTCTTTTTCGTTTTGAGAGTAGTCTACTGTTTGATGGAACGAACGGTTTTTTTACTATCCCGCTACCTCGCGAACGAGGCTACGGCAGAAGAGATCCGCGAAATGCTGGTTTTGCTCCGCAAAAGCGATCATAGTGAGGAGCTATTGCACCAGGCATGGGACCGGTTTCCGGGTGCTGCGTCTGAGGCACGCCGGGCCTGGATGTGGAAGAATGTGGAAGCAGCTACGCTCCCCGCTGTCCGCGTCCGCCCGCTATGGCGCTGGGGCTGGGCCGCTGCAATCCTCTTTTTACTGGCAACGGGCGCGGCTTATTTCTGGATGCAGGATAACCTGCAGCCGCCACCCCTGAGCGACAACAGGCAGCAGCCGGCTGATATAGAGCCAGGCAGGGAAGGCGCAATACTGGCGCTTGGCGACGGCCGGCAGTTGGTGCTGGACAGCCTTGGAAATGGCATTGTGGCCGTCCAGAGCGGAGCTCAGATAATGTTGCGCGAGGGACAACTGGTGTATAGCGCTGCTGAAAGATCCCCCGAAGAGGTGGTGTATAACACCATGATCACACCAAGAGGCAGGCAGTTCAAAATGGTATTGCCCGATGGTACACGCGTATGGCTGAACGCGGCGAGCACCCTGCGTTACCCCGCTGTATTTTCCGAAAAGGAGCGGCGCATCGAATTGAGGGGGGAAGCGTATTTCGAGGTGGCAAAGGACGAATCGAAACCATTCTTCGTAAGCATACCCAACCAGGCTGAAGTGGAAGCGCTGGGTACAGCGTTCAACGTCAATGCATACGAGAATGAATCAACTGTCAATACAACATTGCTGGAAGGTAGCGTACGCGTGAAGAGCAGAGAAGGGGTTAAGCCTGCCATTCTCAAACCCGGCCAACAGGCCCGGGTTGCAGACGCAGGGGACCCTTCCGGCCGGCCGGAAGCCATTACCGTTGTTGCAAATACGGATATGGAGAAGATCATGGCCTGGAAAAACGGGGTTTTTAATTTTGAAGATGCCGGTCTCCAGGAAGTCATGAAACAACTGGAACGTTGGTACGACCTGGAAGTAGTGTATGAAAAAGGAATACCTGATATAAAATTTGGTGGTGGAATGAGCCGCAATGTTAAACTATCCAGCCTGTTAAAGGCACTGGGCGAATCGAAGGTGCATTTTCGGCTGGAGGAGAACAGAAGACTGGTGGTATTGCCTTAAAAAAACAGCCAAATATTTTTTAATGAGTTAATACAATCATACATATTCTAAACCGGATCGTTCCCAAAAAACAATACCGGAAGCGATTGGACCCGCTCCCGGCAGATGTTTGGACTGATCCAAATTTAGGTTCGCGAAAACTTCAATTTTTAACCGCCAAACTAGTGCAATTTATGCAAAAAAAAGTTATTGGGTGCCGACCTGTATTGTCGTCTTTTTTTCGGGTCGGGTCTCCTTTTCTCAAGCCCGGGGTTGCCCCGTTCCGGTTGCCAGTTCAAATGCGACGTATTATGAAATTGACATTTTTTTTACTGTTCGCTTGCTGTGTTCATCTTTCTGCAAAAACTTTTTCACAGGACATCTCATTGTCGGTCAGGGACGCGCCGCTGAAGAGTGTTTTTAAGGCTATAAAAAAACAATCAGGATTTGTTGTGTTGTATAATCAGGAGCTATTGGAAAAAGCCCATCCTGTTTCTCTGTCCGTTTCAAAAATGCCGCTGGCTACATTTTTGGAGGCCTTGTTCAGGGATCAGCCATTAAATTTTCGGATAGACGACCGGACTATTTTTCTGTCTGAAAAAAAAGAGCCGCTTTCCACCACCCCCGTCTTCCAACCCGCCGCCGCTGCCACCCTGCGCGCGGAGCGGCCCGTCACAGGTGTTGTACGGGGGCAGGATGGGCAGGTGCTTGCGGGCGCCTCTGTGAAAATAAAAGGAACCAATAAGGGCGCTTATACCGGTGTAGACGGTGAATATACGCTGACAGTGTCAGCGTCTGACCGGGTGCTGGTATTCTCGTTCGTCGGATTTCTCACGCAGGAAGCGGTAATTGGGAATCAGGAAGTGATTAATGTCACCCTACGGGTTGACTCGATCGGGCTTGAAGACGTAGTGCTGATCGGTTATGGATCGGATAAAAAAGTAAATCTCACCGGCGCTATCGGAAGTATCACCAATAAGCAGATCGAATACAAGAACGTCATGCAGACGTCGCAGGTACTACAAGGTGAGATCAGTGGCGTAACCGTTGAAACAAACACCGGTTCGCCGGGCAGGGATCTGGCCACAATAAGAATCAGGGGCATCGGCACTTTCAGCAACGCAGGTAAAAATCCGCTTGTGCTGGTAGACGGTATTCCCTCCTCGCTCGACAATCTGAATCCCAATAGTATACAGAGTATATCGGTACTGAAGGATGCCGCTTCTGCATCGATATATGGATCGAGGGCAGCAAATGGCGTCATTTTGATCGAAACAAAGAAGGGCAAGATGGGTAAGCTGTCCGTCAATTATAACGGGTATGTCGGCAGACAGAAACCTACAGAAATGCCGGAATTCGTTCCGGCCTGGGAATATGCCGAGCTACAGAATGAATTTTTGATCAATTCAGGCGAAGGCGCCATTTGGACGCCCCAGGACATTCAAAAATTCAGATCGGGAGAAGATCCCGTAAATTATCCGAACGTCGACCATTACAAGGATCTGTTTTCGAGCGGCAACGGATTCCAGACAGGCCATGACCTGAGCTTTACAGGAGGCTCTGAAAATATTAATTATTTTTTCTCGACCGGCTACGTTCGGCAGGACGGACTGATCCAGGAAAATTCGTTCAAACGGAATAATATACTGCTGAATCTTAGTAGTAAAATAAGTGAAAAGCTGGAATTGAATATCGGCCTGACCGGCGACATTTCTACAATTGATGAGCCGAGCAATGCCGGAGCCGCGGGTGATATGGGAAATATTATACTGGGATCGGTTCGCCTGCCGGTAATTTATCCTGGCAGACTGCCCGACGGTACGTATGGATGGATAAACGTGCAGCACCCTGAGGCCTCACTTGATAGTTATTCTTTTCAGAACGACAAAAAGCACCATTTTCTCGGAAACGCTTCCTTGAAATGGAAAGTATTCAACGGGTTCTCGCTTTCCGGTAAAATAGGGTACGACATGAATGACGGATCAAACGTGAACTATAACGCCACGATGGTGCTTGATCCCACCCGTACATTGGAGCCGGCCCAGCTACATCGGACAAGGGCTAATAATAATGAAACGATTTTTGAAGTGCTTGCCGTGTATGAAAAGTCAGTACGTGATCACAACATAGGACTGCTGGCCGGATATACCAGCGACGAGTTCAGGAATGAATCGCTATACGGATATCGTGATAATTTCCCCACCAATTCCCTGTACGAGCTGAATGCGGGAGCGGCCGGAAACATGAGAAATACGGGAGACGCCTACGAATGGTCGCTACTATCCTATTTTGGAAGAATTAATTACAACTACCAGGGAAAATACCTTTTCGAGGCAAACGCCCGGTACGACGGGTCGTCCCGGTTTTCCCGCGAAAAAAGGTGGGGGTTTTTCCCCTCCTTCTCTGCGGGATGGAGGATATCCGAAGAAAATTTTCTGCAGAATAGTATGCCCTGGATCAATAATCTGAAGCTGCGTGCTTCTTGGGGAAGCCTGGGAAATCAACAAATTGGGAACTACCCCTATCAGCCGTCAATCTCGTTAGGACAAAACTATCCTTTCGGCGTTTCCCCGGTTTTGGCGTCCGGCGCGATGATGCTGAACCTGGCAAATACCGATATTACCTGGGAAACGACTACTGTGGCAGACGCAGGGATCGATGTGTCGGTTTTAGGGGGAAAATTGAACCTGGTGGTGGACTACTTCAACAGGAGAACCTTCGATATTCTTTATGCGGTTTCCACCTCGTCTACCCTGGGGCTGCGGCCATCCGAAACAAATGCCGGAGAAGTGTCGAACAGGGGTTGGGATTTTGACGTCAATCACAGGAATAACTTCGGACAGTTTACGTATTCGGTGAGCGCCAATTTTTCAGTAGTGAAGAATAAGGTGGTTAAGCTGTCGAATGTTGACAGAGATATAGCCAGAGGTTTATTCGTAGGACGACCCCTCCAATCGTTTTATGGATACCAGGCCGAAGGCCTGTTCATCGACCAGGCCGATATCGACAAATACCCGGTACAGCCCTTCCTGGCAGAACCAGGGTTTGTCCGGTACATGGATATTGCGGGGCCGGACGGTGGGCCGCCTGACGGAGTGGTGGATGCTAATAATGATAGAATGCCGCTAGGGTCCAGCTTCCCTAAATACACATACGGCTCATCGATTACAGTGGGATTCAAAGGCTTTGATCTGATGGCACAGTTAGCGGGAGCAGGAGGTATGCTTCGCCAGATCGGACAGATACAATTCAAAAGAGCATTTCAAAACGACGCGACTCCGCAGAGATGGATGGTGGAGGGGAGGTGGACGGCCGAAAATCCGGACAGGAATGCCACCTATCCGAAATTCAGCAGAGCGCTTGTTGGGGGCTCCCCCGTTGAGCCTTCTTCTTACTGGCTTATCAACGCCTCCTACCTCAAGCTTAAAACTTTACAGATCGGGTATAGCATATCCCCGGATTTATTGAGCAGACTCAGGATTACCAGACTACGTATATATCTGAACGGTAGTAACCTGCTGGCATTTCATAAATTTTATAAGGGGTGGGATCCTGAGCCGACAACCCCGGGTACTTTCAGGCAATTTTATCCTTTCACGAGTGTCTACTCAGCAGGGATCAACGCTTCTTTCTAATCAAAAAATTTCAATAACGTGGAAACAAAAAATATATATAGGAGGGCTTCAGGATACTGGATAGTTTTTATACTTGCCGGGTTTTTATGTATGGGTTGTGGAAAGGATTTCCTGGAAAAGTATCCCCTGAGCTCTTTGGCAACCAACACCTTCTGGAGGTCGGAGACTGATGCCATGATGGGGCTGACAGGCGTGTACAGGTCATCCCGGTCCGGCCTTGTCCAGCACCACTGGGATGCCGCAAGCGACAACGGCGCCATGGCGGCCCGAACCAGATTGTGGATTTTGACCAATGGGTCCCTGAACGCCTCAAACACCTATATTTCCGACCAATGGGTGACTTCCTATCAGAAGATAGCTGCCGCTAATTATTTTCTTGCCAATGTTGAATCCGTAGGAATGAATGAAGAGAAAAAGCAGGAGATGATCGCAGAAGTGAGATTTATACGTGCGTATCAATACTTCTGGCTGAGCCAGTATTTTGGAGGAGTGCCGCTGGTAACAACGGTTCTCACAATTAATGAAGCCAATACCCTGACCCGGGACCTGAAAACAACAGTTACCGGATTTGTTGAAAATGAGCTGAAGGCTGCTGCGGAGAAGCTGCCATGGTCCCGTCCCGCTGCTGAAGACGGGCGGATTGTCAAAGGGGCCGCATTGGCGATGCTGGGCCGCCTGCTGATGGCAGAGGAGCGTTGGTCCGAAGCGTCAGCGGCATATAAGACGATTATTGACGCCGGCGTACATGAAATTGACAGCCGGTATAAGGAGCTTTTTATAGCCAGCGGAAAGGGAAGTAAAGAATTGATCTACGTGCAGAAAAACATGCAGGACGTGCAAGGCGTAAATACGCAACAAGTGTATCCTCCCCAGCAATTCGGGGGGCAGCATCTGTTTGACCCCTTCAGCAGCCTGGTATTGGCGTACGATATGGAAGACGGCCTGCCGGCTGATCAATCCCCGTTATTTGACCCTGACAGCCCTTATGCGAACAGGGACCCCAGACTTTATGCAACTATCTTTCTTCCAGGATCGGAATGGAAAGGAATGACCTATCAATCACATCCCGATCTGACGAACATGGATAACATGAAAGGAACTTATATGGGATATGCCCTGAAAAAATGGGTTGATGAAGGCTACAGCGGAAACGTTACTACCTACGGAGGGGATTATGCGCTGATACGGTATGCCGAGGTATTGCTGGGTTATCTGGAGGCGGAATTTGAGGCCAGGAACGGCGTTATTACGCAGCAGCTATTGGATGAAACAGTAAATCTTATTCGCGGAAGGGCCTCGGTTGATATGCCCCCGATCCAGGTGGCCGATTTCACAAGAGACCGAATGAGAAATGAGAGAAGGGTTGAGCTTGCCTGGGAAGGATTGAGATACTGGGATATACTGCGGTGGAAAATTGCGCATATCGTTTGCACAGGACCCCAAACCGGTATAAAGCTGACCAATGATCCGGCCAACTATACTGATTACCTGGTCGACGAAAACGGATATTATATCGGAGGAGTAAAGGCATTCAGAAATCCTGAAAATTATCTTTGGCCCATTCCACAGGCTGAACGGGATATTAATCCTTCCATGGAGCAGAATCCGGGGTATAATTAGTATCGCAGGCCAACGGACGCCGGTATATACAAAACACGGCCTCAGGGAAAATCGGTATATTATGGTTAATTTTTAATTCTAAATAGATGTATAAGAAGATCGTTTTATGGATAATTCCGGTATTAATAGTAGCGGGGGCTTGTAATTCGGGAGCGGCGCCCGATAACAGTAAGAAAGAAAAACAAAAATATGAAGCCGACTGGGAATCGTTAAAAAAAATGCCGGTGCCGCAGTGGTTCGACGATGCCAAGCTCGGTATATTCATCCACTGGGGGCCGTTAGCTGCGGGAGAGGAGAAAACAGCACCTGCCGGCGCCAGCTTTAAAGACCTGATCCCGCTATTTAAGGCTGAAAAATGGGACCCCAATGATTGGGCCACGCTGTTCAAAGAGGCGGGAGCGAATTACGTGGTGCTTACTGCGGAACACCACGACGGATGGGTGCAGTGGGATTCAAAGCTTACGGACTGGACCTCGGTGAAAAAGGGACCGAAACGCGACCTGGTGGGCGACCTGGCAAAAGCGGTCCGTGAAAAAGGACTACGGTTCGCCCCTTCCTACCACCGGGAACGGCATAATGGATATTTTGCCACCCGCGAAACCCGTTTCCTGGTAGAAGCTACTCCGCGACCCGAGATAGCGAAGGAGATTGAAGAGATGCCCGAAGCGGCAGGTCTCTATGGGCCCTTTACCCTGGACGATGCGTACATCGCCGACTACGTTGCCCGCTGGAAAGAGATGGAAGAGAAGTATCAGCCGGATTTTATGTGGCTCGACGATG
>CAZUWX010000091.1:0-9966 GCA_964624205.1 uncultured Chitinophagaceae bacterium
GGCTGCTCATCTCCGTGCAGGGCGTCGGCGCCCGGGTCGCGCTCGCCATCCTCTCGGCGCTCTCCCATGACGAGGTCCACCGCGCGGTGGCGAGCGGCGACCACGCGATGATCGCCCGCGCTCAGGGCGTCGGGCCGAAGCTCGCCCAGCGCATCGTCAACGAACTCAAGGACAAGGCCGGCGGCATCGCGCTCGGCCCCGGCGGCGCGGCGGCGTCCGTTCCGGCAGGCAGCAAGGCCCAGGACGCCGCCTCCGCCCTCGCCAATCTCGGCTTCCGCCCCGCCGAAGCCGCCGCTGCCGTGGCCAAGGCGGAAGCGGAGCTGGGTCCGGAGGCGACGTTGGACGCGCTGGTCCGCATCGCGCTCAAGAAGGCGGCACGGTGATTCTTACCCTCGTCATTCCCGCGAAAGCGGGAATCCCGCTTCCTTGTTTTCCTTCCTTCGCGTCTTCGCGTCTTCGCGTGAGAAAAAGGGGTTTCACGCGAAGGCGCGAAGGCACGAAGAAGAATAGCGGGATTCCCGCTTTCGCGGGAATGACGGGTGAGGCTAGGTTCGGCGCGGCATGACCGACCCCGACCGCCTCACCACGCCGGAGCGCCGTCCCGAGGATATCGACGCCGCCTTGCGCCCCAAGACGCTCGATGAGTTCGTCGGGCAGAAGGCCGCGCGGGAGAATCTGCGGGTGTTCATCTCGGCCGCGAAGGGGCGGGGCGATGCGCTCGATCATGTGCTGTTCTTCGGGCCGCCGGGGCTGGGCAAGACGACGCTGGCGCAGATCATCGCGCGCGAGCTGGGCGTGGGCTTTCGCGCCACGTCGGGGCCGGTGATCGCCAAGTCGGGCGATCTCGCGGCTTTGCTGACCAATCTCGAGGACGGCGACGTCCTCTTCATCGACGAGATCCATCGGCTCCAGCCGGCGGTCGAGGAAATCCTCTATCCGGCGATGGAGGACCGGGTGCTCGATCTGATGATCGGGGAGGGGCCGTCGGCGCGCTCGGTGCGGATCGATCTGCCGAAATTCACCCTGGTCGGCGCGACGACGCGGCAGGGGCTGATCACCACGCCGCTGCGCGACCGCTTCGGCATCCCGGTGCGGCTGCAATTCTATTCGGTGGACGAGCTGGAGCAGGTCGTGCGCCGCGCCGCCGGGCTGCTCGGCCTGTCGCTGACCGGGGATGGCGCGAAGGAAGTGGCGCGCCGCTCGCGGGGCACGCCGCGCATCGCCGGGCGGCTGCTGCGCCGGGTGCGCGATTTCGCGCAGGCCGATGGCGACGCACAGGTGAATGCGAAGGTCGCCGATGCGGCGCTGAACCGGATGGAGGTCGATCATCTCGGCCTCGATGCGATGGACCGGCGCTATCTCCACATGATCGCGGACATCTATCGCGGCGGCCCGGTCGGCGTGGAGACGCTCGCCGCCGGCCTGTCCGAGCCGCGCGACACGATCGAGGAAGTGATCGAGCCCTATCTGATCCAGCTCGGCCTGATCGCCCGCACCGCGCGCGGGCGCTGCCTGAACGGGCCGGGCTGGACCCATCTCGGCCTGCCGCAGCCCGGCGGGGGGCAATCCGGTTTGTTCGACGGGAAATAGAAGAAAACATTCGTCGTCATTCCAGCGAAAGCTGGAATCCCGTTGCCTTTGGCGGGCCGGCCGGAAGAAAAGGAGATTCCAGCTTTCGCTGGAATGACGGAGGGTGATGTGAAGAAGCTGCTCTGGTTGATTGCACTGCTTGCCGCGCCCGCTGCCGCGCAAGAGCCGCCCGCGCCGGTCGATTATGCCGAGGAGGCGAGCTGGCTGTGCCTGCCCGGCCGCCAGGACGCCTGCGGCACGCCGCTGCCGACCGCCGATCTCACGCCCGCCGGCTACGGCCCCGTGACGGCCGCCGCGCCCGCCGCCGATCCGCCGATCGACTGCTTCTACGTCTATCCCACCGTCTCGCGCGATCCCGGGCTGAACAGCGACATGGACGCGGGGCCGGAGGAGCAGAGCGTGGCCGCCGTCCAGCTGGCGCGCTTCGCGGGCGTGTGCCGTCCGTTCGCACCGCTCTACCGGCAGGCGACGCTCGCCAGCATCGCGGCGGTGATGACGGGGCAGGACGTCGCTCCGGTCATGGCGCGGGCCTATGACGACGTGCGCGCGGCCTGGCGCCATTATCTCGACCGCCATAATCAGGGGCGCCCGTTCGTGCTGATCGGGCACAGCCAGGGCACGATCCACCTCATCACCCTGCTCGCGCAAGAGATCGAGGGGCGGCCCGAAGCGGCGCGGATGGTCTCGGCCGTCCTGCTCGGCTGGGCGGTCGAAGTGCCGGAAGGGCAGGCCGTGGGCGGCAGTTTCCAAGCGACGCCGCTGTGCGAACGGCCCGGCCAGACCGGCTGCGTGATCTCCTACATGACCTTTCGCGCCGACGGCCCGCCGTCCGCCGGCGCCTTCCTCGGCCGGGCGGCGCGGCCGGGCATGACGGCGGCCTGCACCGATCCCTCGCGCCTCGCCGGCGGCGCGGGCGCGCTCGAATCCTACTGGTTCGCCGCCGCGCCGCCGCCGCCGGGCGCCGCGCCGGTCGTCTGGTCCGAGGCCGGGCCGCCGCCCGCGCCGTTCCTGCGCACCGAAGGGCTGGTGTCGGGCGCCTGCGCGCATGACGGCCAGGCCGGCTGGCTGGCGCTGACCGTCCATGCCGATCCGGCCGACGCGCGCACCGACGCGATCCCCGGCGACGTCTATATGATGGGGCAGCTTGTGCCCGGCTGGGGCACGCACCTGATCGACGTCAACGTCGCGCAGGGCGATCTCGTCCGCATCGTCGCGGCGCAGGGCGCGGCGATGCCGGCGCGTTGATCCGCCGCGCTTAAGCCTCGCTTCGTCTCGCGCTTTTCCGGGGGGCTTGGCCCCGGACTCGCGCCCGGATAGAGCCGCCCGCGTGAGCGAGGAGATCGACCGGCCCTATGAAGGCGGCTGGGTGGACGGCGTCCACCATTTCGCGCTGCGCGTCTATTTCGAGGACACCGATGCGGCCGGCATCGTCTATTACGCCAACTATCTGAAATATATGGAGCGGGCGCGTTCCGACATGCTGCGCGCGCTGGGCGTGGACCAGCGCGCGGTGCTGGAGGCGGGCGGCGGCGTCTATGTCGTCGCCGAGGTCCACATCAAATATCGCGCGCCGGCGAAGCTCGAAGACGCCCTGGTCGTGCGGAGCGAGCTGGTCGGGATACGCGCGGCGAGCAGCGTCATTCATCAACGAGTCATGCGCGGGCGGGAAATCCTCGCCGACGCGACGGTCACGGCGGCGTTCATCGCGCCGGACGGCCGACCGCAGCGTCAGCCGCGCGACTGGATCGACCGTTTCGAGCGGCTGAAAGGGGAAGGAGCGAAGTGACGCATATTGGAGCCGCGGGCGATGTGATGTCGCCGATCGCCCTGTTCATGCAGGCCGACATCGTCGTGAAGTCGGTCATGGTGGGGCTCGTCCTCGCCAGCATCTGGACCTGGACGATCATCATCGGCCAGTGGCTGAAGCTGCGCCGCATGGCGCGCGAGAACGAGCGGTTCGAGCGCGACTTCTGGAAATCCGAGGATATCGACAGCTTCTACGAAAGCCGGGGCAAGGGCGATCTGCCGTCCGCCAAGGTGCTCGCCGCCGGCGTCGCGGAATGGCGGCGCTCGACCGCCGGGCGGAGCATCGACAAGGAGGGCACGCGCGGCCGCCTCGCCGTCGCGCTCCATTCGGCGGTGACGGCGGAGACCGACAGGGTCGCCGGCCGGCTCAACATCCTCGCCACGGTCGGCTCGGTCGCGCCCTTCGTCGGCCTGTTCGGCACGGTCTGGGGCATCATGCGCGCCTTCTCGGACATTGCCGGGCAGCAGAGCACCAGCCTCGCCGTCGTCGCGCCGGGCATCGCCGAGGCGTTGTTCGCGACCGCATTGGGCCTGTTCGCCGCCATCCCGGCGGTGATCGCCTACAACCGCTTCAGCTTCACCGTGAACCGGATCGAGGCGGCGCTCCAGCGTTTCGCCGACGGCTTTCACGGCGCGCTTTCGCGCGAGCTGGAGATGGAGGGATGAGCCGGTTGCCTCCGGAACTCCCCTCCCTGCAAGGGAGGGGCCGGGGGTGGGTAGCCTCCGAAGGAGGCTCGCTGCGCTCGCACCCACCCCTCAATCCCCTCCCTGGAAGGGAGGGGAGGCTGTAATGGCGATGGGTCCCATTCTCGGTCCCGGCCGGCGCGGGCGCAGGACGCCGATGGCGGAGATCAATGTCACGCCGATGGTGGACGTGATGCTGGTGCTGCTCATCATCTTCATGGTCGCCGCGCCGCTGCTGACCGCGGGCGTGCAGGTCGATCTGCCGGACAGCAAGGCGGCCGCGCTCGACCAGGATGTGGAGCCGGTCACGATCTCGATCGATCCGAACGGGCAGGTCTTCATCGACGAGACCCCGGTCGACGGCGAGGGGCTGGGCGCCCGCCTCCAGTCGATCGCCGCGTCCAGCCGCGAGGAGGGCGGGCCGCGCATCTATCTGCGCGCCGATCGCGCGCTCGATTACGGCCGGGTGATGGAGGTGATGGGCGAGATCAATCATGCCGGCCTGCGCCGCATGGCGCTGGTCGGCACGCCGCAGGGCGAGACGCGCTGATGGACGGTGCCGGTGGATAGGGCCGAAGCCGCCGGGCTGGGCGCGTCCGTCATCGGCCATGCCCTGTTGCTCGCGGCGCTGACCGTCAGCCTGTTCGCCGCGACCCGCACGCCGCCGCCGAGCGACGCGATCGAGGTTTCGTTCGTGGACGAGGTTGCGCTCCGGTCCGCCTCGCCCGAGCCCGCCGCCGAGCCGCCCGCGCCGGCCACCGCGCCCGATCTCGGCGCGATCGAGGAAGCGCCGCCCGCGCCCAGCCCGACGCCCGCGCAGCCCACGACGCGCCAGGCCGCGCCGGCGCCGGAACGCGCTTCGCCCCGGGCGCAGACCGATCCGCGCGACCGGCGGCGTCCGGAAGCGGCGCGCAACCGGCCCGGCCACGAAAGCCGCGCCCCGCGCCTCGGCGATCTCAACCTCGACAATCTCGGCCGCGATCCCTCCTCGTCGCGCTCGCGCAACCCGCCCGCCGCGACGATGAGCGCCGCAGCCGCCGCCGACATCGCGCAGGCGATCACGCGGCAGGTCCAGCCCTGCGCCGATCGTCAGGTCTATCCGGGGCCGGGCGCGGAGCGGATCGTGACGCCGGTCAGCCTGCGCCTCAACCGCGACGGATCGCTCGCCGCGCGGCCGCGCGTCGGCGCGCAGCGCGGGCTGGACGACGAGAATCGCCGCTATGCCGAGCGCGTCGCGGATATTGCGGTCGCCGCCTTCACGGGCTGCGCGCCGCTCCGGGGCCTGCCGCAGGAACTGTATGACGTGCCGCGCGGTTGGAGCAATTTCACGATGAACTACCGCCTGCCGGGCTGAGAAGAAGAGAGACGGGATGAGGAACTTCAATCTGCGCATCTTCGCGATCATTGCCGCCGCATGGTCCGTGATACTGGGCGGCGCCCTGCCCGCCCAGGCCCAGGAACAGGACGCGGATGACGGCCAGCTCGTCGTCGACGTGACCGGCGGGCGCCGCGCCGCGCTGCCGATCGCGATCCCGCACATGCCGACGCCGCAGGCGGCCGACACGCCGGCGGGCAACACCCAGGCGCTCGGCCGGCAGGTCGCCGACATCATCGCGGCGGATCTGCGCAACTCGGGCCTGTTCACGCCGATCGGGCCGGTCGGTTTGCGGCCCGTCTCCTTCCCGCAGGTGACGTCGCCCGATTTCCCCTATTTCCAGACGACCGGGGCGCAGAATCTGGTCCAGGGCTTCGTCCAGGCCAATGCCAACGGCTCGATCACGGTCGGCTGCTATCTCTACGACGTGGCGGCGCGGACCGAGCTGGCCCGGCAGGGCTATGTCGTCAGCCCGCGCGACTGGCGCCGCGCCGCGCATCGCTGCGCCGACACCATCTATTCGCGGCTGACCGGCGAAGGCGCCTATTTCGACACGCGCATCGTCTATGTCTCGGAAACCGGGCCGGCCAACCGGCGGGTGAAGCGCCTCGCGATCATGGACTATGACGGCGCCAATCACCGTTTCCTGACCAACGGCCAGTATACGGTGCTGACCCCGCGCTTCGCGCCGAACCAGCAGACGATCACCTTCATGACCTATGAAGGCGAGCGCCCGCGCGTGATGGTCTACGAGCTCGATTCCGGGCAGGCCCGGCCGCTGGTCAACGCGCCCCATCAGACCTTCGCGCCGCGCTACTCGCCGGACAGCCGCCATATCGTCTTCTCGATGGCGGTGAACGGCAATACGGACATCTACCGCGTCCCCGTCTCGGGCGGCACGCCGCAGCGGCTGACCAACGCGCCGGGCATCGACACCGGCGGCTCCTATTCGCCGGACGGCAGCCGCATCGTCTTCGAAAGCGACCGGGGCGGCAGCCAGCAGCTCTACATCATGAACGCGGACGGATCGAACCAGCGCCGGATCAGCTTCGGCGGCGGCGGCTACGGGACGCCGGTGTGGAGCCCGCGCGGCGACCTCATCGCCTTCACCAAGACGGGCGGCTTCCGGATCGGCGTCATGAATCCGGACGGGTCCGGGGAACGCATATTGACCAGCGGCGGTTTCGCCGAAGGGCCGACCTGGGCGCCCAACGGCCGCGCCGTGATGTTCACGCGCGGTGCGAGCCAGGGCCAGCTCTGGTATGTCGATGTCGGCACCGGCGTCACCCGGCGGGTGCCGACGCCGCTCGGCGGATCGGACCCGGCCTGGTCCCCGCTGCGTGATTAGGGATTCCCGAGAAAAACCAAGACGAGGAGGAATGTTATGAGACAGACGATGAGGATGACCGGCCTGGTGGCGATCGCCGCCGCGCTCACACTGACCGCCGGCTGCGCCCGCCGCTCCGCCGAGCTGCCGCCCGCGCCGCCGAGCGATTCGGCGCCGGGCGACGGCTGGGAGCAGGACGGCGGCGTCAGCGGCGCGGTCGTCCCCGGATCGCGCGCGGACTTCCTGCAAAGCGTGACCTCGGACCGCGTCTTCTTCGCGCTCGATTCCTATTCGATCGACAGCGAATCGCAGCGCATCCTCGACGCGCAGGCCGCCTGGCTGGGCCGCAATCCGAACGTGCGGGTCACGATCGAGGGCCATGCCGACGAGCGCGGCACCCGCGAATATAATCTCGCGCTGGGCGATCGCCGGGCCAATGCCGCGCGCAACTATCTCCAGTCGCGCGGCGTCGATCCGGCCCGGATGCAGACGATCAGCTGGGGCAAGGAGCGTCCCGAGGCGCTCGGCTCGAACGAAAGCGCCTGGGCGCAGAACCGCCGCGCCGTGACGGTGGTGCCGGAGTAGAAGTCTTTCCTCCCCGGCATTCGCCGGGGAGGAAAGCTCAGTTCCGGCGCCGCTCCGGCGGCCGCAGCCAGGGCGAATCGGGCTGAAGCGCCTCGTCCAGCAGGCGGGCGAGGCGCAGCCCGCCGCGCGCGACCTGCCGGCGAACGACCGGGATCAGGCGCGCGGTGATCTCCTCGGTGATCACCGGGCGCTCCCCCTCCGCCTCGCGGGTGCAGGGGTCCGTGCGGATCGTGCCATAGGCGAAGTCGCGGCTGATCTCCCAATTCTCCCGCGCCCAGTCCTCGATCCCGCCGCCGCGCATGTCGGCCTTCTCCGCCGGGCTCAGGCCGTCGCGGATCGCGTCCGGGCCGCCGGGCGGCGTGGAGATGGCGCGCTCGGCGATATAACCGTCCCAGGCCAAATGGAGGTTGGTCCGCCCGGCGATGATGCCGTAGCTCACCCGCACCCGGTTGCCGCCGAGATCGCCATGGTCGCCGGCATGCATCGGCTGGTGCAGATCGCCGACGAAATGGACGAGGAAGGCGAGCGCCATCAGCCGCTCGCGCGCCGGCACGTCGCGGTCGGCGAGCAGCCGCGCGTTCCGCTCGATCTGCGCGGACACGCAATTGCCGTCGCGGCAGGCCCATGCCTGATCGAACGGGCGGCAGATGTCGACATTCTGGTAATGCCAGGACGAGGCGTAGCTGAAGCGCTCGCCCAGCGTCTTGATGCAGTCCGGCCAGATGCTCGCCAGCTCGATCGTGTTCGCGCCGCAGGTCGGCGTGTCGAGCAGGCGGGAGTGGGCGAGCAGCCGGCGCAGCTCGGCGCGGGTCTGCGGGCCGATCTCCAGCCAGGCGATCCGCGCCACCGCCTCATGGCCATATTCCCACCAGGCGGTGGCCGGCGCGGGCAGGAGGAAGATAAGCAGCGCAGCCAGCAGCCCGATCTTTCCTCCCCCGGATTTCCGGGGGAGGGGGACCGTGCGCAGCACGGTGGAGGGGCCTCCTTTGCCGCAGGAATCCCCTCCACCAGCCTTCGGCTGATCCCCCTCCCTTCGGAATCGAGGGGAGGACATCATTGTTCGTCTCCGTAGATCGCCACCGAGCGGCCGGCGGGCGAGGCCTCGCCGCGATACATGCCCGGCGTGTTGAAGCTGTAGAGGCCGTCGCCGGCGGGCGTGACGACGATCACGCCGCCCGATCCGCCCATCGCCGCGACTTCGGCCATCACCGCGTCGGCGGCGGCCTGCGGGTTCTCGGCGCCGATCCGCATCCGGGCGCAAATCTCGTGCGCGACGCCGGCCCGGATGAAGAACTCGCCCGCGCCGGTCGCGGAAACGGCGCAGGCGCGGTCGTCGGCATAGGTGCCGGCGCCGATGATCGGCGAATCGCCGATCCGGCCCCAGCGTTTGCCGGTCAGCCCGCCGGTCGAGGTCGCGGCGGCGACATGGCCCCGGCTGTCCAGCGCCACCGCGCCGACCGTGCCGTATTTGAGGTGCACGTCGAAATGCTCGGCGCTGGGGCGCGAGCGCAGCTCGTCGAGCTGGCGGCGGCGCTCGGCCGTCTGGAAATATTCCGGCGGCTCCTGCGGCAGGCCCCGGTCGACCGAGAACTGGTTGGCGCCCTCGCGCGACAGGAAGACGTGCGGGCTGTCCTCCATCACCGCGCGGGCGAGGCGGATCGGGTTGCGCGTCGCGGTGACGCCGGTGACGGCGCCGGCATTGCGGTCCCGCCCGTCCATGATCGCCGCGTCCATCTCGATCGTGCCGTCCCAGGTGAAGACCGAGCCGCGCCCGGCGTTGAAATGGGGGTCGTCCTCCAGCACCCGCACCGCCGCCTCGACCGCGTCCAGCGCCGCGCCGCCGCCGGCCAGCACCTCCTGTCCCGCCGCCAGCGCCCGATCGAGCGCGGCGCGAATCCCGGCATCCTGCTCCGGCGTCAGGCGCGATCTCTCGATCACGCCGGCGCCGCCATGGATGACCAGCCGCCAGGCGGGGCGCTCTCCCGTCGCTTGCGGTTGCTGGGCTTGGGCGGCGGTGGTCATCAGCATCGCTCCGATCAGGGCGGACAGGAGGCGCATCGGCAATCCCCTTCTCACAGGCGGCATCGAATAGCAGATCGTCGCCGCCGCGCCACTCCCGGCGAGGACATCGCGGACACCGTCCGGCGATTTTCCTTGCACCGACGGATAGATATAAATATAATATCATTATTAAATGAGAGAATCGAGGAAAGGAGGAGCGATATGCCGAACACGATCCATGCGACACAGGAGATTCACGCGCTGCGCACATCCAGCGAACGCAGGGCAGGCACGGGCAGCGGCTATGTCATGCTGCTAATCATGGCGTTGATCGCCTTCGGCATGTTTCTGAGCCTCGGCCTCCCCGGCGGGCTCGGGGTGGCGATGGTGGTGCTGGGCGGCGTCGCCCTTCTGTTCATCCTGTGCGGCTTCTATTTCCTGCAGCCCAACCAGGCGGCGGCGATCCTGCTGTTCGGCGATTACAAGGGCACGGACCGGACGACCGGCCTCAGGTGGGTCCTGCCCTGGCTGACCCGCTCGAAAATCTCGACGCGCATCCACAACATCACCTCGGACAAGCTCAAGGTGAACGACCTGC
>CAZUWX010000092.1:0-5961 GCA_964624205.1 uncultured Chitinophagaceae bacterium
GGCAAGGAAACAGACTCGTAGCGCAGGCCGACTTCCAGCACATTAAACTGGACACCCACACTCGGTGCAAAAGCGAACCCACCATTTGAAACAGAAGCCAGTTCATCGTTTTCGTCAGCAAAATACTGCTTGAACGAACCATATCCCACTTCCCCCATCAGGAAAAAGCGATCCTGGATTATGTATTTGTATCCTGCTTTAACCGGTATAAGCAGCCCTGCTTTTACATCCTCTCCTTCCAGGCTTTCAGGGATAAAGGCAATTCCGCCGGTGGTGAGGGTGGCAAATCCGCTGCCGACCTTGTACGACAGGCGCAGGGTGAGGCCACCCGCTAAATTGTAGGCTTCTTTTACGTCGCCCGTGGGCAGGCCTCCTTCCAATCCCAAACCGAAGCTGAAATTTTTAGAGAGGCTTTGTGCATTTGCGTTGAATGAGCCAAGGATGCATAACATTCCGCAAACAAGGAAAAATTGAATCTTTTTCATGCCGATGTAGAGTTTATGAATTAAGAAAGGAAAACAATTTTAGTCTTCCTGGGTATCGGGGGCGGATAAATCCGACCGCCTGCCGGATATAGGGACATCGGAGCAGCATCAAATTATCATCAGTGTTCCAAGGATTTCTTTTAAGTCCGATGCTGACCGTACTTTCGCCCAAATACGCGCCGCCACAGCCGGTATCCCTGTTTGATGATTGAAAAGAGCAGAAAAGCCCTTCCGGTCGGAAAAATACGTAATATAGAGGTAACTTAGGAAGTCAAAATCGCTGCAGCATGAGACTATATCCAGCTTTTACGGGCATGATGATATTATTATTGGCACATGTTTCCTATGCCCAGCATCATGACCATACCGGAGCCGGCCATCAACGGCACCCCACCGATCAGCCGGTGAAGCTGAGCGAGGTGCAGCCCTTGCTTTCGCAGGCATTGAGGCTGAAAGAGGCGCTGTCGTACCTGGGAAGCCCGCTTTCGACACAGGACGAAAAGGTGCTGGACGAGCTGAGTCATCATTCGATCACTGAGGAAATGGGGAAAACGATCCAGCACATCCTGGATCCGTACTGCCTGGCCTACGTGGATATCAATCCCGAAGGAAGGGTAAAGGTGGATCGCGGCCCGGCAAAAGCCCAACTGATCCATAACGGGTGGACCAGCTTCCTGGTAAAGGTTAACAATGATGCAGGCAGCACACCGGTGCTACAGGTGGAAAGCCCCAATGCATTGTTGCCCGTCCATCCTTCTTCCGGCTCTCATGCAGTGCATAAAGAACATGTTATTTCGCGCGGACAGGCGGAAAACCGTTTTCTGGAAGCCAGAATGTACACAGGGCGCCCGCTGCTGAGCAATTTGACCGGATACAAACTGGAGTATGCAGTGGTGCAACTGTATAGCAGTCAGGCGGGGCAGCGTGAGGTGGAAATCGGCTTCAATGTGGGGCACGGTTCTCAGGATATCGGCTTCCGGAATACTACGCATATTCTTTTTGATATCCGCCCCTCGGTAAAAGTGAAATTGAATGTAAAAGATCACGACGGCCAGCCGGTGATGGCTTCTTTTACGATCACCGATAATGTTGATCGTGTTCCCGGCCGGCTGGGAGGTGTTTATCCTTTGCCTTCACGAAGGGTGGCCGAATACGATGAATACCCCGACTTTTTCTTCCAAAAGCAGATATACAGAAATGACGGCGAATATGTGTTGTTGCCCGCAGGGAGATACCAGGTTTCTTACACACGCGGGCCGGAATATATTCCGCAGGTAAAAGAAGTGGTGGTGCCTGCCGGCAAAGATTCTATGGAAGTTGCTTTTGAGCTGAAAAGATGGATCAATATGGCAAAGTTGGGTTGGATCAGCGCTGACCATCATGTGCACGCTGCCGGTTGCGCACATTATGATAGTCCGCAGGAAGGTGTTCCCCCGTCTGCCATATGGCGCCAGGCGCTGGGCGAGGATCTGAATATATCCGCTTTGCTGACCTGGGGGCCAAGCTGGTATCACCAGAAAAAATATTTCACCGGGAAAGATGATCCGCTTTCGACCGATCAGCATATTCTCAGATATGATGTGGAGGTTTCAGGTTTCCCCTCTTCACATGCCGGGCATATTGTTTTATTGGGATTAAAGGAAGACGATTATCCAGGTACAACTAAAGTGGAAGAATGGCCGAGCTGGACGCTTCCCATACTCAAATGGGCAAGGGCACAAGGAGGGATCGTAGGATATGCGCATTCCGGATGGGGACTGGAACCTGTCAACCCTACCACAAAGCTTCCCAACTACGAACTTCCTAAAATGGATGGTATCGGTGCCAACGAGTATGTGGTTACCGTTGCTAACGATGCTGTCGATTTTTATAGCCTGGGTAACACTCCGGCCCTTTGGGAGCTCAACATGTGGTATCATACGCTGAATAGCGGATTCAGAACGAAGATCAGTGGAGAAACTGATTTCCCCTGTATCACCGACGACCGGATCGGCCTGGCGCGTAGCTACTTCAAATCTGACCTGCCGGCCAACTATGAAAACTATCTTGAAGCGCTGGCAAATGGAAGAAACTATGTGTCGGAAGGCAGTACCCATATTATGGATTTTTCGGTCAATGGCCGGGAACCGGGAACCGGTAACAGCGAGCTGAAGCTAAAAAGATCGCGGGATGTTATCGTAAAGGCAAGTGTGGCATCCTATCTTCCTGAATTAGCAGACGACGTATCGGAAGAAGAACGCACTAAGGGCAAAACTTACTGGTCGGTTGAATGGTCAAGAGTGGGACGCACGCGAAATGTACTGGCAGAATTAATTGTAAATGGCCAACCTGTTGATACGGTAGTGGTGAGGGCTGATGGCAGGATCAACGATATAGCATTTACATACCGGGTGAGCAAGTCGTGCTGGGCTGCTGTCCGGGTATGGGGGAGTGCACACACCAATCCAGTATTTATCACGGTAAATGATCGTCCTATAGTAGAAAAGCTTAGTGCTGAATGGTGTCTGAATGCGCTTGAGCAGTGTTGGAAAATGAAAGAACCCAATATAAGACCCGGAGAAAAAGCTGCCGCCAGGCAGGCGTACGACTTTGCCAGGGAGAGATACAAAAAGCTAATCGGCTCCGCTCCGTAATTCATCTGCATAGTGGATGCACAAACCTGGTGAATGGTTTGCGCCGGTATTCCCGCTTTCTTAAAAGGAAACATCTTCAGGTATTGCAATTTCTTCAATACCGGTATTGCAATTTATTGACAAAAGGCAAAATCTTTTAATTACTGCCGGGATTATTCCCCGATATACACTTTGCGAAACGTTAACGCCGTTATAACCCCGCAATACATTTTACCTCTTTTATATTCATCATAACATTTGTATGAGAGTTTTTTATGCCTTAGTGCTGGCAATAGCACCGCTATCTATAATACTGGCGCAGGACGCCCTGGTTGTTTTACCAGATACCGATGTCATTTTTTCGGCGAACACTATTGTGTCTGTTGACGATCTGGCGATCACTCCTGACGCTGATTTTCTGGTAAGCGGGTTTAGTCTTAATAAATTTAGCGCTATTCAGCATCCTTCCTCCAGCGTAGCCGTTTCGCGGGTTTATCGTTTTAGCAAAACCATGGAGGATTTTTCAGGATCGATCCGGATCCGGTATGAGGATAGTGAACTCAATGGACTTTCGGACTCCGATCTTCGACTAAATATACATGACGGATCGGCATGGCATGACTACGGTAACAATATCAATGACGAGGTCGCCAATACCGTTCACACGGCGTCGCTGGCGAATGTTCAGTTAAATGAAATTACGCTTGCCGCCGTTCTCAGTCCCTTACCGCTTCGCTGGGGGCCTGTAACGGCAAGCCGCATCAAACGGTCCGTGGTGGTTGCATGGGTTGCTTACGAGCAAACGGATGTAAGCTATTTCACTGTGGAGCGAAGCCTCGATTCACGACACTGGCATTCCGTAAAAACGGAAATCCCCGCTTTTAATCTTGCTTCGAAACAATATTCAATAACGGACGAGAAGTATCATTCCGGGCAATTGTTTTACCGTGTAAAGGGAACTGACAAGGACGGGCACTTCTATTATTCGCCGGTTAGAACCATTGGGGCGGAAAGTATCGGCGATAGATTTATCCTATACCCTAATCCGGTACAAAGCCGTTTTAATCTGAAGGGTAACAACCCCGAAAACATCCATGAAATTCAGCTATTTAATGCGGGGGGGATTCTCCTTAAAATCTGGCAGGGAACGCAGCACGGTTATGATATGGCGTCTTTTCCAGCGGGGGCATACAGTATCCGCATAGTAAAAAAAGACAATACTGTACAGCTTATCCAGGTCACCAAACCATAGTAGATACTCAGTAAACCCCTAGTCACCCAAAGCCAAAAACATTTAAATTGATGAAACACCTGCTTTTAATTATTTCCGTTATGACGAGCCTTGCAACATCGGCACAAATGGGTATTGGAATATCCGTACCCGATGCGTCAGCCCAGTTGGATGTTACCGCTGTATCGCGCGGGTTCCTAATGCCCAGGATGACCATGGCCCAGCGGAACGCTATTGCGTCTCCCGCAACCTCACTCATGATTTATCAGACCGACAATCATGCGGGACACTATTACTACACGGGTACCGAATGGGCGAGACTGGGATCGGACGCTAACGCCATCGGCGATATTAAATATAGTTATCGGGCGGACGACCACAATGGATGGTATCTGCTTGCCGGAACATCGACGTCTTCGTTGCCGCCAGCCGCCCAGGCGTCGGCATCGGTATTGGGGATCGGCGCGAATCTGCCAGACACAAGGGATAAAGTCATCAAGCACAGGGCGCCATCGGGCGAATCTACCGGCAGCTTCAGCGGCTCCAATACCATTACGCTTGTCCAGAGTAATCTGCCAAACGTATCACTGACCACCAGTTCAGCGGGCGCGCATACGCACAACTATAGCGACGCATATTGGTCGTCCGAAAACTGGGGCAATTCAGGTCTGCTGGGGTCAGGTGCAAACCAGGATTTCGATAACGCGCGAGTGACTTCCACCCAAACTACAGCTTCAGCAGGCGCGCATACACATACCATTCCGCTCAATGGGAATGTAACGCAGACAGCGATAGATAACCGGCAGGCAAGTTTTAATCTCAACGTATTCATTTATTTAGGAAACTGATCGGTACAGGTAACCGATTGATATATAATTACGCTAATGAGACCGATTATTTTTCTTTTAACAGTATGTATCTGCCAGTCGCTAAGTGCACAGGTGGGCGTCGGAACCCTCGCACCGGACTTGTCCGCTCAACTGGAAGTGCGATCAGCAACAAAAGGATTTTTAATGCCACGCCTGGATCTGTCACAGCGGAATAACATCGTTTCACCGGCGCAGGGGTTAATGATATTTCAAACCGACAACACACCGGGTTTCTATATATATATTAATGCCGACTGGCAAAGACTGGAAACAGAAATGGTTGACATCTTGCCGGGTGATGTTAAATATTCGTACCAGCAGGCGAATCACGATGGGTGGTACCTGCTGAACGGGCAAGCGACCTCGTCTTTATCATCAACTGCGCAGCTAAACGCTTCGTCGTTAGGCATCGTCAGCAATTTGCCCGATACCCGAAACAGAGTTGTCAAGCACGCCGCCACAGGAGAGGGTATCGGATCGTTAAACTCCTCCAATGATATTACGCTTACACAGGCCAATCTTCCCAATATTTCCTTAACCGCTCTATCCTCCGGCAGTCATTACCATAGTTACCAGGACGCCTACTGGAGTAGCCAAAATTACGGGAATCAGGGCTTGCGGGGTGCCAACGCCCGGGAGGACTATGATAATGCCAGGGTATATTCCACGCAAACCAGTGACAGCGGCGGATCCCATACCCACACGGTTGCATTGAATGGAAACGTAACGCAGACAGCGGTTAACAACGAGCAGGCCGGCCTTAA
>CAZUWX010000092.1:6061-9673 GCA_964624205.1 uncultured Chitinophagaceae bacterium
CTCCATTGCGTCAGCCGTTGCCCCGCGACCAGCCTAAAAGAAGGGTTCCTTGTATCAAAATGGGAATAGTATTTTGAAAATGGGAAGAATGTCTGTCCCGATGCTACGCAATATCCGTTTATTATCAGTCAGTTATATTTTGGCTCAACGTATGGGGTATCATATATCTAATTCCGTTATTTATGAAGACATATGCTACCCTCTATCGTTACAGGCTTTTCGGCGTTATGCTGACCTGTTTATTGCTACAAGTATTTAGTAGCCCGGTATCGGCGCAGTGCGCCAATGCCCCGACCCTGAAATTTCACAGCCCGGTGTTAATAACCGGAACGGCCAATCAGCCGGGGGCTGTCTACAACTTTGCCAACGTGATACCCGGCGTAGACGCGCACGTTATGATCGTGGGTTTGTATGGGGGCGCTACCCTGTATAATATCGACGACAGTACGGGCATCGGGTATTATGATGCGTTTCAGCCCTACGTTGGAGCTGCCCCCAAGGACACTTCCTACATTGATTGGAGGATTACGTTTAAGATGGCGGGGACAAATACGGATACAACCCTTGCCTGCCTCGCGGTTACCGCTGTGGATGTGGATGGCGACGGCACCTACCTGAAGGAGTTCATCGAAGCCGCCACACCCGGCAGCTTCTCTGTGGATCCTGCCACCAATCTTTCCACTTCCTTCGACGGCTTGCGAAGCAAAGCCATATCGCCGGTTGCCAACGTGGCGCTGATCGATACCAACCGGAGGGAGGCTATGTTTCAAATGAATTTCATTAATATCTCCAGCCTCGATTATCGCAATGGGGCGATCTCCACCTACGGATCGCAGCAGATCCGGCAGACCTGTATTTATTTTAAACCCTTCTTCGACACCTATTATCTTTTGCCGGTAAAGTTATTATCGTTTTCTGCGCAGGCGGAGGGACAGGCGGTAGTGGTGAAATGGTCGGCAACTGGCGAGGAGGAGCTTAATCATTATACCATTCAGCGGAGCGAAGACGGAAAGTTGTGGCGGAATATCGGCAATGTGCCCCCCCGGCCGCGGGGAGTGGTGAATCACTATGTGGTTCAGGATCTCACCCCGTTTACGACTATTGTCTATTACCGGCTAATGGAGGTTTCTATCGACGGAACCGCTCATTTTTCTTCCGTCGTGAAGATTCGGCTGGCCAGCGAGTCCCAGGCAATATTCAGTCACAATACCATTGTGAACAGTATCCTCCGCGTTCAGGTAGCTGCGGCTGAAACTGATCAATATACCATGGAAGTGTATTCCATGGGTGGTGCATTACGGCATCGCCACACGAGCAGGATCAATGGCGGGACGGGCACGGCGTTTATTGATATGGGTGCGGCAGTTCCCGGTCTGTATGTACTCGTGGTAAGGAATAGCCTTGGAGAAAAAGTTTATCACGCCAAACTGCTCAGGGCTAACTAGCAGGACTGCTTCGTGCAAACTGATTATCGTGGGAAGGTGTATCAAGGTTCGGTACACCTTCCTTTTTTAGCTACCTCACCTGCGGTTGTAATAAGATGATTATATCTGCCATTGCAGGCATTGATATTCACTGGCTGCCGATCACGGAATAACTGCTCACTTTATGGAAACGTTTGCCGTTTTTAAAGGTGGCGGCTTTTATCGTGGAAGGCGCGCCTACGGTGAAGGGCCGCTCGTATCGCTGCGAGGTTGCCGTTGGCTCGGATCCATCTGTGGTGTAGCGGATCTCGGGCTGGTAAGCATCGGTATCCAGCGTAATCCGGGCACTGATGCCGGATGGATCCTTGTCTACCTTGAATACCACATTATGTGCGCTTCGTGCGTAGTTGATCCCCATACGGTCGTAGCGAAGGTATTGTGTTTCCATGCGTCGCGTGAAATCCTCCCAGTCCTTATTTGCGGGTATGCTCCAGCCCACTTCGGCCACGGCAGCCGCACGGGGAAAGGTCATATAGTCGGCATGGTCAGTACTATGAATGTATTCGCACCAGATATTTGCCTGGACGCCCTGGATAAATTTGGCCTCTTCGGTGCTGAGCTCTTCCGGTACCGGCTCGTAGCCGTACACTCTTCTCAGGGGGAGGTAACCTCCGATGGAGTAGGGCTCGAGGTAGGCTTCTCCCTGGTAATAATCGAGGTACATGAACGAGTTGGGGGCCATCACCACCGGATGATGCATTTTGGCGGCCGCTATTCCGCCGGCCTCGCCCCTCCAGGACATCACCGTGGCATTCGGCGCCAGGCCACCTTCGAGTATCTCGTCCCAGCCGATGATACGTTTTCCCTTGGTTTGCAGGAATTTTTCGATACGGGTGATAAAATAGCTCTGCAGCTCGTGTTCGTCTTTCAGGCCCTCGTCCTTGATCCGCCGCTGGCAGTCGGGGCAGGTTTTCCAGCGATCTTTGGGTGCTTCGTCGCCGCCGATATGGATCACTTCGCCGGGGAACAGGGCGGCTACTTCGGTCAGCACGTCTTCCAGAAAACTAAACGTATGTTCTCTGCCGGCGCAGAAAACGTCTTTCTGGATGGCCCACTGCACCAGCATCTCCGCGGGTTGCCGGGTGCAGGATAATTCCGGATAAGCCACCTGTGCCGCATAGGAATGACCAGGCATTTCGATTTCGGGAACGATGGTGACGAACTTAGATTGCGCGTAAGCGACCACTTCGCGGATCTGGTCCTGCGTATAGTAACCTCCGTGTGGTGTGTTATTGATCCTGTCCCGGTTATTGTATTGTGTCCCTTTCCGCCAGGCTCCAACGGAAGTGAGCCGGGGATATTTTTTTATTTCGATACGCCAGCCGTGATCCTCGGTGAGGTGCCAGTGGAAGGTGTTCATTTTGTGCATGGCCAGGTAATCGATATACCTTTTGATATAGTCCACCGAATAAAAATAACGACCCACGTCCAGCATCAACCCCCGCCAACCGAAACGAGGCTTATCGGTGATCGTTACAGCAGGAACCGGGATGGAAGTTTTCCCTGCCCCTTCCGGCGGCAGCAACTGGTAAAGGGTTTGGGTGGCATAGAAAGCGCCTGCGGGTTTGTTGGCGTCTATTGCTATCTGTGAATTGCTCACCAGCAGGTGATATCCTTCATCGCCCAGTGTATCGGCCTGTAGCCGGAGCACGATGGCATTTTTTATTTTGTCCGATTCCAGGGCGCTCACCTGTAATTGGAGGCCCGTTAGCTCCTGTATGCCGTCGGCCAATTGTCGGGCAATGGCCTGCAGGTCCTGGTTATCCTGCACCAGTATCCGGGTTTTACCCGTGATCCGGAATTCTCCCTTACCCGTTTTCAGGTGTAGGGGCTTCGGAATAATGGCAGGGTCCCCGCCGTCATGCGCTGAAACAATAACGGGACAGAGGGCGCCGATGAGGAAAATAAAGCATACTGCGTATATCCATTTGTTCATGAGAAAAGATTTATGAGTGGACCAATACGTTGAGGTCTTAAATATACGATGCCTGGGTGCATGCGCAAGGCAGCAGGGGAAGATAGCGCAATCGGTTGTGTGGTGAGATTGGGGAACGGGCGCACCTGTTGCGGTCTTTTTGGGCTCCGGTAGGGGTTCCTTTGTTTCGGGCAGGCATGAATAGCTATCCCC
>CAZUWX010000093.1:0-9539 GCA_964624205.1 uncultured Chitinophagaceae bacterium
CGCTACAGCTTGATCTTGACGCCGCCATTCATCACAAATCCCTCCACCGGCGCATAAATATCCCGGAATACGGGATTATCTATCGATCCGGTATAAATGGTGTCAAAACGGGTTTGCCGGGTATCGGTGAAATTTTCAAAATTGATAAACACCGAAAATTTCTCCCATAATTTTTCAGCCATAAACCCGGTAAGCCAGTACGATTTTCCCATTTGTCCGTCGTTTAACTGCTGCGGACTGTAATAGTACGCTTCCAACCCCAGTTTTAGCTTATCCTCGATCTCGTAGATCAACACATTATTGAGCCGGTGCCGGGCGGTCAAAGCCATCCATTGCTTAACATCCTCAAAATGCGTATTCGCATCCGTGTAAGTATAGCCGATAAACAATTTAAAATCCCGGTACACTAACCGCAAATTGGTTTCCATTCCCCTGGTGTCGATGTGGCCTACAGCATTCCGAAACGCTAATTGCCCCGCTATGTTTTCGAGTATCAGCGGCCTGTTCAATCGGGTATAAAAGAACAAATGGTTCAGGCTGACGGACACTCCACCAACTGTCGTACGATAATTAATGTCCCAGTTCCCGCCTACCGATCTCTCATTTTTTGATAGGTTGGCATCAATCGGCAATACATGCTGAAACTGGACACGCTCGGATTCTTCGGTAAAAGGACTTGGCGTTTTATACCCAAATCCACCACCCAGCCGGGTTGTTATTTTAGGTGCAATGCGCCACATAACCGAAACGCGTGGCAGCAGTTCAAAACCGTATTCCCTCACATAGTCGCCCCTTAATCCCGTTTCCAGGATCCATTGATCAGCAACCGTCCACACGTTCTGAGCGAATACACCCAGGGTATTGTAGTGATAGTCGCGAAGCGGATCGGTCGAACGTTGTTGCTCTTTTAGGTCGTCCGTCAAAAAATTGGCCCCGGCTACCCAGTCTGTTTTCTCGCCTTTCCGGTTCCAGGTAAGTTCCGAAAAGGAAGACTGCTGCAATGCTTCAAACTGATACGCAGGAACTGAAATGTCGCGGTTAAAATGACTATAGCTGTTTTTAAATTGAAGGGTTGCGTGCTCACTCAAACGATAAGCGAATCCCAGTTGGGTAGTCACGCGGTCGGTGTTATTGTTTTCGAAAAAACCGCTACCACCATGTTTGATATAATTAACATCCCCACCGGTGCGATCCTCTGTAATATAAGTAACGCCCACATCAGCCGTCATCTTTTTTCCGTAAAGAAACAGGCGCGGGTTGAGGGTGTACCGTTCAAATTTGGGTATGGCTGTGAGCCCAATGCCTGCCGGATCGAACGGCCCGTTGGTATTTCTTGAGGCAAATAAACTAAACCCCGTCTTCCCATATTTTTCGCTATAAAACCCGCTGAGATCCAGCCCACGGGCCGAGGTGGCGTTTGCCATAAAACTCAGCTCACGCTTTTCCCCCGGTCTTTTGGAAACCAGGTCGACCAACCCCGCGATAGCGCCACCTCCATACAGGGTGGAAGCAGAGCCTTTGATCACTTCCACCTGCTGCAGATCCAGCGGCGCAATCTGCAGGATGGAAAGTCCACCGGAAAACCCCGCGTACAGCGGATAGCCGTCGCGAAGAATTTGCGTATAACGGCCCTCTAAACCCTGGATACGGATACCGGCATTAAAGGAAGTAGCGGAGGTTTGTTGTGTTTGTATACCCGTGCTTTCGTTGAGCAACACCCTGATATCCCCGGGCTTCATATTCGCTTTTTCATCCAATTCCTCGCCGGATATCACTTCCGTTCTCGTAGGCGTGTTGGCAAACGTTCTGCTGGTCCGGGTTGCCGTGACGATGACCTCTTCTTCCTCATCTTCCTCATCCCGCTCTAATGTGATTTCAAACACTTCCTGTTTTTCCCGTGGAAAAATATAGCTAAGGGTCTGGCTCTCCAGGCCTGTAAAGGAAACGATGAACGTTTGTTTTCCGTCCGGTATACCGGTAATTGTCACCCATCCACGCGTGTCGCTGATCACCGACTTATTTTGTTCTTTCCAGGTTACTGTGGCACCGGCAAGCGGGCTCTTTTCTTCGCCACCCCGAATGATGGCACTAAATGTATGTTGGGTATGTGCAGCCGTGACGACGCAGCACATAACAATGCCCGTCAAAAGGAACTTCATGTAATAATTTTAGTAAATAGATAATGGTTTGTTACAACTGGGTGTGTAGTAAAAACCGAGGAGGTTGAAAAAAGGAAGAAGAAAAAGTAGACAGCCGTGTTAAATAGACAGCATGGGATTGAGGTGTTTCCCGCATTTCAGGCGCAGGAGGTACTGTAACTCTGGGTAATTCTAATGCGCCCGGGCAGGTGGCACAGGCAAAAAACGGAGAGCAGGCAGCTTCATTGTGACCGTCCTCTTCAGATGAGGAGGCAGGATTTTCGATTGCACAACCATCATGCATACAGCAGGGAAAGGAAGTTCCCAAAGCGGTTAACAGCAGTAATATGAAGGCAAAGCATACTTTCACGCCGCGAAGATACAAAATGGATAAAAAATGATCCTCGAATTTTCGCTGATCAGTTATCTATCCAGTCGCCGCACACAATAAACTATTTGGCAACTGTAAACATTCTTTGGTTCGCCAGATTGCAGGTTAATTCAGTCTTTAGCAAACTTCAACCGCTCTCCTTTCAGAGCGGCCTTCAAAATGGGAATGGATACCTTGCCCATTCCGTGAAGCCGCAATATTTCCGCTTCCGAATACTTAGAAAGTTTGGCAAGGGTGGTGATACCCGCGTGTTCCAGCGCCCTGCGGGCCGGAGCGCTTAATTGAGATAAAAATCCGGTGGCGGATTTTCGCGTCGTTTCACACACCGGGCACACAGGGCAATCTGTACTTTTATAATATTGGTGTCCCTCAGTACAGGTGCGCAAAGATCGCTGCCGAACCTTTTCTTTTTGCTCGCGCACCCGGAAATCCACGATACCCGTGATCAACTCCACCGGTAGCGGCTGATCGAGCGGAAACTGTATAGCCCCTTTCGAAGTCGGATAGTCTTTCAGCTCTTTCTCAAAGCGGACTATAGCAGAAGGTGCAGGATAAAAGCCAAAATGCTGCCTGGCCATGGCAAAATGGACCAGGTTGCCGTGCAGCCGGAAGGTTGGCATGCCATAGCTGATCGTTTCTTCTGCATCTGGTACCAGCTTGCGGATCAGCCTGCGCATCTGCTTCAGCATCTTTTGCTGTTTTGCCGGAAAACCCGCGATATATCCGTCGATTGAATCTGCAGCAACCATGCTCATAGTTGGTGAATTTTAGTGGCGGAGAAATACAGATCGAAAATACCGATTATCAGTCAAACAGATGAGATCCACTCTGTTGCAAACTCATCCGCTTCTCTTTCCTTCTTGATATCCTTATCGCTGTATTCTACTTCTTCCAGGAAAACATCCTTCTTGCCATGTTTTAAAATATGCCCTGCCTCATGGAAGAAGGTAAACCAGAAAATATCATTCCGCTTGTATTTTCCTGCCAGTTGAATGAGAGGAGTTTCATTCAGCCATCGCGCCGAGCCATCCAGGGGAGCTTTTGGCAAACAAAGTGTACACACCAGTTTGACACCGGCTTCTGCGCAAAGTCCTTGCAACCGGTTAAAAAAATCGGAAGGCTGATCGGTCATTAAAGCTCTTATCCTGGGCAGCGAGGTCTTAAATGCCTTTTCCGAATACGGTTTTACCGTTAGCCTGGCTGCCTGAAGCTCGCCCATACGTAGCCATGCGGATATCGCATAAGGCTGGCCTGTGGATGCCAATGATATACGAAAAGCTACTTTAAGCTGTTGATTAAAATAGTAATCCTCCCAGGCCTTGTGGTTAGCAAACCCGAAGAAGGAAAGAAGCGCGGCGGTCTTTTCCTGGCTGGTAGTTTTTTTCGGGATCCAGCCATAATTAGCCATTGCAGCTATGGGGAATGACCTCGCCCATTCGCTCGCTGCCTCAATGGATGATTGCTGCCGCTCTCTCGCTATGTACTCATCATAACTCTTTTGATGGTCCATCCAGAAGCCTGCCGGAATTTTAGTGACATTCTCAAACTGAATAGCCATATCCGGCGTAATAGAACTATCACCTTTGAGCACTGCCGATATCGTTTTCTCAGGCTTACCCGTCCGTATGGCAAACTCTTTTGGCCCCATTTCCATTTCTTCCAGCTTTTCGGCCAGGGTTTCTCCCGGATGAAAGACAATTGACGGAAAATATTGATGTTTGTTGGCCATGATCATTTCTCTTTATGGTAGTTAATAATTTCTATTACCGCTATACCTTGAATCTTCACCCTTGCTTCTTTCGTCGGCACAGGATCCTCGCGTGGCGTGAAAACCAACCTGTAGGGTTGATCTAAATTGCAGGCCCACTGCCCTTTTCTATCTCCGGTCAACTCATGGAAGTTGCCGGGCAGATGCCTGGCATCTTCCAGGGTCCGGATGTCATTGAGCATATTAAGCCGCTTCATAAACAGCTTAGCCCGGATACTGCCCATTTTATGACGGCACATATTGTAATCTCTTGAGAGTTTTTCAAGCTTCCTGTCAGCAAAACTGATTTTCACAACAAAGATATAAATTATTTGGTTAACAGATACTGTACACTAAAAAAATTACTAACAATACTTAAAAATACAATAGCCCGCAGGCATACAAATGGTGAAAACCCACCCGAAAGACAGTTATTACACCGGGAATCGGTTCCCAAAATGATACTTGCATCCTTATATGGGACGAGCGAACATTCTGCAATATGCGTAACATATTGATACATATGTCAGTATGCTTTTGGCGCTATATGTGAATATTAGTTGGCATAACCCAATAGCATGAAAAATATACTTTCGATCCCCGCCCTGACCAGCACCGCAAACAAGATTATCCTGTTGACGCTGTTAACCTTCGGCACCGCCCTCTTGCAAGCCCAAATAAACCTGGTGCAGAACCCCGGCTTCACAAACGGCACGCAGTCCTGGTCCACCACTTGTTCAATAGAGATCAATCCAGAAACCGTGTATGGTGGAACCGACGCTTCCAATAAAGTCAGTGAAATAGATATTGAACGTTGCCTCCACCAGGACATCTCCATTGTGCCGGGAGTACAGTACAATTTCAGCTTTAAGGCGGCGCGCCGACAATCCGGCACCCCCGCAACCGTTGGGCTGACCGTGAAGATTACCGGCCTGCAGTCCGGCACTCAATACGTTAATGCGAATAAAACGTATACTCAGACATCCTGGTACTATATCACCGAAAACTTTTCATTCATCATCCCTGCAGACGCAACCGATACCAAGGTTAGGATCTCCTTTACCAATTACAAGACCACCGGCACCTACGGCGCACTGATAGACGATATTTTTTTCGAAAGGGATCCACTCTTTGGAATGCTTCCCATCCAGCTTGTCCAGTTCAGGGGAAACGTGCAGAATGGTTATGCGCAGCTCACCTGGATCGCGGACAACCGCGATAAAGACGGTGATTATTTTGTTATAGAAAGATCAGCAGCAGGCCAGAACAAGTTTGACGCAATCGATCGGGTAGAATTGAATGCCGGCAGCAACCGCTATGCCTATACGGATAAGAGCCTGCTTAAAGGCATCTACCAGTACCGATTGAAAGCGGTTAATCAGGACGGCAGCTTTACCTACTCAAAGATCGTCTCCCTGGGAGGCAGCACGAACAGCTTCAGCGTGTACCCCAACCCCGCCATCCATACCCTCCGGTACACGTTACATATTCCCGCTGCCGCTACTATAAACGTGCAGATATACAATCTTTCCGGCTCTATAGTATTGAACAGGCGCATGCCACTACAGGCTGGAGATAATACAGTAAGCCTCGACATCAGCTCGTTACCTAAGGGATCCTTTTATCTTAAAGTGTCGGACGCGGAAGGCAACAACCATGTGAAAGCTATCCGCAAAGGCTAAGAAGCGGCTGTTCACACAGCAAGGCTAAAACAAAACTTGCCGATCGGGAGCTCCGATCGGCAGTTCTTTTTCAAGCCATCTATTATACTATGGCATCAATACAACGAATCAGTTTACGCTATTCCCCGGGAGAGATGCTACACGATAGCATCTGTACGGGTTAATCCATTCACATCAACGCCCGAAAACATAAAACACATACACATTAAATCCTCTGTGTTTTGCGGAATTATCCCAGCCGTCTCCAATATCGGACAGTCCTAAACTGTACCTCGCCCCAATGCCGATATTGCTGGAATGGCGGAATCCGGCGCCGATAACCCAGGAAAAAGCGGTCGACTTGAATTCATCCTTGATATCCCTGGATTCATTTTCTTCGTCATCCTTATACTTTTCTTTTACCCCAAGCAGCAAGCCTATCTGCGGTCCGGTATGAGCGAAAAAGCCCGAGGGATCATCGTATTGGGCCAGAACAGGAATATTCAGAAAGGAGTGCGCCTCTTTCTCCGAATAATCGCTGTCTTTCCACATCGCGCCTTCCTGGGAGTACAATAGTTCAGGCTGAACACTGAACTTTTCCTGTACCGGGATGTTCACCAGGCCACCAAACTGAAGACCCAATTTTGATTTTTTATCATCATGATCATAGTCTTCGCCTGCAACAGTGGAGATATTGGCGCCCAGTTTTACGCCGTAGGTGATCTGCGATTGCAGGGCGCCGGCAAATAGTAAGAATGCCAGCGTAAATGCTGAAATCTTTTTCATGTGTTTAACAGTTTAGGCTGCAAACATATGGCATATTATAATACTATGATGCAGGAAACCGGAATTTCCTGCATCAATATTTTAGGGTCTGTATGTATGCCTGTAACTAGCGGCCAGGGTACAATACCACGCCAAAACGGAGGGTGTTGGACAAGGGGTTCACATTGGCCCTGCCCCCGGAAGGAACCAGGTAAGAGAAATTGATGCCAAGCATCTGGTAGTTGATCCCAAAGCCGGTGGTGAGATAACTTTTTACACCCAGGTTCCGGCTATCAGTATAGTAGCCGGCACGGAAAGCAAACTGTTTGTTATACACGTATTCAAAGCCCGCAGAATAGGCCGTGCTCTTGTTGTCGAAGGAGCTCAGCCAACTGTCCACGATACCAGTGTTACTGTATTTCCGGTACTCTTCTTCCGTAGCCTCCGTGGGCGGAGCCGGAACCAGCAGCTTATTGATCTCACCGGTCAGTGTCAGCCGGTGATCATTGTCCACCACCCACGTATGAGCAGCGCCCAGCCCAAAGTTGGCGGGTAGAAAACTCTTATGGTCGGCATTGGAAGTATAGGAGATCTTAGATCCCAGGTTGGACAGCACCGCGCCAAACGACCAGCCACCGGTCTCTTCCGAGGCCGCTGAGTAGTAGAGCCCCAGGTCACCGGCCACCGCATTGCCGCTTTTATAATCCACACCGTTGAAGCTGCCGCTGCCCAGGTTGGAATGAATATAGCGCAACGCAATACCCAGCGACAGCCGGTCGGACAACATCCGGGAATAACCGGCGTCCAGACTGAACTCGCGTGGCCGGTCCTGCGACAGGTCGTTGCCGTTCTGGTCTACAAGTTGGATGTTACCCAGACTGAAATATTTCATCGAGGCAGAAATTGCCTGCTTTTCATCGAGCTTATGGTAGCCCGAAAGCGAAGCCAGGTACACGTCGTTCAATCCTAATTTCCGTAGCCAGGGCACATAGTTGGCGCCCACGGCGTGCTGATCTTCGGCAAATGCATATTTAGCTACATTATAAAACTGCGAATACGCATCGGGAGAGGTAGCAACCCCTGCATCACCCATCCCACCCGAGCGGGCGTCTGGTGATATGCGCAGAAAAGGAACGGCGGTGGTGACGATGTTTATTTTTTCGGCCGACTGGGAAAATCCCATTTGCATACTTGCGATCAAGGAGACAGCCAGCCCGGCTTTTTTACAAAAAGTATTCATGGTGTGTTGTTTGTATTTTGTATTGTCTGTCCCTGATAAAGACAGGATGATTAAGAACGATTTTATCTATTTATTTATTCTGACTTGCTGCGAATCTTTGAACCGGTCTGCATTGACATGCAACACATAGATCGCGGAAGCCAGGTAACCCACTGGTATTGTGAAGCTGTTCAGTCCTGGCTGTAGTTGCTGTTGCTGCGCTATCAGTACCTGTCCGGAAGGAGAAAACAGCATGATCCGGCTCTTTTGTGCCACCTCGGTAAATATCCTTATCTGTAACTGCGAACCGCTGCTCCACACCTTCACTTCCCGCCGGTCTATCTCACCCACCGTCAGTTCTCCATTTACGTAAGAAATATTGTAATTGGGAGAAGACGCTCCCGATACCACAATAGCATACTTCCCTGTCGGAGAGGAATGGCTCGCCGGAGTTTGGGCAGTGGGTGGCGTTGACAGCACAGCAGCGTTGTCGTCCTCTGCAAAACCGGTATACGCAAACGTGAATACAGGATTTTCCTGCCAGGCATCCCTGTTTTTATTTTCAGCCCGGATAGTCAGTGCAGCAGGAGTGATCGTGAATACCGAAGGCACGAATTCCAGCGAATAGTTGTCCCCGGCGGTGAGTGTACCGCGAAGGATCGCGTATTCGCCGACATCTTTTCCAGACGCTCGCGTAAGTGCCCCGGTGATTGCATCTCCGGAAAGCAATCCCGCCGACTGATACGTGAAAACAGGATCGGCAGCGCCGTAGGTCTTGTTCTTCGGATCAGCCGTAATGGCAAGAAGTGCTGCGGAGATGGTTCCGGAAACGGTCGCCGAAATCGTTGTTAGCGAATAATTGTCCTTGTCTTTACCGCTTAAAACAAAATTGGTTGCGGTGATGGTTTTTCCGGTACCTGCATTCGGGTCTTCAAAACCAGCTTCTCCGGTAACCGCAACTTCATCGTCTCCCACCAGGCCGGTGAGCTGGTAAGCGGTTGCGCCGAGGTCAATATCTGTGTCACCGTTGTACATTTTGGTGCCCGATCCATCTTCTACCAGGCTAACCGTAATCTCTTTCGGGGTAACAGTAAGCACCTGGCTAAAAGGGGTAGCAGGTAAATAATCATCATCTCCCGCCTGGTTGGCAGTGATGGTAACCGTGCCTACTTTGAGTACGCGTACCTTCCCTGCTACAATTGTAGCGATCGATTCGTCGCTGCTGGAATAAGATACTGCAAGGCCACTGCTCGCAACGGCGCCCGGGTCAACGTCGGCCGCTCCATAAGGCACCGAGGCGGTAGGGGCAAAGGAAAGGGTCTGGGTTTCCTGAACTTTATCCGTTTTGAAATACCAGGTGGAAGTGTTGAGAATGCCGGCAAAATTATTGTTATTGACATCCTTCACAACCCCGTCGTCCATTCGGATTGCTATCTCCCTATCAAGCGGCAGGTCAGACAGCAGAGAAATCGTCAGGGTCTTATCCGATACGGCAACTTCAGGAAGACTTACGTCGACCATATGCAAGATACGATTGGCCTGCCGGTCCATAATATACACTTTACCCGATCCTTTTTTAATCGTCTCGTTAAAAACGGCGGTCAGTGTGGGCCGCTTT
>CAZUWX010000094.1:0-9104 GCA_964624205.1 uncultured Chitinophagaceae bacterium
AAGATCCTTACGAGAAGCAGGATCTCGCCGGCCGGATGCCCGAAAAAACCAGGGAGCTCAGCGCCCTGCTGGAAGAAAAGATACGGATGTAATCTTCGGACTTCACTTTGTTATGCAAGCTCATCCATACAAAGTATGCCTCCTGACTGCTGAACTGGCATTTCCTGCATAACCTCATGCTCATGTAGTTTTCAATGTGCAACATTCTGTTGTGGATCGACATTGGCTAAAGAGTTGATATTGAATCCAAAAAAATTTGATGCCTAAAATTTTGCATCGTTTCTCTACCTTTGCGCCGTCTCCGACAGTGAAACGACCTAACTCTCGCCATAATTGCTGGAAGAATTGTCACCTGAAAAAATATGTATGGAACTTTACAGGCAAATTTTTGAGAACAACAGAAAATGGATCGAAGCAAAAAAAACCAGTAAACCCGATTTTTTCGGCCATCTCGCCAAGGGGCAGTCGCCCGAAATCTTATACATCGGTTGCAGCGACAGCCGCGTCAGTGCAGAGGAAATGACTGGAGCTGCACCCGGGCAGATGTTCGTGCACCGGAACATTGCCAACCTGATACCCAATAACGACCCCAATTCGGCTGCGGTGATTGAGTACGCTATTAATCACCTGCACGTCAAACACGTGGTTGTCTGCGGGCACTACAACTGCGGCGGCGTAAAAGCTGCTATGGAGGCCAAAGACCTGGGGATCCTGAATTCCTGGCTCCGCAATATCCGGGACGTATACCGGCTGCATAAAGACGTTTTAAATCAGATCCAGGACCAGGGCGAAAAATACAAGAAGCTGGTGGAACTGAATGTTCAGGAGCAATGTATTAATATTATTAAAACGGCTGCCCTTCAGAAATCATATATCCAGACCGGCTATCCCATCGTGCATGGATGGGTATTTGATATGCACTGCGGACAACTGATCGATCTGGCTATCGATTTTGACCATATCCTCGATGAGATCCGCGAGATATACGACCTGGGAGCCGAATAGCCGACCAACTATGAAGGCAACAACAGAGCCGAACCTTTTTTAAACATTTCGTGCTATTCCGTTTCGGCGCAGCAACCAGCCTGGCAATCGGCTTACCTACCATCTCCCCCATCACCCGGACTGTCAGATAAATCGCATTACGGCTTCAACATCCGGTACCCGGCTGCCGGCGCAATCCCCTTTACCATCACATCCCGTCTACGGCCGACATTCCAGCCCCTCCCCTTTTAGGCAATTAAATATTTTATATAGTTAGGAATCCTAACTATATTTGATTGGTCAATTATTCACCTTTAAAATTATGCAACATGAGCAAACCCATTTTTTATCATGCAGGCTGTCCTGTATGTGTCAGCGCGGAACATGATATCATCAACCTGATCGGAGCACCCAATGTTGAGGTGGTACATCTGGGAGAGGATCGTCAACGTATTACGGACGCGGAGAATGCGGGCGTTAAATCCGTTCCCGCTTTGGTTACCCCTACCGGGAATGTCCTGCACATTAACTTTGGCGCCTCTATGGCGGATGTAAAAGGATAAGGGGCAGGCTGCTGTCTTCGTCAGGAGGCAGCAGCTTTTTTGCCGGAGACCGTAACAGTGTTTGAAGGGCCGGGACAAAAATCTGTCATTAGACCGTAACAGTGCCCCGCGAAAGCCACAATGATGCGTTGGAAACACTGCTGATCCGGAGGAAATAATTGAAAGGATACCCGAAACCGGTAAATTTGACGCCAGTATGGAAGCGTCTTATCGGAAAATACCCTGGTCATGCTTATGTACCAAACGGTAGAAAAACAATCTTATGTCCATTTTTGACCTGAACGAACAGAACCGCTACCTCGACAATAAGATCGTTGCGGGGTTGGAGCGCCTGTCGCAGGTGTTCAGGGCCCTGTTATGGGAAAAAGCCAGGGAACAGGGGCTAAGTCCCCTGCAAGTACAGTTACTCCTGTTCATCCAATACCACCCCGAGAACCAGAACAATGTCAGTTACCTTGCCGGGGAGTTCAGTGTTACCAAACCCACCATCAGCGATGCCATAAAAATACTGGAACAGAAAAAGTTGATCAGGAAGCTGGTTGTTTCCTCAGACAGCAGACGGTACAGCATACAGCTCACAGCGGCGGGAAGGAAGGTGGTCCGGGAAACGGAGGATTTTACAGCCCCGTTCAGCACCTGGATATCACAGGTGAAGCCGCCGCAGAAAGAATTACTGTGGAAGGCCATTGCAGACCTGATCCGCATGCTGAACCAGACAGGCATCATCACGGTACAGCGCACATGCTATACCTGCAAACACAATAGCTTCAGAAACGGCATGCATTTCTGCAATCTGTTGAATGAAAAGTTGACAACAAATGACATCAGGATAGACTGTCCGGAGCATGTATACCAGGATCAGCCGTAAATAACCTGCGTGTTATCCAGGCAGCACACTGCAGAACCGATATCCCGCGAATCCGCCCTGAAAAGACAAACGCTACGCCGAAACGGGGAGCCGAACGCCTAAGCGGAGAATCATCCTGGCACCCACCGCCGCTATTTCCATCCGTTGCATTTCCATTTCCTACCCACGCCTACTCCTTCCGCTGCAAGACGGTTATGCAGTTCCGAACCATTTTCAATAGGCGTGCCATCGGCTGCATAATAAAAAATCCCGTTGGGGTTACGGTCGCACAATTGACCTTCTATTCCGAGATAATAGTAATTATTTCGCTGCCCCTCAAACTCGACCGCCTGGAAATAGAACATACACGCAGGAGGATTGCAGTCGCCGGCATTGAGCCTGGCCTCCAGAGCGGGGGGCAGCGTGTCGTGGTCCTTCTTACAGGAACCAACAAGTAAAAGGACTAAAATACATACAGTAAAAGAACGCATAAGAATGAGTTTAGATAACGTGTAGGAACAGGTTTTAGATCATGACAACGGTAATGTTGCTACCGTTGCCTGATAGAAAGTCTGGACGACGACAAAGTCTTACTATAGCACGCATCATATTTATAATACTTTTAATACGCATCGCAGGAGTCGACGCTTATCCATGCGAATGACCAAATTTTAACGGGTTTCCTTTGATTCGTACCGCCGTCGCGGGTATATTTGCAGCTTCGTTTCCTTCATTCAGCCAAGCCTAAAACCGTAAGAAATTGAGTCATATCCTAAAATATATATTTGCTTTTTATTTTCTCCTCTCAGGGCTGCAGGCTTTTTCGCAAAGCTTCACGGTGTACGGGGTTGTCAAAAGTGAATCAGACTCCAGCACCTTTTCGGGGGCTACCATCCTGCTGAAGGGCAGGGACAATCAGCAGACCAGGGCGATGATAACCGGGAAACAAGGAAATTTCCGGTTCGACAGCATTCCTAACGGGCTTTATTCCCTGACGGTGGATTTTATCGGATTTGCAACACTGGAACAGGACGTAAACGTGCACGGACACCTGAATCTCGGAACCCTAACGCTACAGCCGGAAAGCTCAACCCTCGACGAGGTGATGATCATAGGCCGGGCTTCGCCGGGAAAGCAGCGCGGCGACACCACCGAATTCAATGCAGCGGCTTTTAAGACCTTACCGGATGCCAGCGCCCAAAATCTCATCGAAAAAATGCCGGGCATTACGCTTATGGACGGCAAAATACAGGCACAAGGGGAAGACGTACAGCAGATACTGGTCGACGGAAAACCTTTCTTCGGGGGCGATGTCAAAGCCGCTCTGCAGAACCTGCCGGCGGACGCGATCGCGCAGATCCAGGTATACGACAAAAAAAGCGATAAAGCAGAGCTGAGCGGCTTCGACGATGGGGAAAAACAAAAAACCATCAATATCATCACCAAACCCGACCGTAAAAAAGGACAGTTCGGAAAGGTCTACGCGGGTTACGGCACGGATAGCCGGCACCTTCTGGGGGCAAGCATTAATATGTTCAACAACGACCGCAGAACCACCGTCACCGCACTGAGCAATAATATCAACGCGTTGGATTATTCCGCAGATCCCAACAGTCAGGATAGAAGCAATACGCAGGACGGGATCATCAAGGCCAATAGCCTGGGCGTCAATTTTAGTGATAAATGGGGGGAAAAAACCGACTTCAGCGGCAGCTATGTGTTCAGCCACCGGGAAAACCAGGGTCGGGCATCCCTTATCCGCGAATACATACTTCCTTCCGATTCGGGCCAGGTGTACATAGAAGACAACAACGCGCAACGTAGAAGCATGACCCATCAGGCCAATATGCGCATTGAATTTAATATCGATTCAAACAACCGGATCATCGTCCGGCCTAATATTTCGCTCCAGCATGATAAAAACGTCACCGGTTTTTCGGGAAACACAAAAACCGACCATGGGCCGTTGAATCAGACCGAGAATGCCCTGCGCTCCAAGCTGCTGAATTACGATTTCAGCAACGGTGTATACTATAGTCACAGGTTCCGGAAAAAAGGAAGAAGTTTTACACTCGGCCTGAATGCCGGATACCACTTGAACGAGGACGACGATAACCGTATCGCCCACAACATTTTTTATACAAACCAGGATATCAAGGATGAACAACTGAACCAACACAACACCCTTGACAGAACGGGCGTTTCCTGGAATATCAATACCTCCTACACAGAACCGGCGGGCAAGAACGGCCAGTTTGAGCTCGAATACAAGATCCGCAACATGGATAACCGGTCAGACAGATTCGTCTACAACCTGTACGAAGACGAGGTGGATGACATCACCCGGCAGCTCGACAGTGCACTGAGCAACTCTTTCACGAGCGACTACCTCGCGCAGGAAGTGGAACTGGGCTATCAATTCACCATCGGCAAAATAAAGACCCAAATCGAAGCAGAATATCAGAACGCCGATCTCCGCAACAGCCAGAAAATGCCCGCACCGTTTAATATCCGGCGCAGGTTCGAAAGCGTACTTCCCACGGTGCGGCTCGACTATAAGATATCACCCTCGCAGTATCTTGAATTTAACTATGATACCTGGACAAATGCCCCTTCTATTGGCCAGTTGCAGGAAGTGATCAACAACTCCAATCCACTTCACCTGAGAACCGGGAATCCGGATCTGGATCAGGCGACCAGCAACCGGCTGACCGCCCGGTACAGAAGCATGAACCGGGAAACCCGCCAATCCCTTTTTATCTATCTCGCTTCGTCCATCATCAACAATAACATTGTGAACAGCACCATGGTTGCCGACGCTCCCCTCGAACTCGGCGATGGTATCGTGCTGCAGAAAGGCTCTCAGTTGGCGCGCCCCGTGAACCTCGACGGATATTGGGACTTCCGCTCCTATTTCAGCTTCGGCAGGCCCCTCAATATCATTAAGTCTAATGTCGGCCTGAACGGATCGGTCAACTATTCTCACCGTCCCGGCATGATCAATGAAGATGTGAACTTTGTCAGCTCCTCCAATTTCCGGGTCGGGCTGTCGCTAAGCAGCAATATCAGTGAAAAGATAGACTTCAACCTATCCACGAGGTCATCCTATAATATCGTTGAGAATTCGCTGCGCCCCGCTCTCAGCACCAACTATTTTAACCAGTCTACCCGCCTGCGTTACGATTGGATCATCCAGGAAGGGTTTATTTATCGGGCAAGCCTCAACCATCAGTTCAACACCGGGCTGGCAGAGGACTTCGACAATAGTTTCCTGATCCTTAATATGAGCATTGGGAAAAAAATACTTCCGAAGAATAGAGGCGAGCTCAGTCTGAGCGTATATGACCTGCTCGAACAAAACGATAACGTCAGGCGCAATGTGTCGGAGCTATACATTGAAGACTTACAATCTAACGTGCTACAGCGCTATTTTATGCTCACCTTCGCTTACAATATCCGGCATTTCAGCAGGGGCACTTCCGACAAAGATTTCCAGGAGCACAAGAATTAACGAAGCAGCCACCCTGAATACAGACGTGTCAAAACAAAAGATAGTATATAGTATATGAACCTGGAAGAACTGATGACAAGAAGTAATAATAGCTGTGAACTCTGCAATTCAGCAGCGCAACTGGATGCTTATGAGGTGCAGCCCGCCGATCTTGCTACCGGAGATGCAACCATCCTGGCATGTGAAGAATGCCGCAAACAGATTGAACGTCGCGCTCCGCTGGACGCAAGCCACTGGGGTGGACTCACGGAAAAAATGTGGAGTGAGGTTCCGGCTGTTCAGGTTGTCTCCTGGAGAATGCTGAACCGCCTGAAAAACGAAAGCTGGGCGATGGACAGTTTGGATATGCTGTACCTGGCGGATGAAACCCTCGCATGGGCAAAAGCCAGCGGCGACCACAACAACGATTCCGAAGTAATACTCCATAAAGACGCCAATGGCAACCTGCTGCAAAACGGTGATACGGTTATACTGACAAAATCACTTAATGTAAAAGGGTCCACCCTTAATGCCAAACTGGGAACCGTTGTCAGAAATATCCGGCTCGTTCCAGACAACACCGATCAGATCGAAGGCCGGATAGAAGGCCAGTTGATTGTGATCCTCACCAAATATCTCAGAAAACAGCAATGAAATAATATACAGATGCATATCGCCAGCTACCTGAGGACAAATACCGTAACAAGGCTAACCTTCCCGCAATAAAAGATATTCGGCAATTATCCTGAACGTTTCCAACCTAAGCCGATCGTTTATAACGCCCCATCAGGCTCCCTTTCACCAGTACGTGCTTTTTCATGGCCTGCTCCAGGGTTTTCCGGTCGGTACCCACTGGCAGATCAAGTTGAGCATCCAGGGCGAACAGATGAAAATAATAGCGGTGAAAACCCGCGGGAGGACAGGGTGGATGATAACCCGTCTTGCCGGCCGAATTAGCCCCACTGATGCCCGGGTGGGAGTTCTCGGTGATCCTATCCGCCGGCTTTATATTCCAAACCAGCCAGTGGTTGTACACCCCATTGGGCGCATCGGGGTCTTCAACTATGATTACCAGGCTCTTCGCAGTTTCGGGAATACCTGAAATATGGAGCGGGGGGCTGATCTTCTCGCCGTCGCAGGTGTACCGCACCGGTATCAGTTCACCTTCCTGGAAGGCTGTGCTCGTTATGGTAAGACGATCGTTCATGTTTTGTGCGGTCCGGCGTTCCTCTATAAAGATACAACAATTTCAATGCAGCACACGCCTGGAGCTGCTCACTTGTATATTTTCGTATCGCCGGTCAGGGCCTTCCAGTCGTTAAGTTGCTGTTTTAGGTCTGCTATCCTGGGCTGGTGCTTTTCTATTTCGATGAGATTATTCAATTCATAAGGATCTTCTTCCAGGTTGTACAACGCTTCTTCATTGCTATCGGATAAGATATATTTCCAGGTGCTCGTCCTTACCATGCGGTGTCCCTCGCCCAGTTGCCCACCGACACCAATACACTCACTTACAACGTGATCATGAACGCCCGGTGAATCAGCCAGCAGCACTTCTTTCAACGACTTCCCATGAAGATAATCAGGTGGCGTTATGCCGGCCAGATCCAGGATGGTAGGCAACACGTCCAAACTGGAGACGATACCTTCAAAGCGGGTCCCTTTATTCTTCAGTTGGTCCCCATATACAAAGAAAGGAACCCGAACCGATTCTTCATACATAGTAATCTTATTGCCTAAACCATGATTGCCCAGAAAATAGCCATTATCGGATAAAAAGATCACGATAGTGTTTTCCAGTTTCCCCGTTGCCCTTAGCTGTCCAATAAGCTCACCCACTTGTGCATCCAGATGCGATATCGTGGCATAGTACGCTTTTATAAACTCCTTCAGCACGCCGGGAGAACGGGGAGGCCCTGCAGGAAGGCGTTTATAATTGTCCTTATAGTAATTACTGTTCAGATATAAACGTTCGCCGGGCAGTCCCTGGTTAAAAAGGCTGCCGGCAGGAGGACTTTCACGATAGTTCGGTTCCAATGGAAAATCGACGCCCTCGTACAGGTCGATCCATCTATGGGCCGGGTTTAAAGGCAGGTGCGGTTGCTTAGCTGCAAACCAGAACAGGAAGGGTTTTTTCCCAAAAGCCGTATCGCTTATAAACTCTGCTGCCTGCCTGAATGAAAGCGAATCCGTCACATCCCTGCTTTCGCTGCCAAATTCAAATCCGTAATCCTTCGGTTCTCCCAAATGCGACTTGCCGCTAAAATAGGTGGCATAGCCGGCTGCTGAAAGGAAATGGGCCAGCGTTTTATACCGTTGTTCTACCACAATATTCCGGGTAAATGACTGCGTATTCAAAGCAACGGTTCCGTTTTTCTGGGGGAATATACCTGTGAGAATGCTCGCCCTGCTCGCCGCACAGATGGGAGAAGCAGTGAACGCCTTATCGAAAATAATGCCACGGGTAGCCAGCGCGTCCAGGTTGGGTGTTTTAACCAGCTTATTATTATATCCGATAGCCCGGTACGTCTGGTCGTCAGTGAAGATAACCAGGAAGTTGGGGTGAGCTGCCTGCTGCTGGGCGAACGCCGTATGATAAGATAGCAGCAAAAAGAAGAGGACGCCAGCCGCCTGTTTAAACAGCATACCGGAAGTGCTAACCAGCCTGGTCGGGAAACGTATTTTGTTTTTCCTTTTCATATTATCAATTTATTGGCCGACCTTATTATCTTCCAGATTCTCCGAAAATACAAAATCCTTATGATACGAGGATTCCCCGGTCAATACAGGCAAAAAGCTTTTGCCCTGAGCCGTTCAGGGTATTATTAAAGTGATCTTTTTGCCGGGATCACAAAAAATTAACCGCCCATCCCATACATTTTTCGTTGGTTGTCGATCCGGAGCATAAGACGCATGTTGCGGGGAACATGCCGGAGATTATTACCTGTCCTTTTCACTTCATTGCATATAATATTCATTGCGTTGGAATACTCGTCATTCCGGGTAAGATACAGCCGGGTGGTCACGTCACTTCTCAATCGGAGTCCGGGCGGGCGGCAGGTTTATAACCCCATTTTCTTTGGGTAATTCCGTGCAGATGTATTAGGTTTGCCCTCCCAATCGCTTTCCCGGAGAGATGCCAGAGTGGTTGAATGGGGCGGTCTCGAAAACCGTTGAGGTGCAAGCCTCCGGGGGTTCGAATCCCTCTCTCTCCGCCAAA
>CAZUWX010000095.1:0-7906 GCA_964624205.1 uncultured Chitinophagaceae bacterium
TTGTTATCTGTTATCACAGCATCCGTTGTGTTGCTGAACCTCATTTTTGGCTTCGATCCGAAATTTACCATTATCAATGTAATATGGCTCCTGCCATGGGAAAACAAATGAAAAAGATATTAGTGCTTTGCACCGGAAACAGTTGTCGCAGTCAAATGGCCGAGGGCTACTTAAAGGACTATTGCAGGGATTTTATTGACAACCATGTGAAATAAGCCACATAGTAAATCCGAACGATGAAAGAACTGCGGCACAACGAAGTTCAATAGACATTCTCCGTCTGGTTCCAAACCCCTTTGCTTTTTTCAATTAAGCCGCCATTCTTATCTCATATTTCGTTTACCGTTTGACCACAGCAAAAATGCGCTCAATCAATTTTGCCCGGATAATATTGTAAACACACATTTTTTGTTTCAATAACGAAGTGAACTGCAGTGGCAAAGCCAATTCCGACTACACTGCTTACTAATTCATAATTTTTATGAATCGCTTTATCTTATTTGAGCAAATTCTTGCTCTCCTTTTCAACCTCCTTAATCTCCGATTCCATAGCTTCCATAAGGTAATCGTTCGATTCTTTTATTAATTGGTGAAGATTTTTTCCCATAAATCCGTGAAGTTCTTTTATACGCCCCTCATAAGACGCTTTATCGGCAACCATTTTATCAGGGTGCTCATCAAACCCTGTTTGTGAAAACTCTGTATAATCCTTCCGTGCATTCTCTTGCTTGTTGGTGTTATAAACTGGTTTTGCCAGAACGGACCGAATGCCTGGACGACTTCCCCCGCTTCGGTGATTCCGATGGATTTTCTAATATTAATTCCATTTGGATATTACAACGTTTGTAAGGCGTCGGATACCCAGAAATTTTTTGAAAGCCCAACTTGTAATAAAGGTTGATCGCGGGTTTCAAAACGGTGTTGCTCTCCAGATATATTTTCGAGGCACCCAGTTCCTTTGCGGTATTTACAACCGCCTGGCCAAGTAGCCAACCGACGCGTTTGCCCTGTGCTTTCGGCGAAACAGCCATTTTTGCCAGTTCAAAATCGTAGTTAGGGTCGTTCATTTTGATAAGGGCGCAAACGCCCACCGGTTCATAATTATAAAGCGCCACGAATATTTTTCCACCCTTGTTTAAAATATATTCTTCCGGATTATCCAGTGCCTTGTAATCCGCTTCTTCCATTTCAAAGTAGGCGGAAATCCATTGCTCATTAAGGGATTTAAAAACAGATTGGTATTGGGGCTCGTATGTCACAATCCGGACATCCTCGCTTTCGCGAAGTTTTTTTTGCTCCTGTACCCTTTTCAGCAGGGATTTCTGCTCCAACAGAAATTCCCATTCCGAAATCGCCGCCCAAAGATTGTGCGTGGCTTCGTTTATGGTACTTTCGATGGCTGCATCCACATCGGCACATTGTATCCTTATTTTTTCCGAAATCGCCATTCCTTTTCTGGTCAATCCCACAACGTTCCTACGTTTGTCCATTGATTTCAGGTTGTCGCGAACCAATCCGGCGGCGGTCATTTCCTGAATAATCTTTGTAACCGACGGTTGGGAATGTCCTATTTCGCCGGCAATTTCCGTAATCGTTTTCTCTCCCTCTTCCGAAAGAATGAAGAATACGGGAAACCATTTCGGTGAAAACTCCACATCATATAGTCTGTAAATTCCTGCCGCATCTTCGGTTACTTTAGCCGTCAATAAACGCAATCTGCTGCCCAGGGCCATTTTGCCTGTTTTGTCAAAGATGGTCATAGTTATAATGTATAATCAGTTACATAATCAACTATGCAATATTAAGAAGAAAACTGTTTCCAGCGTCTATTTTTTCTATAGTGCGCTAAAATTTCACTGTCCCCAGGTACACGCTATGGGATTGCCGGCTCCTGTCGAAAGCAGTGAAGGCAAGATATATGTGATAAGTCCTTCCCTTTTTCCCGTCGACGTCCAGAAAATCCTCGCCGATGCTTCTGAACTGCCCGGTGGTTGTGTAGAAAGCATTTCCATGGTCGATTTCATAAGCCAGCAACATCACCTGATCGCGCGGATGAGCGTCCCGGGACTGCGGATCCCAATTAAATCGCAGCCTCCCGCCCGTGGCCTTGCTCACGGTGATATTATTCGCGAGCGGCAGTTCACCATAGCTCACCAACACGCGGGTCGGATCAACGTAAAGCGCTTCCATGGCATTGCGCATCAGGTACGACTTAGCGGCATTAAAGCCTTCAACCGTTGCCGTATAGCCCTTAAATCCTTGACGTACATAATCCAGTAGCGGCTTCAGCCAGTGGTGTGCCGCCGCAAATCGCTGCCGGTTGGCAGCTTCTTTTTTTGTGGGTTTTACCGTACGCTTTTTGTATCGCGCTTTTATGTAAGGAATGCCCTTCCAGGAAGACCCGACAATAGTGCCCACTGTTCCGATAACAGGGCCATTGAGGCCGTTAATGATTCTGCCCATAGATAAAAGGTTTCTTTAAATATAATAAAAAATGGTAATGCCATGGATAGATTAGGACAAAAAAAAGTTCAAAATCGTAGCATATCTGGGTTTTGTGTGCGTTTGGTCTGGGTTTAATCTCTGTTTGTACTTTGTTTGTATATACGTTGTCTCGTACCCGGGAACAACAAAAAGAAAATCCATGCCTGCGAGCAGACATGGATTTATTACATTAATTTATATATCCCGGAGCTTACTGGAAGGTGTAGCGGACAGAAAGACCGCCACCACCTGCATAAAAGCCCCCGGGCCCGCTAGTGATAATGAATGCCGGTTTCCAGTCAACGCTCAGGTTCAACGGTGCAGTCCGGATCTTGTAGTCCAGTCCGATAATGGCGTCCAAACCGAATACACCGCCAGAATAGCCGGCATGGTTCCAGGACGTAAATTCGGCGCCGCCGCCTACGAACCACTGTAATCCCTCTTCAGAACCCAGTGGCTGGTGGTACTCATAAAGACCGGTGATGTTGAAACCACCATACCAGAAACCGAGAATGCCTTCAATCGCTCCGTGCTCAGAAGCAAAATGTTTGATGGTAGCACCGAACGGATACCCCAGTCGTAGCCCCGCGGCAGTTTTGTAATCAGATGATTCACTCTGTGCAAACCCTGCTTGCATAACAGTGAAAACCACAGCCGCTGTGATAAACAACTTTCTCATAATACGATTTTTTAACTTTTTTACCTGATTAAAATAATGCTGCAAATATAGGCTGCCGGTACCTTCCCTGCTATACCACGAATACCTGATTTTAGAATTGAGTAGTTCTACTCAGGTTACCGAAATTTAGTATGTTTGAGGCGTCAAAAGGAGATTTAGCTTCCGTATACATCAAACTGAAAAACGCCCATGCGCTGCTTCTCCCGGGAAGAGATATTCCATGTGTTGATCCTTATCCTGATATGCTGGAACAGCCCGGCGCTGGGCCAAATCGGCCAAGGGAGCGCCTCGGGAGGGCAAAATGATACTTCGGAAGTGAAACAACTGCTGGAAAATGGGGATCAACTCATCGACACTGATCCCGATGCGGCGGAAGCAGTGCTGGAAAAAGCGATTGCGATCAGCACCCGCCTCAGCTATCCTTACGGAATCGCCAGAGGCAATCAGCTCGTTGGCGTGGTGTATTCAGACAAGGGGCTGTATCCGGAGGCCACCCAGAGATACTCCATTGCCCTGGAGTATTATGACCGCATCGGCCATTTAAAAGGCAGGGGAGCTGTCCGCAATAACCTCGGTAACCTATACAATTTCCAGGGTCTGCTGGACGAGGCCGTGCCGTTTTACCTGGCGTCTGCAGCAGATTTTGAGCAGTTGGGAGTGCAGGAGCCGCTCTCGATCATTTACTCCAATCTGGGAGCTGTCTTTGAAAAGCTGCAGCAATCGGACAAGTCGCTGGTCTACCACCAGAAAGCCATCGACATCTCAACCCGCCTGCAGGACTCCATTCCCCTGATCCATGCGCTGATCAATAGTGGCATAGCGCTGATCAACCTCAACAAAGAAAAAGAGTCTATGGATGCGTATCAACGCGCATTACAACTCAGCAAGCTACTCGGTCATACACACGGTATCGGCTTAACCTGTCAGAATATCGGCGATCACTTCGAAAAAACAGGTCGGCTGGATTCTGCGAAATTTTACTACGCGTTGGCATTAAAAGAGCTAGAGAAGCTGGGCGACCCGTATTACACTTCCGCAGTATACCATGCATTGGGAGTGATACAATATAAGGCGGGGCAATATTCAGCTGCGCAGGCCTATTTTCAGCGGTCGCTGGAGGAAGCAGCACTCATTGGCGAAAAAGAAACCCTCTCAAAAGTATACCAGGCCTTGTCAACCCTCTACGCCGCCACGGGTCGTTACCGCGAGAGCCTGGAGGCGCTCCAGTTGCATCAGGTGTACTCCGACAGTCTACGAAGTGCAGCAACCGTCAATCATGTAAACGTTCTGGAAACCCGTTATCGCACGGCCGAAAAAGACAGGCAGCTTGCGAACAACCAATTGATGCTGACCCTAAAGGAAATAGACCTGCGAAAAAAAAATGCAGTCATCGGGCTTGTTGCTGCCGGCATGCTTATCGTGATTCTGATTGGTATCCTGACCCACAGGAACTATCGCCAGCAGCAAAAATTGCAGGCGCAACGGATCCTTACGCTCCGCAAAGAAAGCGAGATTGCAGCCCTGCACGCCTTGATGGAAGGGGAGGAAAAAGAGCGGTCGCGGTTGGCCAAAGAACTTCATGATGGGGTGGGGGGCACGCTTTCAGCAGCAGGGATGCACATCCGTTCGCTGGAACGGAAGTTTGCAGACATCGGGGAAACGGCTTCTTACCGGCGGGCGCTGGCCATGGTGGATGATGCCGCCCTGGAGCTACGAAAAACCGCGCATAACCTGATGCCCGAAGTGCTGCTGCAGTATGGCTTGCGGGAGGCGGTAAACAACTTCTGTGAAAAGTTCGACGCCAGTGGAATAACGATAGATTTTCAGTCGTACGGCTCGCCCCGGCGCTATAGCCGGGAATTCGAGCTCATGGTGTACCGCACGATTCAGGAGCTGCTTCACAATGCGATCAGGCATGCAGCCGCTTCGCAAATAATCGTACAGCTATCCTTTCACCAGGACGCGTTGGCCATTACCGTGGAGGACAACGGAAAAGGATTTGATCCGGGGGAATTGGATCCGAAGGAAGGGGCAGGTATTCACAATTTAAGATCAAGAGTAGCGGCGTTGGAGGGGAGCATGGATATACAATCTTCGGAGGGTGCTGGAGCTGCGGTGCACATTGAATTTCAAAGCGAAAAAGAAAAGAGTTGCGTATGAAGCCGATAAAGCTGGTGGTAGTGGATGATCATTTGCTGGTGCTAAACGGATTGGAAGTGATGCTGCAGGGAGTTCCGCATATTCGGGTGATGGCCTTATGCCGGAATGGTGAAGAACTGCTGACCAGTCTGGCGCAGTCCGTACCGGATGTGATCCTGATGGACATCCAGCTACCGGGAGCAGATGGCATCAAACTCACACGGCTGGTGCAGTCGATGTACCCCGACTGTAAACTCCTGGGGCTGTCCAATATGGACGAAAAGCCATACATCACTGCCATGCTGCGCAGTGGCGCTTCGGGGTACCTGTTGAAAAATGTAGATCAGGAAGTGCTGGTTGCCGCAATTGAAGCGGTGCATGCGGGTGAACAATACATACAGAAAGAACTGCAAGCCCGGCTGCTCCAGGAAACCGTCACAGGTAAAAAGATCAAGGGCGACAGGCCGGCGCTTACGCGCAGGGAGAAGGAGATCCTGCAACTGATCGCCGGGGAGCACAGCAATCAGGAGATCGCGGAGCGCCTGTTTCTCAGCATCCGTACCGTGGAAAACCATCGTTTTAACCTGATGCAGAAGCTGGGAGTGAAAAACGTTGCGGGTCTGGTGAAAGAGGCCATCAGCATGGGGCTGGGCAGCTAAACGCGGCTTCGAGCTCATTCGGCGGGTTCTGTTTTTCACTGCGCAGTATCGTTGTGAGCCCACCGCCGGGCGGATAGCGGAATGACGGCTAATGATTACCCGAACAGATAATGATTGTCGGCGTCCGAAGCATGGCCACAATGCGATTTTCCGGAATAAAATTGGTGTGGGGTTATGTTTTAATCCCTGAGTTCTATACTTTTGCAGTCCTGCGGGATGTAGCGCAGCCCGGTAGCGCGCTTCGTTCGGGACGAAGAGGCCGCTGGTTCGAATCCAGTCATCCCGACTCCGCCCGCCAAAGCTTGAAAAGCGAAGGCGGGCTTTTCATTTGCAGAAGATTTTCTCCGCTGAGGGCTTCATACGCTTGCGCCGTAGCTTCAGCGTAGGAGCACTGGCGAGGCCCGACAAAAGTTCGAAATTTGTACAGTCAAGTCGACTAAAAGCCTGACTGACGGTGGGGCAGCACTACATGTAATGGCAGCGCGGTTGATGACCTTAAAATTCCTGTAAATCGCGGCGCATTTTGAGAAACAGGGCGTAGTTGGCTTTGATTAGATCCAGCAGGTGCTCGTAAAACTGAATACAACCGGCCCGCTTCACCTCATTCCAGTCGTTGATCTCTTCGCTACTGAGGGTTAACCGTAGCATCTGCCAGAGCCGTTCCTGCGATCTGCCCAATCCATACGTATCAAAGAACCTGTAAATCGCTTTTTCCGGATGTTCCACTGACTCCCTGGACAGATACCAGAGCTCTTCGGCCGAGGGTCGATTGACAAATTCTGTATGTAGCATAGCGAGAAAGGAGTTTCGTGTAAGAAGTGGTTTTCAAGAGCAAAGCATAAGCAAAAAAAGTCCAGCCTGGTTCTCTATGCCGGCAAAGGAAACCCAGCACTTCGGTTCCCGTTAAAAATCCGATACATCAATTCCGTGCAAGGCGTATAATCCTGATTGAATACGACGAAGATAGGGAAAAGTGAATATAAAATCATTATTATTCATAATTTATACATTTATTTTATAGTAAAATACACAAATACGACATTTGCTGTTTAGTAGATGATTTTGAATTATGGCGAAGCAGAAAACCCGATACAACAGAATAAAAATTGTGTTACTGGAAAAAGAAAGAACCAACCTGTGGCTTGCGGAAGAACTGGGGGTGAGCAAGACCACCGTGTCAAAATGGTGTACGAACGATAACCAGCCAACGGTGGAAACCCTGTTCCGGATAGCGGAAACCCTGCAGGTGGAGGTCGGTGAGCTGTTGGCGAAGCGGTGACTAATTTAAATTTCTGTATTCATTAGGTGTACAACCAACGCGGTTTTTAAACAGCCTTGTGAAATGTTGGGGGTATTTGAACCCCAGTTCATAAGCAATTTCACTTATAGATTTTTTCGGATCGAAGATTTTATCCTTGGCTATATCGATAACCTTATTCTGTACGTATACCTGGGCTGATTTGCCCGTCTCTTTTTTTATCAGATCGCCAAAATAATTGGCCGACAAATGGAGCTCATCAGCAAAGTGGCCAACACTTGGCAATCCGATACTGTACGGCTTATCAGATAAAAAATAGGAATTGAGCAAATCTTCAAACTTTTCCAAGACCCCCTTATTTACATGTTCCCGCGTGATAAACTGGCGATCGTAAAAACGTTCGCAATAATTCAGAAAAAGTTCAATATTAGAAGCGATCAATTTTTTACTGTGCTTGTCAACTCCCTGAGAAATTTCATTTTCAATTTTATGAAAACAATCGAACACGATCTTTCGCTCCTTTTCTGATAAATGCAGCGCTTCGTTGGTATGATATCCGAAAAAGCTATATTCACTCAAACTTTTTGCAAGAGAGGTGCCTCTTATTAAATTAATCATTATGGTAAAAGAATGATGATCGTAAATCAGTAATAATGGTAGTAATTTCAGTAATCCTTATAAATTTCT
>CAZUWX010000096.1:0-7551 GCA_964624205.1 uncultured Chitinophagaceae bacterium
AGTGCATCGTGCTCCGTTTCATCCGTTTATCTTTTGTCTTTCAATGGGCGGATGGTATTACCGCGAAAGCACCGTACATGACCATAGCCGACGGTGCCCTCGCGGAAAATATAAACCAGGTTAGGATTTGCCGGAGGGGCTTCCTGCCTTTTGATTTTCGGGTCGCAGGCCTCTAACGGTCTTGCCCGCCTGCCATATCTCGCTTTCGCGAAGTTCCTTCAATTCCACTTCCAGCTTTTCGCGATAGTCGGTCTTGCTGTTGCTTTCAATAGAGCGGCCTGCCTCTTTACCGGCAGCCACACTTTCATACAGTTCATTAAAAACGGGCAGGGTAGCGTCACGGAATTTTTTCCACCAGTCGAGTGCGCCGCGCTGAGCGGTGGTGGAGCAGTTGGCGTACATCCAGTCCATCCCGTTCTCTGCCACCAGCGGCATCAGGGATTGGGTAAGCTCCTCAACGGTTTCATTAAACGCTTCCGAAGGGGAATGTCCTTTTTTGCGCAACACTTCGTATTGGGCGGCAAAAATACCCTGAATGGCTCCCATCAGGGTTCCGCGTTCTCCGGTAAGGTCGCTATACACTTCTCTCTTGAAATCCGTCTCAAAAAGATAACCGCTTCCGACGGCTATACCCAATGCGATCACACGGTCGAACGCTTTGCCGGTGGCGTCCTGAAAGATGGCATAGCTGCTGTTCAAGCCGCGCCCCTGCAGGAACATCCGGCGCAGGGAGGTACCCGAGCCTTTGGGTGCAACAAGGATCACGTCTACATCTGCCGGAGGGATGATGCCGGTCTGGTCGTTGTAAGTGATGCCGAAACCATGTGAGAAATACAGCGCTTTCCCCTTGGTAAGGTGTTTCTTAACGGTAGGCCATAACTGAATTTGTGCAGCGTCGCTGAGCAGATAACAAATGATAGTTCCTTTTTCGAGTGCCTCTTCAATATCAAAAAGGGTCTTGCCGGGAACAAATCCGTCCTTTACAGCCTTATCCCATGATTTGGAATTTTTTCGCTGTCCCACGATCACATTGATACCGTTATCCTTCTGATTCAGCGCCTGACCGGGGCCCTGCACGCCATATCCGATCACGGCTACCACTTCGTCCTTCAGCACCTGCTGCGCTTTTTCCAGGGGGAACTCTTCACGTGTTACGACGTTTTCTTCAACGCCTCCGAAATTTAATTTTGCCATTTTCTTGTTTGTTTATAATAGTTGTTGTTTATGGTGGTTAGACCGTGAATATTTCTTTGTTCTCGTCCAGGTACTGATTGTCAGTGAGGTCGGGCCTCGGTTTGGTCTGCTCGAACTCCTTTAATTTTTCGTGGAACCCGCCGCTGGCTTTCGTGATGGCCACACGGGCGCTACGAACAAACTCGATCAGGCCATAAGGTTCAAAGAATTTGACCAGGCGTTCGGTTTCTTCCCGATGGCCGGTGACTTCAAAAACAGTGTAGTCTTTCCGTATCACCACCGCCCGCGCACCGAATTCACGCAGCAGCCGTTCTACGTGTATTTTTTCGGCGATCATATCCGTAGCGACCTTGTACAATGCAAGCTCCTGCCACACGATATCGCTGTTGGTATTGTAACGGGCCTTCAGCACTTCCACCTGTTTCTCTATCTGCCGAACCACTTTGACCACCACGTCTTCCGATTCGTTCACCACGATATTGAACCGGTGAATGCCGGGTACTTCGGAAGGAGAGGTGTTCAGGCTCTCAATATTGATCTTCCTCCTGGAGAAGATGATCGCGATCCGGTTCAACAACCCGATCTGGTTTTCCGTATGAACGGTTATGGTATATTCCTGTTTCATTCGTGCAATATTTGTTTTTCAGTGGCCGAATGGAACTCCGCATTTACATCCCCCTGTGTGATGAGGCTTATCGCGCTGCGTTTCATTCGTATAATATTTAGTACGGACGGCAAAAATAAGCATAGCCGCCTGTGGAATTACTTTAATCTTATTTCTGACACGCTACATCCCTGGGGCACCATCGGGAATACATTATTCTCTTTGCCCACCATTACTTCCAGCAGGTAGGCACCCTTGTGCTCAAGCATTTCCTGTAAAGCGGCCCTGATATTTTTCCTGTCCGAAATCCGTTGTCCCGCGATATCATATGCCTTTGCCACCATCACAAAATCAGGACTGGTGATATCCACAAAAGAATACCGTCTGTCGTTGAACAACTGCTGCCACTGCCGCACCATGCCCAGAAACTGGTTGTTGAGGATCATTATTTTCACATCCACCTGGCTCTGCATGATGGTACCCAGCTCCTGAATATTCATCTGGAATCCACCGTCGCCGATGATCGCCACAACGGTTTTGTCCGGCGCCCCGAACTTGGCGCCGATGGCAGCCGGCAGCCCAAATCCCATAGTGCCCAATCCGCCTGAGGTGATATTGCTTTTGCTGTGATTAAACTTCGCGTACCGGCAAGCCACCATCTGGTGCTGCCCCACGTCTGTAACGATGATCGCCTCGCCGCCCGTAAGCTCGTTAAGTACATTCACTACTTCGCCCATGGTCATGATGTCCGAGCTGGGATGCAATTCTTCGTTGATCACGGTTTCGATTTCCTGCCGGGTACATTCCCGGAACCGTTCCACCCATTCTTTATGTTCTTTTCGCTCTACCAATTCGGTGAGCAGCGGCAGGGTCTCTTTACAGTCGCCCCATACGGGAATGGTCGCCTTCACATTTTTGTCGATCTCGGCGGGATCGATATCCAGATGCACAATTTTTGCCTGCCGGGCGTATTTATCCAGCCTGCCCGTCACGCGGTCGTCGAACCGCATGCCGATAGCAATCAGCACGTCACATTCGTTGGTCAGCACGTTGGGGCCGTAGTTGCCGTGCATGCCGAGCATACCCACGTTCAGGGGATGGTCGGTGGGCAGCGCGCTCAGGCCGAGAATAGTCCAGGCCGCGGGGATGCCCGATTTTTCGATGAACTTCGTGAACTCTTCTTCTGCTTTACCCAGGATCACCCCCTGGCCGAAAAGTACGAAGGGCCGTTCTGCGCTGTTGATGAGCGCTGCCGCCTGTTCAACGTATTCCCGACGTACAAAGGGAGCGGGCCGGTAACTACGGACATGGTCGCACTTTTTATACCCTTCGTAATTGAACCGCTGCACCTGCGCATTTTTAGTGATGTCTATCAGTACCGGGCCAGGCCTTCCGCTTTTGGCAATATAAAATGCTTTAGCCAGCACCGAGGGGATTTCATTGGCGTCGGTGATCTGATAATTCCATTTGGTGATAGGTGTGGTGATATTGATCACATCCGTCTCCTGAAATGCATCTGTGCCCAGCAGGTGTGCAAACACCTGACCGGTAATGCAGACAAGCGGAGTGCTGTCTATCTGCGCATCGGCAAGGCCCGTTACCAGATTAGTAGCACCAGGCCCGCTGGTAGCCATCACCACACCCACCTGTCCCGACGCCCGGGCAAAGCCCTGTGCCGCGTGTACGCCACCCTGTTCGTGACGGACCAGGATATGTTTCAGCTCCTTACGAAAATCATATAAGGCGTCATAAATCGGCATGATGGCACCTCCCGGATAACCGAAGATGGTTTCCACGTCTTCTGCAAGCAGCGCGCGGATTACAGCCTCCGATCCGGTGATCGTGTTTTTCTGCTCTTCTACCGGGGTGGGCAGCACCGCGGTACCTTGTTGTGCATTCATCTTTTCTATTTTTAGTTCAATAAACTCAAAAACCCAGGGTCACTCGTCGGTGACGCATCCATCGGCAGCGGTTTTTACCTGCCTGGCATATTTATACAAAACACCCCGGCTCGCTTTTAATGCCGGCGTGGTCCATTTTTTTCTTCTTTCGGCAAGCTCCTCGTCGCTAACGTGGAGGATCATCCGTTTTGTTCCAGCGTCTATGGATATACGATCATTATCCTGTACCAGGGCAATAGTGCCGCCTTCATAGGCTTCGGGGGTGATATGCCCCACCACAAATCCATGGGTGCCGCCACTGAAACGGCCGTCAGTGATCAGCGCTACCGATTTACCCAGCCCCGCGCCGATGATCGCTGAAGTGGGTTTCAGCATTTCGGGCATTCCCGGCGCCCCTTTGGGACCTACGTTCCGGATCACCACTACGTCGCCTTTTTGCACCCGACCCGACTGTATACCATGGATGAGTTCAAACTCGCCGTCGAACACCCTGGCCGGACCTTCAAACTTTTCACCTTCCTTACCCGTGATCTTGGCCACGCTTCCGCCTTCCGCCAGGTTGCCGTAAAGGATCTGCAGATGACCGGTTTTTTTGATCGGTGTTTCCAGCGGGAAAATTATTTTCTGTGTGTTGAAATCCAGGTCGGGAACCGAAGCGAGATTCTCTGCAAGGGTCTTGCCCGTAACGGTAAGGCAGTCGCCGTGCAACAGTCCTTTTTGCAACAGATACTTCATCACAGCCGGTATACCCCCGTATTGGTGAAGATCCTGCATCAGGTAGGTACCGCTGGGCTTAAAATCGGCCAGCACCGGTATCCTGTCGCTGATCTGTTGGAAATCGTCTTGCGAGAGGGGTATGTTCACGCTCTTTGCCATGGCGATAAGATGGAGTACGGCATTGGTGCTGCCGCCCAGTACCATTACTACCACGATTGCATTTTCAAATGCTTTTCGGGTCATGATATCGGATGGCAGTATATTTTTTTCCAGCAGGTTGCGGATAGCTGCTCCCGCAGCCAGGCACTCCTGCTTTTTTTCTTCACTCAGGGCGGGGTTTGATGAAGAATAGGGCAGGCTCATTCCCAGCGCCTCGATGGCTGCCGCCATGGTATTGGCGGTGTACATTCCGCCACAGGCACCGGCACCGGGGCAGGAACGCTGCACGATGCTTTTGAAATCCCCTTCGGAAAGTTGGCCGGCGATCTTTTGGCCCAGCGCTTCGAAGGCAGAAATGATGTTCAGGTCCTGGCCCTTGTAATGTCCGGCTGCGATCGTTCCGCCGTAAACCATAATCGCGGGCCGGTTCAGCCGGCCCATAGCCATCAGGGAGCCCGGCATGTTTTTATCGCACCCCGGCAGGGCGATCAGCCCGTCGTAGTATTGTGCACCGCAAACCGTTTCGATAGAATCGGCAATGATGTCGCGGCTCACCAGTGAATAACGCATGCCTTCCGTACCGTTGCTGATACCGTCGCTCACCCCAATGGTGTTAAATATGAGCCCCACCAGCCCACTATCCCAAACGCCCTGCTTCACTACTCCCGCCAGCCCGTTCAGGTGCATGTTACAGGTATTACCATCGTATCCCATGCTCACTATTCCAACCTGTGCCTTCTTTAGATCTTCTTCCGTCAGTCCGATACCATATAGCATGGCCTGCGCGGCCGGCTGTGTTTCATCCTGGGTAATCGTTTTTGAGAATTTGTTCAGTTCGTTTGACATCCTGTTTCCTGTTAAGTATATATATTACAAAAAAAACCCGCCTTTTTGAGGCGGGTCGCTATATTCTATTATTTATACGCTAATATCCACCTCCATGCAGTGCAGGAATAACGACGACCACCACAAGCACTATTGTGTTGAGGATAGCTATTACGTTATTAATGCCCATTCTGTGCATACAGGTTCGTTGTTTATACGAATATACTGCCGCCTTTTTAAAATACAAAGAACTTTTTTCTAATCAGCCCAAAATTTTTTCCCTGGAGTTTTACAAGGATAGCCAGCATTTGCACCGATCATATAATCGTCGAATGGCTCAGGGAAATATTGTTCGGATTGATATTGGAAGCATTACGGTTTTCAATGAATTCGCAGATCAGGTCGCCTACGATGGAAGTGGAATAGCTGTTTATCGCATCGATATCCCGGGTCACAAAATTATAGGACAGCGTCCAGTTCACCGCCTGACGGAGCAGTTCCGCTTCTGCGCGGAGCTGAAAATGGTCGAGCATCATTGCAGCCGACAGTACGGAACCCAACGGATTCGCAACGTCTTTTCCCGCCCATTGCGGGTAGGAGCCGTGCGCGGGCCTGAACAGCGCCGTGCCCTGTCCGATCGCGGCGGCGGGAAGCAGATCAACCGGACCGCAGATGGCCGCGGTTTCCCCACTTAGTATTTCACCCAGGGCCCTGTCGGCGAGTATCACGCCGAACTGAGCCGGAGCCAGCATAACCTGCATCGCTGCCTGATCTGCAGACATGTGATTCAGCTCCACATCCGGGTAACGCCCCGCCACTGTTTCCACGACCTGTTTCCAGGGGTAAAGGGCCTCTTTTTCAGCCGGAACTTCTACCAGGGTCAGCTTCTTTTTTTCCGACCTGGCATACTCGAAAGCCAATTCGGCTACCTGTTGAATATAGGCGGTGTTATTGCGGACTTCAGCATCCTGCTGCTCCACTCCACCAGTGCCCTGGTAAGCCGCCGCGCCAGGGGTGGTTGCACCTGCCATGGCCCGGGCGCCTGTACCGGTCGGATTCCCGTCCGCTCCGATTTCTATCTGCCAGCGCTCCCCGGCCTCCGCCAACAGCCCTCGTATCACGGTGATGCTCACACCCTCGATGTGTTTGCTCTTCAGCGGCGAGAGATGGTACAGCGCCGGATAGCTTTTCACCGGCCGGATCCCCGTAAAAAGACCCAGTGCCCTATGAAGCTCCTCCAGGGCCCGTTCGGAGCTGAGCGGGTGATAACGATCGTAGCGGGGATGCCCCACTCCACCCAGCAACACCGCATCACTATTCAAACTGGCGTCGACCGTGTCGGCCGGAAGAGGGTGTCCGGTTTTGTCAACCGCCTTCGACCCCATCAGGCAATAGCTGTAACGAAACTGATGCCCGTACTGCTCCGCGATTACATTCAGCGCTTTTATGGATTGTTGGGTGATCTCAGGCCCCACGCCATCCCCGGCTATAACCGCAATCTTCTTTTGCATTTTTATTGTTTAACAAGCTCTTCGTAGGCTTCGATATCGTTTTTAATGCTCAACAGGTAGTCGATATCGTCATAGCCGTTCAACAGGCAGGCCTTTTTATATGCGTTGATCTCAAATTTTTCCTGTGCGCCGGTTGTGTCGATGGCGACTGTCTGACCGGTCAGATCGATGGTGAGCGTGGCCGCACTGTCTTGCCGGAATATCTCTCCCAGGAATGCATCAGAAACCTGCACCGGCAACAGGCCGTTATTCAGCGCATTGTTTTTGAAGATGTCTGCAAAAAAGCTCGAAACAACAGCGGTGAAGCCGTAGTCGAGCAATGACCAGGCCGCGTGTTCCCTGGAAGACCCGCAACCGAAATTTTTCCCGGCCACCAGTATCCGGCCGCTGAACTGTGGCTGATTAAGTACAAAATCAGGTTTCGGCTGATCCTCATCGTTATCAACGTAGCGCCAGTCGCGAAAAAGGTTTTTACCGAACCCCTCCCGGGTGGTTGCCTTTAAGAAACGGGCCGGGATGATCTGGTCGGTGTCGATATTCTCCTCCGGCAGGGGAACAAACCTGGACGTAAGTATGGTAAATGCTTTCATCCGTTAATTATTTGTTTTTTCAATGGTCGGATGGAACTCCGCATATACAT
>CAZUWX010000097.1:0-1995 GCA_964624205.1 uncultured Chitinophagaceae bacterium
AGAGCATCTGCCTTACAAGCAGAGGGTCCGCGGTTCGAGCCCGTGTGCTCCCACTTAGTTTTAGAGAAATGCGGTTCAGAAAGTGACCAAAGTAGGGATCATTTTTGACCGCATTTTTCATTTTAGTACTAGCAAACAATCCGTCCTTCCGCACGCATGTACATTTTCTTTTCTGAACTCCTCTTTTGATCCATCGATATAAATGGGTGCTGCCTTACGAGTCAAACCAGTTGATCTGCAGCCCCAGGGCCATAAATATCATGGGAAGTATCACGGTCAGGATCGCTATAAAAACAATAAAAGCTATAACCTTTCCGGCAGGAGACTTCTTATTTCCCATTTTAAAAAATTTGGGGCGAACCAGCAAGAGAATAATAGCGATGATAATCGCTATGCTAAAAGAAGTGTAGAACATATTACTGAGGTTTTAGGAGGGGATTACACCCATCTGCAAACAGAGCCGTCCCGGTTGTTGAGGTATTTGCAATATCTTTTGCGGGACGCGGCACACCGATCATGCACCCTGTGAATATAAGAAGATCCGGCTATTTTGCCAAGTCTGCCCTCCATACTTGGTGTTTTCATTTTTGATCCATATCTTTGCGTTTCTTGATGTTATTGCACTCCTTCAGTTGTGTCTCACCAATTGCCGCGATGGCTTAATATAAGGCGGGTAAAGATCGAATAACGATGCCTTACCGATATTCTTAATTTTAATTTTTTCAAGTGTCATTTAACAACTTAGGGCTTATTGACCCTATCACGAACGCGCTAAGCGCGACGGGCTACACTGTGCCCACCGAAATCCAATCAAAAGCGATCCCCCTGGTACTGACAGGAAAAGACCTGCTTGCATGTGCCCAGACGGGCACGGGAAAAACCGCAGCATTCGTTATACCGATACTGCAATTGATGCAATCCACCGCAGAACGTCAGCATAACGGCGTCCGGCCGGTTACGGCCCTGGTGCTTGCTCCTACACGGGAGTTGGCGATACAGATCGGTGAAAGCATTGCCGCCTACGGACGTTTTCTTAATATAAAACACCATGTGATTTTTGGCGGCGTTCCGCAATTTAGCCAGGTGAAGGCGCTGAGAAGCGGCGTGGACATCCTGGTGGCTACACCCGGCCGCCTGCTCGACCTGATGCAGCAGCGGCAGCTCTCCCTTGCTCACCTCAAATTTTTTGTGCTGGACGAGGCCGACCGTATGCTCGACTGCGGATTTATACATGATATCCGGAAGATCATAGCACAGTTGCCCGCAAAGCGGCAGAATCTGCTATTTTCGGCCACTATGCCACCGCCCATCAAACAGTTGGCCAACACCCTGCTGCAAAATCCGGCAAGTATCGCGGTTCATCCGGAATCTTCTACCGTGGACAGGATTGATCAATCGCTCTATTATGTCGCGAGAAACGACAAAAAGGACCTGCTGATTGATCTGCTGCTTGATGAGAGCATGGAGAGCGTCCTGGTGTTTACCCAGATGAAGCATGCAGCCGATAAGCTCGCGAAACTGTTGCAGCGGGCGGGAGTTAATTCCCAGGCGATCCACGGAAACAAATCCCAGGCGCAGCGGCAGCAGGCGCTTAAAAGCTTCAAGAACAGAACCACCCGCGTACTGGTTGCTACGGACATCGCTGCCCGTGGGATAGACGTGGATGATCTGACCCATGTGATCAACTACGAATTGCCCGATGTGCCCGAAACTTACGTGCACCGGATCGGAAGAACCGGCCGCGCCGGGGCGAGCGGAATTGCTATTTCGTTTTGCGATCACGAGGAAAGAGGCAGCCTAAAGGATATCCAGAAACTTATCGGCAAATCGGTGCCGGTAGTTGCAGGACATAAGTATGAAGCGAATATGCAGCAGACATCCACTATCGGCTTCTCTTCGAAAACTACGCGCATCCCTGGTCGCGGTGGTCAGGCTCCGCGGGCCCAAAGGAGCCCCAGGAGGTTCTTCAACGCCTGATAAAACAACTTAAAAAGC
>CAZUWX010000097.1:2095-7395 GCA_964624205.1 uncultured Chitinophagaceae bacterium
CCTGATAAAACAACTTAAAAAGCTATAAAGAAAAAGCCTGAGACGGTAGCGTACTATCATCTCAGGCTTTTTCTTTTGGGCTGCCGCTCAGGCTTGTCAGACTTTCTGACCCAATTTCTTCATGGTGCGTATATGCGACAATACCGCATCTCCGATACCGGGAAAGGAATGATAAGGGAGGTTAAACTGACTGCAGTGCAACTGAACTATTTTACTCAGCGCGGGATAATGGATATGACTGATGCGTGGAAACAAATGGTGCTCTACCTGGAAATTCAGGCCACCTACCAGCCAGGAAATTATTCTGTTCCGCGGAGCAAAATTGGCTGTGGTCCGGATCTGATGCACAGCCCATTCGGTTTCTATCATTTTGTCTTCGATGCCTACTGAGTCAAATTCAGGTCCTTCCACCGCGTGCGCCAGCTGGAAGATGTAAGAGATCACGATCCCCGTTACTATTCCCATCGTGAGATAACCTATAATCCAGGCAATGGGGCCTACAACAAGTATCGGTAGTATGATATAAAACACCGCATATAACAGCTTGCTTAACCAGAAAGTAATATGTTCGCTCTTATCCATCGGCTGCAGGACGGTATTGTGTATTTTTTTTCGGAAATATTTTTCGAAATCCCTTACGCTCACCCACATAAAAAGCGTGAGGGCGTAGGCAACAGTTAGATAAAGATGCTGGTATTTGTGGATCGGCATCCATTTCTGGGTCGGACTTTGTCTCAATAGTTTGCTTTGGGCAATATCGTCGTCGAGCCCTTCTATATTAGTGTAGGTGTGGTGCAGTACGTTATGCTTCTGTTTCCAGAAAAAAGCGTTTCCGCCAATGGCGTTAAGGGTCAGGCCGAGCGTATGGTTCATCCAGCGTTTGCTGGAATAACTGCCATGACACGCGTCGTGCATCACATTAAACCCGATGCTCGCTATTGTAAGGCCGAGCACAGCACAGAGCAGAATGCCTACCAGAGCAGACATGGGCAGCACCAGTAAACAAATGTAGATGGAGATTGCCAGGGGTATCAGGATAGCCGCCTTGGTATAAAGTTTCCAATTGCCAGTCGTTTTCAGGCCGGTTTCTTTAAAGTAGGATTCAACGGATTTTTTCAGGGCCTGAAAAAAAGCGCGATTGGTATTATTGAAAGTTATTTTTGACATGTATATCTAATTCGGGCACTACCCATAGTGAGTGTTTAAATTTAAAATCAATCGTTTTGCGAACGATCTATTGGCTTGCTTTGATCATCCGGCGGTTGCGTAGTAAGGTTGCCTTCGCTGTCCAGGTAGGCCATCATGTCTTCAAGGTTTTTTCCCTTGCTGTTATTCTCTTTTCGTTGCTGTCGTTTCTCCAACTTGTCCTGCTTTTGTTTCTGGCGTTTACGTTCTTTTTCTCTTTTACTATATCTCTCTCTTGATTTAGACATACTTACGAACTGGTTGATTTAGTAGTGAAATTGTTTCATTACGATCAAAGTAAAAAGGCCTCCGCCTGCAGAGGCCTTTTTAGAAATCCATTACCGGCGGTTGTACCCGGAAGAATTGTCCCAGTTGTTATCCCGGAAAGGGCTTTTGCCGCCGCTGCTGCTACGACTGCCTTCTTCCTTTGGTTTGGCGACTGTCACCCGGATGGTGCGGCCGTCTATGGTTCCGCTGTCCAGCGCTGCGATAGCTTTATTTCCCTCGGCGAGATCAGGCATTTCGACAAAGCCAAAACCCCTTGATCTTCCTGAAAACTTGTCTGTAATGACCTTCGCGGACGAAACTTCGCCGTAAGGTGTAAAAAATTCTCTCAGGTCTTCATCCTGTACGTTGAAGCTCAGATTTGAAACGTAGATGTTCATGTTGAAAAATTAAAAAATAAAAAGGATCTGAGGAAGGCAGAGTAAGCGACTAACTAAAATGCGATTAGCAGAATAACCAATTATTACTGATGCGAAGCTCAAAATTTACACCCCCAAGGTAAGTTATAAACATTGATTTTTTGCCAACTAAATCACAATTAAACTGATCCTGCCCAAATCCCGCTTCCCTTAACAGGTTCCGCAAACAAGGACGCCCACAAAGTTAATTTGCGGGCGCCTTACGGGTATAGCACGGGTTCAGGTAAAAAGTTAACGTAATATGCGGCATTCAACTGCCGACCCGTCCACACCTTCCAGTATATATCGTTCGCACACTGCTTTTGTCATCAAGACCGCAGGTTTTTTTATAGCGGGTAGTTGCTGTTCGCTGGGCTAGCACCTGTTCATAGTGACCGGTCTATTTGTGGCCAGGGTCAGGAGTTCTGGCACCGGATGCCTGGCCGGCAGTGTGTACAGCCTGCTGCAACTCGGCACTCAGTTGCAGCACCATTTCAGGATTTTGATGATAGAGATTGTTTTTTTCGCCGGGATCCGTTTCCAGGTTGTACAGCTCGCCTTCCCCGCTCGGCAGCGGATATCCGTATTTTTCTCTATACCAGTCCGGTTCGGGCTGCCGCCGGGTCCCGGGGCCTGAGGCGATCAGCACCCAGTCTTCTTTTCGAATGGCGAAGTAGTCTTGAAAAGTATGATGAATCAGGGTTTGCCGTCCATATGAGCCCTCCTGCCTGTCTTCCAGCAGGGAACGCATACTGTAGCTATCTTCAGCTGCGCCGGCGGGAAGCTGGTAGCCCAGGAGATCCGCGAAAGTGGCCATCAGGTCGACCTGGCTGACCATCTGCGAAGACACGCGGCCAGGCTGTATCACTTTCGGCCAGCGAACAATAAAGGGAACTCTGTGCCCGCCTTCCCAAAGATCGCGTTTAATGCCGCGTAGCGGTCCGGAGCTTTTATGGCCCGTATTGCGATCCCGGTCATACGCGAAATACTCCGGCCCGTTGTCGCTTGTGAAAATAACGATGGTGTTGTCTGTAAACCCGTTTTTGTCCAGCGCTCTGAGTATCTCTCCTGCGCTCCAGTCGCTTTGCACTACAAAATCACCGTACCCGCCGACCCCACTTTTGCCTTTAAACGCCGGCCCCGGCACGATCGGTGCGTGTGGGGCGGTTAGGGCAAAATACAGGAAGAAGGGATGCTGATTCCCCTTTTGCGACGCAATCCAGGTTACCGCCTTTTCTGTTATTGTGGGCATTACTTTTTCCAGCACCCAGTTTTTTACACCGGGGCCGGGACGGCATTCCACCTTGCCCTCTGCCATTGTTTCGGTAGATATAAAGTCCTCAACAGGTACATCAAGCACTTTTTCGTTCTCAATGAAAGTATAGGGCGGAAAATTGGGCACATCATCTCCAAAATAGTAATCGAATCCCTGCGAAAGCGGACCTCCTTTTATCGGTAGCCCCCAATCAAAGTCTTCTGCCTTATAATACGACTTTCCTGCTGCTGTTTTGCCCGAAGGTGGGTTTTTAAAATTCCATTGCCAGCCAAGGTGCCATTTCCCGATACACCCCGTATAATAACCGTTTTCCCGCAGCATGGCCGGAAGGGTCAGCCGGCCGGTGTCGAAAACTGGCGGGCCAAAGGAGTGTACGATGTCACGCAATTGGCGCCAATGGTAGCGGCCGGTCAGGATCGCGTAGCGGCTGGGTGAGCAAACTCCGGAAGAACTGTGCCCGTCCGTAAATAGCAGCCCTTCTTTTGCGAGCCCGTCGAGGTGCGGTGTTTTTATTTTGGACTCCGGATATTGTATCGATAGGTCGCCATACCCCATATCGTCTGCATAGATGATCACTATATTTGGGGGTGTCTCCGAATGGTTTTCTTCGCGACTTTCTGTATGCCCGTTTCCGCAGCCGCTGTGCACCAGCACTGTTATACAGAGCCCTATCCCCAGGGCAGTTTGTTGGAGGATATTTCGCATCAGCAGGATTATATTCATTCCGAATAGCGTTTTAATTGGAGGATATTTCGCATCAGCAGGGTTGTACGCATACGAATAGCGCTTACCGGCGGGCCTGGCATGCCCGAACGGCTAGCCTGGACGACTTATTGATAACCGGGATTTTGATCGAGGTTGGGATTGGTATATATTTCCGAAGTCGGTATCGGATAGAACTCATGTTTACCAACTGTGAAAAGGTCGCCGCTCATCACCTCCGGCGAAGCAAACCGTTCTGCCAGCATGTCCCATCTCAGCAGGTCGAGCCAACGATTTTCCTCGCCGCTCAACTCCAGTACTCTTTCTCTGCGTATCGCCGTTCTCAGCTCGTCCTTATCGCTAATAGCCAACGGTGTCATGGACGCTCTTTCGCGGACCCGGTTGATGGAATTCAACGCTTTCAGTGTAGCACCATTCTCTTCGTTCTCCGCCTCTGCGTGCATCAACAGCACATCGGCGAAGCGCATCATCCGGACATTGATACCGCTCTGGAAACCACTGAGGTCGTTTGGCTTCGTGTCAACGTTCCGGTACTTGCGCCAGTACACCTTATTAAAGGTGGGCCCGTATGCCTGTTGGTAAGTTACTCCGCCGTAGAGGATGCTGTTCGGGTCATTAAATATCAGCGTGGCGTAGGCCCGGGGGTCAGTGTTGCCGTCTACGGTTTGTTCTTTCAGGAATTCGGCCAACAGCCAGGGTTCTACTTCGCCGAGATCACCCGCAAAAGCGCGTGGCCCGGCATCGCGGGCACGCCAGGTGGAGAAGTTCTGCCCCAGCAGATCATTAAATTGAAATTCAAAGAGCGACTCGATATTGTTTTCATGCAGGTCGTTGCAGTTGTCGTTGTAGTTGCTTGTCAGATCGTATACCTCCGACTGTATGATCTCGTCAAATTCTTTTTCGGCCGCTGCCCAATGTTTCAGAAACAGATGCGCCTTGCCCAGGTGCCCTGTGGCTGCTCCGCGGGTAGCTCTTCCCAGGTTGGCGGGGTCCCATGAAACGGGCAGCTTTGTTTTGGCCTGTTCAAAGTCGGTGATCACCTGTTCCCAAACATCGGAGGGAGCCGCCTGTAAAGGAAAATAGTCGTCTTCGCTTTCGGCAGGCACTGTTACCAGTGGTACATTATTCCAAAGATTTACCAGGTAGAAATAGCTGAACCCCCGCAGAAATTCGGCTTCCCCGATAAACCGGGTGCGCGCCGTTTCGCTGATATTCGTCATATTGGGAAGCTCGCGAATTGCGACGTTAGCCCGGAAGACAGCTTTGTAAAGCGAATTCCAGATTGCATCCACCACCGGGTTGGTGCCGTCCATCTGAAAATGGGCGTTCTGCATACCCCAGATATTGGCGAAGTTTGTATAGAATTCGTCTGACCGCATCATGGAGGCCCAGGCGAAAAATCTTCCGAAATTCTGTTGCGCTCCCTGATCGGT
>CAZUWX010000098.1:0-4358 GCA_964624205.1 uncultured Chitinophagaceae bacterium
GCCATAAAAGATCATAATATGAAAAAGATACAGATAGGACAAACCGATTTAGCAGTAGCCCCATTCAATTTGGGCGGGAATGTTTTTGGATGGACACTCGACGAAAAACAGTCGTTCGAGATCCTGGATGCTTTTACGGAAGCAGGCTTCAATTTTATTGATACGGCAGATATGTATTCTTACTGGGTCGACGGAGGTGAAGGGGGGCAATCAGAAACCATCATCGGGAAATGGTTAAAAGCAAGGGGAAACCGCGATAAGGTAGTGATCGCCACCAAAGTGGGCGGCCCTACCGGTGTACATGGCATAGACATCAGCAGGAAACATATCCTTGAAACCGTTGAAAAATCACTGAAAAGATTGCAGACCGATTATATCGACCTGTATTACACCCATTATGACGACGAAAAAACGCCGGTAGCAGAACCCTTAGCTACGTATGCCGAACTCATCAAAGCCGGGAAGATCAGGCACGTTGCGGCCTCCAACCTGTCTCCGGAGCGATTGAAAGAATCGTTAGCGGTTGCGGACAAAGACAACCTTCCCAAATACCAGGCACTACAACCACTTTACAACCTGGTGGAACGCAAAAATTATGAGACGGGCTACGCTCCGTTAGTGGATCAATATGGTTTGACCGTATTTCCGTATTCCGCACTGGCCTCCGGATTTTTGACCGGGAAGTACCGGTCGGAGGCAGACTTCGGAAAAAGTGTGCGCGGCGAAGGAGCAGCGAAATACCTGAACGAACAGGGTTTGAACGTACTGCAGGCCTTAGACCAGATTGCCGCTAAACATCATACCGTGCCTGCAACCGTGGCATTGGCATGGTTATCGGCCCAGCCCCATATCGGCGGACCGGTCGCGAGCGCCACATCCCGCGAACAATTGGAACAAATCCTGTCTGCTGCGAGTCTGACTTTAGACAAGGGCGACCTGGAACTGTTGAACACAGCAAGCAAATAGGCCTGATGAGCGCATACGGCACAGTTGATTGAAAAAATCTTCCCGATCCCTCGTAAAACGACCCAATTAAATACTAATTTGGTCGCTAATAAATTTGTAATATGAATACGTTTTCAGTGAGGGCATTCGGGACAACTGCGCCGGAAGCGGATCTAGAACAAATGAACATCGACCGCCGCAGGGTGTCAGCAAAAGACGTGGAAATAGACATCCTGTATTGCGGTGTCTGCCATTCCGATCTGCACACGGCACGCAATGAGTGGCATGGAACCGTTTACCCAAATGTTCCCGGACATGAAATCGTGGGACGCGTCACCAAGACAGGAGACGGCGTTACTAAATTTAAGACAGGCGACCTGGCAGCCGTGGGCTGTATGGTGGATAGCTGCCGCGAATGTGAGCAGTGTAAGCAGGGAAGCGAACAATATTGTGAAAAGGGAAATGTTCAAACCTATAACGGGCAGGATAAACATCTGAACAAACAGACGTTCGGAGGCTATTCGGAACGGATAGTGGTTGACGAAGATTTTGTTTTGCGTGTGCCGGCAAACCTGGATCTTGCCGCCACCGCTCCGCTGCTTTGCGCAGGTGTAACCACGTGGTCTCCTTTGAAATATTGGAAGGTAGGCCCCGGCCAGAAAGTGGGGATCGTCGGTATCGGCGGACTGGGGCATATGGGCGTAAAATTAGCCAAAGCCATGGGAGCGGAGGTTGTCGTGATCACCACATCACCCGCAAAAAAAGATGATGCCAGACGGTTGGGAGCCGATGAAGTAATTCTGTCAACCGACAAAGCGCAAATGGCAGCCAATGCGAGCACACTCCATTTTATCCTGGATTGCGTATCGGCACAACATGACGTGAATGCATATATGGCATTGCTGAAAGTTGACGGCACCCTGGCCCTGGTCGGCGCACCCGAACACCCACTGCCTATTGCCCCGTTCACCCTTATCCCCGCGCGCAAAAAATTTGCCGGCTCAACTATCGGGAGTATCGCGGAAACCCAGGAGATGCTTGATTTTTGTGGTGAGCACAACATCACCTCAGACATTGAGCTCATCAGCATTCAAGATATCAACACCGCTTATGAACGCCTACTGAAAGGCGACGTAAAATATCGTTTTGTGATTGATATGGTATCCCTGAAAAATGGTTCGCCTGGCAACTAACCCTTCTGTTATAAAATCAAATACAACAGATAGACCATCGCCATCGCCGCCATTCCCATCACGAATGTAGCAACCGTATATACGCGCAGCATCACGCCCATGCCTACGCCAGAGAACCGGGAGATGACCCAGAAATAAGAATCGTTGGCATGAGACACCATCATGGAGCCCGCCCCCATGGCCAACACCGCGAATACCTTGCCCATGGCATGGTCGAGGCCCAACGAAGCCAGCATTGGCAAGACCATCGTGGCCGCCGTGATGATGGCGACGGACGAGGATCCCTGCGCCGTCTTTAATATGGCGGCAACCAGAAAAGGAAAGAATAATCCCATGCTGGCGATAAAATTATTGTTTGAGAGGTGGTCGGCTATATTCGCCTGTGCGATCAACGCACCAAAGGCCCCACCCGCTCCGATAATCAGCAGGATATCGCCCGCTTTTTCCACAGCCCGGCGTAATAATGCATTAAGGTCCTCCCTTTTCCAGTTGCGTTTGCCGGCAATGGCCAACAAAATACCTATACCCAGCGCTATTTCGGGCGCACCCAACGCGTGTATGATCCTTAGCAAAAAAGAGGGCGACTCGTTGAGCGGCATGAACGAGCGGATACCAATGAGTAAAATCGGTATCGCTATGGGCAGAACGGATAACCAAATGGAGGGGAACTCTTGCGGTGTTGTTTTTAATTCCTCCGGCACAACTCCTTCCCGCGCGGTGGGCGATGATCGGCTGGCATATCTGGCCCATAGCCATCCACAACACGCTGTCGGAATGGCCACTAACATACCATAGAGGATGACCAGGCCAAAATCTGCCGATAAGGTTGCCGTTGCGGCGGCAGCACCGGGATGGGGCGGTATCAGGCAATGAACGGCATACAACCCCGAAGCCAGGGAGGTCGCCATGAGTGCCATAGCTGCACCCGTACGACGGGCCAGGTTATTGTTCAAACTGCTCAGCACGATATAACCGGAATCGCAAAAGATAGGAAGGCCCACCACATAACCGGTGATGGTCATGGCACCAGGCGCTCTTTTTTGGCCGGTGATTCGGAGAATGGCATTTGCCAATACCAGCGTTGCACCCGTTCGTTCCAGGATAATACCCAATGTGGTACCAAACACAATGATCAGCCCCAGCGCTCCGATGATATGACCAAAACCTGCTTTTGCCGTAGTCAGTATATTGGTAAGCGATAAATTGAGGCCTAAACCGACCACCAGGCAGGCCAGCGTCAACGCAAAAAAAGCATGCACCTTATATTTCGTGGTCAGCACGACGATCAGGACGATGCCCGCCAGTAAAGCCGCTATACTCTGAAGAAGTGGATCATTCATCTGCGAAGATCAAAACCAAAAATTTTTGCGGTAAGATAGGAATTAATCTGATCCGGAAATATCGCCATTTTTTCAAATTCTTGTATTTCACGACTTACTCCTGGTATATCCGTCCCGAGACGCTGGTTTAGATTCAGATAGGGCGTAATATATTCAATCCTGGGGTTATCCTAAGGTTATCCTAGGGTTTTTCTGAGTTATGGGTAAGGAAATTTTCTTACCCATAACCTATAATATCCATAGAAAAACCGTAAATTAACCTGAAGAAGTTATAAATTAGGGATAATCTGAACCTATATAACGACTAACATTTATCTATTAAACTATCTAAATCTTAACTATGGCTATTCAACAAAACAATTCCTTCCTGGCCGGTGCCAGCGGCACGGTCAGAAAACAAATCGTATACCGGCAACGGAACGGCAGGACCATTATCAGCAGCTATCCTGATTTTAGCGATCGGGTGCTTAGTCCCAAACAGTTGGAGGTGAACCGGGTGATGGCCGCCGCCAACGAGTATGCGAAGGAGATCCTCTACAACGAGGAAAAATGCCATGCGGCACAGATCCGCCTCGACCTTCCCCGCAAAAGACTGTACACCACCCTGGTGCGGGAATATTTTAAAGAGAACTACAAAAAAGAAGAGGAGAAGACAGGCGCAACGGCTAAATAAAACAGGCAGCAAGCTGAAAATCGGTGGAACAACAGCTAAAAAGCAGGCTGGGGACGTTGAAGATCGCTGCAAATTGAAACAAGAGATCACTGGTTGACAACAAACCGGCAAGCCGGGGACAAGCTGCAAACCGAAGATCGAGTAGCATCCAGGAGCATTAGACTGGCATCCAGCCTACTTATCACTTTTTTCAAAGATGGATAAACA
>CAZUWX010000098.1:4458-6992 GCA_964624205.1 uncultured Chitinophagaceae bacterium
TCGATTTTATCGGAAAGATAGCCGATCTCTCCCTGGTCTGCCAGGGGTATCTCGACGTCCTCAAAATGGGAATCACCCTTTTCGTCGCTGTATATTCTGGTTATTTTCATCCGTTTATTTTCTGTTTTTCGATAATGGCCGGCCACGTCGGCAGCGGCTTTGGCCCGACTTAGCGGAGGCGCAGCGGCACGATGGAATGTCGCATGAATGTCCCTGTGTTATTTACCCACTGTAAAATCAGGCACCACAAAACTATAGGCCGTGTACCGCAGCTCGCTCCAGGCTGTTTGTTTGGGATACCGGTATTCAGGGTACAGATCCCGGTCTTCGGGGGTGAATTTGATCCGCACCTTCACGGACGACCGGCCGGCGGTGAGCCGCGCGGGTAGCAGGAACTCATCATCCCGGAACCTCCTGTTGGAAGTCTGTACATTGTACAACCGCTGATCCAGTTCTCCCCTGGGATCGGAATAGATGCAGGTGTTAGAGCCGGCAAGATACCAGGTGCCGGCCAACTGCCATTCGCCGCCCGACACGTCTGCAATGTACACTTCAGCCTTTTGGTTAGGGAAGCTGTAGTCCAGCTTACGCCGCAATAGTGCACCCATATTTGCAGGATCCAGTTGAACGATGAATTCAGAAATACCCCGCGTGTACCTCCCGCTCTCCCTATGCGCCGGGTAGATCTCCTTACCCCGCTTTTCGTCATACCCCTTTATCTTTTTGGCGTCCAGCGGCCACACGTTGTACGGAAAATGGTCGATGCCCAGCTCGTACCGCGAAAAGATCTCCAGCTTTTCCGACGCATCGGGAGAAGTATACGCATGCTCCTTTTCGCTCTCCGCCGAACCGATATCCAATTCATCGGTTCTCACCAGCGAAGCGCCTGGTAGCCCATACCAGTAAGTGACCGTTTCATAATGTTCGTCGTGCAGGTTTGTTCCGCCATGCTCCAATTGTATCCGGGCGCGTTTGCCGAACGGCATGAGGTCGGCCAGCAGGAAGCGGTAGGCCGACTGGATCAGGTCTTTCGGGTCTTTGGCCTCTTCCTTTTTGATGCACCCCACGGGATGGCCCGCCAGCGGCAGCGTCATATTCAGCCCGCCCCAGTAGTCGCCGCCACCGCCCCACTCTTCGGTGCCCGTGCCATAGGCCTGCGGCGTTTCACTATCGTCGAAAAAAAACCGGGGATCGCCTTCCAGCGTACCCAGCACCGCATCGTGCGAAAAAATAAAGGAGGTGCCGACAAAATTCCCGGTCCAGTTCTCCTGCCCTTCCTCTCCCCTGGTGTCCAGTAACACCAGGTCTTTCCCCAGCTCGGGTTCCGGGATATCTTTGTAGGTGGCGTGGAAATACGCGCTCTGATTTGCGGGGGTGGTAAGAGGTTCATGCCTGATCTCGTATCCGATCTCCGGGCTCCCTTCCGGAATACCGGTGAGTTCGATGCAGGCAGACCGGAAGAACGGCATGGGATAATAACATCCGAGTTCCACGACGTTCTTTGTATAGTCGAACCGCACATTGATGGGCAAACCCTTTACGAGATATTCTTTGTTCTCGCGATTGTAAAATGTTCCGGTGCCGTAAAAAAGACAGAGCGGTGCATCCACCGATGCGTGCTCCCGTCCATCCCAGGTGATCTTCAGTCGCACCCGTTCCAGGTCTATCGCCTTGTCTAACGGCAGTGTGAATTTCAACGCACGGATCTGGGAAGACCGGGCGCGGATCTCCGCCACCAGCAGGTTTTTTTTATTCAGCTTTAGGTTCCCGGATTTTTTTCGGATATCCATGGGTGCGATATCGGTACCGGCCTTGCCCAGCAGTTCAAGCACGGCCGGATCGGGAGCGTCGTTGATATTCCAGGACCGGATCGGCCGGCTCAGGTTCTCTTCATTGGCAAACTGGTGCCAGATATAATAACCGGTTCCATACCGTGTGCGGGAATACGCCAGCCGCATCGATTCCTCGAACGGAATAGGGCTCCACATCAGGTCGGCCCCCATCGTGGTACCCCAGGTCCAGCAAAGCGGCTCGGGAAACGCACCGACAGGAATAAACTCCGCATTTTTGATAGTCTGCTTGGCATTCACCGGGTCTGCCGTTCCGGTCTCCTTCACGATATTATCCTTGCCGTCCACCACATAGTGCCAGGGACTGCCGTGCCAGTGGTTGGTACGCACGAAATATAAAACGCCCTTTCCGATAACGTCGAGGGTCACATTGTGATCCTCCTCCTCCATAAACAGAAAATGGCTGGCATCGGCGGTCTCATTGGCGCCACTACGATCGTAGGTACTGCGCATATATGCCCGCGCCCCTATCCGCTGCTGCGGCCATTTATCCCACATGGTATAGGCATCGAACCCGATGGGGATCGGGGCAAGTGACCCGGCGGGATCTTTTGCTGCCGGTTGTTGCGCCCATACACTGTTGCCTGAGGCAATCAACGCCAGCGCGATCATGAATAGCTTTTGTGTCATAGGCAAAATTTACCAGGGTTATGTAAAAATAAGAAAAGTGAGGAAACCCCTATC
>CAZUWX010000099.1:0-1444 GCA_964624205.1 uncultured Chitinophagaceae bacterium
TATCCAGAGCCCGGTACGAGATGAAAGTGTTTTCAACGCTACATGCAGACGAGATCGACCTGAACCGGACAGCTTCCGAAGGCGTCGCCGGCCTCAAGGCCTTTCTGGCCTATGCCGAAAAAGGAAAGGCGGTGCTGCCGACAAAAACCACTCCTAAACACACAGGTGGCTCCTCGCTGGAAGATGCAATTGCTCAGGACATCCGTGCTCACGGTTATGAGGTGCATACCCATATCGGCAGTTCCGCGTATAAGATTGACATTGGCATAGTAGACCGGAAACATCCTTCAAAATATCTTCTCGCTATACTAACCGACGGGAAGAACTACGGCAATGCAGTTACTTCCAAAGACAGGGAGATTGTCCAGCCGAACGTATTGGATATGCTCGGGTGGAATACCTACAAGATATGGTACACCGAATGGTGGGAAAATCCCGACAAAGTAATAAACGGCATACTGGAAGCTATTCGTAAAGCGGAAGAAACCAGCTCCGGCACGCTGAGATCACAGGTAGAGGCAGACAACATCGAAATAACAACGGAAGAGGAATCCCGGGAGCCCGTCCTGAACAGTTTAAATAGCCTGTACCCAGAACCGATCTCGGTTAAATCAGCCCTAACCACATCGGCTGTTCCCTACGAAGTATGCCACCTGCAATACGTTATTGCTACATCTGCCGACGATTTTCTAATGCCCTCCAATCAACATAAAATTATAGAGCAGATATCAGCGGTGCTGGAAAAAGAAGCGCCGGTTAGTAAGGACCTGCTGTGTAAACGGGTTCTTGCAGCATGGGGAATTTCCAGAATAGGTTCCAGAATAAACAATCATTTTGAACTCCTCTTTCTACAAATGGGTTTAAAACCTATCAACTATGGTAAATCCGAATTCTTCTGGAAACAAGATCAGCAGCCGGATCAATATCAAATATACAGGGTTGTTCAAACCGACGCAGCAAAAAGGGATGCGGATGACCTCCCACCGGAAGAGGTGGCGAACGGGGTCAGGGAAATACTAAAGAACCAAATCAGCTTATCCCAAACAGACCTAGTAAAAGAAACCGCAAGACTATTCGGATATGCGCGGGCGGGAACTAACGTCGAGAATGCCATGCTCTTAGGAATCAATAAAGCAATAGCAGACGGATATGCAATCCGGAAAAATGATAGAGTGATTCATAGATAAATTCACTTTAAAACGGCACCCTTCCGCCCGAACACACTCGTAACATTTGCACCTCAACCGATTCCAGCCTCCCATTACAGACCAGGCGCCCCTGCCATCCCGGAAAAATTATATTGCGCCGGCCCATCTTCTAAATATCCGTTTACCAAGACCACCCAATACCCGGAATCAATGCTTTGATTTATCGAAACAAGATATTATGTTTGATCTTTATTAACCCAAACATCTTACCTGATGAAAAAAATTCACTTCCTCTG
>CAZUWX010000099.1:1544-6779 GCA_964624205.1 uncultured Chitinophagaceae bacterium
ACAGGATCAGCGGTAAGGGCCAGACCAATACCCCTCCGCAACCGTGTAAAGAAAAATATTAACTTCCCGGGATCATAAAACGGAGCATAAGCAAACTTCTCAAACAGAGGCATGCATATGCGGAGTTACACCGTGCCGCCGGCAAAGCCTTTGGCAACGCACGGTGGACCATTGAAAAATAATTATAAATGGATGAAAGATAATTTCTCCACGGGATCGGACAAATACGCAAAGTACCGGCCGGCATACCCCGCAGCCCTGACTGCATTTTTGAGTTCGCTGGCGCCCGCCAGACAGAACGCCTGGGATTGCGGAACCGGAAACGGACAAATGGCGTTCGCACTGTCCGGATTATTTGAAAGGGTTTTCGCCACCGATATCAGCCAACCACAGCTCGACAACGCCATCCAGGCAGAGAATATATTGTATTCCATCCAGCCCGCCGAACAAACTAATTTTGAAGACGATCAGTTCGACCTGATCGTGGTGGCACAGGCGGTGCACTGGTTCAACTTCGAGAAGTTTTATGCGGAGGTAAAAAGAACAGCCCGAAAACATGCAGCCATCTGCCTGACCGGGTATGGCACGATAGAGATATCGCAACAGATCGATCCCATCATCACTGATTTTTATAATAACGTCGTGGGCCCCTACTGGGATAAAGAGCGAAGCTATATCGATGAAAAATATCAGACACTCCCCTTTCCATTCGTGGAGATCCCTGCACCGCCATTCGAAATTACGCTGTCCTGGACCCTCGACCGTCTGATCGGCTACCTGAATACCTGGTCGGCAGTAAAGAAATTTATCACCCAGAACGGATATAATCCCGTCGGCGAGCTGCACCAAAAGATCAGCTTGCACTGGGGCAATCAGGAAACAAGGCAAGTCAGGTTCCCCCTACTGCTACGAGTCGGCCGGATAAAGTAGAACAAAATTATTGCCACAATGTTGCAATAATAAAAACTGGGTCTTACCTTCGCTTTCTCACCCCCACTTATGGCAGGAAACAACATCTTTGACGTCATCATCATCGGCGGAAGCTACGCGGGGCTCTCCGCCGCAATGTCTTTGGGCCGTTCGTTACGAAATGTTTTAGTTATCGACAGCGGGTCCCCCTGCAACAGGCAAACACCTCATTCCCACAACTTCCTTACCCAAGACGGGAAAACGCCGAAAGAAATATCAACGCTTGCCAGGCAGCAGATGGAACAATACGAAACGGTTCAATTTTACAGCGATTTCGCAACAAATGGGCATAAGATTGAAGCCGGTTTCGAAATAAAGACTCAATCCGGCAAAAGTTTCTCCGGAAAAAAATTGGTTTTGGCAACCGGGATAAAAGATATCCTGCCGGATATTAAAGGGCTTCATGAATGTTGGGGAATTTCCGTAATTCATTGCCCGTACTGTCATGGCTATGAATACCGTAACCGGAAGACGGGAATTCTGGCCAATGGCGATAGAGCCTTTCACCTGGCCTCATTGGTGCACAACCTGACAGATGAGATCACCCTGCTCACTTCAGGCAAATCGGATTTCACGGCAGAACAGATCACAAAGCTGAACAAATACAACATAGAAATCGTAGAAACAAAAATCTCGGAGATAGCGCACAAAAACGGGCGTCTCGAAAGCATCGATTTTGATGACGGCAGCCACATGCCCTTCGACGCCGTCTACGCAGCTATCTCATTTACCCAACATTCGGAAATTCCTGCGCTTTTAGGCTGTGAACTGACGGAACAGGGGTATATAAAAGTTGATAATCTCCAAAAAACGACCGTGCCGGGAGTGTACGCCTGTGGCGACAACGTCTCACCGATGCGCTCCATAGCCACCGCGGTGTCAGCCGGGAATTTCGCCGGTGCCATGGTAAATAAGGAATTGACAGACGAGCAGTTTTAGACTATAAAGATATTGCCCGGCCTATACTCCTTCCCTACGCCAGATCCTCCAACTGGCGAAAAACAGGTATAAGCGACCGGCCCTTCTCAGACAAATTATATTCCACATGCAAGGGTTTCAGCTTTATTATACTCCTTTCCAATAATTGCTGCTCCTCCAATTCTTTCAGGGCCACCGCAATAGACTGCTTGTTGGATCCCTCTATCTGACGCAAGAGTGAATTAAACCGAACAGGACCATCCAGCGCAAGACGAAAGATCTGCGGCTTCCACTTTCCCGATAACATCTTCAAAAGACCTTCCGCCTTACAACTACTTTCACTTTTCATTTAGACTTTTTTGATGGTCATGTTTTTCTGACTAATTGTTCCGGCATAGAAACCGTCAGACCTTTGTCTTACAAAACTAGTCATTAAATCAGAAGCAACGAAAACTGAGGCGGCAGCAAACATTCTTTCATCACCATCCGCATCACCCAGTTGCTAGAACAAAAAATAGACAAAATGGAAAAAGAGATTTTACAAAGTAACCCGCTGATTTGCGACCCCGAAGTCGGAGTATGTGGCATACCTGACGCTCCTGAAAATACAACTGCCAAAAACAATCCAACCGACGGTACTGTAAAACTGATCTATTTTACCGATCCGATATGTTCTTCCTGCTGGGGAATTGAACCGCAGCTAAGAAAGCTCAAGCTGGAATACGGCGACAGTATCGATATCGATTATCGGATGGGAGGGCTGCTGCCCGATTGGAGCTACAACAGCGGCGGCATTAACCATCCTTCCGACGTGGCTAGTCATTGGGACGAGGTAAGCCAGCATTACGACATGCCCATTGATGGAGATGTTTGGCTGGAAGATCCCCTGCACTCCTCCTACCCCCCCTCCATCGCCTTTAAAGCCGCCCAATTGCAGGACAACAAAAAAGCTGTTTTGTTCCTAAGAGAGTTGCGCGAAATGCTGTTCCTGGAAAAGAAAAATATAGCAAAATGGGAGCATATCGCAGCAGCCGCAGAAAAAACCGGTCTGGACCCTGAGCAACTCAAAAAAGACTTCGAAGGCCGGGCAAAAACACTATTCGAAGAAGACCTGGAATTAGCTAAAAAATACAGAGTAAGGGGATTCCCAACCATATTTTTCATAGATGCCGCCGGAAATGAAGAACTCGTCTACGGCACCAAACCCTATGCCTTTTACGAGATCGCGGTACTGAAATCCAACCCCGGCGTCATAAAAAGCGAGTACGGCAAAGACTGGGAAACCCTGTTTGCCAAATACGATACGCTAACAGCCCGGGAATACTCCGAACTATCCGGCGTCCCCAGAAACGAAAGCGAAAAACAACTGAATGAACTTTCTGGCAAGGGAATATTAGAAAAACTGTCGACCAAAAACGGAGGGATCTGGAAACGTAAATAAACAAGCCGAAAATAGTCCGGAACCTCGGATACTACGCGATGGGTAGAGATCACAAAAACAGCGGTTAAAGCTAACAGTTAATGCAAGCTGAATAATAGGACGTTCCTATTGTCTGTCGACTTTATGATTTTATGATACCCGTCCCCTTTAATTAAAGTTGTGTTCCCACAGACCACATATTACCGGCAAAATCATTAAAAGTTCCCCTGATGTCGGGATCGCCTTCCTTATTCACAGGCGCTTCAACGGCTTCGCAACCCAGTGAAATTGCCTTTTCATAGACGGATTTGGCGTCAGGAACATACACGTGCATACACAACCTGATCGCGGGGAATTTTTCGCTTGCATCCGCCAGCATAATTACGGAATCATCAATCCGGATCTCAGCGTGCATGACGGAGCCGTCAGGCATATTATAGTGCCTGAGTTCCTCCGCGTTAAAGATTGCCTTCATGAGGTCAATCAACCGCTGCGCTCCGTCCACTATAAAATAGGGTGAAGCAGAGTTGTACCCTTGTGGTTTAAAATCTTTTTTCATCGTACTCTTTTTTATGTTTGTTAACTTATTGCACGTTCCGGATTTCGCAATTACCAAAAGCAATTATTCGTCCAGGCAATCTTACCAACTGTGCGACCAGTCAAACAGTTTATTGCCACAAAACATGAAAAGGTACGGCCCACAAGTTTTTACCGAAGGGCACAACTTCCTTTCCGGAATACATCAAAACACCTCCGATAAAATCCTTTCCGGTCAATGTAGCAAAAGTCTGAATACCTTTGAAATCATCCAAATTAACAGATTCCGACTTTTTTATTTCGAGCGCCAGGACAGAACCGTCCGCCCTCTCAAAAATAAAATCAACTTCCTTACCTCCGGTTGTTCTGAAGTGAAAAAGCTGCGCTCTTATATCGCTGATGGACAACAACTTTACCAGCTCTGTTGCCACAAAATTTTCAACAACATGACCAAATAAATCCGGCTTCGTCCTTTCGATATTCTCAATGTCGAGATCCAGCATGTGACACAGCAGCGATGTGTCAGTAAGATACCCCTTGGGAGCTTTAACCAGTCTCTTACCTATATTCCTGTACCATGGTGGGAGGTCGAAATTCAGGAACATCATTTTTAAGATATTGCGATAAGACTTTCCTGTAACTGAAGTCAGTCCGGCTTCGCGGGCGATATCGGAATCATTTATTAGTCCACCTGCCCGCACGGCCAGGATTCGCAAAAGATTGGGTAGCACCGCTATTTTTTCGAGATCCGCGAGCATTCTTACATCCCTTTGTAGAATAGTGGTTATATATCCATCAAACCATATTCTCCGTCCCGCTCCATTCATATCCGATACTTCAGGAAACGTTGCTAATTTTATTGCATCAACAAGACTTAATTTCCGGTCATTCATATTTGTGAAATCCATCGCAAATAATCTATCCAGGGCATCTCCGTTACCACCGGATACCTCGGCAGTACTAAAAGGATAAAGCGTTAGTACAACCATCCGTCCAACCAGTGGGTCCGATAATTTAGGTAGCGCCAGAATATTGGAAGACCCCGTAAGAAGAAACCGCCCATTGGCATGCCCCTTATTGTTCAGTCGCAAATCATCAACAACTGTTTTCAGCGCCCTGAATAATTCAGGAACCATCTGGACTTCATCAATAATTAGCGGCTTTTTGCGAGCGGATAAAAATGAGTATGGTGAGGCGGCGGCGGCGGCCATTTGCGTGGGACTGTCAAAGGATACATAATCGGCCTGATTATAAACACTGCGCGAATCGGCTGCGATATCCTGCACCAGGGTGCTCTTCCCTGCCTGCCTTGCGCCGTTTAAGAAAGTTACCGGACTGATTTTTTGAGCTTCAATAATTTGGGGGACAATATGCCGATAAACTCTTTTCAT
>CAZUWX010000100.1:0-6591 GCA_964624205.1 uncultured Chitinophagaceae bacterium
AGGCGTTGTTGCCTATTCCACCGGATCTGATCCGGCTGAATGGCGATATCCTTCAAAACTCCGGCTATTGAGCGGAAAACAAAAGATAGCGCGGCCTCCAGTGCACTGACTTTTGTTTTCCCACAGGGCTTAAGGGAATTTACCCGGTACGCGATGTCAGACAGGCTGCCGTTTATCCCTCCTGCCTTCGTAGCCAACCTTTTTAATACGATACAAATGAAAATAATTTTTTTGGTTATCTGCTGGTCGTTCGGTTTGTTGCAGGCGTCTTCCGTCTTCAGCCAGCCAGCGTCCGGTGAAAACAGAAAGCCCAATATCCTGGTTATCATGACCGATCAGCAGAATGCGTACATGATGTCGTGCACCGGCAATAAATGGCTTCATACGCCAGCCATGGATGCGATGGCGGCTGCGGGTATCCGCTTCAGCCGGACCTATGTAACCAACCCGGTGTGTTCGCCGTCGAGGTTTTCTCTTATGACAGGCCGGTATCCCACTTTTATCGGGATGCGCGAGAACACAGTTCACGGGATCGACAAGGAGAAGCTGGAAAGCCTCTACCCCCAATCCATCGGGCCACTTCTCAGAAAAGCTGGTTATGAGACCATCTACGGTGGGAAAGCTCATTTTCCGGGCATCAAGTACGATGATGTGGAACCCTGGGGATTCGAGCGACTAACACTCGATGAGAGAGACGGGCTGGCTGCCGACTGCGCCGATTTCCTGCTGAACAGGAAAAAAGACGACCAGCCTTTTCTGCTTTTTGCTTCATTTATCAATCCGCACGATATCTGCGGCGACGCCATCCTGTACGCGGGTAAACGACCAGATATCGGCTATATAAAGGATATCGTAAAGGAGGAACTGGCGAAAGCAAAACAGCTTCCTGCCGGTGTTACAGAAGAGGAATTTTTTGATAAGTATTGTCCCCCACTCCCACCAAACCATGCACCGATGATCGGGGAAACAAGCGAAGTGGACAGGTTCGTCAAGCTCAGGCCTTTCCAGGATATTGTCCGGGAGCAGTGGACGGAAAAAGACTGGCGGATGCACCGCTGGGCTTATATGCGGCTTACCGAGCGCGTGGACGGTCAGATCGGCATCGTGATGGACGCCTTAAAGCGTTCAGGGCTTGCAGACAACACCATTGTTATTTTCACTTCCGATCATGGGGATCACGACGGCGCGCATAAGCTGGAGCATAAAACGCTTTTTTATGAAGAGTCTGCAGGTGTTCCGTTTATTGTGATATACCCCTGGGCTGACCAAAAGGGAGTCGTGGACAATAAACACCTGGTGAATAACGGGCTGGACCTCCTACCCACGCTCTGTTCTTTTGCTGGGATAACTCCTCCTTCCGATCTGCCCGGGCGTTCGTTGCTGCCCCTCCTCACCAGGGAAAAGAAAGTGCGGTGGAGATCATACACCATCATCGAAAACCAGATGGGTTTTTTAATCCATACGGGCAGATACAAATATGAGCTCGACGACCAGGGAGCCGTTCGCGAGATGTTTGTCGATCTCAAAGCCGATCCGGGCGAAACGCGTAACCTGATCAACGAGCGCAGGTACAAAAAGAAGATCCGGCAATTAAGAGCGGAACTACTCAGCTATTTAAAGCAGCACAATATTTCGGTTGATCCACCGGTTGCCGGCGCCGGATCGTAAGAGAAACATAAAATTTATTTAAAAAGAAAAAGAACAGCGAAAATGTGGAAATTACCGAGCTTCTCCCCGGGAACTATTTTTTTACAGTGGCTACGAACTGCAGCCATAATCCTCTTGATAGCAGTTGTAACCCAACCAGTCATAGCAGCACCCACACAAAGTACCAACGATACCCTTGAACGTGCATTTGTCAACCCACCGGCTGCTGCGCGACCGGGTGTGTTCTGGCAATGGATGGGCGGTCTGATTAGCCGGGAAGGCATAACCAAGGATCTTGAGGCCATGGCCACCCATGGCGTCGGAGCCGTGATGGTGATGCAGATGCCGGACCAGGCGCCCTATCCCCAACGATGGGATTTTAGGGAGTATCCCGGGAAAGTAAAGGTGCTTAGCGATGAGTGGTTTGCTATCGTGAACCACGCCGTCGGGGAAGCCGACCGGCTGGGCATCACTTTTTCCATTTTTATTTGTCCCGGCTGGAGTCACGCGGGAGGTCCTTGGGTAACACAGCAGCGGAGCCTTAAAAAGCTGGTATCGGCGAATACCAAAATAAAGGGTCCCGTGCAGTTCAATGCAGTACTTGCGAAGGCCCCCCGCTCAGTTGGCATGGGGGGTGGCAATGAGGTGCCCGCATGGTTTGCAGCCCAATCGGGTCAAAAACTACAGGAGCTGCCCGCCTTCTATCAGGATGTTGCCGTGATGGCATTTCCTTCCGGAGAGAATCAAAAAGTGATACCGGTGGAAAAAATGATAGACCTCACCAGTCGTATGGATGCCGACGGCACACTGAAATGGGAGGTCCCGGCCGGAGACTGGACGATTGAGCGGTTCGGCATTGCCTCGGAGAATGGTGTGAATCACCCCGCTCCTTTCGAGGGCACCGGACTGGAAGCGGATCGTATGGATCCCGAAGCGGTGCGTATTGTATTTGACGGGATGGTCGGCCGTATCCTGCGTGAAGCCAAAGCAAAAGGATATCGTTCTTTTAAAGCTTTCGAAACGGATAGTTACGAAGCCGGTATCCAGGATTTCGGGATGGACTATCGGGAGCAGTTTAAAAAACGCCGCGGATATGATTGCATTTCCTGGCTGCCGGCCTGGCTGGATAAAAGCCGGGTAGTAGGTAGTAGTGAGCTTACCCAGCGTTTCCGCAACGACATGACGCGTACCATCTCTGAGCTGACGGCCGAGCGTTTTCATAAAAAGCTGCGCGACCTTGCCGACGAAAACGGTGTGGAATGGATGATCGAGCCCTATTTCAGACTGCATATCGACTGGCGAATGTCGGGGGCACAGTCGGAACTACCCGGTGCGGAGTTTTGGATTGGGAAACCCTTCGGATATATGGGCCCGGCCCCTGATATTGCCGCGCTGTACGGGCGGCCCGTTGTGTGGGCCGAAGCATTTACTGCGGAATCGTACACCAGCGCCTGGCGCAATGATCCGCTGCTGCTGAAACCCTGGGGAGATGCTGTATTTGCCAGGGGTATTAACCAGTTTTACATGCATGGTTTTGTGCACAATCCGTTTGGTGATCACCTACAGCCCGGTATGACGATGGTCTATTGGGGCACGCAGTTTAACCGGCACGTCACCTGGTGGCCCTTCTCGGATGCATGGCACCGTTACCTGACCCGCTGCCAGTTCATGTTACGGCAGGGGCGACCGGTGAACGATGTGCTGGCATATCCCGGTAAAATTCAACCCGTGCCGGGTAAAGTATTGGATGCTGGTTCCTTCCGTCAGGTGGTGTTGGACGACGAGGCTTTTTTTGAACGCCTTTGGATACGCGACGACGGTAGGATAGCCGTAAAAGGTGGCGGTGATTTTGCTGCAATAGCGGTTACTCCCGGTATGACCCTCCGGCCTGAGGCATTGCGGCAACTTCGGAAGATGGTAGACGCCGGAGCTACCGTGATCGGTACAGCACCGGAACGGGTGTCTTCCAGCCTCGAGAATTATCCCTCGTGCGACCAGGAGGTGGGCAGGCTTATTGACGGGCTATGGGGTGGCAAGAGCAGCGGGCAGTTCAAAACAATCGCCATAGGTAAAGGTAAAGTGCTGGCAACGGACAATCTGGTAGGAGCGCTGAATGAGGTTGCTGGTGGACCGGACGTTCAATTCCTGAGCCCTGCCGGTAATAAACCCGTAAATCTTTCCGGCGTACCTGAGATACCATTCCGGATGACAGAAATACAGTTGCTGCAAGAACCATCTGTTCAGGCCAATGCGCTGAATGATGAAAGGTTCAAATCACTTGATTTCGTACACCGGCGCGACGGCGATACGGATATCTATTTTGTTTGCAATAGCTCCGCGCAAACACTGGATGTGCTCGTCGACTTTCGTACGGCGGGCCGCGTTCCTGAAATATGGGACCCCGTGACCGGGGAGACCAGCACGCTTTCCAACTGGCAACAGGTCAAGGGTCGCACAAAACTCCCTTTGCGATTTGGCCCCCAACAATCGTTCTTCGTCGTATTCCGGACTCCTACCGCTAAAGCAGCTTCCGGCACTCTTACTGCAAAGCCAGCGGCAGCCCGAACGCTGAAGACCCTCGCCGGCCCCTGGAACGTCGCTTTTGATCCGAAATGGGGCGGACCGGAAGAAATAAAATTTGATAAGCTGGTAGACTGGAGTAAACACCCGGAAAAATCAGTTAAGTATTATAGTGGTGCTGCAGCATACCGGCAGCAATTTGATATGCCGGCCGCAGCCAGTTCTTCTGCGAATCTTTTTATTGACCTCGGCGAGGTGTACAATCTTGCGCGGGTGACGCTGAATGACGAAAATCTCGGCGTGGTATGGTGTGCGCCATGGCGGCTGGAACTGCCCGCAGCATTATTAAAGAAGCAGGGCAACGAGCTAACCATAGAAGTAGTGAATACCTGGGTGAACCGGCTGATCGGTGACGAACAGGAGCCGGAAGACTGCGAGTTGATTGAGTGGAATCCGAATACTAACCGTAAAGGAAGTTATGACCTGCACGTCGGCTCAAGGGGGTTAAAAGACCTGCCGGACTGGGTAGTGAATGGCGACAAACGGCCTTCTTCCGGCCGTTATACATTCACCACCTGGAGGTTTTATGATAAGAACGCGCCATTGCGGCCCTCAGGGTTGTTAGGGCCGGTGAAAATAATCTCGATCAATAAAAAATAACGTCTTACACAGATTTATAGTAATGGATAAAAAGGAAAACAGATCATTTTGGAGAAAATATTGGATACGGGTGGTAACAATCGTTGCGACGGTGCTGGTTGTGATGATCGGAACGGGCAGAGATCCTATACGCATAACCGGACTTTCCCAGGGGGATAATGATACGCTTGAACGCTACTTCGTTAAACCCCCTGCCCATGCACGGCCCGGCGTGTTCTGGCAATGGAGTGGTGGTATGATCAGCAGGGAAGGGTTGACAAAAGACCTCGAAGCCATGGCTGCGCAGGGCATAGGAGGCGTGATGGTGATGCAGCTTCCGGAACAGTTTGCTCATAAGCAGCGCTGGGATTTCCGCGACTACCCGGGCAAAGTGAAAGTGCTTAGCGACGAATGGTTTGCCCTGGTAAATCATGCCATTGGCGAAGCAGACCGGTTGGGGATGACCTTTTCCATATTCATCTGCCCTGGCTGGAGCCATGCCGGCGGCCCCTGGATAACACCCGAAAGAAGCCTTAAGGTATTGGTGTCGGGTAAGCTGGAAGTGCAGGGACCCCTTCAATTAAATAAGCAGGTACCCCGCGGCCCTAAGTCCGTGGGCTGGTATCATGAGGCGCCGTCCTGGCTGGATACCGATCCTTCGGAAACTTTGCAGCAGGCCCCTGATTTTTATCGCGATGTTGCAGTGATAGCCGTTCCTGCCGCGCAGGGAGGGGCATCGATACCGAGGAACAAGATCGTTGAACTGACCGGTAATATGGACGCCGAGGGCGTGCTGACCTGGGATGTTCCTGCCGGCAACTGGACGATCCTGCGTTATGGCGTTGCTTCTGAGAACGGCATCAACCACCCCGCTCCTTTTGAAGCAACCGGCCGGGAAAGTGACCGGATGGATCCCGAAGCGGTACGTATGGTGTTTGACGGGATGATCGGCCGGATCATAAGAGAGGCAAAAGCAAAAGGATATCGCTCATTTAAAGCCTTTGAAACCGATAGTTATGAGGCGGGATTCCAGGACTTCGGACTGGATTTCAGAGAGCAGTTTCTTCAACGGAGGGGCTATGACTGTGCTCCCTGGCTGTCGGCCTGGGCCGATAAAAATCAGGTTATAGAAACAAAAAGCCTGACCGAACGTTTCCGCAACGATATGATGCGCACCATCTCGGAGCTGATGGACGAACGTTTTTACCGCAAGCTGCGGAGTCTTGCCGACGAAAACGATGTAGAATGGATGATTGAACCCTATTTCAAATTACACATCGACTGGCGCACGGCCGGCGCCCGCTCCGAAATGCCCGGCGCGGAGTTTTGGGTGGGTAAACCTTTTGACTATGTAGGCCCAGGGCCGGATATTGCCGCCTTATATGGGCTACCCGTGGTGTGGGCGGAGGCGTTTACGGCCGAGTCGTACAACAGCGCCTGGCGTAATGATCCATGGGAAATGAAGCCCTGGGGCGACGTGGCCTATTGCCGCGGCCTTAACCAGTTTTATATGCATGGATTTGTGCACAATCCGTTCGGTGATAACCTGCAGCCCGGCTTTACGATGAGCTCCTGGGGCACGCAGCTTGGCCGGCACCTGACCTGGTGGCCATATGCCAGTTCGTGGCATCAATACCTAGCCCGTTGCCAGTTTATGCTGCAGCAGGGCAGGCCGGTCAACGACCTGCTGGCCTATCCGCAGAAAAGACAACATGTTGCTACCCCGGCCCTGGATGCCGGTGTGTATCGTCAGGTGGTATTGAACGACGAATCCCTGATGGAACG
>CAZUWX010000101.1:0-6431 GCA_964624205.1 uncultured Chitinophagaceae bacterium
TTATGGGAATTAAAGAACGAAAAGAACGGCACCGGGGCGACCTGAAACAGTTGATTCTGGACGCGGCTAAAAAACTCTTTACCAGGCAGGGTTATGAGGCTACCTCTATTCGCAAAATAGCCGCTGAAATAGAATTCAGTCCTACCACGATCTATCTCTACTATAAGGACAAAAATGAGATCCTGTATGCGCTCCATCAGGAGGGTTTTTTATTGTTGAGCCGGTATTTTCAGGCCCTGGCCCAGGTAGATCATCCCTTCGAACGCCTCAAGGCTATGGGACGTACCTATCTCCGGTTTTCGATCGAAAACCGTGATTACTACGAGCTTATGTTCGTGATGAAGGAACCCATGATAAACCTGAATACTTCTTGCGGCGTTTCAAACGACTGGGAGGAAGGAGTGGAGTCGTTTGATTTTCTACTGACTACGGTGGCCGACTGCCAACGGATCGGGTATTTCAGCAACCAAGATGCCAGGCTGCTCGCTATCTGGATATGGTCTACCGTGCACGGGCTCTGCACCCTTCAGATGCATGGCCATCTTGAACATGTGACCAGGCATAAACTCATGGGAATAGAGAATAAGGATCTGCTTCCGCAGGTGTTCGACAGCTTTGTTCGAACACTCGAACAATGTAATCAATAATTGAGTTAAAATTAACACTGTTAATAATGATAGCAAGATTATTCAGCAACACACTGCAGCCAGGACTGTTTTTTCTGATTGCAATCGCCCTTTCCATAGGAGGATATGGCCAGGAGGTGCCGGGTGTGTTTTCCCGGATAGCTCCCGGACGATTGCTGCAGGGGCATTTCCAGAATCCGGGATATCCCTCGGGTACGGCCAGGGAAGTAGTTGGGTGGGATATGGATTTTTCTCCGACGCCGTCAACGGAAGATGCTTTGCATGGCTATATACAGACGGCATTGGACAGCAATATCGTGATACAACAAAAAAATATCTCCCTGGAGAAGGCGTTGCTGGCCCTGAAAACTGCTAAAAGCCAGTATGCACCTACGGTGGCTTTTCTGGGCGCTTATCAGTCCGGGGATGGAGGGCGGGATATTCCGCTGCCATTGGGGGATCTGCTTAACGAGGCGTATGCAACGCTGAACCAGCTCACCGGCTTACAGAAATTTCCTCAGCTCGAAAATGAGTCGATCAACTTTTTCCCCAGGAATTTTTATGATGCTAAAATACGCACCACGCTTCCGCTATTTAATAAGGACCTCAGCTATAACCGGAAGATCAGTGAACAGCAGGTGCATTTGATGGAATACGAACTGGAAGCATATCGCCGGGAACTCGTGAAGGAAATCAAGCTGGCCTATTTCGATCACCTTCGTGCATTACAAGCCGTGGCTATACAGGAATCCGCTTTGCTGCTGGCCAGGGAAGGGAAACGGACGAATGAAAAGCTGCTGGAGAACGGGAAAGGGCTGCCGGCGTACGTATTGAGGGCGGAGAGCGAGATTGCGGCTATCGAAGCAGAGCTCACACGTGCCCGGCGACAGGTGGACAATGCAGGTTTATATTTTAATATGCTCACCAACCGTTCCGCATTCGCCTCTATCGACACTTCATTTAATGAGGTGAACGCCATCCGGCAGGGTATGCTGCTGATGAATGAATCCGCCGATCCTCAGCAAAGGGAAGAGTTGCAGTCTCTTCACACTTCCATTCAGCTGAACGAGACCATTCTGAAAATGAACAAGCAGTTTGCCATTCCCAAACTGAGCGGGTTTCTGGATGTCGGGTCTCAGGCCGAAGGGTTGAAATTTAACCGGCAGAGCAGGTATTACCTGGCTGGCCTCCAGCTAGACGTACCTCTTTTTAGTGCCCGGCGAAATAATATAAAAATCAAAGAAACTGATCTTGCGGTTCAGGACGCCCGGCTCCACTTACAACAGGTTACACGGCAGTTGCTGGTGAGCAGCCGGGTGGCCCGGAATAACCTTTCTTCCGCCTGGAAAACCTATCAATCCTCACAGGTACGGTTGCGTACAGCCGAAACGTACCAGCGACTGATAGAACGAGGATACCAGGCGGGTACAAATTCCTATATAGAAACTGTCGATGCCCGTAACCAGCTCACCACCGCGCGACTGGCCGCCACAATAGATCAATACAGCGTACTGCAGGCTGCGGCCATCCTGGAACGCGAGACTGCCTCTTATTCTTTTAGCGCCAAAAGTCAATAACATGAAACATAGCATGATAAGTTTTTTCACACAGGGAGATGTACATGCGGAGGTACATCCAGCCATCGGAAAGACAAAAGATAAACGAATGAACAGCGTCATTTCCCGATTATCTGTACTGGTTTTTTTTGTAATAGGCTGGGCCGCCTGTAAAACGGAACTCCGGGAAGATCCGTTTGCGAAGGAAGATAGTATTCCTGTTCAACTGCTTCAATTGGAAGAGACCGGTTCGAGGCCGGATGCCATCCCGGTCTCAGGGCTGTTCGCCACTGAGCAGGAATCGATGCTGTCTTTCAAGAATGGCGGGGTGGTCGACCGTCTGCTGGTGAAAGAAGGCGATGCGGTGCAGAAAGGCCAGCTCCTGGCCACTGTCCATACTGCAGAGATCAATTCCGTTGTTCAACAGGCGCGGCTGGGCTGGGAAAAAGCCAGTCGAGATTACGAACGTGCCAGCCGGTTGTATCACGACAGCGTCGCCACGCTGGAACAAATGCAGAACGCCGCAACGGCAATGGAGCTGGCCCGGCAACAACTGAATACAGCCACCATCAACCGGGAGTATACGGAGATCCGGGCAAACACCAGCGGATATGTACTGCAACGTTTTGTCCACAGCGGGCAGGTGGTTGGTCCGGGTGCGCCAGTGCTGATGATCAATGGTGCTAAAAACAGCGATTGGATCCTGAATACCGGTGTGAGCGATCGGCAATGGGCAAAGATCAAAACAGGAGATACGGCAACGATTCAGACAGATGCGCTACCCGGCCAGGTTTTATCAGCCTATGTGTATAAAAAATCTGAAGGTGTGGATCCGGCTTCGGGTACTCTTCAGGTACAGCTCAAACTGAAGGAGAAAATCCATGCCGCAATTGCTTCGGGCCTGTTCGGAAAGGCGGTTATCTATACTTCCGGACAGACAACCGGATGGCTGTTGCCCGCAGACGCGATATTGGATGGAGACGGGGAAAAGGCCTATGTGTTCATCACCGAAGACAGCCAGCGCGCTCATAAAAAAGAAGTGCGGGTCGGTGGATTACAACCGGGTGGAGTCTGGATAACGGAGGGGTTAGAAGGGGTATCCGCTGTCATTGTATCTGGAAGTCCGTATCTAAATGAAGGCGCTTCCATCATCGTAAAGTAGCCGGAACCGACGCCGGCATTTTAAATACCCGTTCCTGATATGTATAACGCCTGCCCGTAGGCGGAACAAAACAAAAACCATGAACATTTCAAAATACGCTGTAAAGAACAGTCAGTTTACTTTCATTATGGTGATTATGGTGATCGCCGTGGGTTTTAACACGATCACCGGGATGCCCAGGGCAGAAGATCCGGAAACACATCCACCCATTTTCCCTGTAGTTGCTGTATACCCCGGAACCAGTCCCCGCGATATGGAAGAACTGGTCGTAAAGCCACTTGAAAGAAGGATATATGATCTCGAGAACATCAAACAGATCAAAACAACCATCCGCGATGGGGTGGCGGTGCTGGCGGTTGAGTACAAATATGGGAGCAAGGTAGAAGACAAATACCAGGAACTGGTTCGCGAGGTCACCACGGTACGCAGTGATCTTCCTGCGGGGCTCTACAGCATTGAGGTGCAGAAGGTGGATCCTACGAGCGTAAATATCCTTCAGATCGCTTTGATATCCGAGAATGCTCCCCGGTCTCAGATGAAAAAAGCGGCTGAGGGTCTCCAGGATGAACTGGAAAAGGTGACTTCGCTTAAAGAAGTTCGAATCAGTGGTCTTTCTGACCAGTTGATACGCGTGGATGTTTTGCCCGACCGGATAGCACGGGCCGGGATGACGCTGACCCAACTGGCGCAAGCTATTCAAAGCGAAGCGGCGAATATCCCAGGTGGTGCCGTAATATTTGGTAATAAAAGTTTCAGCGTTAAAACCAGTGGCAGTTACCAAAGTCTGGATGAGATAAAAAACACGATTGTCTACAGCAGCAATGGAAAGAACACCGTGTTAAGCGATGTGGCCAACGTGTATCCTGATTTTGCCCCGGAAACCCATATCACCAGACTGAACCAACATCGTTGTGTGCTGGTGAACGCTGCCCTGAAGCCGGGAGAAAATATCAGCGCTTCGCAAGAGGCCTATCTGCCCGCGATCGAACGATACAAAGAACAATTACCGGACAATATTGCTTTGGTGATGCATTTCGACCAGGCAGACAATGTGAACAAGCGGCTCGGTGGATTGGGTATTGATTTTGGGATTGCTATCCTGCTGGTGCTCATCACGCTGCTGCCGCTGGGGATCAGGGCCTCTGCGGTGGTAATGGTTGCTATCCCCTTGTCTCTTTCCATTGGCATCATACTGATCAACGCGCTGGGATATAGTCTCAACCAATTGAGTATTGTCGGTTTTGTAGTGGCGCTCGGTTTATTGGTAGACGATAGCATTGTGGTGGTAGAAAATATCGAGCGCTGGATGCGGGACGGCTATTCACGCCTGGACGCCACGATAAAGGGTACCCAGCAGATCACCATGGCGGTGATCGGATGTACGGCCACGCTGGTGATTGCCTTCCTGCCGATCATGTTCATGCCCGAGATGGCGGGAGACTTTATAAGAAGTCTGCCGGTTGCAGTGATCAGCTCCATATTGGGCTCTATGCTGGTAGCGCTGACCGTTGTACCGTTTTTGTCGAGCAGGTTGCTGAAGTCGGCCCCTCACCCTGAAGGTAACAGGGTGCTTCGTGTTTTTCAGCGGGTGATACACGCCACCTACGCGGTGTTGCTGGACAAAGCGCTTAAACGCCCCTGGTTTACATTGGGAATCGCCTTTCTCATTTTTATCGGCTCCGTGCTGCTGCTGCCGGTGATCGGGTTCAGTTTGTTCCCCGCCTCGGAGAAACCGCAGTTCCTGATTAATGTGTCTGCTCCACTGCAATCCAATATTCAATACACCGATAGTATTACGCGCCGTATAGAGCAGGAATTGGATACGATGGAAGAAGTAGCCTATTATACCAGTAACATTGGCAAAGGCAACCCCCAGATCTACTACAACGTAGCCCAGCATAGCGAGGCGGCCGACTTTTCCGAAATATTCGTTCAGCTTCGTCCCGATACACGTCCGGATGAAAAAACCATGATCATTGAAGCATTGCGAAAACGTTGGACGCCTTACCCCGGGGCAAAGGTGGAAGTGAAGAACTTTGAGCAGGGTATACCCGTGATCGCGCCGGTGGAGGTGAAGATCATGGGTGATAACCTCGATACCCTTCATCGGCTGGCAGGGGTAACCGAACAGCTTTTGCGGGAAACGACGGGCACCCTTTACGTGAATAACCCGATCCGGAACAACAAAACTGACCTGCGGATATCGATCAACACGGAGAAAGCACTGGCCATGGGTGTACCCACGGTGAACATTGACCGTACCGTTCGGATGGCGCTGGCGGGTCTTGATCTTGCCACCTACACCGACCCGGATGTTGCGGATAGCGACTACCTGATCCGGATGAGTGTACCCAGGGCTGCGTATCCGGACATCAGCGTACTGAACAACCTGTATGTAGATAATGTGCAGGATCGACCGGTACCGCTCAATCAGTTGGTTACGCTTGAGCTGGAATCTTCGGCAGCACAGATCGATCATTATAACAAGATCCGCACGGTGTCTGTCAGTTCCTTTGTACAGAATGCATTTCTGAATGATGACGTGATCAGGGATGTTGTTCGACGTATGGATCAGGTTAAATTGCCGGCGGGTTACTCCTACCGGATGGGAGGCGAGGTGGAGTCGCGGGAGCAATCGTTCGGAGGGTTTGGAACGATCATCCTGATTACGGCGTTTTTGTTTATAGCCGTGCTGGTGTTGGAGTTCAAGACTTTTAAGAGTACGCTGATCGTGCTATCCGTGATCCCGCTGGGCATAGTCGGGGCCGTGTTGGCCCTGTTGATCACCGGAAACAGCCTTTCTTTTGTGGCGACGATTGGCATGGTGGCGCTGGCGGGTATAGAGGTGAAAAACACCATCCTGCTGGTGGATTTTACCAATCAATTACGGAGGCAGGGGATGGGGTTGAACGAAGCGATTGAGAAGGCGGGGGAGATCCGTTTTCTGCCCATCATTTTGACTACGCTTACAGCCATCGGAGGCCTGTCGCCCATCGCCTGGTCGAGCAACCCCCTGATCTCCCCGCTGGCAATTGTCATGATCGGCGGCCTTATCAGCTCAACGCTGCTATCGCGGATCGTTACGCC
>CAZUWX010000102.1:0-6237 GCA_964624205.1 uncultured Chitinophagaceae bacterium
AGAACGCGACGTCGCAGCCGCTTTGGCCTTCGCTTCCATTCTTGCCTTGCCGGTTCGTTTACTTCGTTGCGCGATCACCTCCAACTTAGCCAGGTATTCATCCCTTCTCGATGGCTCGAAGCGGATAGTGTCGACAAAGAACTCCTGCAGGTTACACTCGATCAGGAGTGCGATCCTGGCGAGCGTGTAAACCGAAGGCTGCACCCGGTTGGTGGTCCACAACGAAACCGTTGCATCATCGTAGCCCAGCCTCTTTGCCAGTTCCTTATTGCTCCACCGCCGTTCCTTCATGATCGCCGCCAGCCGGTTTAAAATCAAAGGTTCTTTTTTGGGTGCCCTCGACTTGCTCATACATGCATAATTTTGCCTGAAAGACAAATTTAAGTATTCGCAACTAACTGATATTCAGTCAAATAACTGTCATACGGACAAATTTATACATCATCTATCTAGAATAATTTGTCTTGCAGACAATTTTATTTTACATGAGGCCTTCGCTCTATATCGTAAGCTAACCGGTATATTGACCGATAGATCAATGATCCCCTCGAACACAAGGTTAATGTAGAGGGTTTTCCCCAGGGCGGGTGAGCAGGTCCGCCGCCGGTTTATCGGTACCCCTATCCCCCGATGGCGTAGTCATGCTGATGGCGAAGCTGCCTTAAAGAGGCAACCGAAAGAACCATGTACGGCTGCGGGAAGTTATGAAGACACAAAAATCACGGCAAAGCTTTGGGATTATTCATCCTGCGTGCGACTCATGAATTGGGGTGCACACAGAGTGCCCAGTAGGCAATGATCAGGCCGATGGTATCCTTCAGTTTCTGAAAGCTCACCGGTTTCTGAAAAAAGCCCTGCACCGTGAGCTCTTTGTAGGCAATGTCTACCACCCGCTTCTCCACGGCAGTGGAGAACAACACAAAAGGTATACTCTTTTCACGTAGCCCCTCATCATCGTCGACCTGGCGCTTGAATTCAATCCCGCTCTGTTGGGGCAGGTTAACATCGCAAAAAATGATAAGGGGCTTTGCCGAGGTAGACTTCAGGTAATCAAAAGCTTCGGCGCACAGATCGAACTGAACCAGTTTATTTGCGATGCCGAGTTCCTCCAGCGCGTCCTTCATGAGCTGTCGATCGTCGATATCGTCATCAACAAGTATAATCGGTCCCACTTTTTCCATACGCATCTTTTTCGCCATTATGGCTACTACAGATCGTTTAAAAAACGTGCCACCGGCAACCCCTGGTAGGTTTATAATATCCTCATATAGCTGCCGCCATAGCAGGATCGCTCACGCTGTGTTTTCCGGTTTCCACCCTGCCGGCAAAACGAAACAGGTAACCGTCTTCCGATTGAACCGAGAAGTCGTACCAGTTACCACTGCCTGCCAGTGTCCATTTTTTTCTGCTATTTTTTCCGGGCGCTATAGCGAACGGCCCTTCTGCTGCATAGCCGTAAGCATTCGATAAAACCGATAGACGGAGCGGCGCATTGCCCGCGTTTTTCAGCGCGATCGACAGGCCGCCTCTTTTATGGTCAAAATCAATTGTAACCACGGGTTCGTTTGCGCGCAGGCTGCCGGCGAACTTCTGAAAATAGCCATTAGGGCCAAACACTTCAAGGTCGTACTCCCCGTCGGCCTCTGGCTCCCAGACGTCGTCCAGTGATTTTCCTGCTTCAACGGTATATCGTCTGGGTATACGATCGAGGTTATGAAGATCATACACGTGGTACACCGCACCCGTAGCTCCCTTGTTCTCGAAAACCAGCTTCACCTTGTTATCATTTTTCAGGGCCTCCAGCTTGCAGTGCAGCCGGTAAGGCAGGGCACGGGAAAACCGGGTGCCTTTTTCCTGGTAGAGGGGAGCTGGCACTTCGGGCGCAACTGCCTTGGGTAGCCGCTTTGATGCCTCATCGCGGATCTGGTGATCGGAGGTATCCGGCATTTTCGGGAATTTCGGGTCGTTCGGCGTCACAAAGTCGAATGCCGAAGTAAGGTCGCTGCTCACCGCACGATGCCAGGGAGTGATAGCCGGTATGGTTACGCCGAAACGTTTCTCAATAAACTGTCCAACCGAAGTATGGTCGGCCACTTCGGAATTCACCCATCCCCCCTTGCTCCAGGGCGATAAGATATACATCGGCACGCGCGGCCCCATTCCAAACGGACGCAGATTGCCCGAGATAGTATCGCGCTTATCGATATAATTCCGTTCGCTTCTACCGTTATCGAAATACATCCCGGCGAGGTCTACGGTCGACTTGCCGGCCAGTGTATTGTCCAGATTGTAAGAAGGCACGGCGGGCGCGGGAAGGTGGTCGAAGAACCCGTCGTTCTCATCGAAAGTCAGGAAAAAGATCGTCTTGCTCCATACTTCCGGATTCGAGGTGATGGCATCCAACACGGCGTGGGTAAAGTCGGCTCCCCTGTAGGGGCTCGAAGGCGCACCCGGATGTTCCGAGTCCTTTTGAGAAGGCAGCACCCAGCTCACCTGTGGCAGGGTGTTATTCATTACGTCATTTTTCAGGTTTTCCAGGGTCCAATGGCGCATCCCGTTCTCATAGATCGAGGAGCCCGGCTTGGCCTCGCGAAAACTCTCAAAAGCCAGGCAACCGTGCATGGCGCCTGTCCAGTTGTCGTTCGGATTCTGGTAGATGCGCCAACTGACCCCTCCTTTTTCCAGCGCATCGGGGATGGTGGGCCATTTAAACGCATTACCCTTGTAGGTGTATCCCGGCTCCGGCAGCGCTCCTGTTATCCAGCACCGAAGGTTCACCGGCTCCGAGTCGGCATCTGTACAATTTATACCGGCAGCCCGTTTTTCCGGATCAAAGTTGGAGCCGGACCAGAAAATGATCCGGTTGGGGTCCGTGCCTGTGGCAATGGAACAGTGATAGGCATCACATATCGTGAACGACTCAGCCATGGCATATTGAAAAGGGATTTCTTCCCTGGTATAGTAAGCCATGGAATAAGGGGTCTTAAACAAAGGCCAGAAGCCGTACTTGCCCTGGTTCCAGGCCGCCTGCATGTCTGAGAAATTATGGGGGGTGCCGTTTACGAGCGCCGCGTTGGAAGTTTTGCCGTGCGCCCGGTAGGGTGGAATTACCTTGTTGCCGTCCGATTGATGAAAAGCGCGTTGCCCGCTCGCTAACGGAACCGGGAACCGGTCGCCAAATCCCCGCACACCCTTCATCGATCCGAAGTAGTGATCAAAAGACCGGTTCTCCTGCATCAGTATCACAATGTGTTTTACATCCTCGATAGACCGGGTAGCATTATGCGCCTGTACTGCCAGCGCTTTCTGTAATAGGGGTGTCCAGACCGCAGTGGCAAGCCCCGCACCCGCCGACATGGTGATGAATTTTCTTCTGTTCAGTTTAGCCATATTTTTTCAGTTTAGAATGAATAGAGGCAACCACGCCCACGAATATCTTTAATTCTGACGGATTGACCTTCAGAATTTACTCCAACAAACAACAATAGGTTTTTTTTCACACTAATGTTTCGCGAAAGAGTTTGAGTGTCCTTTCCCAGGCCAGCCTGGCAGCAGCCTCATTATACCGGGTAGGCGCAGTGTCGTTATGAAAAGCGTGTTGTGCATCCTCGTACATATATAACTGGTAGTTCACACCTGCCTCCTTCATCGCCTGTTCATAGGCGGGGATCCCCGCATTCACTCTTTCGTCCAGCGACGCGTAATGGAGCTGTACCCTTGCCTTTATTTTTGGCACGTCTTCTTTGGAGGGCTGCCGGCCATAAAATGCAACCGCCGCCTGTAAAGTCGGGGCATGAACGGCCAGTTGATTCGCCATGGCTCCTCCCCAGCAAAATCCCACGCAGCCTGTTTTACCATTGGCCTCCGGGCGGGAGCCCGCGTATCGTAAGCCGTTGAGAAAATTATCCAGGTTTTTATGCATATCCAGTTTGCCAATAAGATCGCGGGCAGCGTCTTCATCGGCAGGTGTGCCCCCAAAGGGCGACAGGGCATCGGGGGCCAGGGCAAGAAAACCCGCCTTTGCCACCCGCCTGGCGACGTCCCTGATGTGTGGATTGAGTCCCCTGTTCTCGTGAATAACCACCACCGCCCCGTATTTGCCCGGCGCTTTCGGCCGGGAGAGATATGCCTTCACAGTAGTATCGCCCGAAGGAAAGCTGAGGTCTTCACTGACAATCTCGTTGTCCTGCTCCGGCACTTGTGCCGCATTCGCATAGTTCACTTCCAGCAAGGGCAACACCGCCATCGCGGCTGCCGCGCTACCCGTTAACCTGATTAGCCGGTTGATGAATTCGTCCCGTTTTAGCGGCTTATGCGTGTACTCGTCGAAGAGGTTGATGATACGCTGGTCCATATGATGGTGATTAGTTCTTAAAGTTCGGAAAATATCGGGAGATGCACTCAGGCTTAAGGAAAGCTTAATGCTGGCCCGGGATACACAGGGAACCGGGTGATTTACAGCTTTTATTGCCCCGCCCGGAATAATTATCTGCGGGAAACGGAGTGCGAATACACCGGTACCGGCTGTAGGCTATACAGCGTGTGTAACAGTGGAGTGAACGATCGGCCGGAGAATCCTTAGCCAGAAAATACTTAGCTTGTAAAAAAATTGAGGATGAGAATTTTACTCGTTTGTTGCTTTTTGTTACCCCTGGCCGGCGGTTGGGCCCAATCCGGTGGACAGATAGACTTTGAAAGCTATAACCCGGTGTCCACGCTGGTGGTGGAAACACATCCCCTCTCCCGGGCGAAATACCCGTTCATAGACGTCCACAACCACCAGGGCGGCATGCCTTCGATGGACCTGTCGAGGCTGACGGCCGAAATGGACAAGCTGAACATGGGGATAATGGTTAACCTCAGCGGCAGTAACGGAGAAAGACTAAAGACAGCGGTAACCAATATACAACAACACTTCCCCGACCGGTTTTTGGTCTTCGCCAATATTGATTTCAGCGGCATCGGCACGCCGGGTTGGGCCGGCAAAGCGGTGAGCCAACTGGCAACTGACGTACGCAACGGTGCAAGCGGCCTCAAGATATTCAAGAACCTCGGCTTCAGTGTAAACGATCATACAGGCAAAAGAGTTCCGGTAGACGACCCCCGGCTGGATCCCATCTGGGAGAAATGCGGAGAGCTGAAGATCCCGGTGCTGATCCATACGGCAGATCCCAAATCCTTCTGGGACCCTGTGAACGAGCAGAATGAAAGATGGCTGGAGCTCACCACGCATCCCCGCAGAAAACGCAGCGACACCGATCCCGTTCCCTTCGAGACCCTGCTGGCCGAACAACACCGCATGTTCCGGAAACATCCTAAAACAACTTTTATCGCCGCCCATTTCGGATGGCTGGCGAACGATCTTGCCCGGCTGGGCAAACTGCTGGATGAAATGCCGAATGTGGTGGTTGAATTCGGCGCTATTATAGCGGAGTTGGGCAGACAGCCGAGGGCGGCCGCCAAATTTTTCGATAAGTACCAGGATCGTATCCTTTTCGGCAAAGACTCCTGGGTGCCCTCAGAGTACGCCACCTATTTCAGAGTGCTTGAAACCCACGATGAATACTTTCCTTATCACAAAAAATACCACGCTTTCTGGCCCATGTACGGAATGGGGTTACCGGATGATATCCTCAAAAAAATATACTATAAAAATGCTATCCGGATCATTCCGAATATAGATAAGAGCAGGTTCCCGGGGTAGGCGATTGTATCTGGCAGAGAAAATGGTTTGTAGTGCAGGTTGGCAGATTTCCGGTAACCGCAGGCTGAATCTGTAATATCCATGCGTTCAGCGTGAGGATTAATGCGGATGATGATGGCCTGACCTATAATGTTCCAGCAGCATGTCCCCACCAAAATCGTGTAAGAGATCGCGCACTACCGTGTGAACATGATTGGCATTATTCTGCGTGTTGTCGTATTCTATAATTACAGTAGGGCCCTGTATACGGTAGTAATGCGGATGCCCTATTCCCGAAGTAGTGTGGCCGGCCCAGGCAAATACCAGCTTCTCAAGACCGGCCTGTTGAATTTCCTTCAGCATATTGTCTGCGAACGGCTTTTTGTACCGATACACATACAGCCGTATCAACCGGAGCAGTTTCTCGCGTTGCAAGGGAGTCATCGTTGCATATGACAACCCTTCCGCGTGTTCAATCATCGCCTTCCGCTTGTTGCCAGTGATGATCTCCCCCGGCGCTTCTGAGCTTATAACAGCGATCTTCAACTGATCCG
>CAZUWX010000103.1:0-6184 GCA_964624205.1 uncultured Chitinophagaceae bacterium
AAACCTCAGTAAAAATGGGAATCACAGAACAAATACTGGATATCGCCAAACAACGCGGAGTAGAGATGGGAATGCAGGAAGGATTGCAAAAGGGGATACAAAAAGGGATCCAGCAAGGGATACAGAAAGGTGTAAAAGAAGGCAGACAACAAACCACTCTTTCCGTGGCAAGACAATTAAAGACACTGGGCGTGTCCGCTGAAATCATTCGCAAAAGCACAGGCCTGAGCGCCAGCCGTATTAAAGCGCTTTAAAGTAACGCTGTTTTATAAAATTCTTAGCCCTCGCAAACGGTGTGATCAGGCAGGCCGTCGCATCCATCCCCGGTACAGCAGGCTTCCGCTTTGCAATTCCATCAGATGGACACTACGGCCAGAGATACACACCTTTTGATCAGTAAAATGGATCAGGCATGGGGTAGACTGCCAGCCGTTCGCAAAACTGCTTCGCTCGGCCACCAATATACACGCAGTATTTAACGGGCACGACTACCACGGCATAAAGTTCCCGGGCAATATCCCGTTCCTGTTCGACGGCCATTTCGGTGGTAGCTGGGGTATTGTTTACCGTGGGTTCTGGGTAGTGGAGTTCTTTTTGGGAAAAAAGCCGGCTTGACACAATATGTTGAAGGATATTAGGTTATAGGAGACTAACCCAGATTTCCTATAAATCCAATACTGACCGGTGAAAAAATCGCTGTTTTGCGCATGCTTGTTTTTTTCAATACAAGCCAACTCACAGGTAACAGGCGCCTCCGCCTCACCTGGCACCCTGAATATCGGAGGGGGCTCGGCAAAGATCGAACCTTCGTTCATTGTTGACTGGAGTATCGGCGAATCCACCATCATAGACAGTTATTTCGGGGAGCAGCTAAATGTTACGAGCGGTCTGCTCCAGCCATTCGACAAAGAACATATTATTTTTAACCCCCTTATTCCTGCGTGGACGAGGGAGGAGATCCGCATTTATCCTGTTCCTTCCCCAGACATCGTTTTTATCGATTTCAGATCTATCACAACCGGAAAAATATCCGTTCAGCTACTGAGCATGGAAGGCCGGGTGCTCGATACAAAAAAGACGAATCAGGTAAATGGAAACGGTACCCAGGTGTGGAATATCGCGAATAAGACCCCGGGCATCTACTACTTCAGGATCCTGCTTAGCGGGGATTCCGGAAGAATACTGAAACACGGCACATATAAAATCCAGAAAATCAAATAATCCTTAATGAGAAAAGTTCTGCTATTTGCCTTAATGACAACGCTGATAACAGCGGCAAAGGCACAGATACCCCAGCAACTGAATTACCAGGGGATCGCCAGGAATTCCACCGGTGTTCCCATTACGTATCAGAATATCTCAGTAAGAATATCTATTCTGGATAGCGCAGCAGGCGGACAAACCAGCTACCGGGAAACAAGAAAAGTGATGACCAACTACGTGGGTCTTTTTAATATCCTGATTGGCAGTCCGGGTGCAACAAACGTATCAGGCAGCATACAGAATGTAAACTGGCCAACCGGGCAAAAATATATTAAACTGGAAATCGATCCTAAGGGCGCCAGCAATTTTATAGTGGCCGGCATTACACAACTCCAGAGCGTTCCATACGCGTTGAGTGCAGCCACTTCGGGTACAGCCGGTGGCGACCTGACCGGAACCTACCCCTCCCCCGATATTGCGAATAATGCAGTTACCACAAATAAAATTGCAGACGGAAGCGTGAGCCTCCCCAAACTGGCACCTGCCGTAATAACCGCCCTTGATAATAAGCTTAATATCGCAGACACAGCGTCTATGCTGTTGCACTACGCAACGAAAGCGAGCATAGCCGGAGAAGATTTAACGAAACTGAATATTTCAGACACAGCAGCGATGCTGTCGCAGTACGCAACCAAAGCGAGCATACCCGGAGAGGATCTAACTAAGCTGAACATCTCAGACACAGCAGCGATGCTGTCGCAGTATTATGCTTCGGCAACAGCGGTGTCACAGTTTGCGGGAGTGAACAGCAGCATAAGTGATGAAGCAGCAAGAGCAACAGCAGCAGAAAATCTACTTGCCGTGGAAAAAGAAGATGTCGCAAATAAAAGCACCGACGGAACATTTGCGGCTGCCTCAGATATGAAATACCCGACAGAAAAAGCAACTAAGACCTATATCGATACGCAGATATCAACAGCCGCAACAACAGATGCTACTTCCGCAGCTACAGGAAAGATCCAGCTCGCGGGAGACCTCGCGGGAACGGGAAGTACGGCAACCAGCCCGGTGATAAGCGACAATGCCATTACAACAAATAAGATAGCCGACGATAATATAACAGATGCCAAAATCGCGAGCGTCAGCGGAGCAAAGATCACCGGTGATATCAGCGGTAATGCCGCAGGTGTAACAGGCATTGTGCCCATTGCCAACGGCGGTACGGGATCCAGTACCCAGACATTTATAGATCTGAGCTCGGATCAGCTTATCGGAGGATTGAAGTCATTTGCCTCACCTGTCTCCATAGATGGATCAGTAACGGGCAGTTCATTCATCAGGTCAGGCGGTACTTCCGAACAGTATTTAATGGCCGATGGAAGTGTCTCTACAGCCAGTTTTTCCGGCTCCGGAACAACGAACTTTCTTTCTAAATTCACGGGGACTACTTCATTTTCCAGCAGTTCTGTTTTTGATAACGGCACCAGTGTCGGTATCGGAACGGATAACCCGTCATCGCGTTTCCAGATCAACGGTGAAGGCAACACAGACCTTAATTTAAAGTTCGACACGGAAACCAATACCTCGGCAGCATTAAAGATCGGGTACAGGCAATACCAGTGGAGAATGAAGACAAACGCGAACAGTGGTGAGCTCCAGAGCCTGGTATTCTCTTATTTCAATGGCTCAACGGATGCCGCCCGCCTTTTGATAACCAACTCCGGTTTGTCTGTGCCTGACAATTTAGATGTAACGGGTAATGTCTCCGCAGCAAAAGCTGCGTTTGCCGGTCTGGATGTGAACAACGGGCAACTCAGCGTCGACAAAGTCAATAACAGGATCGGTTTGTTTACAGTCAACCCCAACTCTTTATTCCAGATTGGCGGAGAAGCCAACACCGACCTGAATTTAAAATATGATTTCGATCCGAATAATTCTTCAGCATTGAAGTTCGGATACAGACAGTATCAGTGGCGCATCAAAACAAGCACGAACAGCGGCGTACTGCTTCCCCTTGTCTTTTCGTATTTCAACGGCACCAGTGATGTAGACATTTTACAGGTGAATATGACCGGAGGCATTATTGCCGATTCGTATGCAAAACCAGGCGGCACTTCCTCGCAGTTTCTGAAAGCAGACGGAAGTATAGACGACAACGTTTACCTCACCAGCGCTGCCGCATCGACCTATCTGTCACTTGAAGGAGGAACCTTAACCGGCACGCTCTCCGGTACCAGCGCCACTTTAAGCGGCACCCTTACTGCAGGAGCAGTTACGTATCCCAACACAGACGGAACAGGCGGACAGGTACTTGCTACTAATGGCAATGGTACCATATCCTGGACAAATGTTGCAGTAAGGGAAGTGGCGGATGAGTTTACCGCCTCAATAGCTCAGTCTGATTTTACGCTTACCCAAACGCCATCCCCAAACAGTAAGGTGAAAATGTATATCAATGGGATAAGAATAAGCAATGCAGCATACCATGTATCCGGCAATACGCTGTCGTATAATGCCGCGAACAACGGTACCTATATCTTAGCAGCGGCCGACAGGATCCAGTTTGATTATTTCTATTAACGGGTTGTATGAAACGATTCCTTTTTCTTTTTATCGGCTTGTTTGTAGTGAACTGTTTGTCAGGACAGGCGCTGGATAAAAACGGACGTGTAACGAATAACGTCGCCGATTATGTGAACCAGCACGGCGCAACAGGTATCTCCGGACTTAATAAGAATGGCGCACAGGTAATTCCGGCTATTGCAACATCAACCTCCAATGCACTTGATTTCGATGGCATCGACGACTACGTATCACTACCATCAGGAGTTTATTTTAATGGCGACTTCACTATAGAATGCTGGGTGTATCCCCGGACATTCGGAAACTGGGCCAGGATCATCGACTTCGGTAACGGAGCGGGCTCCAATAATGTATTGCTGGCCTATACTTACGGCAGCAGCGGCGCTCCGGGATTTTATGTAGAAGGAGCCCAGATGTCGGCACAACAAACCATCCCGCTGAACGAATGGACGCACATCGCGGCCACCCTGAACGGAAATACTGCTACTATCTATATCAATGGTATACCGGCAGGCACTTCTACTTTGGGTATACCCGCCAACGTGGTACGCAACAACTGCTATGTAGGCAAAAGCAACTGGGGCGGTGATCCGAATGCGGACGCCGTGTTCGACGAACTACGCATCTGGAATATTGCAAAAACAGAAGCTGAAATCCTGGCGTCGATGGACAGGGAACTTGCCGGCAACGAACCCAACCTGCTGAGTTACTTTAATTTTAATCATGGAATTCCCGGTGGCAGCAATGCCGGTATCAATACCGCTACAGATAGAACCGCCAATGCAAACAACGGTACGCTTCATGATTTTGCGCTCAACGGGATTACAAGCAACTGGGCCGCCGGCGCACCGCTACGGTTTGATGGCTCTTCTCCTGAAACAGCATCGAGCAGCGCCTACGCTATCAAACAATCCTATCCTGCCTCAACGGATGGACTTTACTGGATCAAAAATCCGGATATAAATGGCGGTACACCATTCAGGATATATGCTGATATGACAACCGATGGCGGCGGATGGACGCTTATCATGAGCAACACGAGTAATAACGGATGGAGTTATGAAAATGCCATCTCGCTAAATATTAATTCACCAAGTCTCAACTCAAACTACTCTATTATCGAATTTGATGATCTCATCAAAAGAAGCCCGAGTGGCTTCCAATACATGATCGATGCCCATACGCGTAACAGCAATGGAGGCATCTGGACAGCCAACGGCGCATATAGTTTCTTACACGGCAATAACACTCAGACCGATGTTACGCTTGATGTGAAGTTCGGAACATGGAGCTACAGCGACGGCGGCATTGAGCCACGCATGCCCTGGTATTCCAACTGCTCCGGTTTCATCACCACAAGCACAGACTGCGGCGGCGGCAGTTGGTGGGGTACATTAGTAGCCAATGAAGGCTGGACCCCCGCACCATGGATATCCAGCGGATGCGGCACTGAAGGATGTGCTCCCAATCCGGAAAGAATCTGGTACTGGGTACGGTAACATCTGCCATAAAGCTATACAACCATTCTGGGTAAGCGAAGCGTTCGGAAGCGCTGCGAATAGATCAAATAGAGACATGAGTTCCCATTCCCTCACTGCAATGATAATGTAAAGGACAAATTGCCTTATGAATAAAATGTTGGAACCCAAGAATAAACTTGTATATTAATCCGTATGTCAACAGTTATACTCACATACGATCCGGAGAAATGGTTATATTATCACGAAGAGAATACCAGATACGTACTGGGCATAAAGGGCAAGAAACCCTTAATTTGCTTCGGAACTAATCCCAGTACAGCTAAGCCAGATAGATTGGATAATACTTTGAGATCCGTCGAAAGGATTTCGCGGAATAACGGATTTGATGGATGGGTGATGCTGAATGTCTATCCACAAAGATCTACCGATCCCAATGGAATGCATATCGAAATTAATAAAGAGATTCATCAAAAAAATCTGGGTCATATCAATGATCTGCTGTCTGCCTATCCCGATTCAATAATCTGGGCCGCATGGGGAACAGTGATTGAGAAAAGGATGTTTCTGATGAATTGCTTCAAAGACATTTATCTCACTACCTTACAGCATCGGTGCAATTGGGTAAGTTTTGGAAAACCATCAAAGAAGGGACACCCTCACCATCCACTATATTTAAACGGAACTACAAAGCCAGATCGTTTTGATATTAAAATGTATATGGAGAGGTACGTAATGTAAGAAACTTTTTCTTTGAGCAGGAGTGGCTGGGAACGAAGGTCCGGTTTGAATACAGTTGCTATTATATCGGCGATCAGGACGAAGCGGAACTTAGAAAAATGGATAACCCTTTTGCAATTGTGGTTGTAAGCTCCCCCTTTTTCCGTGCCAGAGCTAGTTAGAATTTTCAAATTTAGGTT
>CAZUWX010000104.1:0-6107 GCA_964624205.1 uncultured Chitinophagaceae bacterium
GGCATCCGTGAAGACTATCAGATTCTCAATTGACTACGTAGATGTTCTTTGACATATTGATCACCATGCTTTCAAAGTAGTTGGTTCACAGGCATTTTATCCGGTAGAGAGCCGACTGAAAACCTATGTAGCCGCATAAGTGGGGTATTCGGTTTACGATCCGCTCTTCACCCGACTGCGTTCTTCATTGGCGCCACCGCTGCGACGGCGTGCGGGATCTGAGTTGTTTTTCCCGAATTTATACGTGAAGGAGATATTGAACTGGCGGTTGTCTTTTCGTCTGTCGTTTGTAATGTCGATATCGACATCTGCATAACGGGAGTAGCCGCCAAAATTGGCAGTCCGGAGTATGTCGCGAACGCCTAGCTTAACTGTGGCTTTCTTTTTCAACACCTGTTTTGCCACCGCTGCATTCATCGCGCCCATCGGGCGACCGATAAGCAGTCCTTCAGAGGGGTTGGAGTTGAACCACCCGCTGAGCTCCGCTGTCCACGCGCCGCCAAAACTAAAGCTGTTAGTCAGGTTGCCGTCGAAATTGGTCACCGTAATGCGCACCGGGATATTTTCTATGCCGTCGTTGTAAAGGCCGCGGTAGCTGTTGGCAAAAACACCGCCATATACGTTCAGGTTCCACCAGCTTGTCACCTGCCGGTTTGCCGAAACGGAGAAGCCAAACTGCCGCAGCCGGCTGAAGTTTTCCTTGGTTTGGAAAGTGGTTCTTCTTTCGGTGTTCTGCTTCAGTATATCGGTAATGATGTCACTGGTTTTTGTGGTGCTGAAGGTTGTCGTTAGAAACTTGTTATAGGTGTGGCTTACTTCAATCCTATTGGAAAACTCGGGCTGCAGGTAGGGGTTTCCCTGTCCGTATGTTAAAGAGTCCAGAAAAAAGATAAAAGGGTTGAGGTCTTCATAGTCCGGCCTTCTTATCCTTCTGCTGTAAGCAAAACTCAACTGGTTTTTCTCGTTTATAGTGTAGACTGCACCGGCGTTTGGAAAAAGATTGGTGTAGTTCCGCGTAAAGCTGGAATCGTTTAGCTGCTGAGTGCCGCTGGCGTTTGTATTTTCCAGGCGCAGGCCGCCGGTAAACTCCCATTTTTTTATAGCGGCGGTGAAAATGCCATAGGCCGCGTTTACGTTCTCTTTGTAAACAAAGTGATTTGTCCTTTGAATGTCGGTTTTCCAGCCGGTACTGGTATCCCGTTGGTAGATCACGTTGTTGTCTGTGTTCACAAATCCCGCTTTCAGGCCTGCTTCCAGCTTCATGTTTTTGCTGAAGGGATGGGTATAGTCCGTTTTAGCCGTATAGATCCTGATAGCGGAGGGTAGGTGTCCTTCTAACAGAACGGTGTTGCCTCGCTGCAGGTTTTCCGGATTGTAGACCTTGGTGGTCAGGAAATTGGTTCCATCGCTTTCATAGAATCCCTGGTCCAGGTCGACCGTGATTTCCCTGCCCGTTGAATCAAAACTGTGCTTATAGTTGAAGTTAGTATTGACGCTTCTTGTCTTGTTCGCGTTGTAGGCATCAGAAAGGAGCAGGGTATTGAGATCTCCGTCGGTATCCCGCAGGTTCGAGAGGCTGTTTTGCCAGTTCTTCCAGGGATTGATGCTGCGGGTTATCACGATGCCGGCCACGTCGTTTCTCGTGAAATTATAGTCGACACCGAGTTTTAGATTGTGCCAGTTGTTTTTGTTATGTCTGTCGGTCTGCTGGTCGGACGATCCGGAGAGCGAGCCGTTCTTATAGAAGTTTCTGTCGATCGTCAATATCCCGAGGCCTTCCCACTGTCCTCCGTCGTAGCTGCCGAACAGGTTTAGTTTATCGTTGCGGTAATTGAAGTTGGTGCCGGCAAAGTATTTGGGGTAATAACCCTGGTTATAGGTAAGGCTCAGGTTGCCGTTCATACCCTTCAACGCACCTTTTTTGGTTTTGATATTGATGACCCCGGCATTGCCGGAGGCATCGTATTTTGCAGGCGGGTTGGTCATGATCTCTATCTGATCGAGGCTATTGGCCTGTATGCTTTTTAAAAATGCCGCCAACTGCGTACCCGTCAGGTAGGTTTGTTTCCCATCTACTAATATCAGCACGCCGCTTTTTCCCTTCAGGCTTATGTTGCCATCGTTGTCCACTGCCACACCGGGTGATTTCTCCAGGATCTCCAGTACGTTCAAACCGGCATTTGTTGGGGAGGCATCTACGTTTACCACCGTCTTTCCGGCCCGCACTTCTATCGGTGGCCTTTTGGCGGTAACGACAACGCCGGCCATTGAATCGGCGCGGGGAATCAACGTTATAGTTTGTAAGGTAAGATTGGGTGTGCGGGGAGAAATGGCTACGGCTGAGTAGGAGGGCTCATAGCCTACCGCGGAAACCAAAACCAGGTATTTTCCCTCGGGTATATTCTCAAACTCAAATTTCCCGGTTTGGTTCGCCACGCTGGTACTGATTGCCGATGAATCCTGTGCGTGTAAAAGCGTAATGGTGGCCGATGCAAGGGGTTGCTGATTTTCGGAACTCACTGTCCCTGCGATGTGCCCCATCCTCGGCTGGGCCCGCGCTGGCAGCGACACAATTAGACAAGCCAGGAGAAGAATTATTCCTAAACACCTCATACTATATCAGTTTTCCGCGGACATCCCCGGTTTGTTTATACTGCTAAATTAGCCCGCTGTATAAAGCGGATCAGTGAAAAAAGAATGAGCGGATATTTTTCCTGATAACCGGCTTTACAGCGATAACAGCCGGTTTGACGTACAGGAGATGTTTTAGGTTACAGTATACACTCCTATTCATTAACTTGCAAGCTCGCCGGACGCTTATTATATGCCGGACCGCGTACAAAACAAAAGTGAAACGGAGTGCAAAAGATACTGATTACAGCGGCGATTATTTTAATCTATACATCCGGCTTTGGGCAGGTGCCGCTCAATGTCCGTTGGGATCAAACGCTCTCCATTTCAAAATCTACCCCCACCATGCAGGTAGTGATAAATGCCAAGCTCCGCAGGGGCTCAAACATGCATGGTGGCATTTTTAAGGCCATCAGGGATTTAGGTGCCGAGTATGTCAGGTTCGCCCCCTGGTATCCCTACCCCAGGTTGGCGGTTGCAGCGCTGGAACCACCTGACGACAAAAAGACATCCTGGGATTTTAGTCTCATAGATCCTGTAGTGCTGGATTATTTTAAGGCGTCGGAAGGGCATGTTTCCGTACTGAATTTTCCAACCATCCCGCAGTGGATGTTTGTGACGCCCAAACGGGTATCCTACCCGGAAGACCCGGACGAGGTCGATTTTAATTATAAAGGCGGCAATCAACTGCGTGATACCACGTTAAAAGAGGTGAGTGAATATTTTGCAAGGGTGATAAGCTGGTATACAAAAGGCGGATTTACAGATGAATTGGGAAAATACCATCGATCCGGACACTATTTTAAGATCCCCTACTGGGAAATACTGAATGAACCGGAGCTGGAGCATAATTTGAGCCCGGCTCAATATACAAGGATATACGACGCTGTTTCGGTAGCGATACAAAAAGTGTCGCCCGAAACAAAATTTGTAGGCATGGCCTCATGTGTGTATGGCAACCCTGCGTTTTACGAATATTTCCTGGATTCCAACAATCATGTGCCTGGTACCCCTATTGACATGATCTCATATCATTTTTACGCCGGAGGCAGCAATGCTCAGCGATATGAGGAATATCAGACCACTTACTATGATAAATGCGATCATTTTATTACCAGCGTCAGGTTTATTGAGAATATACGCAAACGCTTAAATCCAAATGTTAAGGTGGCGATCAATGAGCTGGGTACTTTTCTTACCGAGGAGATGCGTAATAAGCTCATCATACCTGACAATTACTGGAATCTCTCATCCGCGATATATGCCTATTTGTTTATAGAATTGAATAAATTGGGCATTGATATCATCGGGGCATCCCAACTGGTCGGTTATCCGACCCAGTTTCCCGATGTAAGTATGATGAATTGGGAAAATGCTAAACCCAACGCCCGCTATTGGACACTAAAATTGATAAAAGATAATTTTGGTCCTGGGGATACCCTTGTAACAACGAACCCCTTTATAATGGCTGAACTGGATTATGCTGCACAGGGTTTTGTTACGGCTAAAGGGAAAAAAGTGCTTATATTAAATAAACGCGGTAACAGTATACGGGTTAGGGTTCCTTCAAATTTCAAAGGCGCGAAGGTCAGTACCGTTGATGAAACTTCGGGTGAAGCTGAAGCTACAACTACCGTATTGCATGATGAAATCCTTGAGATGGCGCCCAACGCAGTGAGTGTCATTACCCTGCCTTAAGAGATAATACAATCATACAGGGATACAACGGATCGGGTTGTCAACCGATGCCGTACCTGTAATAGATAATAATGCTGTTTTGATATATAACAGTCCTGTATATTGACATTTCTTCCGGTATTTTATCATGGTTCGGGAAATCATTGCAGTAGGTTGAGAAACTTTTCAGAAATCGATTGAAAATTCGATCAAATGGCGCATCTTTAAATTTCATCAATCGATTTCCAGAATGCGTCATCTTTTACTGCTTGCCGGTGTTTGGGCAATGATCTTATTATATAGCTGTTCGTCATCCGGCGATCCAAAGGTAGTCGCCACGGATATTGTAGCCGGCTACCAGACCAGGGATACCACTAATCTGATTACAGTAAGAGACAGCGTTATCGCGCCAAAAAAGATCGGTATTGTAATCATCGATATGTGGAATTTTCACTGGTGTAAAACATCGGCTGCCCGCGTGGCGGCCATGGTACCCCGCATGAACAAATGCTTGGATATTGCCCGGGATCTGGGTATGCAGGTGTTTTTTTGCCCCACCGACGTTGCCAATAACTATGTGGGATATCCGCAGCGTGAGAAAGCTATTGCGGCAGCATATTCGCCTTTGCCGCCATCTCTGGAAATAGAATGTCCCCATCCCGGCGGAGGTGGCTGTATGTGCGGTGCCGACAATTGTATTTCCAATGGCGGATGGAACGCCATGGCAGGTGAGCTGGTTATTAAAGAGGAGGATATATTTTCATCAGGCCCCCAGGAACTCTACAATGTCTGCAAAGAGAAAGGCATTACGGAATTGTGGTATATGGGTGTGCACACTAACAACTGCGTGCTGGGAAAACCGGAAGGCATGCGCAATATGATGAACTACGGGTTTAAATGTGTGCTGATACGGGACCTCCAGGATCCGGAAACATTTTATGATCCTGCTATCGGGCGCACTCCGGATGGGAACAATGCCCTGGTGGTGGAGCATTTTGAGAAATACCTGGCACCCAGCATCAACATGGGAGAGATGCTGCAGCAGAACGGGTTGTGGAAAGATGAATGGATAGTAGATCCGGTTCGCATCACGCCCTGGGGAAAACCGGAAAGACCTCATCAGTTCAGGGATTCGGTGATTGTTACGTTGGGTGCACCGCTGAACGAAGGGGTAGAGATACGCTACACCCTGGACGGCTCGGCACCCGGCGCCGGCTCGCTACTATATGAGCGGCCTTTTACGATTGCCAAAAGCACCCGTGTCCGCTGCACTGCGTTTAAAAATGATAAAGCCGTTTGTGTTGAAAGTACGGGTCAGTTTGAGTTGCTCCCGTCTGCACCGCCTCTGCCCGATGTAAAGCTTACCGACCTGGAAACCTTGCCCATGAACCGATACTCGAGGCGGCCGGTACACAATAAATCGTTCCACGGCACTCCGTTAACCATACACAAACAGGTCTTTGAGAACGGAATTGCCACCCTGGCTCCTTCCTTCTTAACGTATCCGATAAGTCCGGATTACGCGAGGTTCGTCGCACAGCTAGGCATAGACGATTTTATCGGGGCCGACAACTGGGGTAAGGAGGTGGCCAAATTTCCCAGCGTGATCTTCAAAGTGATTGTCGACGGAAAGGTGTTGGAAGAAAGCCCGGTGATGCGTAACGCGCATTGGGCTTGGAGTTTCGACGTGCCTATCCCCGAAGGCAGCCGCGTGATCAACCTCGTGGCTACCGATGCCGGCGATGGCAGTCACTACGATTATGCCAACTGGGTGAACGCAGGCTTTATTAAGCGGTAAT
>CAZUWX010000105.1:0-5998 GCA_964624205.1 uncultured Chitinophagaceae bacterium
GTTGCGGGGGTGCAGATCACCCAAAACACCGGAGCGCCGGGTAGCGGCGTCACCTTTCTGATAAGGGGCGCCGGATCGGTAACCGGGTCATCACAGCCCCTGATCATCCTGGATGGTTACCCGATCGAGTCGTCAGGTTCAGCGGTTTCACCCACAACGGGCGCTACCAACTGGACCTCCGATATGCCTAAATCCAATGCGCTGGCCAACCTCAACCCGAACGATATCGAATCCATTGAAGTGTTGAAAGATGCTTCTGCCACCGCCATCTACGGCTCGCGCGGCGCTAATGGAGTGGTGTTGATCACCACTAAAAGGGGCACAGTGGGAAAGGAAAAGATAAGAGTTAACTCAAGGGTGGATCTCAGCCAGCTCAGAAAAACGATCGATGTGCTCAATACGGCAGAATATATTGCCTTTGCCAACGAGGCCCGCTTAAATAGCGGACTCGACTCTGCATACAGGTGGGAGCAGATCGCTGCGCTCCAGGGTATCGATAACAATTGGCAGGACCTGGTGTACCAGCAGGGACTTTCCCAAAGTCACCAGGTAAACCTGAGTGGCGGGATGGATAAGTTTAAATACCTGCTGAGCCTGAATTATCTCAACGCGGAAGGGGTCGTCAAAAACTCAGGCTATTCCAGGGGATCGGTACGGCTTAATATCGACCGGGAAATTAACAGCCGATTTAAGATTGGGCTTAACACCAATGCGGTGATGTCGACGGGCAGGATGGCTACCCAGTCGCATTCCAATGGCCACGCAACCGGCTCGGTGGTCATCGGCTCGTTATTTCTCCTGCCGGTTGAAGAGCCATTTCTCGACGAAATTACAGGCGAGCCTAATACCGAGTTGCAGGGAAATCCGCTGACGCTGGTCAACCGGCTGAAAGATCATTCCCAGACCCGCTCGCTGATTCTGAGCGCATTTGCCGAATACAAGATCACCGATCACCTCAGCTTTCATTTCAACGGCGGTGCGAACAGCATCCAGACTACCCGCCAAGTGTATCATCCCCGGGGTACCAATGTCGGAGACGCCAACAATGGGATGGCGATACGTATCGAATCCGCCAATTTTAATTACCTCAATGAATATACGCTTAGCTATAACCAAAAACTCGGCGGCAGGCATTCCATCAACGCGGTGACGGGATATACCTGGCAGTCGTGGAATACAAGATCCATCGGCGCTACGGCCACCAATTTCCCCAACGACAACCTCGGGTACAATAATTTTCAGATAGCCAGCGCCTCCCAGATACCGGTTACCTCTAATGTTAGCTGGTCGTTGGCGTCATTCCTCGGGAGGGTGAATTATGTGTATGACGACCGGTACCTCGTTACATTTACGGGACGGATGGACGGCTCCACCCGCCTTGCGGAAAACAATAAATGGGCTTTTTTCCCTTCCGCGGCGGTGGGCTGGAATGTCCACAACGAAAAATTTATGAGCGGGGTGACTGCTTTATCCAACCTGAAGCTCCGGGCCAGCTATGGAGTGTCGGGCAGCCAGGCCATTGGCGTGGGTGCCACCCAGTCCACCCTCACCCCCATCAGAAGGCCCTATGCGGGAGGTATTTCTACGGCGCTCACATTAAATTCTTTTGAAAACCCCGATCTCCATTGGGAAACTACCGGCCAGCTAAATCTAGGCTTTGAAGTGGGCTTCTTCCGGAACAGGCTCCATCTTGGAGTGGATTATTACGACCGGCATACCCGGGATCTGTTAGTGAATCTCTCACTTCCCGGTTCTGCGGGCTTTGGTAACTATGCGGCAAATAGCGGCGACATATCCAACAAAGGATTGGAAATAGAGGTGGAAGGTCGTATCCTCCAGCAGGGAAAGCTGAGATGGACCACCGGCGGTAATATCTCTTTTAACAGGAATACGGTGATCAGTCTGGGTAAATCAGGCCAGATCCTAGGCCCTAATTTTTTACAGTCCGGTTCACTGCAGATGAATTCTCCGGTACACAGAGTGATCCCCGGTCACCCCATCGGGGCATTCTATGGCTTTAGAATACTGGGTATCTACCAAAACGCGGAAGAGATCGCCAAGGGGCCCGTGGATCCCGCTAATCCGCAGCCGGGTGATTTCATATTCTCGGACGAGAATGGCGATGGCCGGATAACGCTGGATGATATGACGATTATCGGTAATCCATACCCGAAGTACTCCTTTGGTTTTTCGAATGATCTGCAGTACGGTAATTTTAGCGTATCGGTGCTGTTTGCCGGAAATATCGGCCAGGACGTGGCCAATCTCAACCGCTTTCAGCTCGATGGCAATTATTCGGGCTTTTGGCTAAATGTTTCCCGGGAAGCCTACCTCAACCGGTGGACCGGAGAGGGTACCAGCGACAAGTATCCGAGAGCTACTGCCGCCGGTATCTCCTTCCGGCAGCGATTCTCCGATTTTATCGTGGAGAAAGCATCTTTTGTCCGGCTGCGTAGCCTGTCGGTGACCTACCGGCTGCCCACAAAGAACTGGAGATGGGTGGAGAATATCCGCGTATTTGTGAGCGGGAACAACCTGCTGACTTTCACTAACTACTCCGGTTATGACCCCGAGATCAATGCCAGGGGCGACAACTCGTTGACGCCAGGGGTAGACTTCGGGTCCATTCCCCAGGTAAGAACCTATTCCGCCGGTTTCACTTTTAATTTTTAATGGTCTTATCATAAACTAGGTGATATGAGAAATAATTCATGTTATACACTGATAGCGCTGACCGCCACGATATTGCTGTCTTCCTGCCTGAAAGAAAAGCTGGCAGACAGGGCAATAACCAGCGAATTTTCGAAGACGCAAAGCGATATCAATCTCCAGGTAAACGGTATGTACGCCGATATGGTCGGCTTCAATTGTTTTAAGAATGCGATGATCTATCCATTGATCATGGGCGCTGATAACTTTTCGGGCACCGCAGCCGACGCCGCCAACTTTTCGCAGAAACTATTCACTCCGCAATACCGGTTTTTTGAGGAGCCCTGGAAAACTTTCTACCGGGTGATCAATCACGCGAACACCCTGCTGCCGCTGGTAGAGACGGCGCCGGTGGATGAAACATTCCGCGATAAGATCACCGGCAACCTGCTTTTTCTTCGTGCCTTCTCCTATTTTAACCTGGTCAGGATGTTCGGGGGCGTGCCCATCCACCTGGACCCTATCACCTCCCAGTCTGATTTTTATCTGAAACGTAATACCAGGGACGAGGTGTATGCAGTTATATTCGATGACCTCGAAAAAGCAGCCCCGCTGCTGCCGTTGGCCGGCCAACTGCCGGCATCCGAGTTCGGCAATGCAACCCGGGGCGCAGCACAGTCCATCCTGGCGCTGGCTTATCTTACCCACGGTAATCACAAAGACCTCACCGGCGATCAGGCGGGGGCGATGACCTCTTATACCAAGGCCAGGGATATGGCCGACAATGTTATTCTCTCCAATCAATATGTGTTGATCTCCAATTACGCTGATCTCTGGGATATTGAAAAAGAAGCGGCTGCCTACACGGAAGTGATCTTCGGCATCCCTTACAAGCGCGATGCTGGCGCCTCGTTGTCTGTAGCGATGGGTTCCGAAATTGGTAACTGGACCAGGGCAGGATCCGGCCAGTGGCGCATACAGCCCTGGTTTTATGAGCAGTGCAGCACCGGTGATTATGTTGATGATTATCGTACAGAGGCCAGCTTCCTGACCCGGTTCATTAACTCGGCTAACGGGCGGATGACCACCACTTTTCCCGCCATACCCGATGTTGGGGATGTCAGGGTCGGCCAGCCGTTCCTGGGTAAGTACGTGGACCCCGAACCCCGGGACGCCCGCAACCACGAGAATGATTTTTTTATCATCAGGATGGCCGAAGTGTACCTGATCAAAGCAGAAGCCGAGAACGAGATCAACGGTCCAAATGAGGCGGGGGTAACCGCCTTTAACAAACTGCGCGAACGGGCAAGAAAGGCCGATGGCACAGTAAGAGCAACGCCGGCGGATATCTTGCTCGACACGCTTACGCAGGAGAGTTTCCGGCAACGTATATTTATCGAGCGGGGATTTGAATTGGTGGGTGAAGGGCAGCGGTGGTTCGACCTGGTGCGTATGCAATCGCCTACCGGCACTACCATGTACGAGTACCAGTACGATGTGGTGATACCCCGCTTTGTGCAGGGATTGCCTGCTTTTAATGCCAACACCCAGGTCTGGAGCAATCCGCGCGTAGCGCCCAATACCGCAGTGCCCTACCAGCTAAGGTATTTATTATTCCCAATCCCCGCCTCTGAACTGGCGATCAATACAAATATGGATCAAAACCCTGAGTGGTAGTTAGCATATGATGAAACAGATATATTGTTACGCATGTAAACTGACAGCGCTCGCCCTGCTATGGAGTATCGGATTGTCGGCTTATGCGCAGTCCCGCCCGAATGTGATATTTGTGATGATGGACGATGTTGGCTATGGCGATATAGGCCGGCATGGCAGCCCCATCATTCAAACGCCGCACCTCGACCGGCTGTATGACGAGAGCGTACGGCTGGTCAATTATCACACCGGCACTACCTGTTCGCCTACCCGCGCCGGCATCATGACCGGTCGGCATTATAATAAAGTAGGTGTTTGGCATACGATCATCGGGCGTTCACTGCTTCGTCCGGGTATTACCACCTTGCCGGAGATACTCACGCGCAACGGATATATCTCGGGGATCTTTGGCAAATGGCACCTGGGCGATAACTACCCGATGCGCCCGCAGGACCGTGGATTCGGATACACGCTTATCCATGGCGGCGGCGGAGTGGGACAGACGCCCGATTACTGGGGTAACGACTATTTCGACGACACCTATTGGCGTAATGGACAGCCGGAGAAATTTAACGGGTATTGTACCGATATCTGGTTTGAGGAAGCGATCCGATTCGTCAGAGAACGCGTGAATAATCAGCAGCCCTTTTTCTGCTATCTCTCACTGAACGCCGCGCACCAGCCCCACCGGGCACCTCAGCGTAACCTGGATAAATACAAAGACATTCCCGGCTCCGTAGATCCGGTGTACAATGCGATGGTCGATAATATCGATGAGAACATGGGGTTGCTGATGGCGGAGCTCGACCGGATGAAGATCGCCGATAATACCATACTGATCTTTACTTCGGATAACGGCACTTCTCCCCGTGCGGGCGTGTTGATCGATAAGGAGGGGTTTGTTACCAAAGGTTATAATGCCGGTATGCGCGGGGTAAAGTCAATGGCGTATGAAGGCGGCCACCGGGTTCCTTTTTTTATCCGTTATCCCGCAGGGGGAGTCAACACCGGTAAAGATGCGACGCATCTCAGTTCCTGCCTTGATATACTCCCCACTTTGTTATCGTTTTGCGGGATTGATGAGAGGCCTCGGGAAGTGGACGGTGAAGACCTGGCTCCTTACCTGAAGGGGAAACCGGCAGATGACGATAAGATATATATCGCTGATACACAGCGCGACCGTTTCCTGTTAAAATATAAGGAGTATTCGGTCATGCAATCGCACTGGCGCTATACCAACGGTCAGCTCTTCGATCTCACCACCGATCCCGGACAGCAAACCGATATCTCCCAACAACATCCCGGCAGGGTGGCGGCCATGAAACAGGAATATGAAAAATGGTGGGCCGAAGTGGAAAAGGAAAATGCGCAGCATCCTTTTGTTTATATCCCGATACGCTCTTCCGAAATCACCGAGATCAACTGTATGGATCTGTTCCCCGATAATGACCAGTACACTGCCTGGAATCAGGAACTGGTGAAAAAGGAGCAGAATAATTCTTCGGGAGTATGGAAATTGCGGGTCGACAAAAAAGGAAGGTATAAAATAGAGGCCAGCCAGTTGCCCCGCGAAGCGTCCGAAAGCCTGCTGCCCGTTTTTGAATCTCCGGGCGCTGCTTTCCTGCAAGTGAATAAAGGTCGCAGGCATATTAAGGGCGGAATCAAGGCTAAAAAGACGATCTGGAAAATAAAA
>CAZUWX010000106.1:0-5823 GCA_964624205.1 uncultured Chitinophagaceae bacterium
ACGACCCTCTGATTAACAGTCAGATGCTCTAACCAACTGAGCTAAGGAGGAGTGTTCCCGGGCTATTGTCCGGGGAGGCAAAATTAGCATTTTCCGACAAATGGCAAAATCTTAGTTTCAGCCGTTTAATTCATTTATCACCAGCTACTTATCTGCATCTTTAAAACGCAAGTCTTTACGCTGACTGCCTTTCGACCGGTCATAAATATTTCGCCGGAAACGGAGCCAGAATATCCAGGAGCTCCTGGATTAATACCGCAACCCTTCTATTCCAATGAGTAAAGTGCCCCATTCCACCCGGAGTGATCCGGATGAATACACCACCCCTCTATTCCAACCCTTCCACAGGAGCAGTATAAGTGTTTTCCAACCGGAACCACCAGTTGCTGCCCTGCCGTCCTCCTCCGTTTTGGTCGCCGACGATAGCATTGATAGAATTGCTCTTCGGCAACCTGTTGCCCCTCACCCTGAACACATACCACGCCGGGTGGCTGCCGGTACTATAGATGAATGAATCCCCCCGCCGACGCTGGCCAAATTTGTGCGAGACAAGCCGGACCACAGCGCCATCGACTGCAATTTCATTGCCTGCAACCCTGTCGGTCGCTACGCCAGTGGCTGTATGCAGATCGGCCGCCCTATCACCGTCACCGGCTACCCGCAACACTTCCAGCTCCAAATTCGTTCCCTTCCGCCAGCCCACTGTGTTGTAATCGACCATCCGCGAACGGATGATTTGGTTACCATCCACCCAGATCCGGCAGACTTCCCGCCATTCGCCATCCGCAGGCCGGATGCCTAGGTCAGCACTGCCTTCCCATTCTTGGGTCACACTGCTGCGGCCAGGCAAAAACCGGCCCTCGATTCCCGGCCTCGCCAGTACCAGGTAACCACGGCCGTCCCGGTTGGCAGGCACTTTTACTGTTATCCGGCCATCCCTGACCACCACCGAAATGCCCTGGTCGGTGTAGTCGACAAGCAGCGTATTGTCCGGAATGCCGGTGCGAACAGTTACCTCCTGCTCATTTTCCCGGTCGCTGTTTAAAAAGACCATTGCACCGCCGCTGCTCTCGCCACCGCTTCCACTGATGCTGCCGTCAGTATCGCTGCTATTGGCCCCGCTTCCGCCGGTTTTCTCATACGCGTACACATAACCGTTTGCCGATACCTGCTCGTTACGCAGGCCGCCGGTAGTGACAAAGCTATGGCACCAGATGAGCTGGTCAAGGTGTTCCTTCAACGTTTTGCCACCGATCTTCGTCGATCCGTAACAACCCTCCTCGGTGCTCCAGTCTTTATACGAAATGCAAGGCGTGCCGAAACCTACCGTTAGAATATACGCATATCCCAACAAACATTCTCTGGGCAGCGCCACCCGCGGCATGGTGCCGATGGGGGTCTCCATGTCTACCTCATTCACCACCGTCACTGCTTGCCGGGGATCGATGGCCATCAGACTCCTGTATCCGCTGAATGCACCCGGGTCTTCGGAACCCGCTTCGGGATTGATGGCGTTTACAGTGTGCGACGCATCTTTGGTGTTCCAGCTCAGGAACTTCGATTGCAAGGCCGCCATATTGTATTTGTCGGTTTTGCAGATCGCCAGCAATAGTGGCTGCAGCATCTGATCGAACATGGTGAAGTTGTTCTCCTTCTTCCCGATCGATTCCTGCAGCCATTGCTGCAACTGGTAGTTGCTGTAATATGTACCTACCAATTCGGCTACCGAGAACCTGTCTTTCATCGCGCCATGGTTGACGAACGAGCGGATAAAATCCCAGGACATTCCCGACACGTTGTCGAGCCGATATCCCTGTACCCCCGTGGCCCGCATCAGCCAGTCGCCCCATTCCTTTAACTGCTCCGCAGACCACACACCTTGCTTCCCGTTCACATTCCGCTGTCCGCTGATATGCGCAAAATCCGGCCCCCAGAGGCTTTCTTTTGCACCGGTGGCGCTACCATCAGGATATACTTCTGCGGGAACCCTGGGATCCTTTCCATTCACGCCGCCCGGCACGCGACCCCAGGAAAAAAAGTCTCCCGTGTATTTGGGAAACCGCCCGCCATTGTCGTTGCCAAATGCATCCTTGTAACCGAGTACCTGGTAGGGTGGATCAACCGGCTTCATATTGAGGCCATTACGCTGGTTCAGCACAAAATCGTGGTACACTTCCATCCCATTGGCGCGCAACATGGCGATACAACGCGTTAGCTGCGTGCGCGATCCGTAGCGCGTCTCCACACTTCCCTTCTGTAGTTTGTCGCCCAGATCATAGTCGTCAAATATGCCATATCCTACATCATACACACCGCCGGGTATGTGCACCGGATGCAACGAATGCCCATAATATCCACCGCTACCCTTCGGTGCGGAAGGCATCCACACGGCAGTGAAGCCGCTGGCAGCGATCTCCTTTGCTTTGGAGGCAAGCACGTCGTAAAACCACCTGGACGTGCGGGGAAAGGAACGCTCGTCTGCAGGGCAGGGAACTCCCCAGGTGTGCACAGTATCCCATGCGACGCCGTCCCAATAAGGCCCCATCGTGAATCCTTGCAGGATCACTTTTTTCTGCACGGGCGGATCAACCATTGATGAGAAAGGTGAACCAGCCTGTTCACCGGATCTGGAAAAGCCTGGCTCCGCACTGTGGACTGTTTCCGCGGATGTTTTCGTATTCGCAACGACTCCTGCCTGCGCGCCCACTGCCGGCACCATGCACAGCAGGCACACGACAGCAACCATTTTTTTCAGGCAATTCATTTTTTTGCTGTTTGAATTCACGACGCTCCTAATATCCGTTAAGCTGTTCATTTTTTTTCGCTCATTCAAATTTTCCAGGTCTCCCATATTCGTTACACTACTCATATACTTCAGACTGTTATTTTCGGGTTATTCAAATCCTTCAGGTTATTTCAGTGTTTGCGTTCGTTCCTGCCTTCCCGCTATCCAAATTCTGCTAACTGTGCAACGACTTTCATCCATGCGTAACCTTCTACTGCTCCTATTTCTATCTGCGTATTTTAGGATCGGCATAATTTAGCTAACTTTCGCCGGTTTTTAATTCGTAAATTAATCATGTATCTGTGAAAAGATTTAATTCTACCCATGTGACTGCTCCAACGTGCACAGCACTTTCCCGTATCGGTTTTATTTTTCCTCTTCTTGCCGGATTCCTGGTTTTTTCAGGACTCCACGCGCAACAGAAGCCCATAGCCTATAAAGATAGTACGGTGGTTCACTTTTTTCAGCGCACACAGGGCTGGTCGGCCGGTGACGGCGCCTTTTCCATCCCGCTTTCCGACGGCAGCGTGCTGTGGACAATGGGCGACAGTTTTATCGATACCTACGATTCCGTGACACAGAAAGTGCCCTGTCTTTTTAATACAAACAATGCCTTGCTGCTGCAGCCTCGGGGCGACTGGAACTGGCGGAATACAAAAACCCTGGATAGCCGGAATCCTGTCACCAAAACCTTCTTCAGGGATTCCACGGACAACGGCGATTGGTATTGGCCCGTGTCGGGCATACAACTGGCTGATACGATATACGTGTACTATAGCGGAATTGCCCGCGCTGCAGGGGGACTCGGGTTTGCGCCGACGGATAAAGACGTACTGGCCAAAATAAAGGTCCCCGAAATGGAGCTGGTGGGGTATCATGCCCTGCCCGATCTGAATGCAATTAATTTTGGGGTGGGCTTTATCGAGGATAAAAAGAGCGGCTATGTATATGCATACGGTCATAAATTTCGTCCCGACGCGCGGCAGAACGATATATATGTTGCCCGGTTCCGCGCCCGCCGCCCCACTGGTTCCTGGGAATTCTGGGATGGCCGGCGCTGGAATAAAGACGTCGCCAAAGCCGTATCCGTGCGGAAAGATGCGGGCTTCACGCCGATGGTCTGTAAGGTGAAAGACAAGTATGTGATCATCAGTTCTGAACTCAGCATCGGATGCGACCAGGGTAAGGATATCTACGCAACGGTCAGCGACCGCATCACCGGTCCTTTCTCGGAACGCCGTACGATTTTTACGATAGACGATACGGTGCAGGGGCACTATCCGTTTTTCTACGTGCCCGTAGGGCATCCGGAGTTCATCAATGAGCAACAGGAGCTGCTGGTTACTTACAACGTGAACGGCTACGGGGAATGTGTAACGGGATGCGTGAACAACAGGATGGACCCCAACCACTATCGTCCCCGGGGGGCGCGCATTCCGCTGAAGCTGATCGATCCGCGACTCTAGACCCGGCATTCTCCGGCGGCCATGGAGGTCATAGTCGGGGTAGTTTGCGTGTTATGTTAAACCCGTCTTTTTTTTGTCGGCGTGTGGGCACAGTCGACAATCAGGTGTTTTTGATGAAGACTACCCGTGGCCGGTTTGGTCATACAGGGCACTGTGTGAAATCATTTCGGCAACTATCTGGTTATCCCGAGGTTGATTTGTGGGTGCAAAGCTGAGCCGATTCGATTTCCTAGTCCTAACTTTGCGCTCGGTACCCCACAAATGGAGTACGCAATACCGGCATGAACGTTAACGCAATGCGCACGATCGATAAATGGGTGGGAGTTCCGCTCTGTTTCCTGGCTTCCCTGCTTTCCCGACTCGGCCGGCTATTTAGCCCTAAGCGCAGCCCCAACACAGAAAGAACTCTGTTTATAGAACTCTCTGAAATGGGCAGTGCGGTGATCGTAGACCCTGCCATGCGCAAGCTGCACCGCGAATCCGGGGCCGAACTGTTTTTCGTGATCTTCAAAGACAATGCAAAATCGCTCGACATTCTCCATACGGTACCTGCTTCTAACGTGTTCCGGATGAATGCGGGCAACCTGTTCCTGCTGCTGGTCAGCACCTTGGGGTTCATGCGATGGTGCCGTTCAAAAAAGATCACTTGTGTGGTTGACCTGGAGCTTTTTTCCCGATTTACCGCATTGCTGAGTTTTTGCAGCGGGGCTCCTTCGCGCATAGGCTTCGCCAGCTTTCATGACGAAGGTCTCTACCGCGGCAGCATCATCAATTTTCCCGTTCGATACAACCCGCACGTGCACGTGGCCGTGAATTTTATATCGCTGGTGAACCGGGCTATGAACAAATTCCAGAACCCCTATGCCACCGTATCACTCGATGAAGGAGATCTTTACCTGGAGCGGGCAAATGTACATCCTGCACAGATCGCCCGGGTGAGGGCCAAAGTCAAGGAATTATTCCCCTCCTGGCGACACGAGAAACTGGTTTTGTTCAATGTGAACGCGTCTGATATGTTGCCCCAGCGGCGCTGGCAACAGGAGAACTTTGCTGCGGTTGCCCGGCATCTGCTGGACGAGTTCAAGGAGATCCTGATCGTAGCCACCGGGGCTCCATCGGAAAAAAAATACGTGAAGAAAGTGGTGGATATGGTGGGGGACGATCGTTTTGTGAATAGCGCCGGAGTCTTCAAATTTGATGAGCTGGTGCCGCTGTACAGCGCATCGATCTTTATGCTTACCAATGATTCCGGGCCGGCGCATTTTGCCTCCGTAACCCCCCTGAAGGTTTTTGTGTTGTTCGGTCCCGAAACGCCCGCCCTTTATGCACCGCTGGGCGGAAATGCGGAGCCGTTCTATCTGGGATTACCCTGCTCTCCCTGCGTGAGCGCAGCCAACCACCGCAAAACGACTTGTCTCACCCGCCCCTGCATCACTTCCATTCAGCCGGCCTGGGTAAGTGCGCGACTCCGCGAATGGCTGAAAGAGCAGCAGGTTGCATGAGCAACCGGCAAGTAGTACAGGAATTGTCTACATTTGAACCTTCCTATGTATCTCAAGCGACTATATAAGT
>CAZUWX010000107.1:0-5819 GCA_964624205.1 uncultured Chitinophagaceae bacterium
GATCAGACCCAGCAACAGATCTCCCTGTAATGAAAAAAGAAAGGCCAGCACATTCTCTCTGCCCTGGCCGAAGAAAAAAAGAGCGCCAAATTTAAATCCTATGAAAAAACCGAGAATAAAAACAAGCAGCAATTCAGAAAACCGGGCAGGCCTTCCTACAATCACGGTGCGCTCACGGGCAGTCACCAATCCCGCAGCCTGCATACGCCGCAGTTCACGTTCCCAGTACCATCCTCCGGCAATAAAAGCGAGCGCAATAAAAAATCCTGCAGAATTTATGATCCTGAGAAAGGGCAGCTCTATTCCGAAAAGATCTTTGCATGCATAATACAAATTGGGGTACATCCGCTGTCCGGTTTTTGCATTACAATGTAAACCTTTTTGTACCAGAGAGAAATATTTTTGCGGCGATACTCAATATTTAAATACTTTTAGCCACTTCGATAATTTGCATCACTTCCAAAAAATCAACAATGAAGAAAATATTTTTGATACTTTTTTTACTGCCCCTATTTGCTGAATTTTCGACGGCGCAACAGACCGAACCCTTCCAGAAGGGCGACAGGATCGTTTTCACGGGCAATAGCATCACAGACGGCGGGCATTACCATTCCTATATATGGCTCTACTACATGACCCGGTTCCCGGAAAGCAAAATTCAAATATTCAACGCCGGCATCGGGGGCGACGCCACCCGGGAGATGGCGAGACGATTTGACCTCGACGTATTGTCGCGGAAGCCGAACCGGATCTTTCTCACGTTCGGGATGAACGATTCAGGATACTTTGAATATCTCCAGGATAATGCCGATGCTTTTGCAAAAGAGCGTGTGCGCGTGTCCCTGGAGAATTATAAGATCATCGAAAAAAAGATGCAGGCCCTCAAGCGGGTGAAAAATGTATTGATGACCTCCTCCCCTTATGATGAAACCACAAAGGGAAGGGGTAACCTGTTCCCGAAGAAAAGTCTGACCATGCTGGAGATTGCAGCCTTCCAGGAAAAATCGGCCCGTGACAACAACTGGGATTTTATCGATCTCAACCGTTCGATGACCGCGCTGAATCTCGAAGGACAAAAACAGGACTCCACTTTTACACTATGTGGGGGCGACCGTATCCATCCCGATAACGACGGGCACCTCGTGATGGCCTATTTTATTTTGAAGAGTCAGGGGTTGGCCGGCAAGGAAGTGGCGGATGTGCAGATAGATGCCACCCGCGCAGCCGTTGAAAAAGCCGGGAACTGCAGCGTCACCGATCTCGTAGCCTCGGGTGAGGGGGTTAGCTTCAACTACCTCGCCCGGTCCCTACCCTTCCCCCTGGATACTGTAGCTCGCGGCTGGGGCGCCTCAAAAAACGCCGCTGACGCATTGAAAATCATACCGTTCACGGAAGAAATGAACCGCGAGATGCTGAGTGTCAAAGGGCTGAAAGCGGGTAACTACCTGCTGAAGATCGATGGGGTAGAGATTGGGAACTGGACTGCGGCCGAATTCGACCAGGGAATCAACCTCGCACTACAGGTAAAAACCCCGCAATACCGTCAGGCTGCCGATATCATGGCGCTGAACGAGAAGCGCTGGGAGATTGAGCGGCGGCTTCGCACGTATAACGCCATCCAGTTCAACTTTTTTATGGAACGCGGGTTATTATATGCTGACGACGAGCGGGCGGTTGATACCCTGAGAAAATATGCGCACCTGAATCCGTTCTTCGGCGTCGAATTCTACCAGACCGCAAGATTCAGGCAGGTCCGCGATAGCTGGGAAAAGGAAATGGATGCGCTTGTGAACATCATTTATTCCATCAACAAGCCCCGAAAACACCGGATCGAACTGCTGCCCGTTTAATCGGGTTGGCGCTAAACCTATAGATGCGCTATCTTTGTGCGCGCTTTTCTTAACCTTTTATTAAAAATAGGGGCTATATATTTGACATTCAATCAATAATAACCTTGCCTGTCGACCACTTAAAAACAAAAATGAACGGATGAACCGGAGCAGAATACCCTTGAACACAGGAGGTGCAATGCGGAGTTCCATCCGACCACTTAAAAACAAACATGAACGGATGAACCGGAGCAGAATACCCTTGAACACAGGAGGTGCAATGCGGAGTTCCATCCGACCACTTAAAAACAAACATGAACGGATGAAAAAGACCCTCGGACTTGTCATAGCGCTCACTGCCTCTTTTTTTCTGTTTGCTCAGGACCCGACGGGCGGCATACAGGATAACCCGGCACCGACCACAGTCGATACGCTTCCTATTATCGATCCTTCGATCATGGCAGAGGAGAGCCGCGACGGCGAGCGGAAAAAGAGCCTGGATCTGGCGCAACTCCAGCTTGCCACCCGGCCCAAGGATCATCTTCTGATCCAGGTGGGCTACGACAGCTGGGCACGCAAGCCGGACAGCATCAACATGAGGGGTTTCTCCAGAAGTTTCAACATGTACTTCATGTTCGATTTCCCCTTTAAAACCAACCCCAAGCTGAGCGTGGCAGCAGGTGCCGGCATTTCGACCAGCAATATTTATTTCAAAGACACTTATATCGATATTACAGGAAGAGATGCCAACCGCCTGAGTTTCCAGGATGTGTCGGACACCACGCATTTCAAGAAGTACAAATTGATGACCACCTTCCTGGAAGCTCCTATCGAGCTGCGCTATACCAAGGATCCCGCCAACCCGAAAAAAAGCCTGAAAGCTGCTCTTGGAGTTAAGGTGGGTACTATGCTGAGCGCCACCACCAAGGGCAAAACCCTGCTCAACAGCTCTGGTAACACGGTGAACGCCTATACCCAAAAAGAAAAAGCAAAACGCTTTTTTAATGGCACCCGGCTCAGCCTCACCGGCAGAGTAGGCCTCGGAAGCCTTTCCGTTTTCGGCAGCTACCAGTTTAACGCTTTTGTGAAGGAAGGGATGGGTCCCGATGTGCGGCCCTATTCTATCGGACTTACCCTAAGCGGCCTATAAGCTTATCTCCGCAGACCACTTAAGTACGCCCATGATAGAAAAGAAAAGACGCATTACGGAAGAGAACGCAGTACTGGTGGGCCTGATTCATAAAACCCAGACGGAACCCCAGGTGAAGGAATACCTGGATGAGCTTGCCTTCCTGGCCTTAACCGCAGGCGCAAAAGCCGTGAAACGTTTTGCTCAGCGGCTCCCGCAGCCCGACAGCCGTACTTTTATCGGCAAGGGAAAACTCGAAGAGATCAAACGATATATCGATGGCAAGGACATCCACATGGCCATCTTCGACGACGAGCTCAGCGGCTCGCAGATCACCAATATTGAAAAGTTGCTGGGGATCAAAGTCATCGACCGATCCGATCTAATCCTGGATATTTTTGCGCGACGCGCGAAAACCGCCCAGGCAAAAACACAGGTGGAGCTGGCGCAATACCAGTATCTGCTGCCCCGTCTGAAGGGTATGTGGAGCCACCTGGAGCGACTGGGAGGCGGAATCGGGACCCGTGGCCCGGGAGAAACCGAGATCGAGACCGACCGGCGTATCGTGAAGGATAAGATATCGCTGCTCAGAAAGCGACTGAAAGAAATTGACAAACAATCGTCTATCCAGCGGAAAGACCGCGGCGAATTTATCCGGATAGCGTTGGTGGGATACACCAATGTGGGTAAATCCACACTCATGAATATCCTGAGCAAAAGCGAGGTCTTTGCCGAAAACAAACTCTTTGCCACCCTGGATACCACTACCCGCAAGGTGGTGTTGGGCAACACACCCTTTTTGATCAGCGACACCGTCGGATTCATCCGAAAACTTCCCCACCACCTGGTAGAAAGTTTTAAGAGCACGCTGGACGAAGTAAGGGAATCCGATATCCTGCTTCACGTTGTGGATATTTCGCATCCCAACTATGAAGAACAAATGGGAGTGGTGAATAAGACCCTGCAGGACCTGAAAGCACACGATAAACCCACTATCACCATCTTCAACAAGATGGACATCTACGAACAACATACCTTTGACCCCTGGCTCGAAGAAGAGGTACGCCTGGAAATCCTGAACGACCTGAAGGAAAGATGGGAAAATGAGACACGCGGCAATTGCGTTTTTGTGGCTGCCATCGAAAAAAGGAATATCGACCAGCTAAGAACTGTGGTGCTGAACAAGGTGAGAGAGTTGTACCGTATCCGCTATCCTTATAAATCGGAATTCTTCTATTGATGCACGATATCCTGTTTATACAGCTTTCTGCCATCATTCCCGCTTCCTTCAGAGAATGGCTGATGGAGACCGACCGTGCGCTTTTTACCTTTATCCACTCTACCGCATCCGTGCCTTCGCTCGACTGGCTGATGAAAGGTTTGCGGAACGCCTTCACCTGGATCCCACTATATGCTTTTGTGTTGTACTGGATCATTCGAAATCATAAAAAATATGCCTGGCAGTTCATACTGGGCACACTGGTAGTGTTCGCCATCACGGATTATTCGAGCGCTTCTATATTCAAGCCCTTTTTCCAACGCCTGCGACCCTGTTATGAGCCCGGACTCCGGTCGGTTGTCCGCGACCTGGTGGGCTGCGGGGGACAGTTCGGTATGCCGTCCTCCCATGCAGCAAACCACTTCGGAATGGCAGCCTTCTGGTTCTATAGTATCACCTGGATGAGCAACCGCAGATGGTGGTGGCTCTGGGTCTGGGCAGCCGCTATAGGATATGCCCAGGTGTACGTGGGTAAACACTATCCCGGTGACATTCTCGTTGGGGCGGTGCTGGGCACTTCGGCAGGCCTGCTGCTCGCGTTGGCGATGAAAAAATGGTTGACTCACCGCAATACGCGCGTCGGTGTAAGCGAATCGCAACAACAGGGCTGAGAAAAGATATCGGACGGCTCCCGACTACCACCTATTTTTTCGAACTTTACGGCTATGACTAGCGCTATCTCCTCCGCCGCCTTGCCTTCGGGCAGCAGGAAACGCACCCGCGAATTTTTCAACGCGGGCTTTTTATGGAACGCCGTATTCCTGCTGACGATGCTGGTGTATGCGGCGGGTCTGTTCGTCGACATCATGGAACCCGACGCTGCCGTATATGCGGAGATCTCGATGGAAATGCACGACCGCGGTGACTTCCTGTCGATCTATCATAAGGGCGCCGACTGGCTCGACAAGCCCCATTTCCCTTTCTGGATGTCTGCCATCTCGTACAGCGCCTTCGGGGTGAATACTTTTGCCTACAAGTTCCCCGCAGTGCTGTTCATTCTGCTGGCCGCCTGCTATACCTTCCTGTTCGCCCGAAGATTCTATTCCACCCTGCACGGTTGGGTGGCAGTGCTGCTCCTCATCACCGCCCAACACATCATCATTTCCAACCAGGACGTGCGCGCAGAGCCTTTTATGACCGGGCTGGTGATCATGGGATTGTACCATTTTGCCCGCTGGCTATCGCCGGGCAGCAGTTTCCTGCATGCTGTTGCGGGCTCACTGGCCCTGGCCTGCCTGATGATGACAAAGGGATTGTTCACCATCATCCCTGTGGCGGCGGGCATCGGGCTCGCGCTGATCTACCAGCGTAACTGGAAGATGCTATTCAATTGGCGCTGGCTCGCCATTGCAGTCATGGTGCTTATATTTTTATTCCCTTCATTGTATGGCTATTATCTTCAATTTGACTTACACCCCGAAAAAGAGGTGTTCGGGAAAACGGGAGTTTCCGGCGTGGAGTTCTTCTTATGGACCAGCCAATGGGGGCGGTTCACAAATACGGGGCCTATCAAGGGGAAGGGCGATCTGTTTTATTTTGTGCACACCATGATCTGGGCTTTTCTGCCCTGGGCCTTTGCCGC
>CAZUWX010000108.1:0-5790 GCA_964624205.1 uncultured Chitinophagaceae bacterium
GCGGTCAAGAACGTGATCGCCATCGCCTGCGGCGTGGTCGAGGGGCTGGGCCTCGGCCTCAACGCCCGCGCGGCCCTGATCGCGCGCGGCTTCGCGGAAATGACCCGCTTCGGCCTCGCCAAGGGCGCGCGGGCGGAGACGCTGGCGGGGCTGGCCGGGCTCGGCGATCTCGTCCTCACCTGCTCGTCGACCAGCTCGCGCAATTTCAGCCTCGGTCAGGGGCTGGGCGAGGGGCGCATGGCGGCCGATCTGCTCGCCGATCGGCGTACGGTCGCGGAAGGCGCCTTCACCGCGCCGGTGCTGCGCCGGGCCGCCGCCGATCTCGGCGTCGACATGCCGATCGTGGAGGCGGTCTGCGCGCTGCTCGCCGACGTGCCGGTGCAATCGGTGGTCGAGGAACTGCTCGCCCGCCCGCTCAGGAGCGAGGGGGTTTAGGTCATACCGACATCGCCCTTTTCTCCCTCTCCCCACTGGGGGCGGGGTGTCGGGCGAATGTTGATGCTCTTTAGAAATCCCAGCAGATGCCCTTGCTCTCCCAGTCGCCATAACGGGTCGGCTCCTTGCCCTTGGGGCCGCCATGTTCCTCGACGGACACGGCATCCTCCGGCGCCGGCACGGGCGGGCTCTTGGAAAGGTAGGCGGGCGGTTTCACATGTGACGGGCGTTCGGCCATCGGGGCTCCATTGGCATTTGGCCATTTGAAATCAGGCTCTCTTCCCCCCACATTTCGGACGAGGAGGACGTTTAGGCAAGATGGGCTTTTTCCGGACGATGCTGCTGCTGGCGGCGTTGACCGCCCTGTTCATGGGTCTGGGCTACACGATCGGCGGATCGGGCGGCGCGCTCATCGCGCTCGTCATCGCGGCCGGCATGAACTTCTTCACCTACTGGAACGCCGACAGGATCGTGCTGCGCATGCACAATGCGCGCGAGGTGGATGCGCGGGCTGCGCCGCAGCTCCACGGCATCGTGCGCGAGCTGGCCACGCGCGCCAACATGCCGATGCCGAAAGTCTATCTGATCGACGAACAGCATCCGAACGCCTTCGCGACCGGCCGCAATCCGCAGAACGCCGCCGTCGCCGCGACCACCGGCCTGCTGCGCATCCTCGACCATGACGAGGTCGCCGCCGTGATGGCGCACGAGCTCGCCCATGTGAGGAACCGCGACACTCTGGTGATGACGATGACGGCGACGATCGCCGGCGCGATCGCGATGCTCGCCAATTTCGGCCTGTTCTTCCGGGGCAACGGCAACCAGAATTTGATCGCCACCTTGCTGGCGGTGATCGTCGCGCCCTTCGCGGCGATGCTGGTCCAGCTCGCGATCAGCCGGACGCGCGAATATGGCGCGGATCGCGGCGGCGCGGAGATTCACGGCAATCCCCGCGCGCTGGCCTCGGCGCTGGCCAAGCTCTCGCAGGGGGCGGCGCGCATTCCCAACCCGGTTGCCGAGCGCAATCCGGCAGCGTCGGCGCTGTACATCGTGCCCGGCCTCGCCCGCGGCGGCGATTCGATGTTCTCGACCCATCCGGCGACCGAAAACCGCATCGCCGCGCTGGAAGCGATGATGCGCGAGCCCGGCTTCGCCCGGGTCGCGGCGGCCCCGCCGCGCGAGACGACGGGGTTCGGCCGCGAACGCACCGTGCGCGTGTCGTCCGCCTTGAATCCGCACGGGCGGCGGGACTGAACCGGGCCGATCCGCCGGGCACGCCCGCGCGGCGTGCGGCGCTGCGCCTGCTCGATGCGGTGCTGCGCAAGGGGCTGCCGCTTGAGGCGGCGCTCGATACGGCGGCGCGCGAACTCGACAAAAGCGAGGACCGGGCGCTCGCCCATGCCATCGTCGCCGAAACCCTGCGCCGCCTGCCCGATCTCGACGCATTGATCGACCGGGCGACGAAGCAGCGCCTGCCCGACGACGCCAAGGCGCGGTTCGCGCTGCGCATCGCCCTGGTGCAGGTGCTGCGGCTCGGCACGCCGCCCCACGCCGCCATCTCGACCGTGCTGCCGCTGGTGGATGGCGGCCCGCGCAAGCTGGTCCATGGCGTGTTCGGGACGGCGATGCGGGGCGGCTGGACGCTGCCGGAGGTGCCGGCATTGCCCGACCCGGTCGCGCTGCGCTGGCACCAGGCGTGGGGCGACGAGGCGCTCGCCGCCGCGGCGCGCCTGATCGCGACGCCACCGCCGATCGATCTCGCCTTCGCGCCCGAGGACGCGCCGGATGTCGAGGGCGTCAGCCTTATGCCCGGCCATCTGCGCCTGCCGCGCGGCACCGACGTCGCCGCCTTGCCCGGCTATCGGGACGGCCGCTGGTGGGTGCAGGATATTTCCGCCTCGCTGCCCGCGCGGCTGCTTGGCGCGGGCGATGGGCGCCATGTGCTGGACCTGTGCGCTGCGCCCGGCGGCAAGACGATGCAGCTTGCCGCTGCCGGCTGGCGGGTGACGGCCGTGGACGCCTCGGAAAGTCGCCTCGCGCGACTTTCGGACAATCTCGCCCGCACCGGCCTCGACGCAGAAGTGATCGCCGCCGATGTGATGACGTGGACGCCGTCGGCTCCCGTCGATGCGATTCTGCTCGATGCGCCCTGTTCCGCGACCGGCATCTTCCGCCGCCATCCCGATGTGCTGCACCGGGTCCGGCCGAAGGCGATCGCGGAGCTGGCCGGGGTGCAGCAGGCGATGCTCGCGCGCGCCTCAGCCTGGCTGAAACCCGGCGGCGCTCTGGTCTATGCGGTCTGCTCGCTGGAGCCGCAGGAGGGCGAGGCGGTCGCACGCGCCTTCCGCGACACCCACCCGGATTTCGCGCAGGAGGAGGAGCGGCGCATCCTCCCCGGCGCGCATGAGGAAGCGGGCGGGGCCGACAGCTTCTACCTGACCCGTTTCCGGCGCAATTAGCCGGGGATAAGTCCGCCCCTTTCCTTGCCCCCCGACTCGCGGGGGTGCTAGATTCGCCGCCATGCAGCAGAGCGTCCGTATTTCCCCGTCGATCCTCTCCGCCGATTTCGCGCGGCTGGGCGAGGAGGTGCGCGCGATCGACGAAGCGGGCGCGGACTGGATCCATGTCGATGTGATGGACGGCCATTTCGTGCCCAACATCACGATCGGCCCGGCGGTGGTGAAGGCGCTGCGGCCGCATACGGCCAAGCCGTTCGACGTCCACCTGATGATCTCGCCGGTGGACCTCTATCTCGAGGCCTTCGCCGAGGCCGGGGCGGACACGATCACCGTCCATCCCGAGGCCGGCCCGCATCTTCACCGCACGATCCAGGCGATCAAGGGCCTGGGCAAGCGCGCCGGCGTCTCGCTCAACCCCGCCACCCCCGCCAAGATGCTGGACTACGTTCTGGAGGAGGTCGATCTCGTCCTGGTGATGAGCGTCAATCCCGGCTTCGGCGGGCAGAGGTTCATCGAGAGCCAGCTCCGCAAGATCGAGGCGATCAGGAAGCAGATCGACAAGCTGGGCAAGCCCATCGACCTCGAAGTGGACGGCGGCATCGACCAGTCCAATTGCCGCCGCGTGATCGAGGCGGGCGCCGACGCGCTCGTCGCCGGGACCGCCACCTTCAAGGGCGGCCCCGCCGCCTATGCCGAGAATATCCGGGCGCTGAGGGGATCATGAGCCTGCTCGAGCGGATCGACCCCGATGACGAGCCGGGCGAGATCGAGCAGGGCAAGCGGCTGATCCGGGTCGGCGACGATCGCGGCCTCTCGCTGATCGAGCGGATGAGCTACCGGCTGCACCGGCTGGCCTGGAAGACCCCGCTGCACAAATTGCGCCTGCGCGGCCGCGTCCCGCTGAAGCTGCTGGCCGTGCCCAAAGACCCTGTCGGCGGCGACAAGGCGGCGGGCGAGGCGCTGCTGGAGGGCGTCTTCCTGGTCAACGGCCATGAGCTGCCGGTCGAGGGCGTCGATTTCACGGCGGCCGGTTTCCCCGACGATGTCGCCGATTATCTGCAAAGCTTCGCCTGGCTGCGCGATCTCGCCGCCGCCGCGACCCGCGAGCGCGGCGCGAAGATCGCCGAAAAGGCGATGCGCAAATGGCTCGATGCCTATGGCGAGCATGTCAGCGAGCCGGCCTGGCGCGCCGATCTGTGGGGGCGGCGCATCCTCTTCTGGACGGCCTATGCGCCCTATATCCTGTCGAGCAACGACATCGTCTACCGCTCCTCGGTGCTCTACGCGCTGGCGCGCGGCGCCCGGCATCTCGATCGCGGCGCCGACAAGGTCGTGCCAGGTCTGCCGCGCGTCACCGCCTGGTGCGGGGTGATTGCCGCCGCTTTGGTCGTCCAGGGCGGCCCGGCGCGCCTCAAATCGGGCGAAGCGGGGCTGGCCCGCGCGCTCGCCGTCTCGCTGCACGAGGATGGCGGCCTGATCAGCCGCGCGCCCGTCGAGCAGCTCGCGCTCGTCGAGACCCTCGCCCAGCTCCGCTCCGCCTATATCGCCGCGCGGCGCGAGGTGCCGGACTGGCTCGGCGAGGCGCTGGCCGGGACGGTGGGGGCGCTGCTCGCCGTCACGCTCGGCGACGACGCGCTCTCCTCCTGGCAGGGCGGCAACATGGTCCGCCGCCGCCGGGTGCTCGCCGCCGTCGAGGCCTCGGCCGTCACCGCGCGCGCGCTGCGTCAGGCGCGCGGCTGGGGCTATCAGCGGCTCCAGTGCAAGCAGAGCGTGCTGGTGTTCGACGCCGCACCCCCGCCCCCGCCCCGCGCGCTGTCGGGCGGCTGCGCTTCGACGCTCGCTTTCGAATTTTCCGATGGCGACGACCGGCTGATCGTCAATTGCGGCGGTGAGGGCATGGCGAAGGGCGCCCTGCCCGAAGCGTTGGCGAGTGGCCTGCGCACCACCGCCGCCCATTCCACCCTGACACTCGCCGACCGCAATTCGACCGCGATTCACGAGGACGGCTCCCTCGGCAAGGGCGTCGGCGCGGTCGAGATGTCGCGCGATCAGACCGCCGGCATCGCCCGCGTCGAGGCGACGCATGATGGCTATGCCCGCCGCTTCGGCCTGATCCACGAGCGCCGGCTGGTCCTCACGCCGGACGGGCGCCAGCTCACCGGCGAGGACATCCTGCACCCCGCGCCCAAGCGCCGCCGCCGCGCCGATCCGGTGCCCTTCGCGGTGCGCTTCCACCTCGCCCCCGCCGTCGAGGTGACGGCGACCGCCGACGGGCAGGGCGCGCTGCTGCGCATCCGGGGCGGCGCGGTCTGGCAATTCCGTTGCCGGGGCGGGCAGCTGATGGTGGAGGACAGCCTGTGGATCGACGGCCAGACCCGGCCGCAGGCGACCCTGATGCTCGCCATCGCCGGCGAGACCCCGGCCGACGGCATGACCATCTCCTGGGAGATGAAGCGGGCGAGCTAGGCCCGATTTCGTCATTGCGAGGACCCCAACGCAGGCCGGGTGACGAAGCAATCCAGTCTGACTCAGAGGCCACACTGGGTTGCTTCGCTCCGCTCGCAATGACGGTGATGCTTGGGGTGACGAGGCGCGGTGGAGGCGCTAAGGCGGCGGCGATCTCATCCTAGCAGGACCCCCACATGACCGACGTGAAAGTCACGCGCGCGCTTTTGTCCGTTTCCGACAAGGCCGGCCTCGCCGAGCTTGGCGAGGCGCTCGCCCGGCACGGGGTCGAGCTGGTCTCGACCGGCGGCACCGCGAAGGCGCTGCGCGACGCGGGGCTGGCGGTGAAGGACATTTCCGACCTCACCGGCTTTCCCGAGATGATGGACGGGCGGGTCAAGACGCTGCACCCGAAGGTCCATGGCGGCCTGCTCGCGGTGCGCGACGATCC
>CAZUWX010000109.1:0-5744 GCA_964624205.1 uncultured Chitinophagaceae bacterium
ATCTTTTTTACCCTGGTTGCGATGTCTGACATTTTTGTAAAGTTTAGTTACGGCTGCAAAAATATAGTTTTTGGGATAATCTAAACAAAAGACCCAATTATTAATTATCGGAAGCCACTAAAATGTAAATTCTTATATTGCAATAACCCAACCATCCATCTTCCAAAACGGCTCGTATGCCTTTAAAACTCATCGATCACGGCTCACCGGAGTACCTTCAGATGGTACAATTACGCAACGATATCCTGCGCAAACCACTCGGTCTGAGTTTCGACCCCGGGGAACTGGAAAACGAGAAGGATGAGATCCTGATCGCAGCCTTTGAGGACGATAAGATGCTGGGTTGCTGTATGCTGATCAAAACAGATCCCGGAACAGTACGCTTACGCCAGATGGCGGTTCCCAATAGCCTGCAGGGGCGGGGGATTGGTCGGGCCCTGATGCAATTTGCAGAAAATATAGCGCGCGACCGTGGTTTCCAGACAATCACGATGCATGCCCGAAAAACCGCCACCGGATTTTATGAGAAATTCGGCTACCAGGTACGCGGAGAAGAGTTCCAGGAAATTACCCTCCCCCACGTTGTGATGGAAAAAAAGCTACTTACTTGATGAATTTAATGGAGAACGGGTATTTGTACAGCTTGTTCTCACTGGCTTTTATTGTTGCGATGATGATGAGCACAAGATTGGCCAGGCTCACCAGCACCATGAGTAAAATGCCGATCAGCACAAACATCAGGATAAAGCTGACAATGTAGGCCACCAGCATCGTGAGCTGGAAGTTAAGTGCTTCCTTCGCATGGGCTGTGGCGTAAGCAGAGCTGTCTTTCTTCACGAGGTAGATGACCAAGGGCGCAATGAATCCCGCAACGATGCAAAGCACGTGGGCAAGAATGGCCATGGTTCTGTCTTCGCTGGACGGTGTGATGAGCACGGGCTCTTCCGTTCCGAGCAGGGTATTTTGATCAGTCATGTAAAGTGGTTTTAACCCTCAATTTAAGGTTTTTTTATAAATCTTTAACTTTCTCCGTGCAGCATTTCTGTGGGAATAAAGTCACGGATCCGGGTTAGTAGTTCCAGCACTTCCTGCATATTTTTGGCCTCCCCGGCTTGTAGCAGGATGGTGCGACCGGTCTGGCGGAGCTTGATCTTATTGGTCCGGCTTTGGATAAAATCCAGGATCGACCGGAAGGTTTCCGATTCGAAATAGGGAGAGCCCGGGTTACCGATGAAGTACAGCCGCAGCAGCCCGTTTTTGAGGGTAACCCTTTCAAAGCCCAGGGTAGCGGCCAGCAACCTGCAGCGCAGCCCGTCTATCAGTCCCTCCACCTGGGGAGGAGGAGGCCCGAACCGGTCCAGCAGTTCGTCGGCGAATTCGCGGATCTCGGCTTCGTCGCGGCAATGGTCCAGGCGGGTATAGAGCGTAAGTCGTTCGGTAATACTTTCGACATAGCTGTCCGGGATCAGTATTTCCAGGTCGGTATCGATCGAGCAGTCCTGCACAAAGTCTTCCTGCGCGGCTATCTCCTCCTTGAACAGTTCCTTAAACGAGGTCCGTTTGAGTTCCCGGATCGCCTCGTCGAGTATTTTCTGGTACACTTCGAACCCGATATCGGCCATGAAGCCGCTTTGTTCGCCGCCCAGCATATTGCCCGCGCCGCGAATATCGAGGTCGCGCATGGCGATTTGGAAGCCGCTCCCCAGCTCGCTGTGTTGTTCCAGGGTTTGCAGGCGTTTGCGGGAGTCGTCGGGCAGGGTGCTCATCGGCGGCGCCAGGAGGTAGCAGAAGGCTTTTTTATTGCTTCTTCCTACTCGTCCCCGGAGCTGGTGAAGGTCGCTCAGCCCGAAATGGTGGGCGTTATTCACGATGATGGTGTTGACATTGGGGATATCGACACCGCTTTCCACGATATTGGTGCAGACCAGGACATCGTATTTTTTTTCGATGAAATCCAGGATGGCTTTTTCCAGCACATTTCCTTCGAGCTGTCCGTGTGCCACGCCGATGCTCAGGTCGGGGCAGAGCCCCTGTATAATACCGGCCATTTCCGAGAGGCCCAGCACGCGGTTATGGATAAAAAACACCTGGCCCCCGCGCTCCGTTTCAAAATAGATGGCCTCCCGGATAAAGTCGGGGTTAAAAACCTGCACTTCGGTCTGGATAGCCTGGCGGTTGGGCGGCGGGGTATTGATGATACTCAGGTCGCGGGCGCCCATCAGGCTGAACTGGAGGGTACGGGGGATGGGGGTGGCTGTCAAAGTAAGGCAGTCGACATCCGTACGCAGGGTCTTGATCTTTTCTTTGTGTGCCACGCCGAATTTCTGTTCCTCATCAATCACGAGCAGTCCCAGGTCTTTGAATTTCACCTCCTTACCCAGCAGGCCGTGGGTGCCGATGATGATCTCTATCTTCCCTTCCGCGAGGTTTTTGAGGGTCTCTTTTTTCTCTTTTGCCGATTTAAAACGGTTGATATAATCCACCGTTACGGGAAGATCTTTCAGCCGTTCGCGGAATGTCTTATAATGCTGGAATGCGAGGATGGTGGTGGGCACCAGCACAGCCGCCTGTTTTCCGTCGAGGCAGGTCTTGAAAGCTGCCCTCACGGCAATCTCGGTTTTGCCAAAGCCCACATCGCCGCATATGAGCCGGTCCATGGGGGCGGACGATTGCATGTCTTTTTTTACGTCTTCGGTGGCCTTTGCCTGGTCGGGCGTGTCTTCGTAAATAAAGGAAGCTTCCAGCTCGTGCTGCAGATAATTGTCGGGCGAATGAGCGAAACCCTCGCGGGCTTTACGCTGAGCGTATAGCTGGATCAGGTCGAAGGCGATTTCTTTCACCCTCGTTTTGGTTTTTTCCTTGAGTTTGTTCCAGGTGTCGCTACCGAGCTTGTTCACTTTCGGAACCGTTCCCTCCTTACCCGTGTACTTGGATATTTTATGGAGGGAATTGATGTTCACATATAAAATATCGTTGTCTTTATAGAGAATACGGATGGCTTCCTGGAGCGTGCCGTTGGATTCTATCTTCTGCAGCCCGCTATACACGCCCACACCGTGGTCGATATGGGTAACATAGTCGCCGGGCTGCAGTTCCCGGAGGGTGCGCAGGGTAAGTGCCTTACTTTTATTATAGGCCTGCTTGATCCTGTATTTATGGTAGCGTTGGAATATCTGGTGGTCGGTATAGCAAACCACCTTGAGGTCTTCATCGATGAATCCCTGGTTTATAGAAACCGGGATGGGTGTGAAGCCGATCTCCATGCGGAGGTCTTCAAAGATGCTCCGCAGCCTTTCCAGTTGCCTCGGGTTCTCGGCAAAAATGTATAGCCCGAATCCTTTTTTCTCCCATGCCTGGAGGTCGCGGATCAGGAAATCGAATTTGCGGTTAAAGGCGGGTTGTTCCCGGGTATGGAAGTCTATCACGGTGGCATTCTCTGCGGAGGAACGGTAGCCGAATTCCACCAGGTGCCGGGTTTGCAGTTGTTGTGTGAACAGGTCGGCGGTGATAAAATCGTTGGCTGAGAGTCCGGTCTTCACGGCTCCCTGCGGCTCGGGCGGTCTGGTGGCGCCCCCCTGAAGAAAAAGCTGCAGGTCTTCCTGCTGGGAGAGCAGCCGTTCGGTGGTCAGTTCCAGGTCTTGCAGCCACACTACTGTATTTTCAGGAAGAAACTCCAGCAGGGACACCCGGCCTTCATCGCTGAACTGTGTCTCCACATTGGGAATTATATTCACCTGGAGCAGTTTCCTTTCGCTGAGCTGGCTTTCGGGGTCGAAGATCCGGATACTGTCTATCTCATTGCCGAACAGTTCGATACGATAGGGTTTTTCGTTCCCGAACGAATAGATGTCGAATATCCCTCCGCGCAGGGCGAACTGCCCCGGCTCATACACAAAATCGGTGCGCTCGAAGCCATAGCCGGCGAGTTTCTCCATCAGCCCGTCCACGTCCAGGGTATCATTGGTCTTGATGGCTACGATATTGCCTTCCAGCGTCCGGGGCAGGACCACCGTTTCAAAAAGCGCTTCGGGGTAGGTAACGATCATCTTTTTATTGCCTCCCCCGGCCAGCTTCATCAGCGCTTCGGTACGCAGCATAATATGGCTGCTATTCAGCAGGCTGTAGTTTTTACGCTGACGGAAGGAGGAAGGAAAATAAAAAAGATCGAGAGCACGCGTAAGACTTTCAATCGTATTATGTACATATGCAGCCGATTCTGCATCTTCGCAAATTATTAGATGATTCAGTCCGGCAAACGCCTGGTTTTGAAACACCGAGGAGATCAGGAAAGAAGCGGCACTGCCGTGCAGATCATTGCAGAAAACACGCTGGGGTAGCGGCATAGAGAGCCTGCTCGCCAATTGGAAAAGGCGGGGGTTATCGGTTGAGAAAGTAGAAAGCAACGACGGCAAATTCATAACAACGAAAGCAAAGGTAATAATTAGTATTTTTAAAAATTTAAACCAACCAAATGGCTGTACAACCCTGGCGAACCGGCAAGGTGATCCGAATTGAAGATGAAAACAATGCAACCAAACGTTTCTGGATCGAGATACCGGAACTGGAATCTTTCGATTTTAAGCCCGGGCAGTTCGTGACGCTCGACCTGCCTATTCATGAAAAGCCGAATAAACGCTGGCGGAGCTATTCCATTGCCTCCTGGCCGGACGGAACCAATGTTATCGAGCTGGTGATCGTACTGCTCGAAGGCGGGCTGGGCACCAATTATCTGTTTAACCAGGTATCTGTCGGCTCCGAGCTGACCCTCAGAGGCCCTCAGGGCGTGTTTACGCTACCCGATCCGATCGACAAAGACCTGTTCTTCATTTGTACCGGCACCGGCATTGCACCTTTTCGTGCGATGGCCCATCATATTATCAAAAACCAGGTGCCTCACCATAATATATACCTGATCTTCGGCTGCCGGAAGCTGTGCGATGGCCTCTATGCCTCCGAAATGCAGGAGTTGGAAAAAGCCGCCCCCAGCTTCAGATATATCCCCACCTATTCGCGGGAAGACGAGAGCCATGAGGGCATCCGCCGCGGATATGTACATGCCGTATATGAGGAGATCTGCAAACAGAACATGCAGCCTGGTGAAGACGGGCAGCTTGTGCCGGCCCCAGCCCGCTTTTATCTTTGCGGTTGGAAAAACATGATCGACGAAGCCCGGCAGCGGATCACCGCCATGGGGTACGACCGGAAGTCGATACACCTGGAATTATACGGATAGGCCGGGCTGAAACGGTACTGGCCTGTCAAAATTTCAGCGTATTGCGATGGGGTACATCCGGACAACGCCTGAGCGAAGGTAGAGCGAAGACAGACCGAAGGTAAAAATAAGGTAGCGCCGCTGCGAAATACCCCTAATTCCGGTTTTCCCGGGTAGAGTGTGCCATATTGCCGGCTCGCGTATATTTTATTTTCCTGGCGTCAGACAAGGTGCTGAGGTGGGGCATTTTGCCCTGCCGGTATTCCTGATACAACCGGGTGATGTCTTCCCTTGTGTTGCCGATAAAGGGGCCATGGGTGACGATAGGCGCTTTTTGCGGTTGTCCGGCATAGAGGACAAAACGGGCTTCCTGCGCTGTTGTTTTAAAAGTGATGTGGCTATTTCCGGGCTGGTCGAACTTGTCGAACCAGCCGACCTGGCCGGGCTCCAACTTTGTGTCGCTGACCCAAACCTCTCCTTCTATCACATAGATGAAGCCGTTGTAGGCAACCGGAATTTCCTGGTTTGTTTC
>CAZUWX010000110.1:0-5434 GCA_964624205.1 uncultured Chitinophagaceae bacterium
GCAGGCGGGAGAAATCTTGCCGTTCTCTCAGAGCGATTCCTTTTGTAAGAAGTCGGTAAAATATTGTCTTAGTGTTGCGCGGTGAACGACAATAACTGGTATACGATGTATTTTTTTCCCTTTTCTTCGTTGCAGTAGGCTACAACCGCCTTGCCGTCAGGAGTGGCGGTGACCACCGGGTAGCTGGCGCGTCCGCTATTGCCGGTGAGGAAGACCTGCGGGGTGGTTATGCCGGCATCGGTAATCGTTTGCAGCCCGATGCGTTTACCAAACTGATCGCCGTGGCGGATGGATTCGTCCCAGACGATCACCACCGTAGAATCCGAAAGGGCAGAGAGCTGCGGATGGGTGCCGTTGCTGGTGATCTTCCGGTGGCCGGTTACAGTTGCTCCGTTATCGGCCGAGTTTGCATAAAAAGCACCCCTGTCCTTTGCGCCGGTGTACCAGGTGAAATGGACGCCGGAGGCTGTTTCTGTCATCCCAGGCCCGGTATGGGGGCAGCCCTCCAGCTCCCAGTTGTCGGGGTATATTCTTTGCGGGGAACTGAAGGTTTTCCCCTCATCTGTCGACACCAAATGCATCATATCGCGTATGTTTCCCGGTAGTATGCTACGGTATAGCGCGTGGATATTGCCGTGGCGATCGGAATACAGGCTGGTGCGACAACACTGGCAGGTGGGTTCGCTGATGAGGCGCTCGTCGCCGAACCCGTCTGTACCCGAGGTTTCCGCAAAATACAGGGCAGAACCTTCGGTAGTTACGGTTTTACGGTTGTCGAGCCAGACGATCGCGGCTTCCCCGTTCTGCAACACGGCAAGATCGGCATAACGCTGATCGTAGCCGGCAGGATCGTTTACCAGCAGCCGGGCTGCTGTCCAGGTTTTCCCCTCATCGAACGACTGTGCATAGCGGATGAGCCCGGTGTACTTGTTTTCGGGGGTGGGGTTCTTTTCGCCCCACATGGCGATGACCTCGCCGGATGGCTTAAACACCACTTTGGGCAGGTTTTCCGAATGGGGGTTAATATTTGCGCTTACGGGAACGGTAACTGGTTCGCCGAAGTTCCGGCCACCGTCTGCAGAGACTGCATAACAGAGCACCCCGGTGCTGTCGCTATACTTGCGCACCCAACTGATCACGGGTTGGCCCGCATGATTTTGGGTGATATAGGGGCAGTCGCCCGGGAGCGAGTCAATCAGCCGTTCATCAAATGATACCATGTCCGTAACGGGCGGGGGCTGTCGGCAGGATGACATCATCACGGCAATAAATAGCACAATTCCAAGGCCGGGCAGGCTGACCCGGGGAAGACGGGTGCAAAAAAAGGGAAACAGGAAACTCACGGACTCCATACTTTTCTATTGGTAGTGCAAATTAACACTTAAAGGCCAAACCCTGATAAGCCCCTCTTCAACTCCTCGCCAGACAAAATAAACCCGACATTTGCGTATGCAAAGATACCGAAAGGAGGACCTGTTTGAGTTGCCGGTAGCCTACAAAGGGGAAGAAGTGCTGTTGCCTGCAAAGCTGGTGCAGATGGGTTACACGTATAAGATCTATGTGCAGGCGGAGGGCCGGGAAATTATTTTAGAACCCGATGAGGAAAGGAATTTTCGGGTGGTGATCGAAAATCCTGACGGCAGCACTATTTCACTGGACTTGGTCAAAGCGATCAGCGAAGCACTGGAGAAAAATTTCCGATAACAGGAACGAACCTGGCCTCAGTTTGAGAGACTGTTTTACCAATCCTCCAGTACTTCGCAATAGCTGTAGGTATTACGATTCTGGCTTTAAAATGCCTCAGGAATTGTTGTATATATTTTTTCGTTCCATATTATCCACTTATTTCGCCCATTTCAGATTCACTCCTACAGAAAACAGGAATTTATTTTCTTCAAATATGGAGGGAACGGTCATCACTTTCGATAACTCAGTCAGCGCCCTTCCGGTGACAAAATTAACTTCTGCATTTACCGGTATCTTTCCTCCGCTCAGGTTGTGTAACGGAACCAGGGTTCCGTATCCCCAGGTAAATCCGCGCTTATTGCCTGTTGCCCAGGATCCGCCGGTCGGCCGGTCTTCAAAGTAATATCCTATTCGCAGTGCTACCCGCTTCTTAAACCATGCTTCTGCTCCCACCGCAATATGCGAACTGTGCTTATGATTGTCGTTTTGGGGATCTTTTCCTCCCAGCACTTCCCTGTATTGTAAGTGCAGACCGAGGTCTACCAGATTCGGTGTTTGATCAAAGTAACCGTATTTCTGTACAGCCGGCATATTAAACGGCAGCGAAACCTTGTAGGCGCCTCCGAGATAAACATGTATGGGCACATCGCGGTGATGGTAATGCGTAAGATACCGTTGTATGGTCTTATTTTTCATCGTAACATTCACGAAACTACCAGCCACACGCACCTGTTGGTTCGACAATTTGGGGGAGGAAAACAGACTGACTTCCCTGTCATAAATCGCTCCTAACGAGAAGATCATGTCGGTGGCAGTATTTGTTCCCGGCACAGCCTGCTCCGTAATATAATTCCCTGAAACTCCTACGTGTAAACCCGGGATAAATTGATAGGCTGCGTGTACCGCATAAGCATTTTCGGACCGTCGCGACACCGATTCGTTGTAAGTTCCGATAATGGGTTTCCAGATGGGCTTATTGGTATGCCAGTGGAACGTCTGCGCACCCACTGTAAGCTTGTCTGTTATTTTATAGGATAAGCCGGCGGTGAGAAATCTGGGGTTAAGGAGCACGTTCGGGCTGCTTCCTGAGGAATAGTTGAGATAGACACTCAATTTTTCCTGCACCGGGCTTATACTGGCGGGATTGTACATGGCGGTTTCTATGCCATCCAGCGTTATGGTTGTCACACCCATGCCCGCGGCCCGTGTACTGGTTGGTTGTTCATAAAACAGGGCACTGTAATGAGAAGGGCTGTGATACCGGATCTGAGCAGAGAGGGTAAGGCCCCCAAACATAACACATAGCGTACAGATACAGATTTTCAACATAGTAGAGCAGTTTAGTTATATCCTCTTACATCGCATGAACAGGGAAAATGTCATCGGGGGATCGACTTATATTACCAACCGCAACATTTTCTTTTTTGCAAAAAAGTTTACATTTAATCCATTATTTGCGATGGATCGGCCAAAGGACAGGATTTCCACACCGGGAAGTATCGGGCTTCGCCAGGCGACAGTCGCCGATGTTCCACTGCTGCGGTTTTGGGATGAGCAGCCTCACGTCATAGCATCAGATCCCAACGACAACTGGAATTGGGAGGTTCAACTGCTACGGCAGCCTCTGTGGCGATGGCAATTCGTCGCAGAGCTGGATGGTCGACCGATTGGTTTTGTCCAGATCATTGATCCTGCGGAAGAAGAAACGCATTACTGGGGAACGATAGCTGCCAATCTGCGGGCCATCGATATCTGGATTGGTTCGGAAGGTGATCTGGGCAAAGGGTACGGCACCCAAATAATGCAACTGGCCGTCGATTTTTGTTTTCGTGACCCGCGGGTGGACGAAATCCTGGTGGACCCGCTGGCGTCCAATTCAAAGGCGCACCGTTTTTATGAACGTTTGGGATTCCGGGCTATAGAACAAAGACAGTTTGGCGAAGACCTGACGATTGTTTATCAGCTCGACCGGGCCTATTGGACGGGGAAATTTTCACGGGATCGACCCCCGAATCCAACGTAATTTTGATAATTCACTGTGGGCGTTTTGTATTCAACAATTATTTATGCGTTAAAATTAACGATATGAACAATTCGGACAAACATCATCAACGTATTGCAAAAATGATCTTTGCTTCGGTGTATCCCCTGTATCTCGATAAGGTAGAAAAAAAAGGCAGAACAAAGGAAGAATTGCACCAGGTCATTAAGTGGTTAACGGGCTTTGATAACAAGAAGCTACAGGAATTAATCAATGAAAAAGTAACCTTTGAAACTTTCTTTCAACGTGCTTCATTAAACCCCAATGCGCACCTCATCACCGGGGTGATCTGCGGGTACCGCGTGGAGGAAATTGAGAACCCGCTGACGCAGCGGGCCCGGTATTTGGATAAGTTGGTGGATGAGTTGGCGAAGGGCAGAAAGATGGAAAAGATTTTGCGCGGCTCCGACGCTCTCTGATCCCTTGATTCCTCTGACCGGTTCTCGAAAGCAGGGCAACACGTTTATCCTGTGTTTTAATTAAGGTTACCGGGTGAGGGAAGAAGGGAGGCTGAAGCTGGTGGACATGATTCGTTTGTTCTCGGTTAGGCGGTTATTTCATTAAGTCATTGTAACAAATTCCTTTTAATCCGGATTTAGCTTCTGCCTGTTTATTATCAATTAAAGCAAATCGCATCCTGTTCAATTATTCATTGGCTGCATGGGGCACAGTCTCCGCATATTTGTCGGAAGGATTTTTTCCAACATAGGTGACGGTGCGCTGTAGCAGATCGGCGGTATAGTCATGCACACCAGCGGCCGCGATTTCGGCCATGAACGTGGGATAATCTGACTGGCCGGTTTGCGTGCGGCGCAAAGCCATTTTCAAGGCTGCTTCATCAAAGCGTTCTGCGCAGGATAATTTTTTTCCATTGCCTGGAATTTCCAGTACGGGGTCGTTTGCAGCAGCAAAAATGCGACGATCAGTGCTGGCCACATTGACCCAATACCTTTCGACCCCGATTTCCCGTAAATTATTTACATATACGGCATAGGGCTTACCTGCAGCACGTTGTTCGGCCAGATCAAACGCCTTTTTTGAGAGCGCCATAAGCATTGATTTAAGCGCAAGATACTAAAATAATTAGTATCTTTATAAAGATGGGAACAGGTCATGAACTTAGGACAACTCTTCGAATACGCCGGTTGCGCGGTTCTTGCGTACGTTGTTCCAGGGAAACCAGCGCCCGTTCATCGAGACGTATACACCTCGCGGTAGGGTCTGCACGAAGGCGAGCGCTGCTCCCAAATTGAAGAACCCATCGGAGCTTCCGAATTTGTAGGGGATCATCGCTCCGGTGAGTACGATCGTTTTACCCTTCACTGCCGCGGCCAGCGCTGCCGCGGTCACCGCCATCGTATCGGTGCCGTGGGTGACGATGATCTGCGATTCTTCGGCTGCGTTACACTGCGCCGCGATCTCCTCTCTGTCTGCAGGCTTCATGTCCAGGCTGTCCACCATCATCAGCGTGGTTACCCGCACTTCGGGCGATACCCGGCTGCGGGTGACCATCTCCGGCAGGTGCGTATCCTTGAAAAACAGTTCCCCGGTGATCTCGTTGTATTCCTTGTCGAAGGTTCCGCCTGTTACGAAAATCCGAATCGCCATGGGTGCATTTTTGGGAGCAAAGGTAATCCTAGCTATAGTAACAATTATGATGACTTTGCTACAGTACGTTCAGGTACGGTAGAATCCGTTGGAGAAGCT
>CAZUWX010000111.1:0-3497 GCA_964624205.1 uncultured Chitinophagaceae bacterium
CCGCTCGATCAGCGCAGTCGATCGACGACGATGTCGGTGCGCACGGTGTAGGCGTCGTAGGGCGTGCGCACGAGGAGCGACCGGACCGCGCTCTCGGCAATGCCGATGTCCTGACGCGTCGACGTGCAGCCGGTGAGGCGGACGGATCGATCGCGGCCCGTGTCGCGAATCTCGACCCAGACCGTCGTGTCCGGCTCGAGATTCGCGTTGCGCGCGAGCGCGTCGTTGATCTGGTCCTCGTACCGCCGGGACTGGCCGCCCAGCGCTTCGTCGCGATCGGCGGCGAGGCGCGGGATCGCGCGGTCGCGAACCTCGGCGCCCGCGCCAGTCGTGGGCGACGTGGTGGACGCAATCGCGTACACGCGCATCTGATCGAAGCTGCCGACGGCCGCCAGCGCGCGCGTCACGCGGTAGCCGGGCTGCGCCTTCGCGTTGAGCTCCTGCTCGAGCGACGTGGCCGCGGCGAGCCACCGATCAGCCAGGCGCGTGCTGCCGAGGCGCGCCTGCACCTCGCAGTTCACCGGCCTGAACAGCACGGCGCCCTTCGCCGAGTCGTACGCGCGTATCGTCAGGTCGAGCCCCTCGTTCGAGATCGATCGGCGCGTCGTGTCGGCCGCGCAGAACATGTCGCCGCCCGTGGCCACGTCGGCGCCCGCCATGGCGCCCGTGCCGCAACGCGATCCCCACGGGCCTTTGTCGAGCGTGTACGTGGGCGCGGGGCCCGTCGAGCCCGCGGGCTTCACCAGCAGCACGTCGACGTTGTTGTTGCGGATGCGGAGGAGGTTCACGTGGAAGCCGTCCTTCGCGCGATCGTTCACCTGTTGCTGGAGGCTGCTGCCGAAGCGCACGACGGTCGTGTCCGGCGCCCACTCGATGGCGCCAGGTGCGTCGGACGCAGGACCGAGTTCCACGAGCGCAAGGTCGAGCTGCATCGGCACGACGCGCGAGAGACGCGCGAGCACGGACGGGTCGTCCTGCAGCTGTTTCATCCAGCTGTTGCGCGACTTGTTGGCGTAGATGCGGTACTCGACCGGCACGGGCCCCGGCGTCCGCTCGAACGCCGCATGGAACGCGCCGCCCTCGTGCGCGAACGCCGACAGCCGGAACCCGTCGTCTTTCAGCTTTGTCGTGAACGCGTCGAGTCCGACGGTCGAGCTGTTGCTCGCGTGCAGCAGGCGATACTCACGTGCGCGCACGGCCACGCCGGCAGGGCGCGCCATGATCACCAGCGCGAGGCTGCTCGTGGCCGGTGTGCCCGGCGCGCTGCGATCGAGCAACGCGTCGACCACGACGCGGCTGCCACCGACGAACGCCGCCACCTCGAATCCCGCCGCGGCCATCCGGTTGACGTTGCGCTCGAGACTTTCCACCACCTGCCAGCTCTGCGTGCCGGATGTCGTCGGCACGACGACGCGATATTCGTAGCGCGGACTGGCGGCCGCTTGCCCAATGTCATCCGGTCCCGCCGCGTGCGCCGCGGTCGTGCCGCGCCCGCGTTCCGGGATGGCGTTCAACGCGAGCATGGCGATGGCGACGGCAATCAGGCATCGGTGCACGGCAGTCCTCACAATCGGCGGTGGCGTCGTGCGGGCGGGCGATGACGGGCCGTCTCGCGGACGCCGTTTCGGCGAGGAGTATAGCCGCAGTCCACCGACGGCCGACGGGCCCGTCTGTCAAAAATGTTTGACATCACACGCCTGCGATGTTAAACATTTTTGACATCAGAGGAGTCCCCGCATGGCGTTCCACGAAAAGTCTGCCTGGATCATGTCGTGTGCCCTCCTGCTCGGAGGGGTGTTCTACTTCGGCGTCGTCGCGAGGATCTCGTCGGAGATCGGCCAGCTCGTGCCGCCCATGCTCCCGCTCGTCGCCGTCTACACCGCGATCCTGGCGGCGGTCGCCATTGCCGGCCATGTCGTCATCGCGCTGATGGCGCCGAAGGAGGCGAGCGCCTCGCTCGACGAGCGCGAGCGCCAGCTCGTCGCGCGCGCCGGCCATCACTCAGGCCTGGTCTTCGGCGCCGGCGTCATCATGTCGCTGGGGCTGTATCTCTTCTCGTACGACGGCAACCTGCTCTTCTACTGCGTGTTCGGCAGTTTGATGATCAGTCAACTGGTCGAGTACGGCCTGCACATCGTTCTGTACCGCACCACCGTGTGAACGTGGCGCGCCGCCTGCCCATCACGAACCGCGTGCGCGAGCTTCGCGAGCGTCATGGGGACATGACGCAGGCCCAGCTCGGTGACGCCATCGGCGTCACGCGCCAGACCATCATCGCCATCGAGCAGGGACGGTATTCGCCGTCGCTCGAGAGCGCGTTCCGCATCGCCCGCGTCTTCGGTGTCGGCATCGAGGACGTGTTCGCGTGGGACACCCGGCGTCGCGCGCGCTAGCGGCGCCATCATCGGCGTGCCTGTTGCTGTTGTCGCGTCCCTGGCCTCAACCGGAGACGTCATCCCGAAAGCCGTCGTCAGGCCACCTGGATCCGGGTTGATGACATCGAACTGACACAGGAGATTGCGGGATCGATGCGTGTCGTCCCGGCGCGCGGGAACCCGCGCGGCGCCGAGCGCCATCAGTCCGGCCGCGTCGCTTGCGTCTCACGACGACAGCGCCTGGCGCACGTCGCGTTGTGGCGGCGCACCGAACAATCGCCGGTACTCGCGGTTGAACTGGGACGCACTTTCGTAGCCGACCAGCGCACCGGCCCCAGCGGCGCTCGCACCGGCGTTCAGCATCAGCTGACGCGCTTCCTGCAAACGCAGCCGCTTCTGGAACTGCACCGGACTCATCCCCGTGATCGTCCGGAAGTGTTCCCGGAAGGTGGACGGACTCATGTTGGCGCGCTCGGCCAGGTCATCCACGCGGAGAGGTTCGGCATAGTGCCGTTTCATCCACGCGACGGTGTCGGCGACGTGGCGCCTGGGCGTCCCGGCCGCGGCGAGATGAGTGAGATGCGACGCGTATGGACCGTGCAGCAGTCGAACGAGGATTTCTCGCTGCACGAGCGGCGCCACGTACGGCAGCACCCGTGGTTCCTCCAGCAATCGCACCAGCCTGAGCAAGGCGTCCACCACCGACACGTCGAGCCGCCGGACGGCGAGGGGATCGGCGTGCGTCCCCGGCCGTGGCCGTGGCGTGGCCACGTCCGTCAGTGTCTGTGTCAGCGTGTGGCTGTCGAACTGGAGCGTGATGCCGAGATACGGCTCGCGCGCGGTGGCTCGCGTGATCTGCGCGGCGACCGGCAGATCGATCGTCGTCAACATGGACTCGCCAGGACCGTAGGCGAAGACCGTTCCGCCGAACAGGACCTGCTTGCGGCCCTGCGTCGTGAGCGCGAGACCCAGCGGAAAGATGCAGTGCAACGGTTCGGTCGGCCCGTTGCGGCGATGCAGCCTGAGCTCCGGCAGCGCGGTTTCGTGATCCCCGGACGACGGGGCGAGGCGCTGCGTGATTCGCGCGAGCTCGGTGATCGCGGCCGGGGCGGAGCGCTCCGC
>CAZUWX010000111.1:3597-5358 GCA_964624205.1 uncultured Chitinophagaceae bacterium
GCCGCAGTCTCCCACGCGTCGTGCTTGCCGTGCTGAGAAATCGAGCCGCGGTCGTCGTTTCGGGCAACACATCCGTCATATCAGGCAATCTCGAAACCGCACCATCCCGTACGCTGCGGGATGCACCCCAACGGAGGGAGGCAGACATGACACGAGTGCTGATCCTCGGCGCCGGCGGCCAGATCGCCCGCTGGGTGATCGCCGGACTTGCCGGCGACGTCAACGTGGCGATGACCTTGTTCCTGCGGAATCCGCGGCGGCTGGCCGAAACGCCAGCCAACGCCCGCGTCGTCAAGGGCGACGTGCTGGACGCTCGCACGCTCGCCGAGGCGATGACCGGACACGACATCGTCTACGCCAATCTGACCGGCGACGACATCGATGACCAGGCACGCGCCGTCATCGACGCGATGACGGCCGCCGGCGTGCAGCGCCTCGTCTTCGTCACCGCGCTCGGCATCTACGACGAGGTTCCGGGCGCGTTCGGTCGCTGGAACCGCCAGATGATCGGCGAGGCCTTGAAGCCCTTCCGTCGCGCGGCTGACGCCATCGAAGCTTCCGGCCTCGACTACACGATCCTGCGTCCGGCCTGGCTGCAGGACGAAGACGAGATCGACTACCAGACCACGGAAAAGGGTGAGCCCTTCAAGGGCACGGAAGTCTCGCGCCGGAGCGTGGCGGATCTCATCCTGGAGAACGTCCGCTCACCGACGCGACATTCGCGGGCCAACCTCGGCGTCAACAAGCCGGGCACAGACGGCGACAAGCCCTCGTTCTACTGAGTCCGGTGCGCCGGCCCCACAACATCCCCTGCGAAACAAGGAGACGCGTCATGGAATCGAAGAAGATCAGCATCCCCAACCGCAACGGCACGGGCACGACATTGTCCGCCGTCATCAACTATCCGGACGGGTTCGACGCGAACAGGACGTACGCGGCCCTGGTCGTCTCGCACCCTGGCGGCGGCGTGAAGGAACAGACCGCGGGGACCTACGCGAAGAAGCTGGCCGAACAGGGCTTCGTCACTGTCGCCTACGACGCGTCCTACCAGGGCGAGAGCACTGGAGAGCCGCGCCAGCTCGAGAACCCCTTCGTTCGCACCGAGGACGTCAGCGCGGTCGTCGATCACCTGACGAGCCAACCCTACATCGACAAGGACAGGATCGGCGCGATGGGCATCTGTGCCGGCGCCGGCTACACGGCGAACGGGGCAATCAACGACCGCCGTATCAAGGCCGTGGGCACCGTGAGCATGGTCAACATCGGCTCGATGTTCCGCAACGGCTGGGAGAACAACGTCAAGGACGGTGACGCGATTCCGCTGCGCGACATGGGCGCGGACGCGCGCAGCGTGGCGGCGGACGGCACGAAGGAAGAGACCTTCCCGCTCGCGCCGATGCGTAAGGAAGACGCGCCGAACGCGGAGCTCGAGGAGGCGTGGGAGTACTACCACACGCCGCGCGCGGAGTATCCGACCGCGCCGGGCTACATGACGAAACGCAGCCTGGACCAGATCGTCACCTACGACGCCTTCCACAAGGCCGAGGCATTCTTCACGCAGCCGCTGCTGACCGTCGTCGGCAGCAAGGCCGGCAGCAGGTGGATGAGCGACGACCTGATGCAGCGGGCCGGCACCAGGGACAAGCGCATGCACGTCGTCGACGGCGCGAATCACATGTCGCTGTACGACGGTGAGCAGTACGTCGACGAAGCCGTCGGCCAGTTGGGGCCGTTCTTCAAATCGAAGATGTGAGGCGGGAA
>CAZUWX010000112.1:0-2197 GCA_964624205.1 uncultured Chitinophagaceae bacterium
GAGGTGAATGGGCTGATAAGCAGGACCGTTTGCGATACCAAACCTATTACGGTGGAATACGCCCTGACGCCCTATAGCGAAACGCTCTCGGAAGTACTGGACGCCTTACAGAAATGGGGTGAGCAGCACCGCAGAAAGATAGTAAACGGACTATAGTACCAGGATCCGGATGCCAATATCAAGACGATATCCCGCAGTACTCTCATCGCGACAGCCTATCTGGCCTGCAGGTTGCCGGGCTTGTCCGCTTCCTCCTTGGCAGGATTCATGGGGATCACCGGGATCTTCGACTCTTTCATTTGTTTGAGTAAGATGGCTTTCTCTTTCTCTAGCGCTAGAATATCAGCGTGGTTGCTAAGCATTTCTTTTTCCAGGTCCAGCACTTTTTTCCTGAATACCTTCAGCCGGCCGCCCCGGACAAGAAAGCCCGCTACAAAGGCGCATACCATCAGCATGAACACAGGAAAAACCGATAGGCTCAATTGAATTGCTATCATAAAATGTGGTTAGATATCAGATAATAAAAACTTGTTTTTATAGATTCGGATTCGTAAACAATATACATTATTTTTCTTTTTCCTGCATCTTAACTATGTTTTTCATCATTACTGATTGATTTACAAAGAAATATATTTTTTCACCAGATCTTTGATCTCCCCGATGGGAACCCGTTCCTGCTGCATGGAATCGCGGTGCCGGATGGTAACGGTTCCGTCTTCCCGTGACTGATGATCTATAGTAACGCAGAAAGGGGTGCCGATCGCATCCATACGCCGATATCTTTTTCCAATCGTATCTTTTTCTTCATAGAAACACTTAAAACTACTGCGGCACAACTGCATGATCTCTTTTCCTATCTCCGGAAGCCCGTCTTTTTTTGTCAGCGGCAGCACTGCCAGCTTGATCGGGGCCAGGGCGGGCGGAAACTTCAACACGGTTCGCGAGTCCTGCCGCTCCGCCGTGCTCAAATCCTCCTCCATATACGCCTCGCTCAACACCATCATCACGGTCCGGTCCAGCCCGATGGAGGTTTCTATCACATACGGGATATAGCTCTGGTTCAGTTCGGGATCGTGATAGGTCATTTTTTTCCGGCTATACTCCTGGTGGTTCTTCAGGTCAAAATCAGTCCGGGAATGAATCCCCTCCACTTCCTTAAAGCCGATCGGAAAATCGTATTCAATATCGCAGGCGGCATCTGCATAGTGCGCCAGCTTCACGTGGTCGTGGAAACGGAATTTCTCTGCCGGAATACCCATGCTGAGATGCCACTTCATCCTTTCTTCTTTCCAAAACTCATACCACTCCTTTTGGGTGCCGGGGCGGATAAAATACTGCATTTCCATCTGTTCAAATTCCCGCATCCGGAAGATGAACTGTCGCGCTACGATCTCATTGCGGAATGCCTTCCCCACCTGGGCAATTCCGAAGGGGATCTTCATGCGCCCGGTTTTCTGTACGTTAAGAAAGTTCACGAATATACCCTGGGCCGTTTCCGGGCGGAGGTAGATCTCGCTGGCTTCTTCCGATACACTGCCCAACTGGGTGGAGAACATGAGGTTAAACTGCCGGATATCGGTCCAGTTGGAGGTGCCGCTCACCGCGCAGGTAATATTGTTATCCTCGATCAGCTTTTTAAGCCCGGGATAGTCGTTAGCGGCCAGCAACCGATCCATTGCTGCCAATAGTGTCCTGGCCCTTATATAATCCGGATGCGATTCCACGGGATCGCCGGTGGGTGAAACAAACTCCACTCCCAGTACCGGGCTCTGGCGATTCTGCACGGTGGCGCTTTCCAGATAGGCCCGCTGCATCAGTTCTTCTGCATATCCCTCAATAAGATGGTCGACCCGGTATCTTTTGTTGGAATCCCGGTTGTCGATCATCGGATCGCTGAAATTGTCGACATGCCCGGAGGCTTTCCAGGTGGTGGGATGCATAAAGATGGCTGCGTCGATACCCACTATATTTTCGTGCATACGCGTCATGCTGTTCCACCAATGCTCCCGGATATTCCTTTTGAGCTCGGTGCCCCATTGACCGTAGTCATACACCGCGCTTAAACCATCATAAATTTCACTGGAAGGGAAAATAAATCCGTATTCCTTGCAATGCGAAATGATCGCCTGGAACCTGTTGCTGTCTGTAGCCATAATGAATGCGAAAGTAAAAAATTAATACTGCTTTACAGTTTATC
>CAZUWX010000112.1:2297-5072 GCA_964624205.1 uncultured Chitinophagaceae bacterium
GTTGTTTTTATGCCGGTGAAGATCCCGCTGCTGTTTTTTACTGAAATTCTTCTCTAGCGCGGCGCTCAGATCCACCCCGGTCTGGTTGGCCAGGCAGAGCAGCACCCATAGCACGTCGGCCATCTCATCGGCCAGATCCTTGTCTTTGTCTGACTCCTTGAACGACTGCTCGCCGTAAGTCCTGGCCATGACGCTGGCCAGCTCCCCCACTTCTTCGGTAAGAATGGCCATATTCGTGAGCTCATTAAAATACCGCACCCCCGTGGTGCGGATCCATTCGTCTACCCGGGCCTGGGCAGCTTGTATCGTTATTTCCATACTTTCTCAGATTAAAATGTTCAGGCTATTCAGATTGTGGCGGATTTTTCGGACCCTTAGGCTACCGTACCGGCAGGGTATCTTCCGCATTCGTGTAAATTTACAGCAGGGCCTGCACTGCCCCACCGAATCCGCCAAAATTATTCCGAACCCGCGATAGAATATATTAGTAGCAAGCGACGAGAGTAGCGAAGCGGATCCCGGCCAAGGTTAGCGGTTATCAAGTATATTAAAGGAAACGGCAGATGGGATTCATGCAGCTATCCGTATAGGATGGGAAGCGGACGCCGGGAATTCCGTTTCAGGTTATTGTAGTTGTATGAGGCGGGGATAGCAAGCCAGGGTTTCCTCGCCACGGATTATAGAGGTTATCAGTATATTAGCAGTATGCGATGGGGCGTTACGATAGCGATTGTGATGAGCATTGCGGCGGCAACCCTCCTGGTTAATGCCTGCCGGAAGTCTACCCACGGCCGTTTCCCGGCCCCCACCCCGATGCCGGTGCCGATCCCGCTGGACTTCCCCACCCCCGTATACGACTTTGAGCAGTATCCCGTAACGGAAGAAGGATTTGCGCTGGGTCGAAAACTTTTCCACGAAAACCGCCTGTCTAAGTACCTGGACGTTACCTGTGGCTCCTGCCACCAGCAGCACGCTGCCTACACCACCTTCGACCACGACCTCGGTCACGGCACCAACCACCAGCATACTACCCGGAACGTTCCCGTGATCTTCAATATGGCCTGGCAGCACGAATTTGAATGGGACGGGCGGGTGCCCTCCCTGCAGGAACAGATGCTCTCCTGCCTGGTGGCTTCCGAAAAAATGGACATGCAGGAAGGGGAAGCCATTGCCATGCTGGGCGGGCAGGCCGAGTACCGCGAGCTGTTCGGAAAGGCCTTCGGCGACGAAAACATTTCGGGGGAACGGATCGCCAGTGCGCTGGCCCAGTTCGTGGCTTCGCTGGTATCGGCCGACTCCAAGTACGACCGGGTAAAAAAGGGCGATGCAGTGTTCAATTCCTCGGAAGCCCTCGGCTATGCGCTTTTCCAGCAGCACTGTAATTCCTGTCATGCCGAACCGCTCTTCACCGATCTCAGCTACCGTAATAACGGGCTGACCATTAACCCGTATCATGCCGACTACGGCCGGATGGAAGTGACGAGCCGCCGCGAAGACTCGCTGAAATTCAAGGTGCCTACCCTGCGAAACGTTATGCTGACCGGCTACTTTGCCCACGACGGTCGTTTTGTAGCGGTTTCGGAATTCCTCAACCATTATTCGGCAGGCATCGTACCCAGTCCCACCCTCGATCCGCTGCTGGCAGGAGGGATCCCGTTGAGTAACCTGGAAAAATTCTACCTGCAGGAATTCCTGTTCACGCTCACCGACAGCACCCTCATCAGCAATCCGAAGTTTGACGCGCCGTAGAGGGATGCATTCGTGAAAGCCGCTCCTCCTGCTTGACTCCCAACTCCTTCAGCCGTTTGGTGCGAAGATTCCACATTCAAGTGAGCCGCTCCTCCTGCTTGACCCCAACTCCTTCAGCCGTTTGGTGTAACGACCATGTATTCGCATGAGCTATTCCTCAGCGAGCTGGCCAATGCCGGCGGAGCAGGGAACCAGCGATGATGCTTAGCGTGAGTTGGTTGAGCTGAAACGATTCTGCCTGAGGCGGTACGCCCGACCACAGGGTCATTGCCTGTGTCGTACAATTAAAATGCTGATTGTCAAAGATCTTCTAACGGTATCGGTCACTGTTTCGGGAAAGTATTGCCGGTGTCGCACTCCCGGTAATCCTGTGCGAGCCTCCCGCGGTTAGTGAGTCGATGGGTCAAATATAAGGTTGTGGGCATGGGAACCGGTCATTTTTGTGACGGTGTAGCATCAAACTTGTGACGACCCGAGGAGAAACCTGTGACGAACGGAAATTTTTCGGCCGAAACCCCTGTCATACCTGGATTTGTTCGCAATTCCTCCTCTTTGCCTCCTCTTTGCCTCCTCTGTTCCCCCTTGAAATCCGAGGAGACAAAGAGGAGGAGCAGAGGAGCCAATGGGGAGAAACAGGGTCGGGAAGGGTGCGGGATTGAGGGGAAACGGCGGAATCGGGGAGCCGGAGGGAGGGGGAATGGGAAATCACGGGGCCGGATAGTGCTCCATGGAAACCTGAGAAAACGTGCGTGAAATACGGAGACTGGCAGCAAGGCATAGCTGCCGTGGCTTGCCGAATGCATACATATGCAGAAGTTAAGAGTTGATCTGACAATTGGGATTAAATTTAAGTAACGACACTTATTTAAAAACCCAAAATGTCAGATCATGAACTCAGCAACTAAGTTAATCAAATCCCGCGTTGGCATGCTCAATTTAGCCGAACAATTAAACAACGCGACCCGTGCCTGCAGTGACTCTTCTTTGAACGTTTTAATACTGCGATAACTCCGCAATTACACCATT
>CAZUWX010000113.1:0-5017 GCA_964624205.1 uncultured Chitinophagaceae bacterium
AGTAGGGCGCGACGAACAGGCCGAGGATCGCGATGTCGAGCCGGCGCGAGCCCCACTCGATCGCGTCGGCGGCGGCGAGCGGGATGTTGCGCCGGGCGACCGCCATCAGCTCGGCCGGGCGCGGCTTCCAGCCATGCGGCAGGCCGTAGCTGCGCATCAGCCGCCACAAGGCGGTCGCGAGCCCGGCGGCGATCGACACGACATAGGCGATGATGAGCCCGTCGCGCGAGGAGAGGAAGACCAGCAGGCCGGCGGCGATGCTGATCGTCCAGGGCTCGACGATCGCCCGGACATGGACGGTCGAGGCGACGTCGTGGCGGTAGGCGAGCGCGGCCAGCGCCACGTCCGCCCCGGCGATGCCGAAGATGACGAGCGGCAGCAGCCATTCCGCGCCGCGTATGTCGCCGGACGGGAACATCGCCTGCGGAAAGGCCATCAGGATGACGCTCGCCGCCGCCGAGGCGATGAGGGCGGCGAGCATCCCGTCCCACACCACCCAGACATGCGGCCGGTCGGTGTTGGACAATTGCTGGGCGAGGCCCCGCTTCAGCCCGATCGTGGCGAGCTGCGCGGCCAGCTCGATGACGATGATCGCATAGGCGAAGCGGCCGAGCAGCTCCGGCCCGTAATAATGGCCGGCGATGAACAGGAAGGGCAGCCGCGCCGCGAGCCGCAGCAGGAAGCCGAAGAAATTGGTCCGCCCGCCCTTCGCCAGCGCGGCGATGTCCTGATCGGGGGCCGCTTTGGCCGCGTCGGTCAATGCGCGGCGCCCCAGTTCGGCCCGGTGCCGATCTCCACGCCGAGCGGGACGTCGAGCGTCACCGCCGGCTCGGCGGCGCTTTCCATCACGCGGCGGATCACGGCGCTCGCCGCCTCCACATCGCCTTCCGGCACTTCGAAGACCAGCTCGTCATGGACCTGCATCAGCATGCGGACATTACCCCGTCCCTCGGCGGCGAGCGCCGGGCCCATGCGGGCCATGGCGCGCTTGATGATGTCGGCGGCCGTGCCCTGGATCGGCGCGTTGATCGCGGCCCGCTCGGCGCCCTGCCGCTCGTGCTGCACCTTGGAATCGAGGCGGGGGAAATGCGTCTTGCGGCCGAACAGGGTGGTGGTGAAGCCGGTTTCCTTCGCGCGGGTCAGCGTGTCGCCGATATAGGCGCGGATGCCGGGGAAACGCTCGAAATAGCGGTCGATCATCTCCTGCGCCTCGTCGGGCGTGATCTCCAGCCGGCCGGCCAGGCCCCAGCGGGAGATGCCGTAGAGGATGGCGAAGTTGATCGTCTTGGCGCGCGCCCGGGTGTCGCGGTCGACGGTGCCGAACAGTTCCTGCGCGGTGCGGTTGTGGATGTCCTCGCCCGCCGCGAACGCGGCCTTCAGCGTCGGCACGTCGCACATATGGGCGGCGAGCCGCAATTCGATCTGGCTGTAATCCGCCGCCAGCATGACGAAGCCCGGTTCGGCGACGAAGGCGTCGCGGATGCGCCGGCCGATCTCGGTGCGGATCGGGATGTTCATCAGATTGGGGTCGGTGGAGGCCAGCCGTCCGGTCTGCGCGCCGGAGAGAGAATAGGAGGTGTGGACGCGGCCCGTCTTCTTGTTGATCTGCTCCTGCAACGCATCGGTATAGGTGGACTTGAGCTTGGAAAGCTGGCGCCAGTCGAGCACCAGCCTGGCGATCGGCACGCCCTCGCGGCCCAGCCGCTCCAGCTCGTTGACGTCGGTGGACCAGGCGCCGGACTTGCCCTTGCGCCCGCCCGAAAGGCCCATCCTGCCGAACAGGATTTCGCCAAGCTGCTGCGGCGATCCGATCGTGAAGCGGTCGCCCGCCTCGGCCCAGATCTTCTCCTCGAGCGCGGCGATCTGCGTGTTGAACTCCGCCGACAGGCTGGCCAGCACCTCGCGGTCCACTTTGACGCCGAGACGCTCCATGCCGCCGATCACGGCGACCATCGGCCGGTCCACCATCTCGTAGACCCGCGTCACCTGTTCGAACGGCAGCCGGCGGCGGAAGCGGTGCCACAGGCGCAGCGCCACGTCGGCATCCTCGGCGGCATATTCGGTCGCCCTCTCCACCGGCACCTTGTCGAACGTGATCTGCTTCTGCCCCGTGCCGCACAAAGCCTTGAACGGGATGCATTCGTGATCGAGATGCTTCTTCGCCAGCTCGTCGAGCCCGTGGCCGTTGAGCCCGCCGGCGTCGAGGTTGAAGCTCATCACCAGCGTGTCGTCATAGGGCGCGATCGTCAGCCCGCGCTGGCCCAGCACCACCCAGTCGAACTTGAGATTGTGGCCGATCTTGAGGATCGCGGGATCTTCCAGCACCGGCTTCAGCTTCGCCAGCACCAGGGCGGCGTCGAGCTGCTCCGGCCGCTCGGCGAACATGTCGTCGCCGCCATGCTCCAGCGGAATGTAGCAGGCCTTGTTGGGGAGGGTCGCGAGGCTGATGCCGACCAGCCGGGCGGACACGCAGTCCCGCCCGTCGGTTTCGGTGTCGATCGCGACATGCCCCTGTGTCCGGATTTCAGTAAGCCAGGCGTCGAGCGCGGCCTCGTCGGTCACCGTCTCGTAAAGCGACCGGTCGATCGCCGGCTCCGGCGTCTCCACCGCCACCGGCGCGGCGGCGGCAACGGGCGCGGCCGCCTGCGCCTGCACGCCGAGCCGGGCGAGGAGGGACTTGAAGCCATGCTCTTCCAGGAAGGCGCGCAGCGGCGCCTCCGGAATCCCCTTCATCGCCAGCTCGTCCAGCGGCTCCGGCAAGGGCGAATCGCTGACCAATTCGACCAATTGCCGCGACAGCCGCGCCATGTCGGCATGGGCGATCAGATTGTCGCGCATCTTCGAAGGCTTCATCTCCGCCGCCGCCGCCAGCACGGCGTCGACCGTGCCATATTCCTGGATCAGCTTGGACGCGGTCTTGGGGCCGATGCCCGGCACGCCCGGCACATTGTCGACGCTGTCGCCCATCAGCGCCAGCACCTCGCCGACCTTGTCCGGCCCCACGCCGAACTTCTCGATCACCTCGGGAACGCCGATCCGCCGGTCGTTCATCGTGTCGAGCATGTCGATCCTGCCGTCCTCGACGAGCTGCATCAGATCCTTGTCGGAGGAGACAATCGTCACCTGCCAACCCGCCTTCGCCGCCGCCTTGGCATAGCCGGCGATGATGTCGTCCGCCTCCAGCCCCATCTCCTCGATGCAGGGGATGGAGAAGGCGCGGGTCGCGTCGCGGATCAGCGGGAATTGCGGCACCAGCTCGGGCGGCGCCGGCGGGCGGTTCGCCTTGTACTGGTCGAAGAGTTGGTTGCGGTGCGTGCTTTCCGACGCGTCGAGGATGACGGCGAGATGGGTCGGCCCGTCCGCCTTGTTGAGGCTGTCGGCCAGCTTCCACAGCATGGTCGTATAGCCATAGACCGCGCCGACATTGAGCCCGTGCCGGTTGGTCAGCGGCGGCAGGCGGTGGAACGCCCGGAAGATGTAGGACGAACCGTCGACGAGATAGAGGTGCGGGGAGGACATTCGGCCTGTCTAGCCTGTGCGATTAAGGGCGGAAAGGGTAAGGCTGCGTTCAAGGAGGCGAGGCTATCGGGAGCCGGATGAAACGCCGCGATTTCATGGTTATGAGCCTCGCTTTGGGGCTGACGGGCTGGTCCGGCCTCGCCGCCGCGCAGCCCTTCCGGCCGACCCGTTTCTCGGTGGAGCTGCTGGGGCGCGGGCCGGACGTGCTGCTGATTCCCGGCCTCACCTCGGGCCGCGAGGTCTGGGCGGACACCGCCGCCTCGGTGCCGGGCCATCGCTTCCACCTGCTCCAGGTCGCGGGCTTCGCCGGCGCGCCGGCGGGCGGCAATGCGCGGGGACCGGTGGTCGGCCCGCTCGCCGACGAGATCGTCCGCTACATCGAATCGCGCGGCCTGCGCCGCCCGGCGATCGTCGGCCATTCGATGGGCGGCACGCTGGCGATGATGATCGCGGCGCGCCGGCCGGATCTGGTCGGCCGGGTGATGGTGGTGGACATGCTGCCCCAGCCCGCCGGCCTGTTCGGCGGCTCCGCCTCGGGCTGGGGGCCGCTCGCCCGCGACCTCGGCGCGATGCTCGATTCGCCGGGCGGGCGGCAGCTCTTCGCCAACATCATGGGCGCGTTCAGCCCGCCGGACATGGCCAACCGCCGCAGCGACCCCGACGTGGTCGGCCGCGCGGCGCGCGACCTCGCCGCCATCGACCTCGCCGACGATCTCCCCCGCATCCGCGCCCCGCTGACCGTGGTCTACGCCTCCCCCGATCCCCGCGCCCGCGCCGCGATCGACCGCAGCTTCACCCAGGCCTATGCCCCCGCGCGCGGCGCGCGGCTGGTGCGGATCGACGACAGCGGCCACATGGTGATGCAGGATCAGCCGGCTGCGTTCCGGCGGGCGCTTGGCCAGTTCCTGACGCGCTAGAATTGGCTATCGTCACCCCGGCGAAGGCCGGGGTCCAGCCTGGGCTTCAATCTGGATACCGGCCTTCGCCGGTATGACGAATGTGTTCGGTCTCTAAGGCGCCAGCACCGTGTCCGCCGCCTTGGCCAGCGTCTTCGGATAATCCAGCGTGTAGTGCAGCCCCCGGCTCTCCTTGCGCCGCAGGGCGGAGCGGACGATCAGGTCGGCGGTCTGGAGGAGGTTGCGCAGCTCGATGAGGTCCGGCGTCACCCGGAAATGGCCGTAATAATCCTCGATCTCGTCGGTCAGCAGCTTGATCCGGTGCGCGGCGCGCTCCAGCCGCTTGGTGGTGCGCACGATGCCGACATAGTTCCACATGAAGCGGCGGATCTCGGTCCAGTTCTGCTTGATGACCACTTCCTCGTCGGAATCGGCCACCCGGCTCTCGTCCCAGGGGCGGATCGGCGGCGGGGGCGGCAGATCGTCCCAGTTCGCCGCGATGTGCCGCGCCGCCGCTTCGCCGAACACGAAGCATTCGAGCAGGGAATTGGACGCGAGCCGGTTCGCCCCGTGCAGCCCGGATTCGCTGACCTCGCCGGCGG
>CAZUWX010000114.1:0-2025 GCA_964624205.1 uncultured Chitinophagaceae bacterium
GGCCTGCCGATATACCGCTGGCGGCCGATGCGGGGTAAAAAAGCGGTGATGATGCCGATCAGGGGCAGGTAGGCGCAGATGGCGAAAACGTGCTGTATGCTGGTATGGTCGGCCAGGTTGCCCAGTACGGCGGAGCCGAGTCCTCCCATGCCGAACGCGAATCCGTAGAAAAGTCCGGATACCAACCCCACTTTTCCGGGGAGCAGTTCGGTGGCGTACACCAGGATGGCGGGGAAGGCGGATGAGATGATGATGCCGATCACGGCCGAGAGGGCCACTGTCCAGAACAGACCGGCATAGGGCAGCAGGAGGGTAAAGGGTGCGGCACCCAGGATAGAGAACCAGATCACGTATTTACGTCCGAAGCGGTCGCCAAGCGGCCCGCCGAGCACGGTGCCGACCGCTACTGCGGCCAGGAAAATAAAGAGATAGATCTGCGACTGCTGTATCGACACGTGAAACTTATCGATCAGGTAAAAGGTGAAATAGCTGGTGAGTCCCGCCGTGTAGAAGTATTTGGAGAAAATGAGCACGAGCAGTATGATCACGGAAGTGATAATCCTTCCTTTGGAAAGCTGTGGTTTGGTTTCGGGTGCCAGGGACGTTTTGTTGGCCGTTCTCCATACCAGTTGCTCTTTATACCACTGGCCTACTTTCAGGAGCAGGCCGATAGCCAGGAGGGCCGCCAGGCCGAACCAGATGATATACAACTGTCCGTGAGGCACGATGAGGATTGCCGCCAGGAGCGGGCCGATGGCGCTGCCGGTGTTGCCACCCACCTGGAAGATAGATTGGGCCAGTCCGCGTTTACCTCCGGAGGCCAGGTAGGCTACACGGGAGGATTCGGGATGGAATATGGAAGAGCCGATGCCGATCAGGCAAACGGACAGCACGATCGATATAAAGTTAAAGGCGAGGGCCAGGAAGATCAGTCCCGTGAGGGTAAACCCCATGCCGATGGCCAGCGAATGGGGGCTGGGGCGTTTATCCGTCCACATGCCGACGAACGGCTGCAGCAGCGAGGCGGAGAGCTGGAAGGCCAGGGTGATCAGCCCGATCTGGGTGAACGACAGGGCGAATTTGTCTTTAAACAGGGGATACACGGCCGGGATCACGGACTGCATCATGTCGTTCAGGCAATGCGAGAAGCTGATCGTAAAAAGGATCGGGTAAACGGTCTTCAGGGCAATTTGTCCGGGATCGGGGCTTTCGGCCGCGATGGTTGTGGCTTGTTTCATTTACGTGTCATCAAATCGTCGTTGAATAGGATTGCCGGCAAGCAGATCCTGCAAAGTTAGAGAACTGTGGGGTTTCTGGCAAGGGGGAGGGTGGAGGGCATGCCTACGGCCGGGGACAAGGACAGGAACATAGAATTACCTTTTGATTTCTATGCAGTATTTCTCTAAACGAGGTACATTTTTTCCAATCTGCAGTTTTATAGAATAAATTAACAAGTAGCAAAAGGCATTTATATTCGTCAAGAATTATGTTAACGGTCATTACTTAGATAAGACATCAAGCCAAAACTATGGACAGGATTTCAAGAAACTTTAAGATCATCAAGGCAACAAGAGAGAAAGTCTATAACGCCTTTACTGATAAGAAAGCATTAGAGCTTTGGCTTGCACCTAATGAAATGACGGGAAAAATACACGACTTTGACTTAAAAGTTGGTGGCGGTTACAGCATGTCGCTTTTCTATATTGACAGCAAAACAACAGGAAAAACATCGGAAAATGAAGACCGCTATTCTGCAAAATTTGTTGAACTGAAACCTAATGAAAAAATTGTTCAGACTATTAATTTTCAGTCAGACAAAAATGAGTTTGCCGACAAGATGACAATGGAAGTATTTTTAGAAGAAGCTGAAAACAACTCAACCAAAGTAACAATCGTTTTCAAAAATATTCCAATTGGTATTGACCCAAAAGATAATGAAACAGGAACAGAACAATCACTTGAAAAATTGGCTCGTTATGTGGACGAAAATTAACTCGGTGGACTGAAAACCCTGTACAATACTGC
>CAZUWX010000114.1:2125-5008 GCA_964624205.1 uncultured Chitinophagaceae bacterium
ATACTGCTGGAGATCATAGAACACCGCCACGGGCGGAAGTCTACTATCGGCGCCTCGCAATTGCCCCTAGCCAAATGATATTATTGGGGACAGCACAGGGTCATTAAGAGAAAAATAGAATTATTACCTTTATCCCCTCATATCTCCGTAACGTTACACGAACATTTTGGTCAATACTTCACCAGGGTGGTCAGCATCACCGGATTATGAAATTTATTGTTAAGCATCATCAATGTAAGCGTGTAAACAGTAGATATTGCGGAAGGGTTGCCAGAAGTAGATTTTGGTACATTGTCTCAGGAAAATAAAACTATTAAAATGTATGATATCGATGCGGATGAAACCCTAAGTATTGTGGCAGAACCAGAACCTGGCGGGTAATTTGAAATTGACTAAAATGGCAAAGAATAGTATACCTCAACATAACGAAATTATCTTTTACAGCAGCCCGGATGGCAATGTAAAAGTAGAAGTGATATACAATGAGGAAACCTTTTGGCTATCGCAAAAAGCAATGGCGGAACTGTTTGGTGTAAAAGTGCCTGCTATTAGTAAGCACCTTTCCAATATATTTGAAACCAATGAGTTGGAGGAAAAATCAGTTATTTCCATTTTGGAAATAACTGCCGGCGATGGAAAGAATTACAAGGTAACCTATTATAGCCTTGATGCGATAATAGCCGTAGGCTACCGGGTAAACAGCCATCAGGCTACACAGTTCCGTATTTGGGCAACGAAAACTTTACGGGAGTTTATAATCAAGGGTTTTGTATTGGACGATGAAAGACTAAAACAGGGCAAACGCTTTGGTAAGGACTACTTTGATGAACTCTTAGAACGCATCCGTGAGATACGGGCAAGCGAAAGACGTTTTTACCTCAAAATAACGGATATCTACGAGCAGTGCAGCCTTGATTATAATAAGGATGCGGAGATTACACAAACCTTCTTTAAAACGGTTCAAAACAAACTGCATTGGGCTATTACCGGAAAAACAGCCGCCGAACTTGTCGCCGGCAGAGCTGACGCCAATCAGCCCAATATGGGTTTAACTACCTGGAAGAATGCACCTAAAGGTAAAATTTTAAAAGGTGATATAGGCACAGCAAAAAATTATATGCAGGAGAAGGAAATCAAAGAACTGGAGCGTATCGTTACAATGTACTTAGATTTTGCAGAGCTTCAAGCCGAAAGACAAATAGCTATGAAAATGGCTGATTGGGTAAATCGTTTAGATGCTTTCTTGCAATTTAACGAATACCAAATACTCAAAGATGCCGGAAAAGTAAGCCACGCTGTAGCAATGAAACTGGCAGAGACGGAGTACGAAAAATTTAGGGTAATACAGGACAAGAACTTTGTTAGTGATTTTGAAAAAGAAACAAAAGAAATAACTGGCAGATCCAAAACTAAAAAGTAGCCGATGCGGTCGGTTATCTTTGATACGCAACGGTTGAACAAATATGTAGCGGCGTTGCGGCTGTTAGAAAAACTAACTCACTATCTCATTTGCATCCCGGATTATTCGGGCCAGAGTAGCCACCGGCGAATTCAACGGATTTGATTATATTTAAGAACATGCGAAAATTATCAGTTTTTATAGCCACCAGTGTAGACGGATACATTGCAAAACCAAATGATGACCTGAGCTTTTTGAAATTAGTTGAAAAAGAAGGGGAAGACTACGGATATGCAGAATTTACGGCAGGCATAGACATCATTATTCTTGGGAGAAAGACCTATGACTATGTGCTAAAAGAAATTGGCCCTTCACATTACGATAACGGACAAAGAGACGTATACGTAATAACAAGAACAGAAAGACCGGGTGTGGGCAGAACAACTTTTTATACGGGAAGCGTGCTAGGCTTGGTGCAGAGACTAAAATCTGAAGGTGGGAAAAACATTTATTGTGACGGCGGAGCCGAAATTATAAATGAGCTTTTAAAACACGATCTGATAGACGAGTTTATAATTTCTGTTATACCGATTTTGGTGGGCAATGGGACAAAGCTATTCCAAGACGACGGACCCGAACAGGTATTGGAATTTGTACGTGCAAAATCATTTGACACAGGGTTAACGCAATTACATTACAAACGAAGAAGATAGCACGGAACAGGAAATTAGCGGCCGCCGGCTATTATGCTGACAAAACTTGATCTTATGCCAAGAGTTCATCCTGCCCCCCGCCGGGTAATTGCCGCCGGCCTTTTATCTGCATGTTGTCTTTTATTCTTTTCCTGTGCCACCGTGAAAGAGAGCCGCTATGCTAAATACAACCAGTTTGAGTACACCGGCTATCAACCGAGCTTTCATTTCGGCAATGATTCGTTAGCCATATTCGGCAATTGGTTCTGGGCAACGGGGTCCAGGGCAATACCGCATCCTTCGTATCTTCCTAAACCGGCACGGCGGATCCTTCGTAAATATTCGCGGCAGCACGGCCCCGTATTATTTTCCACCTGGGGTCCCGGCCAGCAAAAATATGCTGTGAAGGGGTTTGTACCGGTTACCCGGCAGGACGTTCGCCGGAAAGGAAAATACATCGAACCATTTTATATCAGCGTTTTGATTAACGGTAAGCCCTTCAAAAAGGATAGGTTTCAACTGAAGGACTGGGGGCGTAATAAGGATTATCAATTTACCATATACGCAACGGAACCGGAGCAGGCAACCGACAGTCTATGGGTGATGAGCGCCTTTGCCGTAGGGCAGGAAAGGTATTATGCTTTTCTCAGTATCCTGGGTAATCACTATGGAAAGAAAGATGCCTCACGCCGATGGCAATTGGAACGTTTCATAGAAGACGTAAAGCGCATGGTTACGGAGAGGGAGGAGGAATGAATGATAACATCAAAGCAAGAAAATACTTGCGCCAGA
>CAZUWX010000115.1:0-4985 GCA_964624205.1 uncultured Chitinophagaceae bacterium
CTGGACTGAAGAAGGATTTGACAAAGTTGGCGTCAGGCGGTAGTTCTTGAATAATATTACTTTACCCAGAGTCGAAATTGAAGAAAATACCTTATTTTAGGAAATAGATCTTCCTTCCGCTAATAAAACAATAAGGCAGAAACCGGGGGTATTCTTATGTGTTGGCGGCAGGACCTGGTCTAAAACATTTATGGACAGTTCCCCACTTTTGGCGCAACTTAAGCAGGTATATAAAGTCTCCGATAGAGATTGTGCTAAACTTATTCAATTATTTGAGCCATTAGAAGTAAAAAAGAGCGAACATCTTTATCGTTCTGGTGAAATAGTCAGACATGTTTACTTTGTTGAGCAAGGCTGTCTGAGGCAGTATTATATTAATAACAACGGTGAAGAACGTACCATTTATTTTAAGGTGGAAAACGGGTGGTGTAGCGAGCTGGTAAGTTTTCTGGATGTTAAGCCAACTGAATTATGTGTGCAGGCGCTCGAAAACAGTAGGCTGCAGATCATCAATCAAAAGAACTGGATATATGCGGTCACCCAGATTCAACCTTTTACAATGGGTTTTATCAGGGCGCAGCAGGACACGAATTATATGTTGAAAAAAAGACTTGCAGAGGCTACGGTAGAGACTCCTGAAGAGAAATATGTGCGCTTTATAAAGGAGGAACCGCTTTTGTTGCAACGGCTACCGCTTTATCATATAGCTGCCTATTTAGCCATGACTCCGGAAACGCTAAGTCGCATTCGGAAGAAAATTTCCGGGAAATAATTTCTTATCTCAAATCAAGGACTTTGACGATTGGGCTCAATATGTTTGCTTCCTAAAAAATAATTTATGAAAAGAGAAAACATTAAAGCCGGTCAAATTACGATTGACTTTCTGCTGGAAGCAGCTGATACAAGGGGTTCTGCTGCGATGTTCGAATTTACCGTACCAGCGGGAGCAAAAGTACCACTACCTCATTACCACGAAAATTTTGATGAAACCATCTATGGGCTATCGGGCACTTTGACTTTTACTGTAGACGGGGAAACGATAGACATTATGCCAGGTGAAACCTGTTTTATTCCCCGCGGTGCCGTACATGGCTTTGACAACTTAAAAAACACCGATGCCAAAGGACTGGCCGTAGTTACTCCTGCCCTGCTCGGTACTATCTTTTTTAAAGAGGTAGCAGAGATAGTAAATACCGGTGGCCCCCCTAATCTGGAAAAATTAAAATTAGTAATGTCGAAGCACGGGCTTATTCCTGTTATACCCCAAAAATGAAAGGATAGATAAGTTATAAACGGCTTATAGATAAAAAGGGGACACTGAAGCGGGCAGGCATTTGAAGAACACAAAGCTGTTGACCCGCAAGTAATAGATTATCAAAAGCGTTTGGAAAAGGCAGACCACCTGATTTTTATTTCCCATTTGGGATCAGAAAAGCAATGCTACGGGGTGTTTTTAGAAATCGAAACCGGCCCTTTTAATTGCACGTTTGGCCACATCCAATACATAAGGGGCCTCGTTGAATGGGTGGACCGGGACAGGGGTGGTGTTTTTCAGCTTTTCGAGGATCTGTTGTGTCTCATGCTGCGTCAGCGCTTCACAGGCTTCATACATGCCACCCTGCTCTTCTTCCCGTATATCATGTTGTTCCATGATATAGTCGATCACTTTGATCACATCGGGGCTTGGAAAACAAACCAGCAGGGAGGTCAGGGCTCCATGGTCTAATCGCAGCTTTGCCTGGAGAGGAAGAGGCTCACCACCGTTCGCTTTTTGGGCGGCAACAAAAAGTATTTTCTCTTCCATTTTTATGTGCGTCAGCAGACCGACCCTAAACGCCCGGTATTTTTCCAGGTCGACGTTATTCTTGTCCTTTGTTGCGTCTGTAAAGATATCTTCAATACGTCTGTGGTCGGCCGTGAAAAAGTCATAGAGTAGCGTCCCCTGTTTTGTGCTCATGTTATGGTTTTCTCTTTCAGTTTTTTACTTTGACCACCCTGACCTTCCAGTCGTCCGGACCTTTTTCGATGTATTCCCATCTGAAGGGCTCCTTGCTTTCTGCTTCCATTTGATAATACAGGGGCTTGGGGTCATGATCGTTTATAAACTCAAACGCTTCGCCCGGCCGGATATCAGCAAAGGCCTTATAAAACATCTCGTGCCTTTCCGCCGGCGGGAATGGCCTCAGATCAAACTCGTTGACTACAGAAAAACCGTCGTCCCCCAATCCGCTGTTATCCTGTTTGGTGATATGGATCACAAACTCTTCATCCGATTTCTTTTTATAGACCCACCTGTGCCTGCCCTCGAATTTTCTGATAAAGATGCCGTGTATTTCGAGGGGATCTTCACCCGAAATCAATTCCATGGTAGTGTTAGGTTCCATCATACCATAGCGGTGGAAAACGATTTGTTTCCATTCTTTTTTGTCTGCTTTTCTGAGATCGAGCAAGGTCGAGATATCATCGAATTCCACCCCTTTGGACGCTTCCAGGCGGGATACTCTTACTTTCCATTCCCTTCCTCCGCGGTTCAGGTAGTCCCAACCCACCACGTCGCCGTATATGGACCGGAACTCATAAAATAAAGGGATCGGATCATGGTCGTTTATAAAGACAAAGCTATCCTTCACGGGCAGCTCTTTGAGAAGTTTTATCAGTAATTCATGCCTCCGGATGGGAACCAATACGCGTACGTCCAATTCCCCGGCTGCGTTTTTTTCTAAGGTCATTTTATCCTGTATTTCCTGTTCTATGCAAAGGTAAATAATAATCTATATAGAAGTATTGAAATACTTTTATTATTTTGAGATTACCCGCAGCTAATCGATCCCCACTGGTATGATTGATATTTTCGCTGCCCGCCAATATGGTCGTATCTTTGCATATGACAAGCAGACCAATTATCTACGATGGAATTTAGCCCGGCCAATATTGTCGTTAAACGCTGCCTTCAGGGTATGTATATGGAGGAACAGGGAAAGCCGGAAGAGGCGGGCAGGCTGTTTTTTCAGGCCTGGGGCGAAGCGACGGATGATTTTGAAAAATTTATTGCCGCCCACTATGTGGCCCGGCATCAAAAAAATGCTTCCGACAGGTTAGAATGGCTCCGGACGGCTTTGCAGTTGGCATTGGAAATAAATGACGACACTGTTAACAGTGCTGTTGCTTCGCTATATTTAAACATTGCGAAATGCTATGAGGAGCTGAACGATCCGGGTAATGCAACAAAGAATTATCAACTGGCCGGATCATTTACGGGCAAGCCATCCGACAAGGGTCCCTTTTATCACGGTACGAAAGCAGATCTGCAGGTCGGTGATTTGCTGACAGCGGGACGCGTGTCTAATTATCAATCGGATATCACCATGAACCATATTTATTTTACCGGCCAGGTGAATGGGGCGGGGCTGGCTGCGGCATTGGCAAAAGGTGACGGAGCTGAACGGGTGTACATGGTTGAGCCGACAGGGGATTTTGAAAATGATCCCAACGTTACGGATAAAAAGTTCCCCGGTAATCCTACGCGGTCATACAGAACCCAGGCGCCCTTGAAAATCGTCGGTGAAGTAACTGACTGGGTGAGACTACCGCCCGCCGAACTGCAAAGATTCCGGGATAGGCTAGCCGATAGCAAGGGAAAAATTATTAACTAGATACTTCGGATATGTTCTATAAGGTGGATATCGTCATAATCGGCGCCGGGCAAGCGGGTTTGTCCGCAGCTTATCACCTAAAAAGGGAGGGTATTGCGCCTGGAAAGGGTTTTGTGGTGCTGGATGATGAGTTCGGTGCCGGAGGGGCCTGGCAACATCGTTGGGACTCGTTAACGCTGAGCACGGTGAACGGTATTAATGATTTGCCCGGAATGCGTTTTTCCGATGCTGTAAACACAGAGAATGAAGAATTGCAGGCAAATGTTGCTATCCCCCAATATTATGAGCAGTATGAAAAGGCTTTCGAGCTTCCTGTAATTCGCCCGGTTCGGGTGAACGAAGTGACAGAGAGAAACGGGCGATTTATCATCCGGACGAATGGAGTTCAATTCACTGCCAGAGGTTTGATCAATGCTACCGGCACATGGAAAACACCCAACTGTCCGAAATATCCCGGCTGGGAAAAGTTTAAGGGTAGGCAACTGCACACGGGTGAGTACAATAACGCCCGCGAATTTGCCGGGAAGCACGTCATCATCGTAGGCGGCGGGATCTCTGCCGTACAACTATTGGGTGAGATCTCGCAGGTAACCCGTACCACATGGGTAACCCGTCGACCCCCGGATTTTAGAAATTATAAGTTCACGCCTGAGTTGGGAAGCAAAGCGGTGGCGATGGTGGAAGAAAGAGTGCGGGCGGGGCTGCCACCCCTTTCCGTAGTGTCGGTAACCGGCTTGCCGATTACTCCTGCTATTGAAGGAATGTTGAAAAAAGGAGTCCTGGACCGAAAACCCATGTTCGAGGAAATTACCGAAACTGGCGTCCGGTGGGCGGATGGAACGACGCTCGATGCCGATGTTATTTTCTGGAATACGGGCTTTCGGCATTCTTTGGACCATCTTGCTCCCTTAAACCTCATGAATGATCAAAACGGAATTGAGATGTCCGGGAAATTAGCTACGCAGGTTGCAAAAGATCCGCGGATACATCTAACCGGCTATGGTCCATCTGCTTCCACTATCGGTGCAAACCGTGCCGGCCGGGCGGCAGCAAGGGAGTTGATAGAATATCTTAAGTTGTAAAAACAGGAACGCCTAGCTTGCCATAGTATTTCCCGTATTTTCTGACAACTATGAAAGCAGATTCAAAAGACATCGTTAAAAAGAAGACCATGACCAACGAGCATCTGGCCAACGAGCGCACGCTGCTGGCTTGGGTGCGTACGGCCATTGGGGTGATGGCCTTTGGTTTCGTGGTGGTGAAGTTTTCCTTATTTCTCCGGCAGATGGCTGCTATTACCGGGGTGCAGGCGGCTGTTGCTGACAACCGCGT
>CAZUWX010000116.1:0-4949 GCA_964624205.1 uncultured Chitinophagaceae bacterium
GCAGCCAGATATTCACCAGCGGCTGGTGCAGGAACCCCTGCTTCCAGGCAAGCGAATTTGTGTGTTCGTAGCGCCCATACCTGTCCTTTTTATGAGGCAGGTATTCTTCGTACCGGCTCAACAGGTAAAAGGAAGCCGCAAAAATGTCGAAATGCAGATCGCCCTTTGTTTCAAAAAACACCGTGTGGAAATTGATCTCGAAACAGTCGATCTGCTGAATGCGGAGCGTGGTTTCAAATAAAAGGGGCACCGGCATAAGAAAAAACTCGTCTTCGCACAGCTCGCCCGCCGAGTAGTTGAGCTTGGGGCCCTTATGCGCAACAAACTCCCGACGGTCGGACGTCAGGTGAACCGGCTGGTCGAAAAGCTCCCGGCTGAAAAATTTAACAATGTATTGCAGGCGGGGGGTGAGCTCGCTGGCGTACATCAAAAGCATATGACAATAATACTACAACCGTACGACAATAGCGCCACAACCAAAACAGCCGCATAAGGCGGGTGTCCTGCCGGGAGCGATATGCTGGTTATACCACCGCATCTTACACGGCAATAATATCCTTACCCGCAAGAGGCCGGCCGGTAGTGAGCCTATACGCCAAATAAGAGCCCCAGCCCTGGCTGATGCCGCATAGCCGCGCAGCCATACTACCGGTAGACGGTTATCGCTACGCGCTCTTGAAAATTTCATGTAGGTTTGGGGTCTGATGAAACAACCGCTCATCCTTCTGGCGGCACTCGTCGCCATCCTTCAGGGATTCGGACAAACAGGCTATGATATCCGGATCAAGCTGGAGCCTTATAAGCAGACCTATGTCTACCTGGGCTACTATTACGGCAAAACCAGGGCCATAGCCGATTCCGCGCTGGTAGACGAGCACTCCGCCGGTCGTTTTAAGGGTGCCGAGGCCCTTCCTGGAGGTATCTATTTTATTGTATCCCCCTCCAAACAGATCCTGTTCGAGGTGCTGGTCGACAAAGACCAGCATTTCTCCATCCAGGCCGATACCACCCTGTTACCTGACGGGGTTACGTTCAAAGATTCGCCCGAAAATGTCGAATTCAAGGATTATTCCAGCTTTGCCAACCGCACCGGCAGAGAGATCAACCGCCTGACGCAGGAATACGAAAACGCCCGGAATGGGAAAGACTCTGCTGCCCTCTTCGCCCGCATAAAAGACCTTACCGGGCGTATCCAGCAGTATCGCGACAGCATTACCCGCCAGTCTCCCGAATCCTTCCTGGCCACGCTTTTCAGCTCCATGCACGAGCCCCGCATACCCCCGGTATCGGAACACCCGGGAGGCAAATACGATTCCAATTTTGTGTATGAATACTATAAGGAGCATTACTGGGACGGACTTTCTTTTGCAGACGACCGGCTGGTGAGAACGCCGTTCTTTGAACCCCGGCTGGAGAAATATTTTCGCGACCTGGTAGCGCCCCAACCGGATTCCCTGATCAAAGAAATCGACCGGATGCTGCTGTATGCACGGAGCGCTAAAGAAATGTACAAATTCCTGATGGTGCATTTTGTCCAGGCATACATCAACCCGAAATACATGGGGCATGACGCCGTGTTTGTTCACCTTTTCGAAAAATTCATCAACACGGGCATGACGCCCTTTTTCACCGAACAGTACCGGGAGTTCGCCGAGCGCCGCGCCTATAGCCTGATGGCCAACCTGATCGGGAAACAAGCGGCAGAATTGGACATGGTAGATACTTTGAACCGGCCTTTACCGTTATACAGTGTAAAATCCGAGTTTACCGTCATCTGCTTCTGGGATCCTTCCTGCTCACACTGCAAGGAAGTGGTGCCGAAAGTCGACTCTATCTTTAACGCCAAATGGAAAAATCAGGGTGTGGAGGTGTACGGCGTAAAAGTGACCGGCTCAAGGGAAGACTGGGTGAAGTTCATATCGGACAACCACATAACCGGCTGGAAACACGTGTATCAGCCGACCGCACGCCAGGAACAGGAAATCAGGGAGAAGCGGCCGGGCTATAAGCAGTTGTACGATGTGTACCAAACGCCGATTCTGTATCTGCTGGATAAGGACAAAAGGATCATCGCCAAAAAACTCAGTTATCTGCAGATAGACGAAGTGATCGACGCAAAGATCCGGGCAAAAACCGAATGACCATGGTGTTGAAAAAATTGCTGGCCTGTCTCATACTGTTTGCCGGCCTGCAACTGCCGGCCCAGACACTGTTCACCTACGGCACGCACGCTGTGAGCAGGGAAGAGTTTCTTGAGTCGTACAACAAAAATCTCAATCCGGGCGCAGCCGAAAAAATCAGTTACGAAGCGTACCTCGACCTGTATTCAAAGTTCAAAATAAAGGTGCAGACCGCCCTGGACGCAAAAATGGATTCCCTGCCCGGCCAACGTATGGAGCTAACCGCTTTTCGGGATCAACTCGCAGAAAACTATTTAAAGGACGACGCGGGGATAACACTGCTGATAAATGAAGCCGCCCGGCGTAGCCTGAAAGATATCCACCTTTCGTTTATACATGTCCCCCTGCCGGCAAATGCCACGCCTGAGGCGGTACAGGCCGCCCGCCGGCAGATCGAAACCGCTCACGCGGAATTGAAGAAAGGCGAACCGTTCAACGAAGTGGCAACCGCCTATACGACTGCTCCGGATCTGGGCTATATAACGGCTTTTGTGCTGCCCTACGAACTGGAGAACCTGGCCTATAACACCGCCCCCCAAACCTTTTCCCCTCCCTTCCGGGCGACTAACGGCTTCTATATTTTTCGCAATAACGGCGAGCGGGAAGCAGTGGGCCAGATCCGGATAGCCCAGATTTTACTGGCTTTCCCGCCGGAAGTGACAGCAGCGCAGCAACAGGCGCTCTCCACACGGGCCGACTCCCTATATGAAGCCCTCCTGCAGGGAGCCGATTTTGCCACGCTGGCTGCAACGTTCAGCGGCGATAATCTCACCTATCGTTCCGGCGGGGAGATGCCCCCCTTCGGTGTTGGATACTATGATCCCCTTTTCGAAAAGACCGCATTCGACCTGATAAAAGACGACGAGATCGCCAGGCCGGTCCGCACTGCCTACGGCTATCATATCATCAAACGTATCCAGCGCCTCCCGGTTAGCAAAGACCTGCAACAGCCCGACTGGCTGGCAGTGATCCGCCAAAGAGTGTTGCAGAGCGACAGAATGCAGGTGACCCATACGATGTTGCTGAAAAATATCCGGGGCCTGATCGCGAACGATGCGCCACCGCAGGTGCTTCATAACGACAGCGCCGCCATCGCATACTACCGCGATCACCTCGAACAGTATAATAACGGCTTCACAACCCAACTCGAAGCGTTCAAACAGGGTAACCTCCTGTTCGGCATCATGCAGCAAAATGTATGGGATCCCGCCGCCGAAGACAGCACCGGGCAAAGACAGTATTTTGCAGAGCATGCCGACAAATATTTCTGGGAGAACAGCGCCGACGCCCTGTTGTTTACCGTTAGCAACAGGACAGCAGCGGCAGCCGTACAGGCTGGCCTGCAAAATGACGCCGGGCAATGGCGTATGCTGACTGAACAGCACAACGGCGTGCTGCAGGCCGATTCGGGCAGGTTTGAGCTGGGCCAGATCGTCGTTGAGGGAAACACCCATTTTACGGAAGGAATGACCACCGCACCGGTAACCAGCGGCTTCGACAGCAGCCTCAGCTTTGCCCATATTATGCGGCTCTACCCTGCCCGGGAAAAAAAGAACTTCGAAGAAGCCCGCGGATCAGTCATCAGCGATTACCAGGACTACCTCGAAAAAGTATGGATGGAAAAACTCCTGAAAAAATATCCCGTAAAGGTCAATAAAAAAGTATTCAGAAAGCTGCCGCCGGTTTAAGGCAGCCCAACCTTCCGCTCAAGAGCAACCACACCATCCGTTGGATAGCTGAGGCTATTGTGAAGGCCCAGCGGCCCGGCCATTTAACGCAACTCTTTCATCACCTTGCAGACCAGGTGTGGTTTGCCAAGGGTATAATAGTGCAAGGCTGGAACTTTACCAGCCTTCAGCTCGCGCGACTGTGCCAGCAGCCACTCGGCGCCCACTTCCTCCACATCGGTATCGGTCTTGCATTTCATGATCTCCACACTGAGCTCCTTGGGAATATCAACGTGAAAAGTCCGGGGCAATACCGCAAGCTGCCTTTTAGTGGCAATGGGCTTGAGACCCGGAATGATCGGAACCTCGATGCCGGCTTCGCGACATCTTTTTACAAAGTCGAAGTACTTCTGGTTATCAAAAAACATTTGAGTGACGATGTATTCCGCACCCGCTTCCACCTTGGCCTTCAGGTAATTAATATCTGAATCCATATTCGGCGCTTCAAAGTGTTTCTCCGGATACCCGGCCACACCAATGGAGAATTTTGTCCGGAACCCGTCCCGGATATCCTCCTCGAGATAGATGCCGTTATTGAGGTTCACCACCTGTTTTAACAAATCTATAGCATACCGGTGCCCGTCGGCTTCAGGCTCGAAGACCGACTCGTTCCTGGCTGCATCGCCACGTAACACCAGCACATTGTCGACCCCGATAAAATTCAGGTCGATCAGCGCGTCCTCAGTTTCCCGTTTGTTAAACCCTCCACAGATCAGATGCGGCACCGCGTCTACATGGTAATAGTTCATGATGGCGGCACAGATACCCACTGTTCCCGGCCTTTTCCGCACTTCCACCTTGTCGAAAGTGCCGTCGGCCTTTTTCTTGAACACGTGCTCACTTCGGTGATAGGTGACGTTGATAAAAGCAGGTTTATACTCCATCAGCGGGTCAAGGTGCTCATAAATGGAATTAATGGTCTTCCCTTTCAACGGAGGTAGGATTTCAAAGGAAACCAGGGTATCCTTGGCCTGCCTGATATGATCGATTACTTTCATCTGTATATATTATTCTGTAGCGGTTTTACAGCGTGCAAACATAG
>CAZUWX010000117.1:0-4820 GCA_964624205.1 uncultured Chitinophagaceae bacterium
AAACCTCAGTAAAAATGGGAATCACAGAACAAATACTGGATATCGCCAAACAACGTGGAGTAGAGATGGGAATGCAGGAAGGATTGCAAAAGGGGATACAACAAGGGATACAGAAAGGTGTAAAAGAAGGCAGACAGCAAACCACTCTTTCCGTGGCAAGACAATTAAAGACGCTGGGCGTGTCCACTGAAATCATTCGCAAAAGCACGGGCCTGAGCGCCAGCCGCATTAAAGCGCTTTAAAGTAACGCTGTTTTATAGAATTCTTAGCCTCCTGTAGGAAATGTATTATTTTTCCTTGGAAAGCTCCGCTGACCTCCAGGCATCAGCTCACCGGCAAGTGCCTTTACCCCCCGGATGGCCCAACCCTCCCGATGAAATCACCCGAAAAACCACCTGAAAGAACCAATTGGACGGAATGTCCGGTAAATTCCGTAGGGGAAATAGGGCGGGTTGCATTTTTTCGTTTTTGTTTGTATCTTGCTGGCCGTCAGCCTCCCTGTTGTAGGTGCTGCCTTATCCTCTCCTTTGTTAACACCTTTATTTTTAGCCAGTTGTTACCAGAAGAGCTTGGACGTGTTGCCGAGTATCGTTTGTGTCGGGCCAGCCATGACAGGGGGATAAATATGTCGAATATATTTTTAACGAATAATCTTTTTTCAAGAACCTGGCATACCGAAAAATTTGTATGCAAACTACACAAACCCATCACAATTCAAGAACACAAATATGAAATTTGGTACTCTTATAAAGAAGGGGGCGAATCGCCTCTTTTTTAAGCGCTCATATTTTCGATACTTTCTAATCAATGCCATAAAAAAGAAAAAAAGCCGGGATAGGTTAAACCGGATGTATAATAAACTGGGACATGAGGGCAAAGCCAGGTTTCACTATTTTTTCTCGAAACTTTTTCTAAACAAAACAATAGCACTTCAGGACGCTTTATGGAAGGTGGATTTTAATGGCAAAATTATTAGCCTGCCGCTGACAGAGAAGAATTTATGGTTAGACTGGGATCAGGCCGTTTCTATCCTGGGCCATGATATTACCATCAAAAAAACCTACGAGGACCTGATCAAACGGAAAAAAGTAGATTGTTTTTTTGATATTGGTGCCAACTATGGAACGCACTCGCTCTTGTTTTTATCGCAAGGCATTAGAACGATAACTTTTGAGCCTAATCCCAATTGTACCAAAGTACTCAGAAATTTATTGGAGATAAACAACTTAAAAGGAGAAATCGTGCCGAATGCGGTGGGAGAAAGGGATTATGAAACCGAATTATACTTCCCCGAGAAGGCCACCTGGTTAGGAACTTTGTCGGAAGGAATAAAAACCGATCTGGAGAATAAATTTGACTTAACCAAGGTTAAGACCCAAGTGGTTTCCATAGATTCCTTCTTAACGGGAAAGGATCTTGTGCCAAGTCTCATGAAAATAGATACGGAAGGGTATGAGCTACTGGTTTTAAGTGGCGCGGCTAACACCATAAGGAAACATAAGCCGATGATCATTTTTGAAGAGAATGAAGGGGTTACAAAAAGAGTCAGCATTGCCGATTTTTTTGAAAGTGTGGGCTATAGTGTATTTAAGCTCCCCTATCTGGAAGACAACAAAGATCAAATCGAAAGAGAGGAATTCATATCGTCGAAGGAAACAGATTTTATCGCTGTTTTTAACCAGGGCAAGTCCTGACACCGACCGTTTGACAGCGTATCAGTATCGCTTAGCCGGGATCTCTACCCGGACGGTTCTGGTTGCCGCCAGGAACGGCTACCTCCAACAATGGACAGGGAATACAGAAAGGCGATGCTGAAGAAGAAAGCCACCGTGGCCGTTTAACTATAACGACCGGAATCGCCACCTCCTACTCTACCTGCCAGCTACGCTACTTGGTAACCTCAAATTTGCCGACTTCTGCTCCTTCGTCGTTTATCATCGAAATATTAAGAGCTTGCCGTGAGGCGGAAAGCCGGATGAGGGTACGTTCACCTTTCAGCGGCCCCCCGCCGATGATAAGCGGAAAGGAATGTTCCTCACGCGGCATAAAAATTCCGTGGCGGTGCACGTGTCCGGATATTACCACATCAGGTTGATATTTATCGAACAGTGGCGCGAATACCTCCCGGCAATGCAGGGTACCGTGCTCTCCTCCCGAATGATAAGGCGGGATATGCATCAGGATCACTTTAAAGGGCGACCTCCGGTACGCGCGTGTGTTCATCAGCTTTTCCAGCCAGGCAGCCTGTTCCAGCCTGAACGCATCAAAGCTGACCAGCCCCGCGTAATAGGGATGGTCGTCGCGCTTGTCTTCGCCGGTATCGAGTATGGTGAAATTCACTGGCCCCTGCTGGAAATTATAGTAGTACCGGTCTTCCGGGTACACAAAATAATTCTTGAAAGGAATAGAGAATTTCCCCCTCGTCTCGTGATTCCCCCGGACCATGATGAATGGCTTCTCGGTGGCGAATATTTCCGATACTGGTGCCAGCAGATGATCGATGAGCTGTTGCTCGTGGTGCTGCTCATCGAACATGTCTCCATTCAGCACTACAAAATCGTAGGGTTCCCTGTTCAGAGAGATCAGGTCGTTAAAGCTGTGGGGGCGATCGTGGATGTCGTTCAAAATCAGGCAGGACACCGTGTCCGCATCGGGTACCGGTGTCGTGAAACGATACTCCTGTGACGCTACCGTATCGGCGAATTTCATGAAAGAAGTCTTGTAGTCAGTGATTTCCTTTCTGAGAATACGGTATCGATATGTCTTACCCGGCTGCAAGCCGGTGATCGTGTATATTTTAAGGCCCGTGCCCACTTCGGTCAGCCCGTCCTTATTATTAATGATTTTTCTGACGGTCGCTCCGTCGTTCAACTCCAGCCAGGAAACGGCGGCTTTTAGATCGATCGTTCCAACGGAAACCCGGTTAGGCGTTAAATGCTGTAAATAGGGCGCAGTAAAATCCGTTTTGCCGGCGACCTTCGGGTGCCGCCCGGCTGCTAAAGTATCGAAGGGCAGGCCTACGGTCGCCACCGTTGCGGCACCGAGCATATTGCCTATAAAGCGTCTGCGATCGCGTTTAGTATTCATTTTATTGCGTTTGTGCATGATAGCTTTGAGTGCATATGAAGATCGCCTAAAAATCGTGAACCACCCTCTCCGTGAAGCCATTTATTCCACCACCAACCAGGTAAACCCGCCGGCGGGCACGTCTACCGGCACTTCTATGGTGTGCCTGTCGTCCAGCGGGTAGGTCTTGGGTGCACCGTCCTGCTCCCTTATGGTGGCTGTTTTGACTTATTTGCATGTTAAATTGATCGGCTGCACGCCGCAGGCTCCTGACGCAGGACGCGCCAGAAAAAACTGCCGGAATAGCCGGCAGTCGTTTTATCGTGGAGGAGGTTTCCAATATGCGGAAACCTCATGATAATGTATTATCGTTTCTCCAGTTGGCGACGGAGTTTCTCCTCCACACTTTTCATCAGCGTCATCCAGCTATCGCCCGAGTCGGAAGCAAAGACATCGTTTCCCGGGATCCCGAACCTGATGCCGACCGTTTTCGGCTCAGATGCCTTGCCCTTCTTGTCCGTAAGATGCACTGCCACCCAATTGATCTCCGAAATGTGTCGCCGCAGCCTGACGATCATGTCCCTCACCTCCTGCTGCAGGCTATCGTCAATTGTACTGTCGACCGCCTGTACGTCTACTTTTATTCCCTCAAAGTTTTCTGTGTAATTCATGCCACTCAATATTTTTAGATTTGTTCGATCAATACCTGGTTACTAAGGCCAATCCCTGATAGTCTTTCAACTCGTCTGCAGTAAGAAATACACTATCTCCGCCATATTTCAGATTGACCTCTATCATCTCGTCTATCACATCATCTATGATACCGGCCTTATCAGCAGTTTGCTCGTCGACCAATTCGATAGCGCCATCTACGAGTCGGGCAGATTGGAAATAACCCCGCTGTACAAACAATGTTTGTCCGCGACCTTCATTAACCGCCCTCCATATATCCCCAAAATCCACCAGCACTTTGCCCGAACCCTGGGCTGCCGATAATTCCTCCAAGCGCTGGCGATTTTTGTCCTTCTTTATATTTTTCACGACGGGCCAGGCTGCGTCAACTATGTGATGCGCTTTTTCCTCCATCCGGCTTCCGTTAAGATTTCCAATGATGATATGCTTTTGATCCGCGACTTTCAAATACTGAGGATAGTTGGATTCTTCGGTACTGATCAATACCGGCAGGGGATTTTCTTTGATGACTTCATTTAACTGTTTGTCCACTATGTTAAAAAACTCCTGGATCAGGCTGGTTTGACGGCTGGCAATAGCCGCTTCTGCGGTCTGTTTTGGGAAAAGAGAAACATTCTCAATGGGAAAAACCTCATCCGTCTCAGCCACTGTTTTGTCGTTGAGCGCTTCGATCAGGCGTGCTTTGTCGCGGCTCAACACCAATACATAATAACCCGCCTCCTGATGCAATGTCCGGACCAGATCACGTGTAGCAAAGGTTTTGTCGATTACCACCCGGTCCGTCACCGCAATCGGCAACCTGGTGTATTCTGCAATGTTTTTACTTACGAACAGCACAAGGCTTTCCAGGTTTTTCCGATGGTCGACACTCGCCGCCAACGTATTCAGTTTTTCACTGATCACTGTTGCCAGTTGTTTATCATATGTCAACAACTGTTTCTCCGCTTCTTTTAATCTATTTTTTAGTACAATCGGATCCTTTTCATTATCGGGAAGCGTTCGATGCGTATTCATAATAATGGTTACGCAGCAGTCTTCCGTGATGTTCTTTAACCTTTTCA
>CAZUWX010000118.1:0-2352 GCA_964624205.1 uncultured Chitinophagaceae bacterium
CAGAAAAACAGGCATCTCTGCAATTTATGAAATTATTTTGGCGGCATGGGGGCAACCATTACTTTTGCGCCGGAGAGATGGCAGAGCGGTCGAATGCGGCGGTCTTGAAAACCGTTGAGGTGCAAGCCTCCGGGGGTTCGAATCCCTCTCTCTCCGCCAAACAACACAAAGCCCCGTAAGGGGCATTTTTGTTTTCAGGAGCGGGCAAAGCTTGCTTTGCAAAGCGGATGAAAATAAAAATGAAAGGCGCGCAGCGCCGGCTTTGTGTGGTTTGAAGCCCCCCCTCCAGGGTTCAGCGCAGCTAATCCCTCTCTCTCCGCTGAGAGGGACTTCTTGACGAAGTCTCTCTTTTTTTTCATAAATAAGTAAGTTTCTCTCTCTCATTCTCAGGTGGTTATGTGATAAGAATCCAAGCATTGTGGGTGTTCGATAGATACCACTTTCATAGTACAAATTGCTGTCGAACACTACCCAGGAATATGTTTTATCATTTTGTCAGGTAATATATTACATCCTGAAAGCCTCACGCATTAGAATTTGTTCGTTTCGGGAGATACCGATTTCCTTCGCTATCCGTTGCCAACCGGATACGGAGGACGTCACATCATTTATAATGACATCCATTTCTTTTTCAGATAAGCGAAAATGCACGCCGACACTTTTGGCAAGCCCCAAATCCAAAGAATTGTTGTCCATATCAATATTCAGTGCCAGCCCATCTTTATCGATAGACGGATTCATATCAAAAGCGGGTGATAAGCGCCAGCCCTCCTTCGTTAATACAAAACCATGATTTCGTAAATGATCATCTGTATTGGAAATAAGAATATTAAAGATAATTCTTCGCCATAACTGGCGCAGGTCTTCGGTCACGTGTGTACCGGAAAACTGGATGAATTCCGCCATATCGAGATAAGAAGGTACCTCGTCCTTTATCAACTTCTCAGTTTTTCCCGTCATCGTCATTGCAGAAGCAAAATGAATGCGCTCGGCTTTATCCCTGTCAAAACGTTTAGTAAAAAAGGTGTAGTGTTTCCCTGCCACTTTTTCAAGACGGCAGTCTGCCATTTCAATGCCTGCCTTAATGGCTAAACGGTAAGCCAGGTATTCCCAGGCACCTTTATCAATAGTGTCGTTGCCGGAAGGGAATTTTGCAATCCAGAGACGTCCTTCTTTATCAATAATGTTGGCCTTGGGGCGGGCGCCTCCTAAAGAAGATCCTGGAGCCATCAGCATAGTCAACCATTTTTTTACTTCAGCGATATCGCCCTGAGATTCTATTAATGCCGCTGCGTGTTGCAATTCTCGTATGCTTGCCCAGGGAGGAGTGGGCGAAACAGGGTCGTTATTCAGGAAATCACCCTCCGGATCTTTTTTGAATCGCAAAGCACCCATCCGGCTTATGTCGTGAACCCCTAATAAATAATCAATATCGTACAGTGTTGGTGCAGTTTTACCTTGCTCCCTGGCATTGATGGCAGCACGGCGCTTCATGAGTGTTCGGCCCCAGGTATCCGGCATAGAGTCGAGAAACATACCGAAATTTTCTTTTCCGTTAGGATATTGCTGCCCCCCATACCAGGCAATATCCGGATCAAGCAACAATTGCTCCTGTGAGGTAATCCAATCTTCGTCATAAGAAAAGCTGAAAGATTTCCTGCCTTGGGCTCGCTGTGCAGACAGGACCCCTATACATTTAGGTTCATTCATGCCTTTCCAATGTGCATATACCCATATATCTGTTTTATTTACCATTACCCTTTTTCCCAATTAGTTTTAAATCCTGTAATTTTCTTCCAAGTTCGTCATCGGCTGCCAGCTTCAAGAAATCGTCCTGTAAGCCCAACACCCGCAGCACATTAAAATAAGCACCCAGAGATACGCTGGGGTTGCCTTTTTCAATATGATACAGTGTCGTCCGGTCAATACCTGCCCGTTCAGCTACCTGCAGGGTAGTCAGATTCCGGCGCTTTCTTGCCAACTTGATATTTTCTCCTATTTTTTCCAATATCTTTTGGAATTTGGGAAGCAAGGTTTGTTTCTTCGGACGCATTTGTAATGTTGTTTATTATACACAAATATATATATTATGTCTAAAATAAACAACTTTTTATTAACAGATTACCTACCCAACTCCTCCGGCTTTCCCAAATAAATCGTGAAAACAACAACAACATTTTGTGTTTTTCACCACCTTACTGTATTAAGACTTAGTAGTATTGTGTTATGTATTATGTTGGGCGGTTCAGGAATATACTTCCATTACCCCGAAAACCAATTTCAAAATGTATAATTCTTTTTCAGACAAAGACGAAAACCGGGAATTGCCGGGCTCTGAATGGGATCATACTT
>CAZUWX010000118.1:2452-4792 GCA_964624205.1 uncultured Chitinophagaceae bacterium
CAAAGGTCATTCGTTTCAAGGACCTTGCAAGCGCCGAATTTCCGATAGCAGAAAAGGAAGCGGACAAAATAATGACCATCGCCTTGCCGCTTGGCAAACACAATATGTTAGTTGCCAATGACGTTCCCGAATTTATGGGGCGGGTAAACGAGAACGAAAACAGGTTCAAAATAGTAGTGAGCGCTGAAAGCCGGGAAGAAGCTGACAAAATATTTAACGGACTATCAGCAGGCGGAGACATTGAAGGGCCCATCGGCGACAGTCCATGGGGCACCTACGCCGGAATGTTTAGAGACAAATATGGTATTGAATGGATTGTGGAATTTGATCCAAATTATAATCCCGCCCCCTAGGGAACAACTTCACTGAATCGTACTTCAGGGATAAGCGGCATCGGCCTGCCAATTAAAGATTATATTTGGTGACAGAAACAGATTTATGAAGAAAATAGGATTTTTATCGTTTGGCCATTGGTCCAACCATCCTGCTTATAGAACCCGTACTGCAAGTGATACGTTGCTTCAGTCTATTGATTTGGCTGTTGCTGCCGAAGAAATTGGTTTAGACGGTGCCTATTTTCGGGTACATCATTTTGCGGCTCAGCTAGCATCTCCGTTTCCCTTGCTTTCGGCTATCGGTGCCAAAACAAGCAAAATAGAGATTGGAACAGGTGTAATTGATATGCGTTACGAAAATCCACTGTATATGGTGGAAGACGCCGGAGCGGCTGATCTAATTTCAGAGGGGCGGTTGCAGTTGGGAATCAGCAGAGGTTCGCCGGAACAAGTAATCGAGGGATGGCGCTATTTCGGATACGAAACTGCCGAAGGAGAAACCGACGCAGATATGGGACGCCGCAAAGCATTGGAATTCCTGGATAAGCTGAAAGGTGTTGGATTTGCCCAGCCTAATCCGTATCCGATGTTTCCGAATCCACCGGGCTTGCTGCGATTGGAACCACATTCGGAAGGATTGCGGGAGCGTATCTGGTGGGGAGCGGCTTCTAATGCTACGGCTGTTTGGGCGGCCGAAAACGGAATGCACCTTCAAAGCTCTACCCTGAAGTACGATGAAAGCGGTAAACCTTTCCATGCACAACAGGCCGAGCAGATCAGGTTGTACAAAGAAGCGTGGAAAAATGCAGGACACCAGCGCGAGCCGAGAGTGTCGGTGAGCCGGTCTATTTTCGCATTGGTAACAGAGCAGGATCACTATCTCTTTGGACAAGAAGCTAATCGCGTCGATAAAATCGGAATGATCGAACAGGATAAACGCGCCATTTTCGGAAGAAGCTATGCCGCCGAACCGGATCAGCTCATAAAGGAACTGGCGGAGGACGAAGCTATCCAGGAAGCGGATACACTCCTATTGACGATACCCAATACATTGGGAGTTGATTACAATGTACACGTACTGTCTTCCATTTTACAACATGTGGCTCCCGGATTAGGTTGGCGTTAAATGCTTTATAATCCGTTATAATTCCAACTCCGTTTGTCAGACAAAAATGATGCGAATGCCGGGCCCGGATCAGCGATCCACTCAACGTTTAACTGCTGCTCGAGCGGACGCCTGGGAAACTTCCGGAAACCATGATTAGTTTTTCTTCTTTACAACCTCCCCGGGCATGATCAGTGAATCCCAACCGGCCAGGTCCGATGGTTTTACATTCGCCTTATAGCCAGAAAAATTGAACGTAGTGGGCCGATATGGACCTACAAAGCCTACATTATTCTTCGGCTTTATCGCTTTTTCCATACCCAGGGTCCAGAAGCAAGCGTTTATAGCCATGCGTCGGAAACCTTCGTTCAGCAGGTCTTCCGAAGCGCCGTGTGTGGTGGTAAATACGCGGCCTCCCGCTCCTGACTCCAGCTTGTAATTCCGAACCCAGGCAACAGGAAGCTCTTCTTTTGTGGCATCGGCAGGAGAGTCCGCTTCCATGCCGTTCAAGACCTGCCCACGGGCCAGCACGGTAGCCCCCATCGTTTCCGGATAGGCGGTATACCCGCCGCTTTGTACGAACATATCTGAAACGCCTCTCAGGATCGGGTGTTCCTCCTGCCCCTTTTCAATACGCAGACGCGACGCCTGCTTATGATTTGTGCCGTAATGACTCACCCAGGTCTCCCCCAGGATCAGTTTACCGAACCCCTGTTTCCAGTCAGCCTTGGGGCCATTATAATTATGACTATAATGCCCCCAATCGGGATTATCCCGATTGCTGAAGGCATGTGTCGCCGTGCGGAACCCCACAACAGGCCCACCTTTTTTAAGGTAATTATCAATATGTTGCATTTCCTTATCGGGAATATTGAGAAAGCGCGTAAAGATCACCATGAG
>CAZUWX010000119.1:0-4722 GCA_964624205.1 uncultured Chitinophagaceae bacterium
GGATGATACCGGCCATGGCGTCCATCTGGAGAGCCTGATGTGGAACGTGCGGATGGTTCAGTTCATTTTTGTGCGTGCGGCCCTTTATCGGACCATATCCGCAGGCAGGGTACAGTTCTGCAAAACCCTTCTCTCCATTAAGGAAAAAGCGGTCAAGGTGATTCATATGGTAGGTAGACAGGCAGGAGGCGACGGCTCCTTCAGGAAAGCCCATCTGGAACTGAATCGTCTCATCCACGCCTTCTTTGAATTTTACGGGGTCGGTCTTTGTTTCCTGCGCCGTCACCCAAACCGGTTCCTGACCGGTCATGTAGCGGGCGCCGTTAATGGCATAGATGCCGATGTCCATCAGCGCCCCGCCCCCGGCCAGTTCCCTGTTGAGCCGCCACTGTGTGGGATCGCCTATCCGGAAACCGCACAAGCCCTGGAAAAAAAGGATCTTCCCGAATTCCCCCTCGTTACGCATGCGTATAGCTTCCAGTGTATTGTGCTCAAAATGCATCCGGTAACCCACGAGCAGTTTTACTTTTGCCTTCTTACACGCATCGATCATTTCCTGGCCTTCTTTGACATTTAGGGCCATTGGTTTTTCACAGACAACGTGTTTCCCCGCCCGGGCGGCGCGTATCACGTTGTCGTGGTGCAGCCCGTTGGGTGTGGTAACATAGACCACGTCAATATCCGGATTGTCTTTTATCCGGTCGAAGTTTTCGTAGTTGTAACAGTTTTTTTCGGGGATACCATATTTTTCCTGCCAGTTCCTGACCTTGGAGGGTGTGCCGCTGACCACGCCCACCAGCCTGGCCTTTTTACACTGCTGCATTGCATTGGCTACGATTGTTCCATAGCCACCCAGGCCCATGATGGCAACCCGAAGTACCGGACCCTGGTAGTTCTCTCTGCGAGGTGGACCACTCGCGGCGATACCGGAAAGCGGCAGCAAGGGAATGGCTAACATAGAGCCGGTGAGTTGCTGAAGAAAATTCCTCCGTGTGTTCATGGCAGATCGTTTTAGGTGAATACACTTTGCGGTAATGAATTGTACACAAATTAAGCATTATCGCCCAATCATGATGGCACCCTGGTGCTCTTTTTAGAAGTATTCGGGAACTGGCGTTGCTGCCATTATAATGGCGGGTGGCGACAAGGCAAAGAGCTGCTCCTCCGATTTCTCTGTACTATTCCCCCGATAGCTTTTGAAGCATGAAGAATAGGGGGTGTCACCAATATGTGTAGGATTTTACTACGATGCTGCCGTCGGAGCCTGCTGTTTCTTCCCTGATGAGGCGGCCATCGGAATCGAAGCTGTAAGTATGTTCGATGGTATAAGATTCTCCGGCCGACGTATAAATTGTTTTTGTGGGCAGATCGGGGGGGAGAAGCATGAATGCTGGCAACAGTATCACCCTTCCGGCAATCTCGGTCTCATATTCATAAGTAGTGATGGAATAGTTATCACTTTCTTCGATCAAACGACCCTTACCGTCGTAGCTGAATTCGGTGATGTTCCAAAGCTGGGAGCCGCCGGCAGTGGTGTAGTCATAGTCCCACATGGCCGTCGCTTGCCTGTTGGCGTTATAAAAATATTTTGCCGTACTGGTATCGCCCTCATTGTTGGTTTGAAAGGTGCTATCTGGAAAGCCAAAATCATTAAGGAAGTAGCGCGAACGGATGACCAATACATTCGCACCGTATATCTCCAATGTAAATTCATCGTTATCCGAATAGGTGTAAACAAATTTGTTTCCGGGAGTGGTGGTAGATTCCAGCCCTACAATCCTGTCGTGTTGATCGTAGCGCACTTCGAATGTTTCCTTAATATATCCTGAAACGGGAGAATTTACTTCTTCGGTATAGGTTCGGATTTTGTTAGTGACAAGTTCTTCGCCGAAGTCCGGTTCTTTCTGACAAGACAGGTTGAACAGGACAAGGGCGCAGATAGCCGAAAATAGGTTTAGTTTCTTCATCCATTGCCGTATGAGTGAGAAAGAATTTAGCAACTGACAAAGTACGGTCTTTTGGAGTATTCTGCAAATTCGCACGAAAAATGATGCTCTTTCTTTGCACCGTATCCGGGTCGGTTACCACGGAAGGTCAGGCATTCATTAACGGTTGTTTTCCCGCGTCAGCGCCGGGGCTACGCGGCAGAAGTTGGTTTGTCTATTCCAGTTCCTTGATAAGACGCAGCAGGGCTTTGTCGGACTGATAGCCGGTTTCTCTTTTTATCTCTTTGCCCTTCCGGTAAATGGCAACTACGGGTATCTCTCGTATATCTAGCTCGCTGCTTAAGGCCCGGGCTTCGTCGACGTTGATGCGTACGACGGTGACCTTCCCTGCGTATTTTTTTTCAAGCCGGGTAATCTCCGGCTCCATTTTTTTACAAGGCAGACACCAGTCGGCATAGAAATCAACCAGCAGTCTCTCGTTTGTTGCCAGCAGCCTGTTAAAGTCGGCCTTGCTGAACCGGTCTGCTGCGTCAGCTCCATCTGACAGGGGAAGGCCATCCCGCTCCCATGCCATGATGCCGCCCCTGAGGTCGTAGACGGTGGTAAAGCCCAGCGCTTTGAGCTGTTTGGCAGCATCGAGGCTTCTGCTGCCGGCTTTGCAGTACACAAAAACCGGTTTTGTTTTATCAAGGGTCAACAGTTTTGAACCGAAGGCGGTGTCATAGATATCATAGTTGACTGCTTCTGGCAGGTGTCCACCAACAAACTCTTCGGTCGTCCTCACATCCAGGATGATCCGCTGTTCTGCCTGTTCCATCCTCTGCTGGAATGCCGTAGGGTTGAGCCGGTCGATCTTCGATTGACCCGAAGCGGAACAACCGGCGCCGGCAATTATCACGATAACCAGAATAAGCAGGGATGGCAGATGATTTTTCATGTTTGTTTATAGTCCGTCGTTAAAAACTGCTTCGCAGCGCGACGGGATGAATGATATTACGGTTTTATGTAAACGGCAATATACCTATAATAGCGAACTGGGCGCCGTATATGCTGTAAGCGGGAGTTTATTCGATTCTCTGATCGCTTTAAATCCGCCTTCCACATTTACGAGCTTGTCGTATCCGCGTGCCCGCAGGATCGAGGCAAAGATCATCGACCGGTAACCCCCTTCGCAATGAACGTAATAAGGCTTGTTTTTGTCCACATCGTCGAGATGTTCGTTTACATAGTCCAGCGGAATATTTTCCGCACCCGCCAGATGCTGCGAATTGTATTCGTTTTTTCTGCGGACGTCCAGGATCGATAGATCGGGATTTTCTGTTTTCCTTTTTGTCAGTTCTTCTGCCGTGATCGATTCGATGGCGTCCGTTTCTTTGCCGGCATCCTCCCAGGCTTTAAAGCCCCCTTGGAGGTAACCGATTGTATTATCGTAGCCCACCCGGGCCAGCCGGGTCACGGTTTCTTCTTCGCGGCCCTGCTCAGCGATCACGAGGATCGGATGGCCCACATCGGGGATCAGGGTACCCACCCATGGGGCAAAATTCCCGTCGACGCCAATATTAATAGCATTGGGGATAAAGCCGGCAGCAAACACCTTTGGCGGACGCGTGTCAAGCAGCAAGGCCCCGGTTTCGTTGGCGGCCGCCTCGAAGTCTTCGGGGGAGAGCGGCTGCATGCTCCGGTGCAACACGTTGTCGAGACTATCGTAGCCTTGTATATTCATCATCACGTTTTGGGGGAAATAGGAGGGCGGCTCGGTCAGTCCTTCGGTTACCCTGCGGATAAAGGTTTCTTTATCCATGGGTTGCAGTGCGTAGTTGAATTTTTTCTGATTACCGAGCGTGTCTGTAGTCTCTTTGCTCATATTCTTGCCACAGGCGGAGCCTGCGCCGTGTGCCGGGTAGACAATTATATCGTCGGCCAGCGGTATGATCTTATTATGAAGGGAGTTGTAAAGATGGCCTGCGAGCATTTCGGGGGTAAGATCGCTTTTTACTTTCTGGGCCAGGTCGGGCCGGCCTACGTCACCGATAAATAAAGTATCTCCCGAAAACAGGCCGATGTTCTTGTTATTGGCGTCTTTCAAAAGGTAGCAGACGCTTTCCATGGTGTGGCCGGGTGTATGTAGCACTTCAAAGGTCAATTCACCCACTTTAAGCAATTCTCCGTCGCCCGCTATATGTGCTTCAAACTGCGGTTTTGCGGTAGGGCCGTATACAATCGTCGCTCCTGTTTTTTTTGCCAGGTCGATATGTCCGCTTACAAAATCCGCGTGGAAATGGGTCTCGAAAACATACTTGATCTTTGCGCCGTCCCTTTCTGCTTTTTTTATATAAGGTTCTACTTCCCGTAAGGGATCAATCACAACGGCCTCTCCCTTGCTTTCAATGTAATAAGCGCCCTGGGCAAGGCAACCCGTGTAGATCTGTTCGATTTGCATAGCTTGAATTTTTAAGAATAGCTGGAACTATTGTTCCAGGCTTAGCAAAATTGCAACAACTTGACAATAAAAGGGGTGACCTAAGTCAATATTTGAAAGGAGGGTAGCGCTTTCAGATATTCTTAACAAGTGGGTAGAACGCGGTGTATTTGGTATTTCCAGAAGAGATTGTGTCTGGCGGTGACGCCCTCAGAGCGTCAGGGCGCGGTGTATTTGAATATTCCCTGCTTGACGGCCAGCCAGTAAGCCACTTCCGAATACAGGCCGTCGGACATTCGTGTTTTGGCGTAATCGTAGGTAGACAGTAACTCCCTTGTAAGGTTGGACAATTTCCCC
>CAZUWX010000120.1:0-2431 GCA_964624205.1 uncultured Chitinophagaceae bacterium
ACCCAGCGGATATTGTGTTCGTAGCCGTAGGGGCCCTGAAAGGCGACCGCATTGGGCTGGAGCTGGCGTAGGAGCGACAGCACGTCGGCGCCGCCTTTCTCCACCGGCAGCACGCCCCCATCGAACCATATCTCAAACAGGTCGCCATAGCGCGACCATAATTCTGTCAACTGCGTTTTCACTACCTCGTTATAACGCTGCTGTTCAGCTGAATCCCCTGAAAGCACCAGCCCCGGATTATCCACCTTCATATAGGCGTTGGCGGAAGTACTGGCATAAATACCAGGCTTCACCCCATATTTTTTGCAGGATGCAATAAAATCTGCTACAATGTCTGCCTGGCCACCTCTCCAGGGTGTATTCTTTACACTATAGGGATGTGCGTCTGTGGGCCAGAGGCTGAATCCGCTGCAGTGCTTGGCCACCAGCACGGCATAGGTGGCGCCGGCCGATTGAGCCGCTCTGAGCCATTGGTCGGTATCCAATTCCGTAGGGTTGAACACCGAAAGATCGGGTTGATAATCCCGTGTCTCCCGCCATTTATAAGTCGGCTCGAACACCTGCATATCGAGATGGAACAAAGCGCCTATTTCCGCGTCTGCCCACTCGAGATGGGCAGAAGAAGGCAGCACGCTCTCCTCAGAGGATGTTGTAGCACAGGAAAAAAGAAGACAACTCAGCAATAATGCGAATAATGATCTGATCATACTCTAAGTTTTAGTGGCCGAAACCACCGCAAGATAATACTGTTCGCAGCAACTACATCCAAAAAGCAACCTTCTTGCCAGGCATCCTAAACATCTTTAAAAGACTCTTTTATACGTTTAATAACATTCAAACCAGCGGAGCTGCGGCTCGCCGACCGCATCCCCTATTTCCAGCCGGAGCTTGTCAAAGCTACCCTGATCGTCGATTATTTCGATCCTTTTATGACCGATACTGGTTCCATCCGCCAGTTTTTTCCAGGTTCCTCCCTGTTCACCGTAGAGGGTGTATTCGCGAATGCGCTCGCCCTTGGTCAGGTCTTCGCCAAGCACAACATAGTGCGGAGATTGCGGGGATTCAAACGAGAGCAGGAACTCTTTGCCGGACCCCTCGGTAGCGGCAATGGGGGTGCCAAAACGGCTGGCTACTTCCCGGCCGAATTCCTGTAGCCGTTTTACATCGGCATCGGGCACCAGCCCTTTGTTATCGATCACGACGCCCAGCAGCATATTGGTATTCCGGCCAACGCTTGTAATATATTTCTCCATCAGTACGTCGAGAGAGAGGATACGATCCTCCTGCCCTTCGTGCCAGAACCAGCCACCGTCAAAAGCAGGATTCTCCCCGGTGCCGATGCGGAGGGGAAAATCTGCTTCACCGGGGCACCAGAAATCACCTTCCGGGTTGCCGTTCAACCCTTTTATCTCGATTACACCGGTCGCAGAAGTAGTGGAATCTGCCCGCGACCAGCAGGGATAAGGCGCCACTCCATTCTCATTTCCCACCCAGCGGATATTATGCTCATAGCCGTAAGGGCCCTGGAAAGCAATGGCATTAGGTTGGTATTGGCGTAGTAACGGTAACACATCGATCCCACCCTTTTCCACTGGTAGCACGCCGCCGTCGAACCATATCTCAAAGAGGTCGCCATACCGCGACCACAATTCAGTTAACTGCGTTTTCACTACCTCGTTATAACGTTGCTGCTCGGCAGAATCACCCGAAAGTACCAGCCCGGGACTGTCCACCTTCATGTATGCATTGGCGGCAGTACTGGCATAAATACCGGGTTTCACGCCATATTTTTTGCAGGAGGCAATAAAATCTTTTACGATATCGCCCTGGCCGTTTCTCCAGGGGGTGTTCTTAACGCTGTAGGGGTGGGCGTCTGTAGGCCAGAGGCTGAACCCGCTGCAGTGCTTGGCCACCAGCACGGCGTAGGTGGCTCCGGCGGCCCGGGCCGAGCTGATCCATTGATCCGTGTCTAATTCGGTGGGGTTGAACACCGACAAATCCGGTTGGTAATCTCTTGTTTTACGCCATTCATAAGTGGGCTCGAACACCTGCATATCAAGACAGAACATAGCGCCTATTTCCGCGTCTGCCCATTCGAGATGGGCGCCCGAAGGTACTACTCCATTTTCGGGTGGCGGGGGTGCGGAACAGGAAAACAAGACAAGGGAAAAAATTGCGGAAAAGATTTTGGTCATATCGATAAATTTGAGTGCAAAGAACGGCTGCAAGATAATACGGTTATTGGAAATAAACAGGAGTGTAAGTGAATGTAGGTATAAACAATTGAAATTATAAATATGAAAACCGGGTACCCGCGAAAAGCCACTAACGATGAGATTAAAGCAAGGTTCGATCAGGATGTTGAACGCTTTTCCGACCTTGAAGCAGGGCAACAATCAACCATTGATGCCCCACTGAACATGGAATTGTG
>CAZUWX010000120.1:2531-4671 GCA_964624205.1 uncultured Chitinophagaceae bacterium
ACAAATATAGAGAGTACCTCGAAACGCTCGGCGGTACTGAATATGCAGGAAAAGTATTTGATTATATTGCTTACGAGGACACACCGCGTTCCTTAAACTACCAGCTCGCTTTGTTAAGTAAAGTAGGATTTCGAAAGACCGAAATATTGCATAAAAACTCCTGTTTCGCGGCTTTCGGAGGAATAAAGTAATAACGGGTGAGGGAGGGAGCATTATTCGTCAGCTTCCAGGTATGCGACCGCCCTATTTTGTTCTGCTTCTTCCCTGATAAGCTGTCCCAGGCTTACGGCATTATTCTTAAATCTCTGGTCATTCAGAATGGCCGACACAGCATTTTTAATTTTTACAACGCCGGCATTTTTATTGAGCCATAAGCCGACTTTGTGATAAACAACTTTTGCCGCATTATCATTCTGGTCGCGACCCATCGGCAGGCAAAGAAGCGGCACCCCCAGGCAGAGCGCTTTCATCACAGTTCCATGTCCTGCGTGGGTAATAACAATATCCGCAAAAGGAAATATCTGCGCATGAGAACCATTGGGTATAACGACTACGTTTTGAGGAACGGTAAATCTTTCCCTGCTCATGGCGGGTCCCGCTGTAACCAGCCCCCTTACATTAAGTTGGCCCAGCGCATCAATACATCGTTGAATTATTTCCCGCTGATTTTGAAACGTGGAAGATAAACTTACCACAGCCAGGGGGCGGGGATCATCTTGCGGCCAGGGATTCAACCAGTCTTTTACCCAATCGGGATCATCCAAAACAGGACCCACATAACGCACATTTGCCGGGAGGGGGCTGATGGGAAAGTCGAAATGAATACTGGTCTGAATCAGCCGCAGATCCGGTTTGTTATAGATATCAACTACATGCTGCAGCTTGGGAAGGCCATTGTCCCGACGTGCCTTGTTGATCTTAGGTAAATATTTATTCATGATCCAATGAAAAACTTTTCCCAGGACCCGATCCCTGAAGCGACCCAAAAAGCCCCTACCAGGCGTCAATCCCATGCCTCCGGGTGGCCTCCCCCGGCCAGGCAAATATTCAGGCATATGAAACAGCGATACGGTCTTCAGGCCCAGCGCCTCACCGGGTATAAGAACGGCCGGCAACAAAACATCGGCTACAAGTATGTCCGTCTGTTCCGCCTTTAAGGCGGCGTAGGTTTCTTCCATCACAAGATCCACCGGGCCGAAGACGATGTTGTCAAACACAGGATTCTTCAGGGGTGAAGCCTTCCAGTCCTGAAAAATGTCTTCCGCTCTATCGGTTCTTGTAAACCATTTTTTTAATGGTATGAAGACGAGACCGGATGATTCCGCCGCATCCCGCAGGCAGGGCTCCGTAAGCATGCTGACCCTGTGCCCTCTTTGTGCAAGGCGGCGGGCCAGGCCCAATACTGCAGGAATATTTCCACCCCCTTCAATGGTTACAAACAAAAAACTGAGTGGTTTTTGCATACTATTTCGGTTTATGGTTCATGACAAGGCCATTTACCAGTTCACGAAAAATATTTTTTGTTTCATCCCGGCTACGGTGGAGATCTCTTCGCAGCAATTTCCAGAGATATACTTCGGTGGCTGCATAAAAAGCGTGGAGTTTCCGGCTGTACATAGGGCTAGAAGGCGGTGGCAGAAAAGGGGAGAATACCCTCGCGCACCAGTGCTTATGAAATTCTCTTCCGTTTTCAAGAAGCTTCCTGGCAACCGGAATGGAATCTTCAAGGGCAAGCGTTCGGATATTTGCATCGCCGTATTTTTCATAATCGTCCATCAGCACATCCAGGGCGCCCTCTACATCCCCTTCCGCAACACGGTTCCTGTTCAATTCCATATTGGCACCGTCATTTTCTATACAGGCCTCGATCAGACCGTCTTTTGAACCATATTTTCTCAATATGGTACGGACCGTAACACCAGCGGCTGTGGCTATATCTTCCAGCGTGATCTCGCGAAGCGAACGTTTTGTCCAGAGGTCCACCGCCACCTCGATGATTTTTTGATTATTCACCGCAGTCGACTCAGCTCTTGCCTTCATCACATATTGTCGGCTTTTCTTGGATTTCATGTCACAAATATAGACGTGAAATCTATTTAATGACACACCAAACGACACCAATTTATCCACATTCCATTTC
>CAZUWX010000121.1:0-4230 GCA_964624205.1 uncultured Chitinophagaceae bacterium
GCCCGAAACACGCTGCGAGAACTAACGTGCAGCAAGCGCCGAACACATCTTGCATGGCCCAAAACGCGCTGCGAGAACTAACGTGCAGCAAGCGCCGAACACATCTTGCGAGCCCGAAACGCGCTGTGAGCACCAAACCTACCCGTCTTGGTTCCTTTTTCGAATGCGTAGCGATTTTGTAAAAATGGCATACTTTCGATTTTACGGTGCTGTTCATGCTGCAGCTTGGATGACGAAAAATATGGATAAGATGACGGAGTTTCAGTCGCTCTACACCTTTATTGACCTGGCCGGCACTTTTGCGTTTGCAATGAGTGGTGCCATAGCCGCCAGGCACAAAGGCCTGGACGTTTTTGGTATTTTGGTGGTAGCTTTTACAGTGGCCTGCGGCGGTGGCATTCTACGCGACCTCTGCCTGGGTGCGATTCCCCCGGTCGGATTGTCGGACTGGCGCTACCTCGCCGCGGCCACCCTCGCCGCCGTAATCACCATGTGCCTGCAGCCATTGGTAAAATGGCTCAATCGTCCGGTACTGCTGTTCGACGCGCTCGGCCTCTCACTTTTTGCCGTTACCGGTGCACGTAAAGCGCTGGGGTTCGACTATAATAATGAAGTGGCCGTCCTGCTCGGAATGATCACAGCCGTTGGGGGAGGCGTTTTGCGCGACGTACTACTGAACCGTATCCCCGTTGTTTTTGAAAAAGAGATCTATGCATCGGCGGCACTCGCAGGGGCAGGGGTGGTGGTGATCGGAAATCATTTTTCCTGGCCCAACGAATGGGTGTTTCCCGCAGGTTTTTTACTTTGTTTCATCCTACGTTTGCTCGCACTCCAATATCATTGGGAACTACCTTCTTTTCGTGATACGAAAGAGGACGGCAAGCGGCAGGGATAGCAACGCGGTTACAGTTTTAGGTAGTACCTGGAGTAAACATCCGCAACCGAACCAAAGCAGGGATAACACTGCTGCCGTTTTTCCTGAAAGTTTCCGCAGTAACGACGGTTGCACACGCCTCATCTAACGGCTGTGCAAAAATATTTGGAATATTTTTCCATATAGAAACATGAAATACATATTTTTAGAGATTTTACAGAGATAATTGACCCTGCCATAGCATGAATGATATCAGCAAAATCCGTAAAGTAATCGGTGCATCCTCCCTGGGCACCATGATAGAATGGTACGATTTTTACATTTTTGGGATGCTCGCCAAAACGATCAGCACCCAGTTTTTTCCAGAAGGCAACGCGACCGCCGCCCTGCTCAGTACTCTGGCCATTTTTGCCGCCGGATTCATTGTGCGGCCGTTTGGCGCCCTGGTATTCGGCCGGCTGGGTGATCTGATCGGCAGGAAATACACTTTTCTGCTTACGCTGGTGTTGATGGGAGGGTCGACCTTCCTGATCGGCCTGGTACCGGGCTACCACACCATCGGTATGGCGGCACCCCTGCTGGTGCTGTTACTTAGACTGATACAGGGGTTGGCCCTGGGAGGAGAATATGGAGGCGCCGCCACTTATGTGGCCGAGCACGCCCCGGCGAACAGAAGAGGCTTCTACACCAGTTGGATACAAACCACGGCAACCCTCGGCCTGTTCCTTGCCCTGGGCATCATCATGCTCATCAAGTTGAACATGTCCGATGAGCAGTTCAACAGTGAATGGGGGGGCTGGCGATATCCTTTCTGGTTCTCGATCCTCCTGGTAGGCGTATCGGTTTATATCCGGTTAAAGATGAGTGAATCGCCACTGTTTGCAAAGCTGAAAGCAGAAGGCAAAACTTCCACTAACCCCTTGAAGGAAAGTTTTCGCCGGAAGGGAAATTTCAAGATGGTTTTGCTGGCCCTGTTCGGGGCCGTGATGGGGCAGGGAGTGATCTGGTACACCGGGCAGTTCTATACACAGAGTTTTCTGGAAACAACCTGCCGCCTCGAATTCGGGCAAAGTCGCACCATCCTGCTTTGGGCGATCGCCTTTGCCACGCCGTTTTTTTTGGTATTCGGCTGGCTGAGCGACCGGATAGGCAGGAAATGGATCATGCTGATCGGCATGTTGCTGGCCGTGCTGGCGTACAGGCCGGTTTTTAAAGTATTCCTGGAAGACACCAATATTGCGGCCATGCAGTTGGCTGGACCACCGGTTGCTACCAACAATCCTCAGGTTGATAAAGAAACGATCGACGGCAGCGACTATGTCCTGCAAACCCGCACCACTTCTTTTACCCTTCCTAACGGTGCGGGATACATCGAATTACAAAAAGATACAGTGCACGCCCGGACAGGGGAGCTGCTCGGAAACACTCTCACGTCCTATCAATCGGTGCGGGTCGACTCAGGCACCTACTGGAAGTTCGTAGGGCTGGTATTTATACTGATCCTGTTCGTGACCATGGTGTATGGCCCTATCGCGGCTTTCCTCGTGGAAATGTTCCCTACCAAGATCCGGTATACCTCGATGTCGCTGCCCTACCATATCGGCAACGGGGTGTTCGGAGGCCTGGTACCATTCATAGGTTTATTGCTGGCAACCAGTTTCCCAAGCGACGCACTCGTCGGGCTCTGGTATCCCATAGGGATCGGAGCGCTATGTTTCCTGATCGGAGCTGTATACCTGACCAATAAGATCGATCAAAACGTAAATGATTAGCGATATGAACGGATTAAAAAAAATACTCGGACTTGTATGGCTGATCCTCGGGCCGGCATGCATCTATTTTTTGCTGGATGGGGCCTTCACCCATATCGATGCAGACGGCACGCATGATATTAATAACCCCCTGGTTTGGATCATCATCATCGGAATATTCACCCCTATCGCCATCGGGTTGATGATCTTCGGCTGGTATGCCTGGAAAGGGGAATATGACCGGCTGCCGGAAGACTCCGACGAACTGACCACATAATTTAATTGCGCTACTGGCTATCACCCGCTCCGCAGCAACGCGGCAGACTGATCGCAATGCTTATCGTTACCCGGTAACTCCAGGATGCTCCGGACGTCAGCAGGGTAGGGCCAGATCAGTGCTTAGCACTTAGCGCTTACCGGTGACTCCGCCAACAGCCGAAAAAATACCAAGGTGGGCGTACCTCAGCGATTACCCTCAACCGGTAGCATTTTGTCGAATTCCGGCGGCGCCGGCACTATCTCCAGTTGTTTTTTTCGCACTGCCATAAGATCTTCAATTATTTCGGGATGCTGAGCCGCCACATCATACTTTTCAGAAGGATCCGTATCCAGGTCATACAACAGCGGAATCTCGTGGATCACCGCTGGTCCGGGAGTAACCGATGCGGGTGTAGTAAAATGCGCTTTCCATTTTCCCTTCCGGATGGCGTGCAACTTTTCACTCGAATAAAAATAAACCGGCTTGGTTCGTTTTTTCTCTGCAACAGAAAACAGCATGCCGGAAATATCCTCGCCATCAAGTGGCACTCCCGGCAACGCAGCACCCGTAAGCAGGGCAAGGGTAGGGAGCAGGTCCATGGTGGTAGCTATTTCTGCGGCAACGGTATTCGCTTTTATTTTTCCCGGCCACCACACAATCGCGGGAACTCTCATGCCGCCCTCGTAGCAGGTGCCCTTCCCTTCCCGCAGCAGTCCCGCAGAACCACCATGCTCAAACTGTGTAAGCCAGGGTCCGTTATCACTGGTGAAGATCACCATCGTGTTTGTATCGATCCCCAACTCCCGGAGGGTTGCAAGGATTCGCCCCACGCTCCAGTCGAGCTCAGTCACCACATCACCATATATCCCTCTTTTACTTTTTCCTTCAAAACGGTCCGACGCATACAGGGGAACGTGCGGAAAATTACTCGGGTAGTATAAAAAGAACGGTTGGTTTTTATTGCGCTCGATAAACCGGATTGTTTCTTCGGTATACCGCCTGGTCAGCTCACGCTGGTCGGGTTCTTCTTCCACCTTTTGTTCATTGCGATAAACAGGCAGCGGAACGGCGTCTGCATGGGGCTGATCGGCCTGGGGTCTGGCCGGATCATGACGGGTAGTACGTATCTTCCCCATGTCATTGGAATAAGGAACGCCATAATAATAGTCAAACCCCTGTCGTGTGGGCAGGAACCTGTCCAAATGACCCAGATGCCATTTTCCTATGATACCGGTGGTGTAGCCCCTGGTCTTCAGCAACTCAGCTATTGTTGTTTCCTGAGCAGGCAGCCCCCCTGCCGAGTTAGGAAAAAGCACACGCCGTTTACCCCACATGCCCGTTCTGAT
>CAZUWX010000122.1:0-3904 GCA_964624205.1 uncultured Chitinophagaceae bacterium
GCCTGGGCGAAAAATGGTGGGCCGCATTTTCTTCGGAAGGCAGCACCGGTTTGTGGCGGCTGGATGGCGGAAGCTGGACCCGGGTACTGACCCTTTCGCCGGGGAATGCACATGCCGACTGCAAAGTGCAGGGTAATATTGTTCATATCCTCCTGGTGCAGGGGTCTTCCGCCGAATTGGTGTCTTTGGAATACCAACCCGCCAGCTCCGGCTATATACCCTGGCCGGCCAGGACTTCGGCCATTCCCATCAGTTTGGACCTCGCTGCGGAAACCGCCACGATCGACATCGACGAGAACGGCAGGATGTGGCTGGCCTACGACGGCAATACCGTAGCGAATATCAGGTGGAGCGATGCACCCTATTCCACCTGGAGCGATCCCGTGACGGTGGCAACCGGCATCAACAGCGACGATATTTGTGCGGTGATCGCGATGCCTGGTAAAACGGGAGTGATCTGGTCCAATCAAAGCGCCGATGTAAAACGGTTCGGCTTTAAAACTATCGCCGCGGGCGCCGACCCGAACGTACCGGGCAACTGGTCGGCAGACGAAATACCCGCCTCACAGTCGGCCGTCAACTACGGGGGCGGCATGGCCGATGACCACCTCAACCTGAAAGTAGCTGCCGACGGCACACTCTATGCTGCCGTGAAAACGAGCTACGACGGTGGCGGCCACCCCCGGATCGCTTTGCTGGTACGGGACCCGGACGGCAATTGGGACAATCTTCACAACGTAGGCTCGTCTGCCGGAACCCGGCCCATCGTGGTGCTGAATGAGCAACTGGGCAAATTAAAAGTGATCTATACCTCCCAGGACGGAGGCGGAAATATTATGTACCGGGAGAGTGCCATACAATCAATCGCCTTCGGAGCAGAACAGACGCTTATTTCCGGCAACTATAACAATGTCACCAGCGCCAAACAAAACTACGACGAGGAGATTGTGATCCTCGCTTCCAGCAGTTCCCAGGTGGTAGGCGTGCTCGCACAGGACGGCGAAGAAGAACCCCCTTCCGGCGACGGCTCCCTGGTTGGCTTATGGAAAATGGAGGAAGCGGGCAGCACGTTAGCCGATGGCTCCGGTTACGACAACCATGCCAACACGGTGGCGAATCCGGGCCTGGTAACAGGCAAAGTAGGACAGGCCATTCACCTCAACGGATCCAGCCAGTACGCCCTTGTGCCTCACAATTCCTCGCTCAACATCACTGATGCCATCACACTTGCAGCATGGATAAAACCAAATGCTGCGGGAACGCAGTATATCCTCCGAAAGGGTAATCAGGGAGGGCCGGACGGATACGAGCTTTCTCTGGCCAGTGGCAGGACGGTATTTTTCCGTCTCAACCAGGGTTCAGGCGGCAACAACTACCGGATCGACTCGCAAACGGAGTATCCGGTCAACGGCAACACCTGGATGCACGTTGCGGGCACCTACGACGGCCAGATACTAAAATTATATATCAACGGCGTTCTCGAAGCCTCTCTCACACTTTCCGGCCCGCTCTCCATTGGCACCAATAGTCTTCCTCTTGGCATCGGCGCGCAAAGTAACGGCTCCTCGCTCTTTAACGGAGCGATCGACGAAGCACAGGTCTATAACAGCGCGCTCACTGCAGAGCAAGTGCTGGCACTGACACAGGTTACCACGCCTCCTCCCAACGTGATACATAACGGGTCGGGATATGCGATGTTTTTCGACGGCTCGAACGATTATGTCAATGTGCCGTCCAGCAACAGCCTGAACCTTACCAACCAGTTCACCATCGAGACCTGGGTGATGCCTTTGGCCCTGGGCACACAGCGGCTGGTCGCCAAATCGATCCAGGACGGCACCGACGGGTATGAGCTGTCGCTCTCTTCGGCAACGGCAGACGCCAACCAGCGATTCTTTGTCCGTTTTAACCAGCATTCAAACGGCAATAGCTACCGGGTGAACTCGACAACCCTGTATGAAGTGGGAAAATGGTACCATGTAGCAGCCACATACGACGGGGCGATGCTCCGGTTGTTTGTGAATGGCGTGTTGGAATCCTCTTTGGCCGCCTCGGCCCTCGTCAGCACCAACACCGTTCCCCTCAATTTCGGTGCGCAGGATTCGGGGAGCGAATATCCTTTCACCGGCGCCCTGGACGAGACGAGGATCTGGAATATCGCCCGTTCCCCGGAGACGATCCGGGCAGACATGAACAGGATCTTAACCGGTGGGGAAGCCGGGTTGGCGGGCTACTGGAACTTTGATGAAGAAGCAGGCGAAATAGTGCTGGATAAGGCGCCCCATGGCAACAACGGCGGGATGCGGAATATGAATACTGCTGCCGCGCGCTCCTGGAGCGGAGCGGCCCTGGGCGAAGAAACCGCTGTTGATTTTGATCCGGCAGGCGGATTCGCGTCGTCGCTTTCCGTAGACGGTGCCGGCATTTTGTCGGTTGCCGCCATTTCGGAAACCGCCAGCGGCCTGCAGCTTTATTTCTCCCATCATGATCCGCTCCGCCCCGGGGCGACCCTTCCGCAGGAGTACAGCATGCTTTCCAGCGGATACTGGGGTGTGAAAGTAGCGGGTGCCGGTTCGCCTGCCTATGATCTTGTCTATCATTACTCCGGGCATCCCGGTATCGGCGACGAACGGCAACTGGCTCTTTTAAAAAGAAACGACCACGCCGATAATGAGTGGGTCGACGCGGAAGCGGTGCTGGATATGACCGCCAAAACCCTCACGCTGACGGGCGCCACCGGCACCGAATACGTGCTTGCTAATTCCAACATGCCATTGCCGGTATCATTTGGCAGCCTGGCAGCGGAGAGCGCAGGTAAAACAATCCTCCTCCGGTGGAAAACGCTGCAGGAAGTGGGCAACCGGGGATTCTATGTGGAGCGGTCGGCGGACGGGGTGCATTTTACCACCCTGGATTTTGTGGCTTCCAAACACAAGACCGGCAACACGGTCGCGGCTCAGGAATACCGCTACACCGATTTCTCCCCTTTCGAGGGAACCAATTTCTACCGGCTGAAACAGGTGGATCACGACGGCAAGACCGCTTTGACGCGGATCGTTTCGGCCGTCGCCGGACAGCATAGGGCCGGCGCTCCGTCCGTTTATCCTAACCCTGCGGGGGGCACCCTGTATGTTGCCATCACCGCGGAAGTGATAACGGAAGCAGAAGTAGCGGTCTACGATCCTATCGGTCGCACCATAAACAAATCACGCCGGCTTTTGCAACCGGGAAGGAATGTGCTGACGGTAAAGCTGGATGCTTTGCGGCAGGGAATGTATTTTCTGAAAATAACCGGCAGGGACGGGTCGGGCATGCTAACCGCCCCTTTTATCAAACAACCCTAGAGGAACTGGCCGTCCGGAATGATTGTTCCGGACGGCCGGAAATCCTGCCGGCATCAATCCCATCCATCCACCATACAGGCGAGAAGGCCGGTACGCCTGCAAGCAATTTTTGAAACGCGAAGACGGCACGATTGATGGTAATATCGTACCTTAATTCAATAAAACACAGCACATCGTGCCTGATCTTCCATTCCGAACAATCGACAATCAACAATGAAAAGAAGAAACTTTATCAGTGCCGGCACCGCCGCCGGCCTTGCAGCAGCAGTTTTCCAACCCTCCGTACTATCCGCCCAAAAACCAGTTGACAAGCGGGAAAAAAGATACCAGAAAGGCGCCAGCCCATGGCCCATCTGTCTGGACACGGCCACAATCCGGCCGGCTTCGCTGAAAGATAAAGTAAAGATCGCTGCCAAAGCAGGCTATGACGCGATCGAGCCCTGGGACGGGGAGTTAAAGGAGTTTGAGGAAAAAGGGGGAAACCTGAAAGACCTGGGCAAGGAAATAAAGGACCTGGGGTTGTTTGTTCCCAGCGTGATCGGGCTATGGAATGCACTTCC
>CAZUWX010000123.1:0-1565 GCA_964624205.1 uncultured Chitinophagaceae bacterium
CTAACGGCTGAAACGCTCCTGCACCCCGAAACGGCCATACGTGACGCACGCAGCCAACACATTGATGAAGTGAATCATTTGCTGAATACGCTTCCCCGGTTTACGGCCACGGATAAACGCCTCGAAAATTATTATTACCGGTCGCTCGTGGTACTGATCATGAATAAGTGGAAGGTGCCGGAATTTGTGTTGCAACCGTATTATGGCAGCGGGGCGGTGATTGGCGGGTGTGTAGGAAATTATTTGTGGGAATTCGGCCTGCCGGCACAGCTATTTCCCCTTTATGATCCTCAGGCTTCAAAGGAGCACATAAAACAATTTCTGAAGATCGATATTACAAAACATTTTCTCTTCGATCCTATGACGGGTGCCGCCGGTGGCCAGTGGTACCAGGTGAACCAGGATAAGATCATTGAGCTGATCTATTATTATGTGCTGCATACCGGCGACGGGGCTTTTCTGAAAGAAGAGGTGGAGGGCATGACGGTATACGAACATGTGCTGAAGAATGCGCTGTTCGGTGATGATCCGGATAAAGCGGTGACCCTGGTAGACTATGGCGATGAGGGAGAGAATCACCTCGAATTGCGGCGGGGCTATCCTTACCGGGGGGTGATGCCGGACGTAAATGCCTTGCGCTATCTGAGCTATATACGGGCCTACGAGCTTTCAAGGCTGGCCGGCAAGCCGGTCAAATCCCTTCCCGCTCGCGCCAAACAGTTGAAGGATCTGTTGAAAAAAGAGTTGTGGAGTAAAAAAGACAACTGGTTTTATTTTGAGAACAAAGGAAAGAAGGATATCCGGATGACGAATTTCATGTACACGCTGATTGGCACGGGGGTGTTCGACCAGGAGGTGGAAGAGGGCCTGCTGTCGCATCTGAATGAACACGAGTTTTTGGGCGATTATGGCATACACAGTATATCGAAGCTGGATCCCGCCTACGATCAGGTGGATATCGACCACGGGGGAGGCGGGAGCTATGTGGCCTTTCCGCCGTTGATCTGCCAGCGTTTTTACAATGCGGGCTTTGCTGCAGCGGCAGACGATTTGCTGGAGCGGGTGCTTTGGTGGGGCGAGCGTTTGCCCTACTGGGGCGACTCGAAAGTGGCCAACTATATGGGATACCGGGAAGATACTCCGCTACAGAGCGATTTTGACGCCACCAGCGGAGCCCAGGCGTTTATCTTTGGCTTGTTTGGTGTGCAAGTGAGTGCGGACGGCAGTATTCGGGTCAATCCCACAGTTCCTTCGTTCTCTCCCGAGATCAGCCTGGAGGGATTAAAGCTAAGGGGTAAGACCATCAACATCCGCGTGAACGCGAAGGATTATGTGGTCGAGGTAAATGGAAAACCAATACAATCGCAGATAGGCAAACCTGTGGTGATAAAACGATAGCAGATAGATATGCGTATACACTTTACATCTGTACGGATATTCCACGCCGTGATGAGGGTCGTGCAGCGCCCGGCCGGAAGACCTTCTATTCGTGTTCTCTCAGTTGCTATAGTCCTACTGTGGACGCAGGGTGGCCTGGCACAATACAATGTGATGGACTTCGGTGC
>CAZUWX010000123.1:1665-3634 GCA_964624205.1 uncultured Chitinophagaceae bacterium
TTGTTGAACTCCGGGATGTGGAATCAACACTATCTCAATTGTGAAGACGTTATTGTGGATCGTATCGAAGTGTACAATCATTCAAACCGTAATAACGACGGGATTGATATCGATGGCTGCCGTAGGTTCGTGCTGTCGAATTCAATCTTGGATTCGGACGACGACGGCATCACCTTAAAGAGCACAGGCTCCGCACCGACGGAGGACGTGGTGATCACCAATTGTGTGGTGTCCAGCTTTTGCAATGCCATCAAAGCCGGAACAGAGTCGTCCGGCGGCTTCAGGAACATCACCATCAGCAACTGTGTGGTAAAACCCAGTCGTAGCACATCCCGGCCTGTATTCAACACCCCCCGCCGGGGGATCACGGGTATTTCGCTGGAAATAGTTGACGGTGGTATCATGGAAGGCGTTGTGATCAGTAATGTTACGATTGAGGGTACAGCGTGCCCCCTCTATATCCGGCTGGGTGACCGCGCCAGAAAGTATGCTGAAGATATACCCCAGCCCCGGGTGGGAGTGATGCGGAATATTGCTATCAATAACCTGGTGGCTTATAATACCGGTAATTTCACCAGTTCCGTCACGGCTATCCCGGGTTACTATATTGAGAACGTCCAGTTGAGCAATATCCAGTTTTTTAATGAGGGCAGTCTGAAAGCGGGCGAATTCATCAGCGACCACCGCGCGGTCAGCGAAGACGAGAAAGGATACCCGCAGCCCACGGTATGGGGTAATCTTCCGTCTTCTTTTTTATTTATCCGGCATGTCCGGAATCTCAGCCTCGATAATTTTATGTTTGGCAGTAACGCTGCTGATCCGCGTGTGCCGGTTATTGCGGTAGACGTGCAGCGGCTGCGGATTCAGGGTGGAACCTACGCCGGCACAACTCCTCCCTCTCTTCCGTTCGTTTTACTGGAAGCGGTGAAAGAACATGAGGTGGAAACACCCCTGGGGTGGGGGCGTTGAGCGATCAGCTTTATTCGTAAAACAAATAGCACAATTTTTAGACTGCATTTTTAATTTTTTAGCGCGTCTTTTGAAGAATATAGGGGCAGAGCGATTATTCTAATCGGAATTTGATATTTTTACGAAGTATCAACTAACGAGCAGGATTGACTAATGATACTCCATATGATGAAGAAGCCGTGCTTCAACGGATAGCTGATGGTGATGAACATGCGTTTGCCAGATTCTATCATCATTACTACCAGATTCTCAGGCCTTTTATATGGAAACATTCCCCTTCGAATGAGGATGCGGAGGAAATTATACAGCAAACTTTTCTTAGAACCTGGCTGCATAGAGAGCAGATCCTGCAGATAGAGAATATCAGAGCCTGGCTGTTTAGGGTGGCTGCGCGGGAATACCTTACCCTGGTAAGAAATCGGCTCACCCGGCGGCTGCAATGGACTTCCCTGGAAATACTACCCGACCATCCCGCTCATGCACAGGCATCCAATGAGCTGTTGACTTTAAAGGAGATCAACGAACTGGTCGAAAAGGCCGTCGAAAGGCTCTCTACCCGGCGAAAATTGGTTTTCCAACTCAGGCGCGAGGAACTTTTATCTATCGACGAGATAGCAGCCAGGTTGAAACTTTCTCCCAAAACAGTTAAAAATACGCTTAGCTCGGCACATTCACATATAAGGGAATATCTCTCCACTGCCGGCTATTTTATCAGCTCGCTGATATTTTTGATCCTTTTCCCCTTCAAATAATAAATTATCGGATGGATTGGGACTCCCCGGTCTTTTTGGATTCTTATTATATAGGAATGGAAAAGGAACGGGTCATATATTTATTAGAACAGTATGCAAGGAAGGAATTAACCGCCACAGAAGAAGCGGAATTAGGTTCTTTTCTCTCCGCCGACCAGGTATCGCTGGAACAGGTGGCTGTTTTGCTGGAAGAATACGGCAATGAGCCTTTTGAAATCGATCCATCCGAATTGCAGCCCCTGATAGAC
>CAZUWX010000124.1:0-3623 GCA_964624205.1 uncultured Chitinophagaceae bacterium
GATGATCGTAAATCAGTAATAATGGTAGTAATTTCAGTAATCCTTATAAATTTCTATGCTTGAGCTTACTATTTACCAGGTTCCCTGCCGTACCAGTTCACCCCCCGGCTGGCATACATCGCTATGGAAAGAATGATGAACAATCCTATACTTCCCACCAGCAGTGCGGTGTCCTCAAGACGTATCAGCACAAAAATAAAACCGTATAGCACAATCAGGATGCTTCCGAGGATACCCGCAGACCGCCAGTTACCAAAGTGACTCTTTGCATACAGGGTGATGAGCGAAATGGTGGCCAGCATGGCAATCAGGTACGCAATATCAAATAAAACGAACTCGCTTATGGACAATAACAACGTATAGAAGATCACCAGCGCCATCCCGATCAACAGATACTGAACCGGATGTACCGGCTTTTTCTGCATCAGCTCCACTATAAAGAATAACGAGAAAGTTAAACCGATGATCAGGATCGCATACTTTACCGTGCGTTGCGCCTTGGCATATTGATCAGCCGGCTGAAGAAGTGTTACGCCAAATGCGAGCGTATTGACGTCAAACGCCGCTTTCCGCAGCACCGTGCCAAAGGGTAGGTTGGCTTTGTTAAAGACCCAGTTGGCTGTGAAACCGCTATCACTCAGATTGCGTTCCGAAGGAAGATTATTTCCATCGAACGACGGGCTCGGCCATGAAGCGCTCAGTGCAAATTCGCTGTTGCCGCTCAAGGGAAGAAAATGCAACTGGCTGCTCCCTTTGATTTTGGCCTTGGCTTCGAAAGCAATTTTTTTCCCGATATCATCCGCTTGCAGGCTAACCGGGGCGGATAAACCCATCTCTGCAATGTCCTGCTCCGGCAGGCCCGGCGACAATTCACTCGCGACTCCGCTAAAACGAACTATCATTTTTTCCTCTATCCCTTTAAAGTCGGATATACCGTAGCATATCCGGATATCCTGCCACAGGATCGTATTCGGGTCAACCTCTTTGGGAATGTCAATGATAAAATCCCCGTCATTGTGCAAGTCGGCCCGATACAACAATACTTTATAAATGGATCGCTGTCTTATCTGGTGACTGACAGTTCCCGTTACCTTCAAGTCTTCAGGCAATATCCAGAAGTATTGGGTGATTTCAATATCCTTTCCCTGCGCGTCAACTGAGCCATATTTAAAAGGAACATACAGAAACGGGCCGCTAAACGTTTGTGCTGCTGCCCACTTACCACTGACCTCGGCGGCAACCTCCTGCTGTCGCGCTTCCCTTTCGTCTATCAGGTTGCTAATAAATGCCACGGGTACCAGCATCAGCAAGATCAATACTGCTGTGATCGATCCCTTGAAAAGAATTCTGTTTGAACCCGGTTCGGGAATGTTTGTCGTTTCCATGTTATTTGTTTGTGAATGATGAAGCGAGGTGTCTGTAAAATAAGAATGAATCAATTTTGAGCACATTGCTATTGAGAACAGGCTGCATAAGGCAAGAACCGGGACTGTAATCCCCAGCGTTTCAAAAAAACCTTCTGTACTGTTTAATCCGGTGTACACAACCGCTACAGCTATCCCATACAACAGCGCGAAAGCCAGGCAAGAAATCGCCAGCCAGGTTAATTTGGAATTCCTGTCGGTATTGAAGGTCTGGAACCAGCTTATTAATATCTTCAGGATGAGGATTACCGGTACACTGAGAACGGCGCTGGCTATTGTTATCGGCAAAGCAACCCAGCACATATCGGGCTGCTCGATCAAGGCCACTACCAGGGCCACCATGCCGACCAACAGATTGGTGCCTCCCCATATTTTCAAACCGATGCTCCAGGATCCATATTTTGCATTCATAAAAGTGCTTTGCATTTCAAAGTGTAGGAGTAAAAAAAATTACTCGATAGCCCGGATCATTTTTTCAAGAGCATCCAAGTGTGCTTTGAATGCCTTTTCACCAGCTTTGGTAACTGCATAAACGGTGTTTGTTTTGCGGCCTATAAATCCCTTGTGCACTTTCAAATATTCATTTTCTTCCAGCGTCCGCAAATGACTGGCAAGATTACCGTCCGTCACCCCGATCAGTTCCTTCAGTTCGTTGAAGCTCATCTTGTCATTGACCAACAGCACGCTCATGATGCCAAGCCGGACGCGACTGTCAAATAATTTGTTGAGATGTTCTATCGGGTTTTTCATGATTGAGTTCGCTTGTCATACTTCCACCACATCGAAATGCCGTACACAATATGCCACAGGCCAAACCCCGTAGCCCATATATACAGACCCCAGCTTACCAGCCAGAGGCCGACTACTCCGGTAAGTATCTGCATATAACCCAGATACCTGACTTCACCCATCGTGTATTTACTTCCGTTTACCAATGCAATACCGTAGACTATTAACGAGCCGGCCGCCACGAGATCATATTGCTCCAGTTCGATCATTCTCCACAAGATCAACCCACCAGCCACCATGGGCAGCAGGGTGTTCCACAATAATCTCCTGGATGTTTTACCCCAGATGGCCGCACCATCCCTTTTCGCTTTTATCCAGGTAAAAAGTCCGGCACTGGCAAAAGCAGCGACAAATACAATTACGGCAGTTACAATTAATTCCGTTTTTAAACAGGAAGCGCAACCTCCCGAAGAGGGGTCGTAATAAGCCGAGATACGTTGTTGCGCCACAAACGCCCCAACCAGTGCACAGACACCTGCTGAAATGCCACTCCAACCGCTTAGACTGATAAAACGGCTGCTGCGCTCCATCATTTTGCGTATGTCCTGTATTGCCTCGAGATTAGTATGATCAGGCATAATATAAAGTACTTTGAAGTACAAAGTAAATGAATATAATCGTTAGCTGCAAATTTAATTATCCCAATTGCAGGTGGCCGAATCCTGTTCGTTCTTTACTCCACCCGTAGGGTGTACCCGTTTCTTCCTTTGATCCGACATGCGGGATCAAATCGCTCACCCTTTGCTTTGCCGAACCCGATCCCGCGGCCCCCGTCGCCTCGCTGTGTGAGCGACCCTGTCGTTTTTACCCCCTTAATTGTCTTTTTCAGACCCGGCGACTGCTTTGGAAATCCCAGATCTTTGGGACACACTAAAACAGCAAATCATGGAATACAGAATCAACATTAACGCCCCAAGAGAAAGGGTATGGAATACCCTCTGGGCAGATGACACCTACCGGGAGTGGACCGCAGTTTTCGCCGAAGGATCAAGAGCGGAAACCGACTGGAAAAAGGGGAGCAAGGTGCTGTTCCTCGACGGCAAAGGCCAGGGCATGGTTTCCACCATCGCCGATAATATCCCGAATGAATTTATGTCCATCAAACACCTGGGAATGGTTAAAGATGGGATAGAAGATGTTGACAGCGAAGAAGCCAGGAAATGGGCCGGGTCATTTGAGAATTACACGCTCCGGGCAACAAACGAGGGAACCGAACTAACGGTAACCATGGAAGGAGCAACTATTCCAAAAGATTTTGAGCACTACATGGCAGAGACCTGGCCCGGAGCACTGGATAAATTGAAGGTGCTTTGTGAGCGTTAAGGCCCGCTGAATGAGCTAACGACATCTTGCGAGCCCGAAACACGCTGCGAGAACTAACGTGCAGCAAGCGCCGAACACATCTTGCAT
>CAZUWX010000125.1:0-3469 GCA_964624205.1 uncultured Chitinophagaceae bacterium
GATCTCCGTGGAATAAGACTTGTCTGTGCTCCGGTTCATCCGTTCATTTTTGTTTTTTCAATGGTCGGATGGAACTCCGCACATAGATCTCCGTGGAATAAGACTTGTCTGTGCTCCGGTTCATCCGTTCATTTTTGTTTCCGTAAGAATATATCGTCAGCTTTCCGTCGCCGCCTGAAATTTGTTGATGTATTCCAGCAGCGTCTGGTTTTCCTGGGGTGAGCCTACCGTTACCCGGAGACATCCCTCGCACAGCTCTACCCTGCTGCGATCTCTTACCACGATGCCGTTATCCAGCAAAAACCGATAGAGTTTAACCGGCTCCTCCACTTTCAGGAGCAGGAAATTCGCCTCCGATGGATAGATATGTTGCACAACGGGTAGTTTTGAGAGCTCCTGCTCCAGCACCATCCGCTCCATCACGATCTCTTTTATCATGCCGTTCACCTCTTCCACCCTTTCAAGCGCCTGCAGTGCCAGCTCCTGCGAAGCCTGGTTTATATTATAAGGCGGTTTGATGCGGTTCATCACCGAAATGATCTCCTCCGATGCAAACGTCATCCCCACACGCAGGGCGGCGAGCCCCCAGGCTTTGGAAAGGGTTTGCATCACCACCAGGTTGGGGTATTCAGATAGCTCGCGGGTAAACGACCGGTGCCTGGAAAAATTAATATACGCTTCATCAACGGCCACTATGCCAAAATAATTATTCAGCAACACTTCCACATCTTCCCGGATCAGTGCGTTCCCGGTAGGGTTGTTCGGAGAGCAGATGAAGATCATCTTGGTGTTGTCATCGACCGCTTCTTCGATAGCAGGGAGGTCTAACTGGAACGCGGGGGTCAGCACCACCTTTTTCACCTGCACATTGTTAATATTGGCGCTTACCTCGTACATCCCATAGGTAGGCGGGCAAATGATAATATTGTCGACTCCCGGCTCACAAAACGCCCGGATCAGGATATCGATGCATTCATCGCTTCCATTCCCGAGGAACATTTTCGACACTTCTATCCCTTTGATCTCACTCAGCTTTTGTTTCAGTTTGATCTGAAGCGGATCGGGGTACCGGTTGTACCATTTCAAAAGCGGAGAGCCGAAGCTGTTCTCGTTGGCGTCCAGAAAAATACTGGCCTCGCCTTTGAATTCGTCCCGTGCCGAGGAATAGGGAACCAGGTTTTTTATATTTTCTCTCAGGAGTTCGTCAAGATTAAAACGCATGGCTTAATTTTTTAGTCTGATTCTTACGGCTTCGGCGTGAGCCTGCAGGCCTTCCGCTTCCGCCATCGCCTGCACCGTTTCACCGATGCCCTGCAGCCCTTCCCGGGTAAGACGCTGAAAGGTGATCTGTTTAACAAAACTGTCCACGCTTACGCCGCTATAGGCCCGTGCATAGCCGTTGGTCGGCAGGGTATGATTGGTTCCGCTGGCATAATCACCCACGCTTTCGGGGGAGTAGTGCCCCAGAAATACCGATCCTGCGTTGATCACGCGGTCGGCCAGCGTTTCGGCGGCATCGCAGCAAAGGATCAGGTGTTCGGGTGCATACCTGTTCAACAATTCCATGCCCTCTTCCGCGGACTGCACCAGCACCGCCTTACTGTGTGTTAGCGCTTTTTCCGCCAGTTCCTTCCGTGGCAGGAGGTCCAACTGACGGTTTAGCGCTGCCTCCACCTGCTGTAGCAGCGGCTCATGATCAGTGACCAGTAACACCTGGCTATCCGGGCCGTGCTCAGCCTGCGATAACAGATCTGCCGCCACATATTCGGGGTTGGCGGAGGCATCGGCAAATATGGCCACTTCACTTGGCCCCGCCGGCATATCGATTGCGACCCCGCTTTGCTGCACCAGTTGTTTGGCGGCTGTGACATATTGGTTTCCCGGTCCGAAGATCTTGTAGACCCGGGGGATGGTTTCGGTGCCGTAGGTCATGGCTGCGATGGCCTGCACACCGCCCACCTTGAATAGTTTTTTCACCCCGATATAGCTGGCCGCCGCCAGGATGGCCGGATGAATATTTCCGTCTGCATCCGGTGGCGAACAGATGATGATCTCCCCGCAACCGGCGATGATGGCGGGTATGGTCAGCATCAGCACTGTCGAGAACAGGGGTGCCGTGCCTCCTGGCACATAAAGGCCCACCTTTTCAATAGCCACGGCTTTACGCCAGCAAAGCACGCCGGGCATGGTCTCAACTGCATCCGGCTGATGGAGTTGTTTTTTGTGAAAGGTTGCAATATTGGATGCCGCCGTCTTGATGGCTTCAAGTAAGTGGCTGTCGATCCGGTTCAGCGCGAGATGGAATTCCGGTTCGGTCACCGCCATATTGTCCAGTTCGACCCCATCGAACTCCCGGGTGAACTTCCGGACGGCGGGATCGCCCTTTTTCCTGATCTCCTCCAATATCGGTTTGATGGTAGCTTTCAGTTCCATCATATTTTGGGCCGGTCGTTTCACCAGCTCATTCCAGACCCGTTTCTCCGGGTAACGATAGATGTTCATATGCTGTTTTGCGAATTAAACGATCATTTTCTCAATGGGAACGACCAGGATGCCTTGCGCGCCTGCATCCTTCAACCTTTCGATGATCTCCCAGAACTCATCCTCATTCAGTACACTGTGCACGCTGCTCCAGCCTGGCTCGGCAAGGGGCAGCACCGTGGGACTCTTAATACCCGGCAGCAGCCCGACGATCTCTTTCAGGTTTTCGTTGGGAGCATTCAGCAACACATACTTGTTATTCTTTGCCCTTTTTACAGCGCGAATACGAAAGATCAGCTTTTCGAGCAACTGGTTCTGCCCGCTGCTCAATTCGTTGTTCCTGATCAGCACGGCTTCCGAGTGTAAGATAGTCTCCACTTCTTTCAGTCCGTTCATGAATAAGGTTGACCCGCTGCTAACGAGATCCACGATAGCGTCGGCAAGCCCGATACCGGGGGCAATTTCCACAGATCCGCTGATCTCATGCAGCTCGGCCCGGATATTATTCTCGCTGAGAAAACGGTTGACCAGGCCTGGATAGCTGGTAGCGATCCGCTTACCGTTCAGATATCCAATGCCGTCGTATTGCTCGGTTCTGGCCACGGCCACGCATAGCCTGCATTTACTGAAACCCAGTTTTTCGGCTATGGTTACCTGTTTATTCTTTTCATAAAGAACGTTCTCGCCTACGATACCGATATCGGCCACCCTATCTTCCACATACTGGGGGATATCGTCGTCCCGCAGAAAGTATATCTCCATCGGGAAGTTCCCAGCCTCGGTTTTGAGCTGGTTCAATCCATTCTTCAGGTCGATCCCGCAGTCTTTCAGCAACTGCACCGAGTCATCATGGAGCCGGCCCGATTTCTGGATAGCGATCTTTAATTTGGTCATGTGCTTCTGTATTTTGGATCGTACATATTTGGGTCGTTACACAAAAAATAAGGGCTCACGTAAGTAAGCCCTTATCATATGCTGTAACTGCACA
>CAZUWX010000126.1:0-3239 GCA_964624205.1 uncultured Chitinophagaceae bacterium
ATGCGTTTGCTATAAACGCTTTCCATTCTTTTTTCGTTGTTTTCGTACGCCACAATCAGTTTTTTTTTACAGTGAATAGTTTTGGTTTGAAGTAAGTATCCACAAATATAATATTATTGTCGAATCGACAAAATTTTTAGCCGGCTATGTCGGCCACTGAAGGGTCATCCGGTCAAAATTTAATTTCGGCTGGGTAGCGCCGGGACATTATGCTGTAAATCAGTCTGTTTGCTCTTCTTTGGGACGCTGATGATGATAGAGATAAGTATAATAACCGTTCTGTGCGAGCAATTCTGCATGGGTTCCCTGCTCAAGAATCTTCCCTTCTTCCAGCACAATGATGTGGTCGAACTGGAAAAACGGGAGGATACGATGGGTGATGATCAGTGCAGTACGATCGTTCAGGAAGCTGCTGAGATTGGACAGAATCTCCTTTTCCGTTCTGGCATCCACGGCGCTCAGGCAATCGTCAAACAAGATCAGGCGGGGGTCTTTGATCAGACCGCGGGCGATGGATACCCGCTGTTTCTGTCCTCCGCTCAGTGTCACTCCCCGCTCTCCCACCATGGTCTGGAACCCTTCGGGGAGACTGAGTATCTCCTTCTCGATGCTGGCAAAACGGGCGGCCTGCTGCATTTGCTCGGGGGTGGCGTGTTTCACGCCGAAGAGGATATTGTTGGCTATGGTATCGCTGAATAAAAATACATCCTGCGGTACATAGCTGATCTCTTTACGCAGGTGCTCCAGATCGTACTTCTTAATGTCGACCCCGTCTATCAGCAAACGTCCGCTATCGCAGTCGTACATACGCAGCAGCAGTTGCGCGATGGTGGTCTTGCCGCTTCCGGTATGGCCGATAATGGCGACCTTCTCCCCTTTCTTTACGGTGAGGCTGAAATCTTTCAGGGCCCGGATACCGGTATTGGGATAGGTAAAATCCACGTGCTCAAACTGCAGGTGCCCCTCGATTGTTTGGGCAACAGCGTCCGGCGGGTTCGCGATACCAGGGCGGGTATTGAGGAATTCGTTCACCCTTTTCTGTGAGGCGGCGGCCCGCTGGATCATGCTGGCGGTAAAGCCGATGGCGCTTACGGGGAAGGTGAGCATATTAATATACATCACAAACTCGGCGATGGTGCCGACGGTCATCCCGTTGCGGCCCTCCACTGCATACAAACCGCCTATCATAATGGTAAGTACGGTGCTCAGGCCGATCAGCAGGGACATGGAGGGAAAATACACCGCTTCGAGCCGGGCCAGGCCGATGGCGTTCTTTTTATACGCTTCGCTGTTCTTGTCGAAATACCCGAGCATGGCTTTTTCCTGCACAAAGGATTTGATCACTCTGATGCCGGAGTAGGATTCCTGGGCATTGGTAGTGAGATCTGAAAGGAGTGCCTGGATACGCTCGCTTTTCCGGTGGATGACCGTGTTCACGAAATAGATGGTGATTGCCAGCACGGGGAGCGGGGAAAGCACATAAAGGGTAAGCTCCCAGTCTTTCCGTATCATATAAAACAGGCAGAAGGAGATCCTGAAGATGAGGTTGACCAGGTACATCACGGAGGGGCCGGTGTACATACGCACCCGGCTGACGTCTTCCGAGATACGGCTCATCAGGTCGCCCGTGCTATGTTGTTTATAGAAACCGGTGTCGAGGTTAAGGTAGTGGCTGAATATCTCGTTTTTCTGGTCAAATTCGATATGGCGGCTCATTACGATGATCGTTTGCCGCATCAGGAACATAAAGAAGCCGCTGAGCAGGGCAAATACGAGGATTGCGATGCTGAATACGGCGATCTGGCCGGTGAAGCTGAGCTGGTATCCGGCGAACTCTCCGATAAAAAGCCCCACCAGCGGATCGTACTTCCCGGTCTGGGGTTGTACGCCCGGTACGCCCAGGTGTTGCTGGAGCATGTCGAAAATAAACCCGGTTACCTGTGGTGCCAGGATCGCGAAATAGTTGGACAGGATGATGAACACGATGCCCGACAAGAACCTTACCCGATACTTCCAGAAATATTTATTAAGTGCGCTTAAGTGCTTCACTGGCCGTTTGTCTGATGAATCTGCTACCGGAAAGTAAGGCTGGCCGTGCACGGCACCCCACCCCCGCCGGAACAATCTGTTTTCCGCGGCAAAGGTAAGACTAGTTACACCGGTTCCCGAAAACTATCGGCGCGGAGCGCTTACTTGTATTGAATACCACAGCCGATTGCCTTCGAAGAGGTCTTGGCCACCGATTTTCCGGCCAGAAGCGCGTCCACCGCATCTCCAACGTATTTTGCCTTCACAGCCGAGGGGTCTTCCACGCTATCGTCGATTGCGCCGATATACCGGACGGTCAGGTTGGCACCCTCTTTCTGAAGCACGTAGGCATGTGGTGTTTTGGTGGCGCCATAAGCTTTTCCTATTTCCTGGCTGGCGTCCTGCAGGTAGGGGAAGGAGAACGAGCGTTCCTGTGCTCTTTGTTTCATACCGGCGAGGTCGTTGTCGGGAAAACGTTCGGGATTGGTAGGGTTAACGGCGATCACGGGAAATCCCAGTGGTTTATACTTTTCATTGAGAGTGTTCAGCCTGGCTTCGTTCTTTACCGCGTAGGGGCAGTGGTTGCAGGTAAACACCACAATAAATCCTTTCGCGTCGGCATAATCGGCAAGCGATACCGTATTGCCGTCAATATTGGGCAATTTAAAATCTTTTGCCTTATCCCCTACCTGGTAACCAGTCTGGGCAAAAGCGGTGAGGCTGGCAAAGAGGAACGCGAGCATTGTCAGTCTTTTCATGTGTTACAATTTAATTATTAAAGAAAGGAGTGAATCAGATCGAATAATTCCGGTTGGGTGAGGTCGCCCTCGTGGAAGCGTAGCTTCTTTCCGTTCCGGTAAAATGCGGTGGCCGGGATGGCGCCCGACCATTGGGGATCGATGGCGTTGATCCAGACGTCAGGGTTACCTGCCCGGAGCACATACACTTCATTGCGGCCAAGGTGTTTTGCAGCAAAGGAGTCAACCTTATCCATATCTGAGTGCATGTCGAGACTCACGAGCAATATCTTTACAGGAGACTCAGCAAATTTCATTCCCGCTTCTTCAAAAAAAGGTAGTTCCTGCACGCAGGGTTTGCACCAGGTAGCCCAGAAATTGACGATGTAGAGCGTATCGTTTTCCCGCCGGAGTGTTCGCAACTCGAGCTGCAGCAGCGAAACCGTGTCCACGCCGGGACGGCTGGGAAATGGC
>CAZUWX010000127.1:0-3233 GCA_964624205.1 uncultured Chitinophagaceae bacterium
AAACTGAAACCCGACTTGCAAATCGGGTGTATATCCACTCCGCCAGTACCAGCAGACAAGGGACGGGCGATAGTTTTGTTCCACCCTATGTTCGCAAATCTTATAAAGCTGTGTTACTTTAAAGCGCTTTGATACGGGTGGCACTCAAGCCGGTACTCTCCTGAATAATTTCAAGAGAAACACCTCGTTCTTTCAATAGTTTTGCCACTGAAAGGGCGGTTTGCTGTTTGCCTTCTCTTAAGCCCTTTTGTAATCCTTCCTGCCTTCCCTCCTGCCTCCCTTTTCGCAATCCCATCTCTTTTCCACGTTGCTTGGCGATATCCAGTATTTGTTCTGTAATACCCATTTTTACTGAGGTTTGATCGGTAAGCAATTGTAGTTGACGCTCGAATGTAGTATTTAATTCCCCTTCGTCAAAATGAACATAATAGCTCAGAAAATCCAATAACCGGCGCGTTGTATCCTTTGATAATCCCCGACGTAACAGCTCTGCAGCCAATGCCAGCTTTGAGTGGAATAGCCTGGGAATGTCGTTGCGATAATTGAGCTTAATAAGGGCTGTCAGCACTACCAGCGCGAAGGGGTTATCCATTTTTTGAAGTTCGGCCTCATCCTGGTCGCCAACATAGAAACAATTGTACTCAAACCGGATCTTCGATCCGAGACATTGCTGCTCGAAGAAACAAATGTCTTGCCTGCCCCGCTTGCCCAGGAAGATCACCAGGCAGGTGATCGGCACATGGTGCTTGTCCCATATCCGGAAGTAATAGGTGAACATCCGCCTGGGAAAATCGCTTCCCGCATACCCCTGCACTTCCAGGTGCACCAACAGCCACTCTTCGGCACCCGCCTTTGTATAAACCCGCACCAGCTTATCCACCACTTTCGGGTGTTGCAATGCCGGACCTGCAGAGAGCGCGGCCAATTCTTTGTCGAGGAAGACAAACCCCTTCGTGAAGTTGAACAATTGATTCGCTTCCTTGAAGAAGAAACGCAGCAGCGGCTCGAAAAAGTCTTCTATGATCCCCTTCCACAGTATATCGTTTTGCTGCACGGTCATGGTGCAAAACTACAGGACGGGCGTGTCCGGAAAATGTTGCATTGACGGAACTGAAGTAGTATTATAACGCTCAAATAAAGATCGGAGCACCGGGCTGATTGCTCAGCGTATTTCAGCGCTATACGATAAAAAGTATGTTCCAGTTACCATCGCATTATTCCACATACCATACCATTCCATCAACCAAATTAAATTACCTGTGAAAAGTTCCAAAAAAAAATTTGGCGATTAAAAATAAACTACTATATTTATAGTAGTAATACTAAAAACATAATAGATATGTCCCTGCAACAACTGACACGAGCGGAAGAAGAATTGATGACGGTGCTCTGGAAACTGAAAGAGGCCGCAGTGCGCGATATCCTGAAACAATTGCCCGACCCCAAACCCGCCTATAACACGGTTTCCACCGTAATGGGCGTGCTGGAGAAAAAGGGCTTCGTACAACACAAAGTGTATGGAAACTGCTTTGTGTATGCTCCCAAAATAACGGAACGCAAGTATAAAAAGTTCGCTTTCAACAAGCTCTTCAACACGTATTTCGACAACTCGTACAGCAACCTCGTATCCTTCCTGGTGGAAGAAAACAAGCTGTCGATGGGCGAACAGGAGGAATTGATCAACCTGATTAAAAAAATGAAGAAATGAATTACGCATACTACCTGATCGAGGTGAACCTCTACCTGACGCTGTTCGTGCTGCTCTACCGGATCGGCTTGCGCAGGCTCAGCTTTTTCCAGCTCAACCGGATCAGCCTGCTGCTGTTCCCCGTGATAGCGTTCCTGATCCCTTTGCTGTACCTGGCACGCAGCGCCGGCCTACCCCTACCCGCACCCGACAACGAAGTAAATGTTTTCCATAACCCGGTAACGGCGGGATTTGAGCAGGGAGGCAGAATTGTGGTATATGTTATCATAACAATTTACGTGCTGGGAGTGCTATATCATCTGGTAAAGTTGCTGGTGAATATCGGTCGCATTCTGCAACTCACACGGGCATATCCCATAACAAAGGCTGACGGTATCAGCCAGGTACACGTTCCTCCCTCGGTACCGCCCTTCACCTTCTTCCATTATATGTTCATCAACGAGCAGCAACGCCGGCATACCGCGATCGCCGCACACGAACACATCCATATCCGGCAATACCATAGCGCCGACATCCTATATTTTGAACTGGTCGCCGCCTTGTGCTGGTTCAATCCGTTCATCAGACAATACAAGACCACCATAAAAGAGCTGCATGAGTTCATCGCCGACGAGGAAGCCTCGCGGCATGCAACGGATGCCGCTTCATATGCCATGCTGCTGGTCCGGCAGGCCGGTGCGCATCCGGTGCAGAGTGCCTTAACCAGCCAGATCTTTAATCAATCAAACCTAAAAAACAGGATCATCATGCTCAGCAAAGACCCTTCCGGCCGCTATCAACGCATCAGGTATGCGTTCGGCCCGCTTCTCGTAATAGCCTTTATTGCATTCTCCGCTGTGTACTGCAGTAAGTCGGCAAACGATGCAGGAATCGATCAGGGACAACCCCGCCCGCTTTCGATTACAGATTACAATAAAGAACAGGTCGTCGAAGGGTTCCTCGTCCCAATTGAAGTGAAGGAACTAAAACTGGAGGATGTATTGCCAGAGGGAGTAAAATTGAATGCTATTACAATTCCCGGCAACGCAAACACGAGTGAAATTAGAATAGAAGATGTTAAACTGGAAAATATCGAACTGGAACCCGATCTTCGAATCGGGCTCAGGGAAGATCCCGTCGATGCCAGCAGATAAGGGCCCGCAGTAGTTTCGTTGCGGCTGGCATCATCCGCACGCCGGCAATCTATCCAGGGTATGTAAACAACATCTTCCGCTGTGATTTTGACTCAAAAGCCGGTATGAGTCGGTCCTGGCCTCGATTTATCCTTCGCCTTAGATTCGCTTTAACTTCGCTCTGTCTTCGCTCAGGTATATCCCGTTTAATTCCTGTCGATCTGTCCAAAAAACGCTTAACCGAACCGCTTGATATAGCACTCAGCCGTCATGACCGGGATCTCATAGCGTGCCGCAGGCACAGGGTACACGGCATCCTGCACCAGCCCTACCGCCCTTTTTCTTAAATTCCATTGCTTACCCTATCTTTGCGCTGCTTTCCGTGTTTTCGGAAAGCAGCTTCAGATAACCGG
>CAZUWX010000128.1:0-2990 GCA_964624205.1 uncultured Chitinophagaceae bacterium
GCTATAAAGCGCATTTTTTTGCCAGGATCAACAACCGGTATTTGTAGCCAGTTATGGCTTGGACGGAGTGCTGAAAAGTGGAATGGGTCTGAAATTTCCTGACCTGTTGATCTTGTCGTGCTATTTGAGTGCGGTGGTGCTGCGCTATTCAGCCTTTGTCAGGTCCCTTTTGCTGAGCCATCCGCGGGTGGTGTAGCCTCTGTCGTTTTTGTATTCCACATAGATGAAGCCGTTGCGGTCTTCCAGGGCGGCCACCGTTTTGTCGCTGCCCTCACTAATGAACACGTTGCGAAGCGTGTTTTCGTCGGGCGAGGTATAAAAGTTCGCTTTGGAAGTAACATAATACCGGCCGATCACTGGTCTTCTGTCTACTACCGGCGCGGGGGGCGTCACAGCGGTAACAACGGGCCGACTCTGCGAACTTTCCGGAGGAAGGCCCGCTAATAGCGCTTCTACCTCTGCTTCGTCGTATTCCGTTTCTGCCGGCGAGGCAACGGATCGCCGGGTTCCGGACGCTGCCGGAGCCGGAGCTGCAGCACGACCGATGATATTGGGAACAGAATCACGCGTGGCGGTGGGGTTGGCAGCTGCGGAAACGGGGGTGGAAACACTGCTGGTGCCTGCTGCACCAGCGGCAGCATTTCCGGAACCTGCCGAGCCGGCTGTTGCTGCAAGATCACCACCCGGTGGAAGATCGGCTTCGCCGGCCACTTCAGGGCCTTCATCTGGTCCGTTTGCGGGCGGAGCCACGCTTTGGTCCAGGGCGGATGCCGGCATCAGCGAAGACGGTGCACCGTTAAACAGGTTATATTGTTTGTTATAATAAAGTGTGTAGGCGATAAAACCGGCCATCGCCAGACAAACCACCAGTACGGTGTAGAAAGCACCCGTCGATACACCCTGCCGGGCTCCCCTGTGGGGGTCGCCCGAGGTTCTGTTGGCGGCTTCTTCCTTTACGTCTTTCAGCTCCTGGTCGAGCAGCCGGTTAAAAAACTTCTCCTTCTCCAGGCTTTTCTTAAGTCGTTCGTTCTCCCGCAGTACCCTGTCAGCATCGTGCTGCGACACGCTTGATACGTATGCCCGCCGCGGCCCTTTACGGGTTTCTTCCAGGTCGTCAAATTCATCTGAATACATATGAAAAACAGTGTTTAGGATTATTTACGAACACGGCATCCATGAAAGCTATAGGGTATCAATAAATAGTCCAAGTTTTAGGGCTACTCCCGGATTGGGACAAATTTCACTCAACTTTAGAGACTTCCCAACATTATTTATGGTGCTACCCGGCAGTCATTCCCTGCCGGCGACCACGATCACGATTTCCCCTTTCACCGGTTTTTCGCTGAAATAGGCAGCAACCTCCTGCAGCGAGCCCCGGATATTTTCCTCATACAGTTTGCTGAGTTCGCGGCTCACCGAGCATTGCCGGTCAGATCCGAAATACTGCGACAGGTCGCCCAGTGTTTTCACCAGGCGCATGGGGGATTCGTAGAAAATAAGAGTTCTTTCTTCCCCCGCCAGTTGGGTGAGCAGGGTGTGCCGGCCTTTTTTAGGGGGCAGAAATCCCTCAAAACAAAACCGGTTGGCGGGTAAACCGCTGTTGACCAGGGCGGGCACAAACGCCGTTGCGCCGGGCAGGCACTCTACTTTTATTCCGGCCCGGATACATTCCCGGACGAGCAAGAAACCCGGGTCTGAAATACCCGGCGTACCCGCATCAGAGACCAGGGCCATGTTTTTACCCTGTTCCAGTTGCGCGATCAGGCGTTGGAGTACCTGGTGTTCATTGTGCTGATGGAAGGAGGCGAGCGGCTGTTTGATCTGATAGTGGTTCAGCAGTTTAGCAGAGGTGCGGGTATCTTCTGCGAGTATCAGGTCTACCGCTTTCAGCACTTCAACCGCCCTGAAACTGATATCCCGGAGGTTGCCGATCGGCGTGGGCACAATATAGAGCACATTAATTTTTTATTTCGACTTCGAAATATTCCATCACCTCGTTGGCGAGCAATTTTTTTGCGGCTTCTTCCGCTACCGTTTTGGCTTGTTCTTCCGAATCCGCTTCTACCTGCAGCTTGATATTCCTGCCGATGCGCACATCTGTGATCGGAGAGATACCGAGACTCTGCAGTCCTCCCAACACCGCCTTTCCCTGGGGGTCCAGCAGTTCTTTCAGCGGCATAACTTTCACTTGTACGGTATAGGTCATGTGGGTTGTTTTTTGCTAATCAATGATAAGATGGTATAAACAATAAATATTGCCGGCACGGCGGCCCAATGCAAAAATAAGATAGAAACGATAGCCACAAGCAGCAAAATAACGGCGGGCACGCGGTTATTTACGGCCCCGTTGAATTTCAGCGCAATGAAACGCAGCCTGCTGGTCATCAGGTAACTGAGCAATAGGATAATGCCATACAGCATCCATTTATTCAACAGCAACCCCGAAAGCTGGAGGTTGTCGTAAAAGAGTATGAGCGGCAGTGAAGCCACCACCAGGCCCGCGGCGGGGATCGGTAGTCCCTGAAAATCACCCGAGGTATTTTGCCCTATATTGAAACGGGCCAGCCGCCAGGCTCCCGCGCAGGGGATTAACAATGCGGGTGCGAAAGCCCACAGGGAAACATCCATGCCGCTTTCTTCCTGGATATAGCTGATCCGCAGCAGTTGGTACAGGATCAGTCCCGGAGCAACGCCAAAACTCACCACGTCTGCCAGGGAGTCCAGTTGTTTACCCATCTCGGAACTGGCCTTGAACAGCCGCGCAATGAATCCGTCGAGAAAATCGATTACAGCCGCAATGCCGATGCAGATTGCGCCCCAGCCTATTTTTTCAGGTAACCTTGGTACCCAGGAACCCTCGCCGTCGAGTATTAGCAGGGTTTCGCCGGTCTGAAGGATAAAGACGATGGCTACGCAGCCAAACACCAGATTGAGTAATGTGAACAGGTTGGGGATTTGTTTCATCCGTTCTTATTTGTCTTTTCAATGGT
>CAZUWX010000129.1:0-2913 GCA_964624205.1 uncultured Chitinophagaceae bacterium
GGAAAAGTGCAGAGGAAAGGGTATTCGCCCGGCTTGGAAGGAGCCGTAAATTTGAGTGTCTCTTTTTCATTATTGCCAATGAGCCGGGTATGGTGAAGCACCTTTACAGTGTTGGGCACAAAATTCTCTTTAAAACCTTTTGCTCCCATATCTATTGCCAGTTGCGCAACTTCATCGGCAGCACCCGGAGCCACTATAACAAGATTATGGGGCATAAAATCGGGATTCTTAAATGTCAGCTTTATCGATTGCCCTGCTTTAACAATTACCTCCCTGGTGTCGAAAAGCATTTTTTCCTGAATGCAGACAATATCCAGGACGGCCTCTTTTGCTGCCGACAGGTCTGCCGTTTTTCCTACTCTCCCGGCGCCTACCTCTCCATATGTATGTACGGCGCCCTCAGCAGGATGTCCTGCTGAAGCGGTCTGTGTTCCGCCGGCAGGCGAATCCGGGCTGATATGAACGGCCATTTGCTGTTCCTGGTATTTCCAAAACCATTCTACACGGTGGGCCGCAATCCGAGCATTTTCGACCGGAGAACCGAGAAGTTTTCCAAGCAGCTCCGGATCCGGCATATTCTGGCGCTGATGCAACCAGAGAATCTCCAGCATGGCATGAGCCCCTTCCTCGGTTGATGCATCAAACTGCTTTACCCAGTCCTTTGCTTTACCGATGACCTCTTGCCGGTCTCGCCCGCTAAGTTCAGTTTGCACCTGGTGGCGTATCTCGTTGACCGGGTGGAGCAACAGATCAAGCAGCTTCTCAACCCGTTCACCTGCGATGGCCACCGGTTCAGACAGCGGACGTCCCGTAGCGGTAATCCTGTAAATGCGCCCATGCTCATGGTCACGCTTGGGATCACGAATATTATGCTGCATATGGCCGATAAGAGGATTCTGCCAGTCGCTGATATACAACGCGCCATCCGTACCAATCACCCCGGAGGTAGGGCGGAAATTAGGATCATCCGAATAAAGGATATCACCAATCTCTTTTCCCTGCACCCGACCATGCTCGTACTCCAGCTTGTAACGTTTGATGCCGAGAAAGCCAATTACATTATAAATGAGGAAATTGTTTTCATACTCCGGCGGAAAATGCGTACTGGAAAGCACTTGGTTGGCCGGTACCGGGCGCACGGTTTGTTTAAATAACGGAGAGGCCTTAAAATCTTTAGGCCCTGCCACACCAGGGGTGGCAGGATCGAGCAATACCTGATAGGCCCTGCCCGTGGTTCCATCGGTAATAAACTGATACCCCCATTTGTCGAAGCTTATACCATGAGCATTCGGACTATTTGATACCACAAAATCGAACTGGAATGTGCGCGGATTGAACCGGTAAAGGCCCGCAGTATTCGCTTCGTAGTTCTTACGCCAGGGAGTTTCCACGTTGCAGAGCATAAATATGCCCCGCTGATAATAGATAAAGCCATCGGGGCCGTAAAATAAATTGTTGGCAGCGTGATGAGTATCCGCCGCGTCAATCCCGCTCATCAGCACCATGCGCACATCGGCTATATCGTCCCCGTCGGTATCTTTCAAAAAGAAGATATTGGGAGCCGATATCACAATTACCCCCCCGTTCCAGAATTCAAAGCCCGTGGGATTATGAATCCTTGCGAAAGTGGTAGACTTATCAGCCACTCCATCTCCATCGATATCGGTAAGAATTACCAGCTGATCTTTCATTTCCTTCATCGGTTCCCGCTTAGGATAGGTTTCCCAGGCGGCCACCCAGATACGCCCCTTTGTATCTCGTTTTATTGTAACCGGGTTCGCGATTTCCGGAAATTTATCTTCTGAAGCAAAAAGGTTCACCTGAAGTCCCTTTGCCAGATGCATCTTTTCAATGGCCGCCTCTCCACCCAGATACACTACCTCCTGTTTAAAATTTGATTCTACTTTTACCGGATCCGGCACATTGCTATCGTCCACGCTGCCATCTATAAACCATGATTCCCAGGCCCCCCAAAAAGGCTCCTTCGCATAATTGGGAACCGATACCCTTTTATCTCCGCGCGCTACTGCCCAGATACGTTTGTCGCGATTGGCCGTCATCGAGTCGAGCATTACCAGTTCCCGTTGCAGGGTTGCGAAGTTCCCATGGAGCTCGCTCCTCCCTCCCCACACATCATTTCCATCAGTTGCCCGGTATCTGGTAAACCATCTGCCGTTCTTGTTCAGCACGGCCTGCCTTAATTTGTTAATCTGTGAATCTCTCGCCGGATTGGAACCGGTCAGTTCCTTTGCTATCAAGCCGGCCACCTGCTTATTTCCCTCTTCGTTCAGATGCACGCCGTTAATGGTCAGCGGAGCTTTCGCCTTCTGGTATATTTTTTTACTGCCGTCAAACAGATTGATAAACAATACCTGTTTTTCAGCTGCTACTTCAGCCATAACAGTGGTGTAAGCTTCCAGTCGCTTATTGTTCTCCTCCCCCGATGGGAGATAGGGGGTCTCAAGGTTCTCATGAGCGATAGGCGAAAAAAGAACAATGCGGGGCGCCGCATTTCCATCGTATTTTTCCAAACGGGTAGAATTGATCCATTGCCTCAACTGTTGCCCAAACTTATCAGGGTCGTTATCAAACGATTCATTATACCCGAAAAAAGCGAATATCACACTGGCCCTCACTCTCGAAAGATGCTCATTTGCATCTCCAAAGTTTTTATGCGCCCTGGGCCGGTGAGCAATCTGATCACCGGTAAACGCCAGGTTACGGAGAACCAGTTGTTTTTTCGGATTGGCCGCCTGCAGGTACGTTTCAAGATAGCCGTCATACTGCATGCGCTCCGCCAGCGCGTTCCCGATTATGGCTATCCTGTCTCCTTTCCTGAACTCGAATTTACCCGACTGGCTATAGCCCGGGAGTGAACCGAGCAGCAATAAAAAAATGCCCGCCAGCATATAG
>CAZUWX010000130.1:0-2689 GCA_964624205.1 uncultured Chitinophagaceae bacterium
AAAAGGCCCCGCACTTCGTGCAAGGCCTTTGTTACCCGACCTGGATTCGAACCAAGACAAGCAGAACCAGAATCTGCGGTACTACCGTTATACTATCGGGCAATCTCACCCCGCCATCGCCCGCATGGCTACTTGCGGAGGTTATTTTCAAGCCCAAAGTTAAGTATTTTTTTTGGGTGCCAAAAGTCTTTTTGACTTGTTCATTCTCCTTCCACCGCAATTGATGCCCTTCGTAAGGTGTTTATGTCCAATTCTTTAGCATTTTCATGAGCAGCTTTATCCCGAGGGTTGCTGGCTGCTCAATGATACTCAGGTTGGGAATGGTGCGGGTGTCAGGAATATGTTTGTCGATAAGAATTTTTTTAGCTGCTGCGGGAGCCACCTGCAGCAGTCCCGCCGCCGGATATACCTGGAGGGAAGTGCCGATCACTACAAAAATATCCGCCTGGCCGGTGATTGCCGCTGCTGTTTCGATCATCGGGACCGGCTCCCCGAACCAGACGATGTCCGGCCGGAACTGGTGGCCGTCCTCAGCCAGATCGCCCAGCCGGATATCCCCGCGTATCTCCTTTACACAGCTCCGATCCTTTTCACTGCACATCTTGAATATCTCACCGTGAAGATGGAGCACATTGCCCGAGCCGGCCCTTTCATGCAGATCGTCGATGTTCTGGGTGATGACGAACACATCAAAATCACTTTGCAGTTCTGCGAGGCCCAGGTGGGCAGCATTGGGAACGGCGTTCGCAACGTCTTTTCTACGCATGTTGTAGAAATCCAGTACAAGCTGCGGATTTTGTTTCCATGCCCCGGGAGTGGCTACCTCCCGCACATCATATCCTTCCCACAGCCCATCGCTGTCCCGGAACGTTTTCAGCCCGCTTTCTGCACTGATCCCCGCACCCGTCAACACTACCAGCTTTTTTCTGTCCATACGTAAATGTAAAGGATTCTATCCTGGTAGCACTCCCCTCGGTAGTTCCCGCCTGCCAAAGGCAATCAAGCCAACACCGCGCGGCAACGCTGTTTACACAGGCGTTTATCAAGAATGTTCGCCGGCGTGTGAGGCCAACACCGCGTAACAAAGCCGTTTGTCTCCGCTGCTTCGGGGCGGGCTGTTTCACTTCTACGCGACAAAGCTGTTTGTATCCTGACGGTTGAAATGTAAATTTGCATATCCTAATCAACTTCAATTATCCGCGTGCCGGATATAAACGGGCGATCTGCCTGGTCTTCTATCCGGTTGCGGTGTTAATTAATAGTAATGGAACCAAGTAAGTATGACACCACCGGTCATTTGAGGAACGGCGTTGTGAAGGAGCACTATAAAAGCGGAAAACTATCGTCGGTAGGGCGTTACGATGAAGGGAAAAAAACGGGGCTGTGGAAGTTCTACCTGCGCAATGGCCAGCTCCGCGCGACGGGCAGGTATGTGGATGACAAGATAAGCGGATTTTGGCAGTGGTACAGGGAAAATGGGGCGCTGATGCAGGAAGGAAGTTTTGGAGAAGATGAGCAGAAAATGGGACTATGGAAACGGTATCACCCGAATGGCAGGCTGTATGACGAGGGCTATTACCAGGAAAATAAAAAAACAGGGGAGTGGAAGGTGTACGATCCCGATGGTAACCTGCAAAAATCAGTGCAGTACTGAGTACGCGTGATTCTCAGCACACCCGGTATGTATATGTGTGCACTGTTCGGTCCGGTGGCAGCGGGTTTGTATTTTGCGTGCCTGAAGAGGAGCTTTGCCAAACGGTCTTACCTGATACTGGTCGCCGAATTGTCATACCCCCAAGATGCATCTTTGTAATCTTGGGCTCCTGATTCGTTTAATAAATTAGGTATAGTTGGAGAACTGTTTCAGAACGAGGATAGCACCCACCCCCAGCGGATTTCTCCACCTGGGGAATGTTTTGTCTTTCTCCCTCACCGCCGCCCTGGCGCGACAAAGCGGAGCAAAGATATTGCTGCGTTTTGACGACCTGGATAGCGAGCGCACCGGCCGGCAGTATCTGCAGGATGTTTTCGATACGCTACAATTTTTGGGCATTCCCTGGGATGAGGGTCCCCGCGACCTGGACGAGTACGACCGGCGCTATTCGCAGCTTCACCGGCTCGATGCCTATACCCGCCTGCTGCAGGAGCTGAGAGGGCAGGGGGCCTTGTTCGCCTGCTCTTGTTCAAGGGCCGACCTGCTTCGGAAAGATCCCCAGGGGGTATACAGTGGCGCCTGCATAGCTAAAAAGATCCCGCTCGACACACCAAACGTGAGCTGGCGGGTGATCGCCACAGGGGAAAAACTGCAGGTCAATAACTGGAATGGAGGCAGGATCAGAAGCACCCTGCCCGAAGAGATGCAATATTTTATCGTAAGGAGAAAAGACGGTCTGCCGGCTTATCAACTGGCTTCGCTGTGCGACGATCTTCACTTCGATGTAGACCTTATCGTGCGGGGCAACGACCTCTGGCCTTCCACGCTGGCCCAGCTTTATCTGGCAAAACTGCTCGGACGGGAAACCTTCTCCAGCGCCCTGTTCTGCCATCATCCCCTGATCCTCGAAAAGGAGGGCAGGAAGGTATCGAAGTCCGCCGGTGATATCTCCATCCAGTCGCTGCGCAAAAAAGGCTGTAGCCCTGCTGAGGTCTATGCTGCTGCCGCACAAGCGCTGGGGTTAAGCATACCAGT
>CAZUWX010000131.1:0-2529 GCA_964624205.1 uncultured Chitinophagaceae bacterium
TATTTTTTCATTACCTTGTTATCGTCTAAACCTAGTCCATGGAGTTTATCTTCCTGCTCGTTTCCTTTTGCCGGCCCCACCGGTTTATTGCTATGCTGGATGAATATTATGTGTATGTGGAGAACGATTTGATGTATTGGGCGCAAAACAAAACCCGTTTTGCGGTGAAGATTTTCAGAGAGGGGCCATTAAGGATCCATGCCTGTTCGGGGAAGACGGAATCTTCTATTCTTCCAGATATCCGGCACGGGAAAGGGTACTATGTTCAGTGCAATAACCATCATCGACTTACCCGTGCTACCCCCGACCTGAAGCTGGTCGATCCGGCTGATGGAAAGGTGCTTTATAGCAGCATAGAATAGCAACCCTAAATGCCTAAACCTTTGTCAATTTGGAACGTTATACTTATCCGCCTGCACCCCCTGGTCAGATAACTATTGGTGTTACGGCCAGTTTCAAAAAACAGGCCATAAAAGTGACTGCGGCTATTGCACTTTTTTTTCTCGTTTACGTAGCACTGGTCATTGCTGTATTTGCCCTGGCGTTTGTCGCTGTTTTCTATGGGATAGTACTGGTAATCTCTTTCCCGCGCTGGATAACATTATTACTCGGTGCAGGAATGATTGCCACCGGTGTGTCTCTTGTGTTTTTCCTGGTCAAATTTATCGGATCGGTGGTCAGGGATCGCGACACAGGAAGATGGCAGCTTTCAGAGGCCGATCATCCGGTGCTGTTCGGTTTTTTACGGAAAGTGGCGACTGAAACACAAACGCCATTTCCGAAAAAGGTGTTTATCTCGCCAGAGGTCAATGCGGCAGTTTTCTATGATTCCAGCTTTTTAAGTATGTTTTTACCGGTGAAGAAAAATCTGGTACTCGGCCTCGGACTGCTCAATGCAGTTAATCTCAGCGAATGCAAAGCCATTATCGCTCACGAATTTGGTCACTTCAGCCAACGCAGCATGAAAGCGGGTAGCTATACCTATAACGTGAACCTGATCATCTACAACATGTTATACGAAAATACATCTTACCATAATTTTTTACAGCGTTGGGGTAGCCTCGGGCTGTTATCTGTCTTTGCCGTCATCACGGTTAAAATATCGACATTCATTCAGTGGATACTGCGGGGTATGTACAGTTTGATCAATAAGGAATACATGGCGCTTAGCCGGGAGATGGAATTTCACGCCGACGCTATTGCTGCCAGCGTTGCCGGCGGAAATAACCTGCTTACTGCCCTGGCTCGTGTGAAAATGGCCGATCCCTGCTATCAAAAAGTGATTCAGGATGCCAACGAACTGGTAGCAGATAACAAACGTATCGATAATATTTTTCACAGCCAGTCCTATATTTATCGGTTGGTTGCCGAGCAGTTTCGGTTGCCGCTTAACGAGGGACTTCCCGAGGTGTCATACGCGTTTGCGGCTGCAGCGGAAAGTTCCAGGATAAACATTAAAAATCAATGGGCGAGCCATCCCACATTGACGGAGCGAGAACAGAATGTTGATGCGTTAAATGTGAATATAGAACCCGTAGCAGCTAGTCCCTGGCTGCTATTTGACGATCCGGTACAAATACAGCAAATGGTCACCAAACGCCTATATGAGCCAGTCCAATTTGAGCGCCCTCCCGATCTTGTCAACACGGAGGAGTATGAACAATGGATAAATTTGCGAAGGGAAAGCAGGCGCCTTCCACCTGAATATAAAGGGTTTTACGACAGCCGCTACGTTAGCCTGTCAAAAGAGGAACTGGAACAGTTGGAAAGTACGACTTTAAAGACGTTTGACGAGATCTTTACGGAAGAGAATGGCAATCTGCAACACCTGATTGAAAATCATCGGCAGGATCTGCAAATGGTTAGGGCTATTCAAGAGAATCAGATAGATATAAAATCCTTCGACTTTGATGGAAATAAAATTTCCGCTCGCAATAGTGGAGTAGTTGTGGATCAACTTGAAGCTGATCTGCGACAGACTGAAGAAAAGCAGGCACAACTGGATAAGGAGGCATTTTTATTTTTCTACAACCATGCTGAGGATCCGGCCTTGCTACAACAGCGGTATTTATCCTTTTTGGAAACTAAAGAATTTGTTTCCGAATATTCGACCACCTCGGGTGAAGTTATTGCGATTGTTCAGCGTATTGCTCAAACAGTGACATTAGAACAGGCTGCTGCAGAAGCACAAAGACTGAGAGAAATTGATACAACAGTGATCAAGCCTGCACTTTCGAGAATATTTGTTGGGGATATTTTGGCAAAGGAGGCTAATGAAGCGTTCTATAATAGGGCAGCTGATTTCTTGAAAAGCAATTACAGTTATTTTTTGGATAACGCCTTCTTGGAGATTGAAATTAGTGGTCTCTTTACCTTGAATACTACTATTTCTCAGATATTGGAACATCACCTATTTGCTACGTATAAATCTTTGCTGGAATATCAATTACGCGGATCGGGATCAGAGTAAATATTGATGATCGCGTGATCCTGAGAATCAAAATGCCAGAGGCTGGTTGTGTTGCGGGC